>CAZPRJ010000055.1:0-50798 GCA_964588805.1 uncultured Microcoleus sp. | reverse complement strand
TAGCGACTGGGTGAGGGGCTTGACCCTCCACTAATTCGCCAACAGCTTCTTGGAATTCGTGGCTACACAAACGTTCGCGAAGGGTTCTCGAAGAGTAGGGTAGGCCGCCTGCGCGGACTAACAAAAGGGATTTAATAAGATAACCCGCGTAGGCGGGTTTTGTTTGTATAGCTGCGGTTTCTAACCGCCAAGCCTCCCCTAATTTCATAACTCGTACCCTCGATCAACCCAATAATGCCAGTCTGCGATCGCGCCAAAATTCTAGCTTCTGCTGAGATTAGGAGTAGGAGAGCGTTCCACTCATTTTTAGCTAAGAATAATCGAGCTTAACTGTCAGCAGAGACAGGAAAATTTCATCATTCAAATAATCTCAATTGCATACAATCACTATCTTCTATTCCATTTTTTTTACTCACATTCATACCCAGTTCCTTTCCTAAAATGGGAGCCTCCAAAATGACTTTGATGTTGAAATCATTACAAAATTCTTCTATTAATTCTTTAGTTAATAATTCCGTAGAGAATTCTGGTTTTATTCGCGTAGGAAAATTACCAAACAGGTGTAATCGCTTGGAGTGATTGGGGTATATCTTTCCAAACAGTATTAATTGACCTACACCTTCCTTCCATTTATCAATAACCTTAATTTCAATAATCTCTTTTTTGGTTAAAAGGTCAATTTGCCCTATCCTTGTGGCTTGCTTATCTCCACCAAGTTGTGCTTTTAATCGCTCTCGTATTTCTTCTTCAATCTGATTTTGTTAGCTTTGTTAGCCCATTCTTCTATCTCCATACGGATTATCAATATTTTATTTATCCAAACATTATATTTTCCATTTATTGTTACCCGATATATTAGTTCTTCTAGAGGAATCTTTGTCTCTTGAGAAATATCTTCAAGAATTTTTACTTTGTTATCTTTGTTATCAAAGAAATGACTTAGTTGTTTTCCAGCCTTTTTAAATAATTCAGTTAGGTTTATATCCCCATTTTTAGGCAAAGTTCTGTGAGGCAAGTTTTTGCTTTTAATTTTCATATTTTTAGCTGTCATTAGTGATGCAATTACTCCAATGATGATTAGATTAAGCGACGGGTTTAACTCGTCTCAAACAAACTCTAGTACGAATGAGCTATTGTATCTAAAAATTTGGAGTTAGCGATTCCTAATCCTCTGGAGGATGCCAACCAGCCATCACCCAATAACTACGAACCTCTATCGCATCTGGGTCATCACTCAGATGTAAAGCTGCTACTGTTGCTCGACCAGTTGGGGTTCGTCCAACAATACGCAGACCATCTTCAGTCCACTGAAAATGCTCAGACCAAACTTGAGTACGCGGGTTAAAAAGATTGACTGTCTCGCTAGTCTCCGGGTCAACTGTCGTAGTTTTATCACCTTTGTAGCGATTGCAAAGAGGACAGGCTAGCCACAAATTGGATTCATCATTGCTACCTTGTTTTGCAATGGGGATAATATGTTCAATTTCCAAACGTGCCATTACTAAATGTTGGGGACTCAAGCAGTAGCCGCAGCGATTGCGAGCAGCAGCACGAACACGACGTTCCACCTCTACAGGTATGTATGTACGAGCCATTACCTTTAATTAAAAGCAGATCTCAAACCACGCTCAACCGCCACTTTCAACGCTCGCGCCTTGCGTACTAAGCCACTTCGGTAAACCTGCATCAACTCATCGAGTTGATTGGCTTCTCCATCATTAAGTTGCCCCTCGCGATTGCGCTCCAAAAGCTCACTCAACGCTTCTTGCTGCTCTGGCTCCATCTGCATATCGCACAGTGCCAAAACCCAATCATCGGGTAGTGACTCCACCGGGAGTTCTGTACTAGCACGATCAATCCATTCAACTAACACATCTTCAAGTCGTCGGTTCGTCAGAACAGCAATTTCCTTGGCTCGTTGTGCCAGCGTTTCGGGAAGTTCAAGCGTGACAATTTCAGCCATGTTTCACAAAAAGAACCTTTTCCCTCTGATTGTATCCATGAAGTCTGCTTGATCTTGCTCGAAAAGGATTGCGATCGCTGAGGTATAGGTGATCGCTCCTCTACCAGAAAGCGAGCGCACTCACCAAGCCATCATCAATTAATCCTTGGAAGCGATAAGCCTACGGCATAGCTTCGCTTACCGCAATGCGAAACCCCAGTGCATCCAGCAATTCAATCAGACTATAAATTTCAGCACCTTTTGTTTCTAACAGCATCTTGTCTAGTTTTTCATAGCGCTTTGTAGCTTCTTCCGAGAGATTGTTCATCTGCTCACGCGCCTCCATCACCTCTTTGAGAGCGCAACGGAGCAGTTCAGGTTCAAAACCTTCTTCGTCCAATTCCAAAAAAGTCTCTATATAAGCAGCAGCCTCTTGGGGGTCTTTGAGCGATGAAAGCAGGTATTCGCGGTAACTTCTACTGGTTGGTGCTTTCACGTTCTTCATAATCTCTCCAATATTCCTTAGCTCTAAGAATGTCCTGTTCTTGAGTACTTTTATCTCCACCACACAGGAGCAGTACTACTGTTGACCCTATTTGCCCAAAATACACCCGATACCCTGAACCGTAGTCAATTTTAAGTTCACAGACTCCTTCTCCAACTCCAGCGTAGTTTCCTAAATTTCCTGACTCGACTCGCTTAAGCCTATTTCTGATTTTAGCTCTGGCTCTAATATCCCTAAGATCATTAAGCCATTCTTCAAAGGGGTTTCTCCCATCTGCTGTTAGATAGTTCTTAATCTCTCTTGGTTGAGCTTCCACTATTTGATTGCTAATACGTCATGGAATACTTTACTGGAGAGCGATCGCCCCTACCATGCCAACATCAATTAATCTTTAGGCGCGATCGCTTCATAACTTCACTCCAATCCTGTCTTTTCCTATTTAGCACAATTAAATCAAGCACTAACGCTCCACCCATCCACACTCTTGACATTTTGTAGCATAAATGTAATACAATTAGAATATTGCCCTGCAAGCGGCAACTATTTGTCCATTACTCTGGCAAAAAAGGAGCCAGTTTTATGATTCCCCGAAGTAACATCCGAAACATTGGAATTTCTGCCCACATCGACTCTGGAAAAACCACACTCTCCGAGCGAATTCTTTTCTACACGGGCAAAATCCACAAAATTGAAGAAATTCGGGGAGGTGGTGCAGGAGCCACAATGGACTACATGGAACTGGAGAACGAGAAGGGGATTACCATCACCTCTGCGGCTACCACCTGTGTCTGGCATGATACCCAAATCAACCTAATCGATACTCCCGGACACGTCGATTTCACGATTGAAGTCGAACGGGCGCTCAGGGTTCTTGATGGTGCGATTATGGTGCTGTGTGCGGTGGCCGGTGTCCAGCCGCAATCGATTACAGTAGACAGGCAGATGAAGCGCTATCGAGTGCCGCGTATTGCCTTCATTAATAAGATGGATCGCGTAGGTGCAAATCCATTCCGGGTTGTGCAAGCACTTAGGGATAAACTGAGTTTAAATGCCGTATCCCTTCAGTATCCTATCGGCAGTGAGAACCAATTTGAAGGTGTCATTGATTTAATTGAGATGACCGCCAATTATTTTGCTGGAGAAAAAGGAGAGGAACACTTAATTTTACCTATTCCTGAAAACTTGCAAGCTGAAGCGCAAGAAGCACGGGAAAAGATGCTCGATCACCTCTCCATGTTCTCAGAACCGATGATGGAGAAACTTGTTAAGAATGAACAGGTTCCCAAACAGATGATTTGGGAGACAATTCGTCAGGCAACCTTAAGCCTCGAACTCACTCCCGTACTCATGGGTTCAGCCTACAAAAATAAAGGGGTGCAAAACCTCTTGGATGCAGTTACGCTTTACCTACCCTCACCGGAAGATCGGGAAGTAGTGAAGGCGATCGACACCAAAACGAATGAGTCGGTTAATGTCTATCCTGACTCCGATAGCCCCCTTGTCGCGCTAGCGTTCAAACTTACCGACGAGGAAACCGGACAGCTAACCTATACTCGCATCTACTCCGGCACACTCCGCAAAGGGGATACCCTCTACAATACCCGGACGGGTCGGCGGTTGCGGATTGGGCGATTTGTGCGGATGCACGCCAACCATCGGCAAGAGATTGCAGAAGCGACAGTGGGTGATATTGTGGCACTGATTGGTGTGAACTGTGCTTCTGGGGATACCCTTTGTTCGCAAGGAAACCTCTCCCTAGAAGGAATGTTCGTACCAGAACCGGTGATTACCCTCAGTGTTACCCCCAAGCATCAGGAGGATGTGGATCGGATGTCGAAAGCGCTCAATCGCTTTATGCGTGAAGATCCAACCTTCCGGGTTAGCGTTGACTCCGAATCGAATGAAACCCTGATTTCAGGGATGGGTGAACTGCATCTAGAAATCTATCTTGAGCGGATGAAGCGGGAATACAAAGCGGAGGTTTATGCGGGTGCGCCTGCTGTAGCGTACCGCGAAACGATCTCGCAGGTTGGGAAATTCAACTACAGATTCAAGCATCAGTCCGGAGGTTCCGGTGCTTATGCTCATGTCATCGGTCGAATTGAACCTTGTGATCAACCGTTTGTGTTTGAAAACCGCGTTGTCGGTGGTGCAATTCCTTCGCAGTTTATCCCTGCTTGTGAGAAGGGGTTCCGCAGCGCAATGGAAAGCGGAGTTCTTATTGGTTATCCAGTCACTGGAGTTAAGGTCATTTTAGAAGGAGGTTCATACCATGTGGTGGATTCTTCGGAAATGGCGTTCCGAGTGGCAGCTAAGCATGGCTTCCAGCAAGCCTTGGCGATCGCTAAACCCATTATCCTAGAACCCATCATGCTTGTGGCAGTGGAGACACCGAATGAGTATGTAGGACGGATACACGGCGATTTATCCTCTCGGCGTGGTTTGGTGTTGGGTTCCCAGACAATGGAAGGGTATGCAGTGATTTCTGCTGAAGTACCCTTGAAGGAAATGTTTGGGTATTCTAGGGTGGTGCGATCGCTCACCTCTGGACAAGCTACCTTCTCAATGGAGTTCACTACTTACCGTCAAGTGCCTGCTAGCGAACAAACACAGCTCATTGCCAAGGCAGCTAGGTAACAAAAAGTAGGGGCGTATGTTGATACGCCCTTACCCAATAGAACTCTACATATAATAAGGGCGCACCGATGTGCGCCCCTACGAGCAGTCGAGTAGTAATACCAATTTCATAAAGTCCTGCAACAAATACTATTCTTATTTCCCCCCTTAACAAGGGGGGTTAGGGGGGTCAGAGTGTAGTACTATTTAATGAAATTGGTATAAGAAAGCCAAAAAATTCCCCAAAAAAAAGGAGCGTATACTTATACGCCCCTCGGCACGTTACTATTTATCAACCTCTGATTCATTCTCCAACCCTAACAACCTACAATCGGGATCGAAACTGCTAATAATCAAAAGTACAACAGAAGCGCAATAAACTCGGATGGCTTGCCGGAATGCCTCTTGCTTTGTAGAGGTACGTAGATGTAAATACTGGGATGAGCCATCCGGAAATTCACAAAAAAGATGGAATAACATATGGCTACTTGATAGCTACTGCGGTGCTATAGCTTAGCTTATAAAAGACTTGTGAAGAAATTGTGAACCTTATAAATTAAGCTATCGGTTAGTTGCACAGTTGCGGATGTATTGTGTCAATCTATGAAGCATCGGCAGTGTGAATTTCTCAACAATCAAGCGCTCTACTCGTTCTTGCATATTCTTAACAGGCGATTTCGCACTATTCAAATTTCTGCTTTTGTTAAGTCCCGAAAGCTTTTGGACTACCCTTTTGATCTATTGAAGTATTCTATTTCTACTACTGGCTGCTCTCTGCTCGACCCAGGATTTAAATTGAAGAAGTTCTGCATAAATGCTAGGTCTATTGTTAATCACTGTAACAGATTCTTCTTTCCCCTCCTTTTCTCTCAAATATTGAGCAATTAATTGCATACAGCAGGGTTGATTGGCTAGCTGTTGTTTAAGTTGCTCATTTTCTTGTCTAAGTTGTTGAATCTCATCATGCCACCAAGTCATATTTTTACCACTAAAAACTCTCAAGAAAGATTATTAACTGATGCGTTCGGCTAGTCTGAGCTTAGCAGAACGTGAGCGAGGGTTGTCTTTTAGTTCCTGCTCTTGCGGTGTAATTGGCTTTTTAGTTAGTACCCGCAACAGAGGTGAGTCTCGAAAGCTATGCTTCACGAGACGATCTTCCAGACTATGGAAGGTGATAATACCTATTTTGCCCCCTAATTTGAGCCAATTGGGGCTACAGTTAAGAAACTTTTCTAGAGAGGTAATTTCTTGGTTGACGACAATGCGTAATGCCTGAAAAACGCGAGTGGCGGGATGAATTCTGCCATAGCGGTATTTACGAGGAACGCTATATGCGATCGCATCGGCAAGTTCGGTTGTGGTCTGAAATGGACGCTTTTCCACAATTGCCCTAGCAATTCGTCGTGAGAGTCGTTCTTCTCCGTAATTATAAAAGGCATCTGCTAGTTGGGTAGCATCCCACTGATTGATCACATCAGCAGCAGTAAAAGACTGACGCCGATCCATCCGCATATCCAAATCAGCAGTATGACGAAAACTAAACCCTCTCTCTGGAATATCGAATTGAGCAGAACTTACGCCTAAATCTGCAATAATGCCATCGAATAAACTATCACCGGGTTCGTATTCCGCAAAATTACCGTGCCAAAATTGGACGCGATCGCCATAAGGTTCTAACTTTGTTTGAGCAGCACAGATAGCTTGCTCATCGCGATCAATCGCCGTCAGTTGAACATCAGGTGCTGCTGATAAAATCAACTGGCTGTGGCCGCCTCCCCCCACAGTAGCATCTAGGTAATGTCCACCCGGACGAATATCCAAGCCAGCAATTAACTCCTGACTCAGTACTGGGACGTGTGAAAATACCGTCGTGTTCGCCTCTTTTGCATCTGTCTTCATATAATAATTAAAGAGTTGCAACAAAAATCAATAATATTGCAGCAGGCTGGCTCTGATAAACCTATCAAATATCAGCGATAAGCGACATTCACCAGTTGTCTGTCCTTTGTTGTCCATTGTTAAATACAACTGTACGGGTAGGTTGAGTGGGTCATGGCTCGGCTTAAACTGATCATGAATCCTAAAACCTAACTCTACTAATATAAGAAGCTGACTGTCTCTTGTTGCCACTGTTCAACTTGCTCCAGAGGGAAAACTGCTAATTTATGGCAAAAATCGAAACCAGAACCGAGCCAATGGTGCTCAATATGGGCCCACACCATCCTTCAATGCACGGAGTGTTACGGCTCATCGTTACCCTAGATGGCGAGGATGTCATCGATTGCGAACCGGTGATTGGCTACCTGCATCGAGGGATGGAGAAAATTGCCGAAAACCGCACGAATATTATGTACGTCCCCTACGTCAGTCGGTGGGACTATGCGGCGGGAATGTTCAATGAGGCGATTACTGTCAATGCGCCAGAAAAATTAGCGGATATTCCCGTCCCCAAACGCGCCAGCTACATCCGCGTGATTATGCTGGAATTGAATCGGATTGCCAATCACCTGCTGTGGTTGGGGCCATTCATGGCTGACGTGGGTGCCCAAACGCCCTTCTTTTACATTTTCCGGGAACGGGAGATGATTTACGACTTATGGGAAGCGGCGACAGGACAGCGGATGGTAAACAATAACTATTTCCGCATTGGTGGTGTAGCCGTTGATTTACCCTATGGTTGGCTTGATAAGTGCGAAGATTTCTGTAATTACTTTGACGAGCGGGTAAACGAATACGAACGCTTGATTACCGATAACCCCATCTTCCGTCGCCGTGTTGAAGGGGTTGGTACTATTACCAAAGAAGAAGCCATTAATTGGGGACTCTCAGGCCCGATGCTGCGAGCGTCTGGCGTCAAGTGGGATTTGCGGAAAGTTGACCACTATGAGTGCTACGACGAACTCGACTGGGATGTACATTGGGAAACGGCAGGGGATTGCTTCGCCCGTTATATTGTGCGAATTCGCGAGATGCGCGAGTCGGTTAAAATTCTTCGCCAAGGCTTGAAAAAAATTCCGGGTGGCCCTTACGAAAACCTAGAAGCCAAGCGCATGGCCGAAGGGAAGAAATCCGAGTGGAATGATTTTGAATACCAGTTTATTGGTAAGAAAATTGCCCCAACATTTAAAATCCCTAAAGGTGAACATTACGTCCGTCTCGAAAGCGGCAAAGGGGAACTGGGAATTTTCATTATGGGAGATGATAATGTCTTCCCCTGGCGTTGGAAAATTCGCGCTGCTGATTTCAACAATTTGCAGATTTTACCTCATCTTCTGCGAGGGGTAAAAGTGGCTGATATCATGGCAATTTTGGGTAGTATTGATATCATTATGGGTTCAGTAGACCGATAAAGTGAGCCACAAAAAATAGTGAAAAGGCAAAGGAGAAGTTTCTTTTCTTTTGCCTTTTTTTGTTATTGGTTATCGGTCTTTTTGAGCAAATTGGGTTCGTAGTAAGGGCTTTAACCCTTGTTTGCATTAGGTACTATTTCCTAGATTTGTAAAGAAAAGTTACGTTTGGCAGTAAATTGCCCAATATGGAGCGAGACAAATATAGAGGTTTACAATGCCACTTGAACAGCTTTGGGGACTTCAATGAATAAGACGGATAAAGACGAAAAAGATGAGCAACTGAAACAGTTAGCACTCATTGCTCAGCAGCACCCACCACTAACACCAGGGAGGCAGCTTGCTTTAAGGCAGCTAGTGAATGAAATTCTGCAATCGGGTAGGCTTTGTCGCCCACACTCAGGTCAATTTTTAGGGATTTATCAAGATATTTATGATGATGCCCTACAGGAACTTTTACTTTATATTTGCCAAAATATTGAAAAGTATGACCCTGAACGTGCCACTGTAATGGGATGGGTTAATATGCTGCTAGAGCGGCGATTTTTTAAAGAAGCCATTCCCAAGCATTTAGAGCAAAAAACAATTAAACGGATGACCTTATCAGACTTAGATAAATTCGTCTCTTCACCAAAGAATGAAAGTTTAACAGAAATCATTAAAGAATGTATTGAATTAGATTCAGATAATATTTTTAAAAAAGAAACTATTACGAATTACCCATTAGCTAATTTTCAATCTATAGCATTACAAAGGTTTTCAGGTAAATCATGGAAAGAAATTGCAGAAAAATTTAACTTAAAAGTTTCAACGGTTAGTAGCTTTTATTCTCGATGTTTAAATAAATTTTCACCCTATATAAGAAAATATAGTAATTAAAATAATCACAAGCAAAAATTAACCCGAACCAAAAATGATAAATATATCCGAACCTTCAACCTTTCTTGTTCCTCTCAGTTCATCAGCTCATGCGAAAGCAGAACAGTTTTGTAAGCGGCAAAGTAATCCTCAAAAATCCAAACAAATCTATTTAAATACATTAGCGATATCTGCCGTAAACTTCTACCTGCGCTGCATGGGTATTGAAACAGATTGGGAAGCTAGCGATAGTTATAACCCGGTGATGTACTCTCTGATGAATATTGCCGATTTGGAGGTAAAAAATTGCGGAAAATTAGAGTGTATTCCGATATTACCACCCTATCAAGTTGTCCAAATTCCGCCAGAAGTCTGGTCAGATCGAATAGGCTATGTAGCTGTACAGCTCGACTCATCACTGCAAAGAGCAACAGTACTGGGATTTACTGAAACAGTACCAGAAAGTGGGGAATTACCTATCGCTCATTTGCGATCGCTCGAAGATATGCTAGAACATTTGCGTCAAATCGAGCAACCTGAATCAGCCACAATATCGGTAAACCTCAGCCAATGGTTTAAGAATCTCTTCGAGGCAAATTGGCAATCTCTCGAATCGATTTTTGGTGTGGAGAATATGGCTTTCAGTTTCCGCAGTGACTCTCAATTGAGCGAGGTAACAATCCAGCGCGCCAAACTGATTGATTTAGGAGTACAACTAGGAAATCAATCCATAGCTATGCTGGTGGCAATTACACCAGAATCAGAACAGAAATTAGGTATTTTAGTGCAGGTTCATCCTATGAATGGAGAAACATTTCTGCCATCTAATCTCAAACTAAGTTTACTCTCAGTATCCGGACAAACTCTCCAGAAAGTTCAATCAAGAAACCGAGATAACTACATCCAACTTAAACGATTTCGAGGTTTACCGGGAGAAGGATTTAACATCCAAATCACCTATGGTAACGCCACAATAATGGAGACGTTCGTAATCTAAGCGGGTAATGAGTAAGCTAGTTGTTTTAAGCCTCGGAAATGGCAATCTAAACAACGGTTTTCCTGCCGTTACAGCAGAGCTTTGGGAAGGAAGTAACCCTTACCCAATGAAATTTACTGGCAGTTTACCCCCAGCACCAGAACTTCCTGAACTGTATCGAGATTGGCAGTTGCTCTATTCGGCTCTGTACTCTCGTCGAGGATGGAGTACTCGCCTGGAAATTGAAGAAGCAGACGTGACGAATGTTTCCGAAGTTGATTTTAATGATTTATGCCAGTGCTTGTCAGACAAAATTAACGCTTGGTTTCACTCAGAATCGTTTCGCAAAATCGACCAACAATTACGAACGAGACTAAATTTTGCGGAAGAAATTAGATTCATCATCGAAACGAATGACAAACAATTACGTAGGCTCCCCTGGCATCTGTGGGAGTTTTTTGAACATTACTCTAAAGCGGAATTGGCTTTAAGCACATCCGAGTATCAACGAGTAGAAAAATTAAGCATAAAATCACTCAAATCCAAAGTTAGAATTCTGGCAATTTTCGGAAATGGTCAAGGAATTGATTTGGAGAAAGACCGAAAATTTTTAGAGCAATTATCCCAGCAAGCGGAAATAGAATTTTTAGTTGAACCGCAATCAGAAACATTAAATGAGTGGCTATGGCAGGAGTGGGATATCCTCTTTTTTGCCGGACATAGTTCCAGTCAAGGGAAAGGAGTGATTCAACTCAATTCAACCGAAAGTTTAACGCTGGAAAAATTAAGATTTGCCCTCAAAAAAGCGATAGAACGAGGCTTGAAGTTAGCTATTTTCAACTCCTGTGATGGCTTAGGCTTAGCGCAAGATTTAGCCGATTTGCACATTCCACAGGTGATTGTCATGCGAGAACCCGTGGCAGATGCGATCGCCCACGAATTTTTAAGACATTTTTTACTCACTTTTTCCCAAGGACAAACTTTATACGCTTCGGTACGAGAGGCACGAGAACGACTGCAAAAACTGGAGAGCCAATTTCCCTGTGCAACTTGGTTGCCTACTATCTGCCAAAATCCGGCTGAAGTGCCAACAACTTGGCAAGAGTGGTGCAGTGCAAAAGAGGTTAATTTTGTGGCAGACACTGCCAAGGTACGACATCATCAAATACTGCCCAAGAGGAACTATTTCTCAACACTACTCTTGGCCAGTACCATCATCACCACCTTAATCATGGGTGGGCGGTGGCTGGGAATACTCCAGCCTTTAGAACTCGAAGCTTATGACCATTTATTACGATTGCGAACCGATGAACCGCAAGACCAGCGTCTATTAATTGTCACCGTTACTGAATCCGATTTTCAAATTCCAGAGCAACAGCATAGAAAAGGGTCGCTTTCTGATCTCGCACTGATTCGACTTTTGGAGAAACTAGAATCTCATAAACCCCGTGCCATTGGTTTAGATATCTACCGTGATTTTCCAGTCAACGAAACGGATTTAGCGACTCGCTTACAAAACAGTGAAAACTTTTTTGCCATTTGCAAAGTTAGTACACCTAAGCTTAACGACCCAGGTATTGCACCACCACCACATATTCCAGCAGAACGCCAAGGATTTAGCGACTTTGTACAAGACTCCGATGGGGTTGTTCGCCGCCATTTATTTGCGATGCATCCCGATGCCAATTCTCCTTGTACTACCCCTTATGCTCTCAGTGCTCGGCTGGCATTCCGTTATTTGCAACAAGAGGGTATCACTGCCCGGTATACTCCACAACAGGAATTACAGTTAGGTACAGTCATCTTCAAGCGCTTGCGATCGCATCAGGGCGGCTATCAGCGGCTGGATGACTGGGGATATCAAAGCTTGCTCAATTATCGCCGTTCCTATCATTCTGCCCTAGAGGTGGCTGAACAAGTCACCCTAAAAGATGTGCTGGCCGGTAAAGTTTCTCCCGATAAAGTCAAAGATCGAATTATCCTAATTGGTGTAACTGCCCAAAGCGCTGGCGATCGCTTTACCACCCCCTACAGTACTGGCCGGGGAACTTATGAGGCAATGCCAGGGGTCATTGTTCACGCTCAAATGGTCAGTCAGATTCTGAGTGCGGTTCAAGATGGGCGTTCACTCATAGGCGTTTGGCCGTTGTGGGGTGAGCTTTTGTGGGTTTGGGGATGGTCTATAGTCGGAGGTGTGGCAGCTTGGCACTTGAGGTCAATCCGATATCTAGGATTGGCAAGTGGAGTTACACTTGGAGTTTTATATGGACTTAGCTTTGGCTTGTTAACTCAAGGTCTGTGGGTGCCTCTCGTCCCGTCAGCGATCGCGTTAGGTGTCACTAGCGTAACGATACTCACTTATAGAATGTCCCCCCAACAGCGACAGCAGCAACTCTCTATAACGCAAGAATGATGGCTCAGTTTAAAGTGCATCTTTGCAAGAAGGCAGTTCGCGAAGCGTTCTCCGTAGGAGTAGGTAGAAGTCAGAAGGCAGGAGACAGAAGTCAGGAGGCAGGAGACAGAAGTCAGAAGGCAGGAGGCAGACGGGAAGAAAGCTTGTACAGTAAGCTTTTTAAGCGTTTTGAACGGGTGAACTATTTCCGGGACGCTGTACTCGCTTTTATGATTGGTTTGGCTTCGCTGGGCTGGTTGCCTGTATTGGCACAGTCTGAAAAACCCAATAACTTTGGGCAAAATCCGGCCTCAAACCTCAGCGAAACCTTAATTTTCAATACGCCCCCACCACCCCCTGACATCGGTAAACCTCAAACCACTACCGGCGGAGGTTCGCGGGGGGAGTGTGACTCTGAGAGTGAGCAAAAGCAGCTTACTGAGACTGAAGAACAGGGACTCACAGCCTTAGTTCCGAGTAGTGGTTGGGGACTAACGACTAGTGCTCATCCCACATTCTGGTTTTATGTGGCTGATTCACGTCAACTTTCAGCAGAGTTTGTGCTGCAAGATGAAGCGACTGAGGAGACTATTTATCAAACTCCCTTAACCGTAAGCGGGACGCCAGGGGTTGTCAGCATCTCGCTGCCATCTACAGTAGCCCCCTTAGAAATTGGCAAGCGGTATCGTTGGGGCATCGAACTTTTCTGTAACCCTCAGAAAACCATTTTTGTTGAAGGGTTGGTGCAAAGGGTTGAACTGACTCCAGCTTTAAAAAGTCAGTTAGAAAAAGCAACACCACCACAGCGTCTTACCCTTTATGCCCAAGAGGGTTTTTGGTACGATGCACTGATGATTGCTTCAAAACTTTACCGTACTAACTCACAAAATGTAAATTGGGCTGCTTTATTAAACAATGTTGGCTTAAACGCGATCGCAACCAAGCCCCTAGTAAAATGCTGTGCAATTCAAAAGTAAAAATTCAAAATAAAGCTTTTTCAGCTTACTTTTCTGCCTTCTGATATTGAATCCGTTTGAATAACCAGATTCTGGTAAGGGCGGGTTTTGATGTTATGTTTTCGGTACTGCCCAAAATTGATTCCTAAACCCGCCCCTACAAATTTTATGGTCATTTAACTGGATTTGATATGACTCCTGCCTTCTTCCACTAGAGCCAATTTCCGACGAGGACGTAGGGAGCCCAAAACCTCGGACGTTGGTACTGAGGATTTTGCAAAAGAGCTAGCTGAGCACGACGGAGGGCTTCAGCTTTCGTGAGTCCTGTATTAACAAACTCTCGATAGAACTGACTCATGAGTACTGCCGTAGATTCATCATCCACGTACCACAAAGAAGCAATAGTACTGCGTGCTCCTGCCCGCACTGCTACTCCAGCTAGTCCCAACGCGGCTCGCTTATCCCCTGTGGCTGTTTGACAAGCACTCAGGACGAGCAATTCGATCGCATCAGGCTGACTTTGGTCTCTGGTTTCCAGTAAGTATCTCAACTCATTGACGTTAATTTTCTCATCCCAAGCCAGAATGAAAGTTTCATCAGCGTTAGAACTAAACTGTCCGTGAGTGGCTAAATGAACGACGGGAACAGATAGAGACTTAATCTGATTTTGGAACGTTTGGGTGGTAAATTGGCGATCGAGCAGTACAAAAGCTGGAACCTCAGACTGAATTTCTTCTAATTCTTTTTCCACGTTAGGGAGTGCAGAAAATCCCAAACGCGCTTCGGATACTCCGGCGGCTAAAGCTTTCAGTTTTTGGTCTTTCAAGGGTTTGGGGTCAATTAAACTTAAACCAGGAGCAAGGGCAATACTATAGTTTTCTACAAGATACTGCTTGCCATCGTAGAGCGCTGCCATTGGGATGTTTCGCAAAGCACCATCCAGCACGAAGACCAATGTATCAATATTACTATTCTGAAGCTCTACTAAAGCGGGTTGAAGTAACCAGTTATAGACCTGTTGCGATAAAGACTGAGCTTCGCGAGTCGTGAACGGTCGTATTAAATTTTGCCGCAGTTGCTCAATTGTATTATCCACATCGGTCTGAGAGATAAGAGTGACATAATGGTGCAGGGGTTGTTCGGGCAACTTGAGGATAACTTCAATGCGGTCTGGCAAAATAATAGGATAAATAATAGCGGCTGTTGGAGCTTGTTGGTCAACCACTTGGTCAAGCTGCTGCTGGGGTTGTAAACAGGCTTCCCGAAAAAAGTTATCGAGTTCTGCCAATTGGAGTGCTTCGATCACTTCACGGGCTTTGTAAAGATTTTCTTGATTTGGCGATTCTCCTGTCTCCCCTTGCAAAGGAGGGGTTTGAGGCCGCAGCAGCAAATCCACGAACTGTCGATAGACCGGTTCCACGCTTTCCCGGAACGAAAATTGCACATCTGGGTTAATGGCAACCAAATCACCACGTAGGGATTGCAGTGTTTTGAAGGCTTCATTATAGGCAGTTAGCGCACCTTTGATATCCTCTCCAACCTGTAATCGTCCTAGTTGCCATTGCCACTGATAAGCTAGATCGGGTGCTGCGATCGCTTGAGCCATCAACAAAGCTTCCTGGGTCAGATTTTGGGCAATAGAAAATTGCTGGGTTTTTTCATATACTCCACCTAGAGCTCCGAGGGCATGAGATTCTGCTCGTGAGTCTTTGAGGCTTTTGGCTTGCTCGATAGCAGTTGACAACAACTGAGCGATATCTAACCAGGATGGGGTATCTGTGGGGGACTGTTGTTTAAGTCTTGTCAGACTTTGGGCTAAGTTAATTCGAGCATAGATTGCTTTGCGGCTCGGGGGCAATTGGGCGATAATGGGTTGGATTTTGGGAAATAGTGATTGGGCAGCACTGGGTTGCTGGATTTCTAGTAATAAGCTCAGTTGATTGAGTTGAGCTTGAAGTGCATTCGTGGGTGAAGTCGAGGCAGTAGCGGCTTGTTGATAGTATTCTAAAGCCACTTTAGTGTCAGCTTGAGAACGGGCTATGTTACCAAGATTGAGTAGGCTATCACTAACAGATTGAGGAGATTTTAACGATTGTGCAACTTGTAAACTTTGCTCTAAAACCTGCCGTGATTCGTTTAAGTCTCCTACCAATCGGAGAATATTGCCGAGACTCTGCAATCCGGCAACTTTGAGAGTAGAGTTGGGTAAGTTTTGCAGCGTTTGTCGGAGTTGAACTAATATCTTTTGCGCTTGGCGGTAATGCCCTAAAGTTTGCAAAGCTTGTGCTTGGTTAATCTGGTTACGAATTTGTGCGTCTTTATCGGCAATTTGAGCGTAAATAGACTCTGCTTGTTGCCATGTTTCTAGAGCATCTTCCGCTTGTCCTCGGGCGAATTGTAGGCGGCCTCGAACATCAAGGGCTTGGGCAAGAATTTGCGCTTTCTCATTTGAATTGTCCGATTGTTGGTGAGTTTGCAACAAGTTCAGACTTTGTGTACTCGCTTGCTCTGCATCTTGCCACTGTCCAAGTTGCTGATAAGCTAGGGAGAGATTACTCAATGTCATCGCCAAGCTCAGTTCATTACCCTGGGCTTGAAAGGCTGATGCTGCTTGCTGCCAAAGTTGTACTGCTTCAGAAAATTGTTCGGCTTCGTACAGGGTTCTACCTTGTTGCTCCAAGGCTTGGGCATCGGACACATTTTGAACAATGGCTGATTCTGCTGCAACATGAGCAAACGTGGGCAATACGGCTGCGCTCAAGAACATAATTAAAAGCATGAGTAAGGTTCCCAATCGTTGGGTTCCTTGGTGTACTTGCTTTCGTAGGCGTTGGAATTTTGGAAAAAATCTAGATTTTTTTCTTGCCATTGTCTTGCTCTGATTCCCCAATGTCTTGGCAAGAGATGGTCGTTGAAAAGAATACTCTTGCCCAAAAATAATTACTACATTAACGCCCTTGGTTCTCATCGAGTGTGGGACAATTAGGGATTCCCTGCCAGGAACTATGAGGCGTAACCGTAGATGCACTAGCAGTGAGAATCACCTGACCATTATCATTCATGACCCACCCTTGAGCTTCCACCAGTTGAGATGATTGAGGCTGAGTCGGGTTCATGGCAGTATTTTGATGCGATCGCGTTTCTCCCTCAGAGTTTCGCCTGACTAAATCCACCTCAACCGCATCAATGTTCAGTGCTTCTTGAGCATTCGGTGGCAAACCTCCTCGTCCAGTCACGACAAATCGACTCTGTGGTTGTCGCCGCAGTGCATCACAATCCTGAGCAATGTTGATATCTGCAAACTCTAGTGGTAATTCCTCCAGTCGTCTATCGGGTGTGATGATTTCCAAAGTCCCATCTATCCCCAGTTCGGAACTTGCAGTAAAGTCACTTTCGGGGGTGCGAAAGCCGCGAAACTGTCTGAAGCCAAACACACCTGCTGCTGTAGCGCGAGCTTTACCCCCATTTCCTGATTCGGCACTCGCTACAATGTCACTATTTTCGGGAAGAAATGCCAGGATAAAGCCATTAGGAATCTCAATCTCAACATTGCCACCATTGCCAGTACCTTGTGCTGAAGCGGAAATCAAGCTGTTATCGCGCATTCGGATTTCATCTTGTACCCGCAAGCGAATATTGCCGCCTGTCCTAGCGCGAGTTTCTGTAGTAAGGCTTCCTTGTTGCTGGAGGAGGATAGAGTCGGCTGTAATGTCTAAAATACCTGGATCTCCCGAACTAGTGCCATTAACCGTTACTGTTCCTTCATTTTCGACAACCAACTGCCCAGTATTAATATTGATACCTCTTGCATTTCCACTACTTTCAGAATCAAATCGTAATTGGCTAGGGTTGCCACTTTGAGAAGTACCACTGACTCTTACAGAATCAGAGGCTTGCACTGTTAAAATTCCTCCCTGTCCTGCACCAGAGGTTTTGGCTGAGACGAGTCCTCCATCTTGAATGATTAAATTGCCGGTGTTAATCGTCAGGATTCCTGCATCACCAGCCGTAGAGGTATCGAATAATAGCTGACTAGGGGTTTGACCATCTGGCGAAGTTCCAATCACTTCCACTAAGTCAGAGTCTTCTACTATCAAGTTTCCGGCTCCAAGACCACGATCGGAAGACGTTGCAGATATTTCTGAACCATCTTTAATGCTGAGAGAACGAGCATTAACTGTAAGTGTCCCTCCAATTCCCGTTCCTGAAGTACTAGCACTGAGGAGAGCACCATTGGTTAATGTTACTGATCTGGCTGTAAGAGTGATTGAGCCTCCATTACCGACAGCATCCTCTCCTACTTGGCTATAGATACCACTAGCGTTGAAATCAGAATCACTACCTTGTCCATCTAAGGAAACTGTGTCGGCATTAATCGTCACATTCCCCGCAGTTCCCTGTCCTAAAGTGCTAGTAATTATGGCACCACCATTGATGAGCGAAAGTGACCTCGCTGTAATGTTGACACTCCCTCCTTGACCTTCTCCAACTGCTGTCACAGCACTGAATGCAGCGCTGGATTGCCTAAATCCTAGTACTGGATTAAAGTCACCTTGACCATCAAAAGAAACTGTATCGGCAATAATCGTTACATTACCTGCATCCCCACGTCCGCGAGTGCTAGTAGTGATAACAGCCCCATTAGTTAGCTGTAGCGATCGGGCCGCGATTTCAATATTACCTCCTCGTCCCCTAGCCCCTTCTTGTATGCGACTGTAGGCACCACTAGCCCTGAAAAAGCGACTATTCCCATCAAAATCAACTCTATCAGCGTTAATAATTACATTTCCTGCCTGACCTGTCGCTCTAAATTGCACTGAATTGTCAATAGAACTTCCACCTGTGAAGCTAATAATTCCTGTTGCATTCACTTCAATATTGCCTGCTTGAGAGTCTAGAGAACCCAAGTCTGGAGCTATTCCCGCTTGAAGTCTACTCTCTCCCGCCATCGTCAAGTTTCGAGCATTGATGCCAATACTACCGCCTCCCTGAGCACTTACATTGATGTTTGCACCATCGATGAGTGAGATGTCAGTTCGCACTACATTATCGGGAAAACTCAAACTTAAATTATTAGCATCAACATTCAATCCGACAATTCCGACTCCTAAGAATCCCCCCAGTTCTACTCGACCTCCTGGAGCATTCAAAGAACCGCCCTCAACTGCGATTTGTCCAGTTGAACTGGCAGTTGGAAATATATTTCCTCCCACTAGGAGCAAGCTTCGATTTGGATTAACGGTAAGATTTCCTCTAACTTCGATTGAGTTAATGGGTTGGGCAGCAATTTGATTGAACAGAAATGCTGAAGGATTGACCCTCAGTAAGGGATTATCGGGGGAAACGGCTGAAGTTAGGGAAAATTCCGCACCACCAGGAAATGCGATCGCATTTGCGGTTGTTCCAACAAATGAACCACCAATATTGAGCTGAGCATTTTGCCCAAATATAATGCCACTAGGATTGATAAGGAATAGATTGGTATTTCCTTGAGCTTGAATTAGTCCTTGAATATCAGAAGGAGAACCACTTGTAACTCTAGCAAAAATGTTGCTAAGCGTAGGATTATTGAGGAAATTAGCTATTCCTCCATCGGGAACACTAAAACTACTGAAACTGTGAAATAGATTTGTATCGCCAACCGTTGTACCCCCTGTAATTTGAAAGGTAGTGCCGTTGGGGGTAACGATAGTTCCTAAAGAGGGGTCAGCCGTGACTTGAGATAGGGTGGAAGTTGAGGAAAATGCGATCGCCACACATCCAGTTAAAGTTATTGCCCCAGTCACACTGAAAGAATTGGCTATTTTTAAGCGTAAATTCTGATACCAATTGCTGGAAATTAGCATAGATACTTTTTCCTCAAGGAATCGTACTAGAGTCAACAATTATTCAACTACGTTCAATCCTGTTCAGTGTTCTCAGCTTTAATATTCTGAAACTTACTGTATAAAATCAAGTATTTAAGGCTCTTTTTTATACATAAATAAAGAAGTTATGATTTCATTATTCAAATCTTTTATATTCACGCATCAAGGAAACACTTACTATGTAAGCATTTTGAATGCAAGAATTCCGCCTAGGGGTACTAGTCTCATGGTCATAGGTGATCGCAAGTTTTCTTCTATCGCAACACAGCTTGAAAACTAGACCTCTGCTCATTTTTTGTAAAGCTTTGTAACATCTCGCAGAATTCCTGGACTTTTACCACCGAGGAATAAATAGAACTTCGCAAGGAGACATTGCGGTGGAACATCAAGGTCAGTACTTAACGCCTTTTCAACGAAAACTACTGCTGAAGAATCTACAAGATAACTTACGTCCGGAATACCGGCGTCGCCTTGAAATCATGCTGCTGGCAGATACAGGACAATCTCAGGCACAAATCTGCAAAGCACTGGGGTGTTCTCAAGAGATGGCACGGTATTGGATGGTAATGGCACAGACTGGTAATGCTCATCATTGGAGCGATCGCCCGATGGGACGCCCTAAAACGGTAAACAAGCAATATTGCGATCGCCTCAAAGAACTGGTTAGCCATAGCCCTCGTGAGTATGGTTATGCATTCCAACGCTGGACAGCGCAATGGTTGGCAAGGCATCTCGTTAAAGAATTGGGAATTGAAATTAGTAGTTGCCACGTCAATCGGTTGCTCAAACAGATGGGGTTGTCTACACGAGCAAAAAAAGAAAGCGCACAAACAGAAATCGGCAATATTCGCAGAACTTACGCAACTTGCGATGTGAGCGGCTACAGGTAGGGGCATGGTATGCCCCTACGAAGATGGTGTATTAAATCAGAAAATGCGTAAGTCCTAATTCAGAATGCCAACATTACTATTCCCCAGCAATTGCGTCCGAACAAGGGGAACGACGGCCAATGCAGCCAGACTAGCCAAAACCTTAGGAATTGTAGCAAGTTAAACAATGGTTTCTAGCAACACTCTTCCAAATCGGTACGTCCGTCGATTCGCGTTACACTCTCATCAGGAGTTTCAGCTTACCAAGCTTTTCTTAGATCGAGCCACAGATGCGGTGTTCTGGCTGAATTCAGAGGCAGAAGTAGTTTATGCCAATGAAGCTGCTTGTGGTTTGGTGGGATATACCCGCGAAGAATTACTCTCGATCAGCATGCATGATATCGATCCCAATATTTCGCTCGTTTGGTTAGATCGCTGGAGAATTCTCAAGCAGCGAGTTACCCTCTCCTTTGAATCAGTATATCGGACGAGGGAGGGTTGGAGCTTTCCGGTGGAGATTACCATGACTTATCTTAACCACCACAGCCAGGATTACTGCTCAATTTCAGTTCGCAATATTACACAACGTAAGCAGCTTGAAGTCGCTTTGCACAAAGCACATGAAACCTTAGCTCAGCTTAATAGTGACCAAAACGTTTCTGAGCCATCTTCTATTCAGCCAACAAAATCGTCAATTTTTCCATCGAATCCAAAACTCGCTCAAGTTTTCCATTTCATTGAAACCAACTATCATCAATCGATTACCCTTTGCGATGTTGCTCAAGCGGTTGGCTACTCCTCGGCTTACCTCACCAACTTAGTACGACGCCAGACTGGAACAACAGTTAATGACTGGATTGTAGAGCGTCGGCTAGTAGAAGCTTGCGCTTTGTTACGGGAAACTGAGAAAACTGTCAATGAAATTGCAGAAGCAGTAGGCTATCAAAATCTAGGACATTTCTTCCGCCAGTTTCGCCGACGCTACGGTACTACGCCTCAAGCTTGGAGACACGCTCATCAAACTCAGTTTAATGCTGAATAGAATCAAAAAATTGGCGATTTTAAAACTAAGGATTGTGCATTGTTTTTCAATTTTTATCCCTTAAGCTATTGATATCAAATCCGTTTGAACAACCAAACTATCGTAGGGGCGGGTTTAGTAATCAAATTTGAGCAGCCCCGAAAACTTAACCTAAAAACCAGTCATTACACGTTTTATGGCTATTTAACCAGATGTGATATGACCAAGATTTTATAGTGTTTGTGGCTTGGTCAAATACGCTTCATATCCTCTCAGAACTCCTCAATAACTATGAAAAAATTACAACGGTTATTCTCCCCAGCAACTTGGTCAATTACCACAAAACTCTCGCTAGCCATGTTTTTGGCAATGCTGATTCCTGTTGGTTTAACGACCTATTACAACGTCTGCCAAAATAATCGTGGCGTTTTAGTAACAGGAGCGATCGCAACTCTGGGTACTCTCTTGCTAGCGCGAATTATTCTTCAACCCATTCGGATTTTAACGAGGGCAGCACAAGCTTGGGAACAAGATATTTTTTCTCCTCACCGATTGGCTAAAACGTCTCGTAATCAAAACGATATGGGTCAATTATTTCGCGTTTTTCTGAAGCTCGTTGAAATTGCCAAGATAGCGCAAGAGCAGAAACAACAAAAACCAGCGGCAAACGTTCTTTTGCAGGAGCTAACGACGGCTGATATCGATTGGCTCAATGCTGTAGGACATCGGCGTGAAATTGAGGCAGGTACTGTCCTAATTGAAGATGAAAAAGCGAGCGATGCTCTGTCTATTGTCTTAGAAGGAAGCTTGAGGGTTAGTGTTACCCAAGGTAAAAGTTTAGAGCGAGGAGTGGCAACGTTAGCTAGGGGTGAAATTGTCGGAGAATTTCTGGTTCTGGGTACTGATTCCAAGGCTATGACGGTTAGGGCACTTGAACCCTCCTACCTTTTGTCAATTCCGCAGCAGCAACTAACCTTAAAATTGCAGCAGGATGCTGGTTTTGCGTCTCGATTTTACCGAGCGATCGCGATCATTCTCTCCACTAGGCTCCACAATTTCATTAGCCATCTCAATCGGAGCCAATTACTGCAAGATCAGTCTTTAAGAGATGTGCTGTTTGTTTTAGGAGAACTGCATGATAGCGACATCGATTGGTTGATTGCAACGGGTAGCCAGCAGAAGGTTGCGGCGAACACAGTAATTGTTCAAGAAGGGGGAGCAGTAGATGCGCTGTATATTTTGTTGAGTGGAACATTGGCGGTTTATCGATTTGAAGAGGTAGGCAATCCTCTGGTTCGTGCTTTTGCAGTTGAAGGAAAGGATGATGACTCCAGTTTAGAGATAGCTAGACTTTCAAGGGGTGAAATTTTAGGAGAAACGCCCTTTATTGGGGCGCACTTACCTGCTTTTACTGTTAAAGCTGTTGAAGATTCGCAGGTGCTATTTGTTCCTCGACGGCGATTGGCAGCGAAGTTGCAGCATGATGTTGGTTTTTCAGCTCGTTTTTATCGAACGATTGCGATGTTACTAACTCGTAGATTGCAGGGTTTGCTCGGCCAAGTAGATTGCGATCGCGTCGTTGATAACCGCAGGCACTCCCTAAATGGAGCAATTAAAGATGAAGATGAACTCGATTTTCAGGTTTTGGACCAAATGGCATTAGCTGGAACGCGATTTGATTGGATATTGGGGCGGTTGAGAGAGGCTTAAGTGTTTGGCGATCGTAGAACTTTAGAAGAAATACTTGCAGGTCGATTAATTACAGATTACCTATAGGGGCGCACGGCGGTGCGCCCTTTATTATTTTGGATATAAAATCAATCGACAAAAAAGCCAATCCAATCAAAACATTATGCATTGTTTCCACAAAATATACACCTTAAGATTTAGAGTATAAGGTTACTCAACGAGAAGAACGAATGCGTTTGCATAAACAAACTCTCAGAGAGCCTGCAAATTGTTTACCTAAGGAGAAAGAACAATGAATAATTTTGAGAAAGACACGCAGTTACCTAAAACTCAAATTTTAACTGAGCAAAGTGTCGATAATGCTGAACTCAAAGTCGATAATGATGAACTCAAAGAAGATGAACTGGAAGTTATCAGTGGAGGATGTGGTGGTGCTGGTCGTCGGATAGGAAGAACAATAGATCGGTGGCTTCATACTGATGGAGGGCCAAATATCCTAAGGCGCTTCTAAATTCGGGTGATAGTAGCTTAACCTGAAAAGCCATTCAGTTTATCTGCTTAATTAATTCTTAACTCTCTATATCAAATTTAAACAATGAAGGGTTAAGAAGCTACAGCAGTAAAGACCAGCTTTGTAGATTGGGTTGAGGGATAAGATTTAATCAACCTGTTATCTCTTACTGAAATCAACCCAACCTACTTTCTTAGAGACTCCCAAAATCTAATTTTCAGTTAAGAAAATAACTCGCAATAAATTTTAAATAAAACTCAGATTCAAGAAAAGCAAAATGCGATTCCAACAGCACCTCAATTACAAACTCTACAGCTTGGGATGGCGGAGAGGTTTACACCGAAATCTTTCTCAAACTCAGCATTTACTGCTAAGTATTTTCTACCTCTACCGTCAAGGCTTCTCTGCTGGATCCCAATGGGTTGAAGAATACTACCCCCAGACGAAAACCCATGAAAAGTTCGATAGAACGATAGATACTTTTTAGGTCACTGATATGGTTACTCAAAAGCGTGATTTATTCCGAAAAGAATCGCTAGAGCGTCTATCTTCTCCCGAACGGTTAGACCAACTCATGCAAGTGGTCAGCCCCAAGAGTTGGTTGCCCTTAACCGCCTTGGGTTCGTTAGTCCTCGTTGCTCTCACTTGGGGAATTTACGGACGCATTCCTATTACCGTTGAAGGGCGAGGCGTACTTATTTATCCCCGTAAAGTTGTGTCATTTCAATCAAAAGGTTCGGGACAATTAGCCTCTTTAAATGTCGAGGTGGGAGACGCGATTAAAAAAGGCGAAGTGCTTGGAATTATCGACCAAGCCGAACTCCGCAAGCAACTTGAACAACAACGAACTAAGTTAGCAGAACTCCAAGCACAAGACCAAGCAGTGGGTTCTCTTCAAGGACTGCGTACCACACAGGAAAAACAAACCATTGAACAGCAACGCCAGTACCTCCAGCAACGCATTCGAGAACTGCAATCGCTAACGCCTCAACTGAAAGCAACAACTCAGGAATCACTGCGGGAACAACGCCAGAGCTTACAACTTAGTTTAGGGCAAGCTCGATCGCTAATTTCGATTTACCAACAAAGGCTAGAAAGTCGCAAACGACTGTACAAGGAGCGAGCAATTACCAACGACGTACTCCTCGAAGCCGAACAGCAACACCTAGAGAACCAAGCCAAGATTGCCAATCTCCAGGCGCAGTTAAAAGAACTTGATGCTAAGGAAACCGAGCAAGAAAAAGCGTACCGGGATAATCTTAGCGCGATCGCAGAATTTCAAGCCCAACTGAAAGAACTCGATAGCCGAGAAGCTAACTTAGCCAGAGAAGACTTGGAAACGGCAACCACTCGGAAAAAAGAAATTCAAGACTTGAAGCGAGAAATTGCCCAACTCGAACTGCAACTCGGCAATAGCAGTCAAATTATTAGCCAACATAACGGACGTATCCTCGAACTAGCAGTGAATCCGGGACAAGTCCTCAACGCCGGAACTCGCTTAGGCACCCTTGAGGTAGAAAATCCCTCTAGCAAACTCGTGGGTATGACTTACTTCACGGTTGGAGATGGCAAGAAAATTCAACCGGGAATGACACTCCAAATCACCCCCCAAACCGTTAAGCGAGAACGCTTTGGCGGCGTCGTCGGCAAAATTACCAGTATCTCCTCCTTTCCCATTACCCAAGATGCCGCAGCCAGCGTCGTGGGTAATCCAGAAGTCGTGCAGGGATTGGTGTCCGACAAGCAGGAGGGAGTTATACAAGTTTTTGCCGAACTCAAGCCCGATACTACCACCTTTACGGGTTATCAGTGGTCTTCTTCCAAAGGGCCGAACTTAAAAATTTCACCAGGAACGACGACGACGGCGCGAGTCAAAGTCGATGAACGAGCACCGATTACATTTTTATTACCGATTTTGAGGTCTACCAGTGGTATCTACTAATCTGACCTTGACAACAGCAATTAATCCTCGGCAGCGCCTATCTACACTCTTCAAAAGCTGGAGAAAGCGAGTCAAAACGCCGACGCTGCTACAAATGGAAGCCGTAGAATGCGGTGCAGCAGCTTTAAGTATTATTCTCGGTTACTACGGTCGAATTGTACCGTTACCAGAACTCCGGCGCGAGTGTGGTGTTTCCCGTGATGGCAGTAAGGCGGCGAATATCCTGAAAGCTGCTCGAAGTTACCGACTTGAGGCCAAAGGATACAAGAAAGAAATCGAGCAACTGCAACAGATACCCCCTCCCCATATCGTATTTTGGAACTTTAACCACTTTCTTGTGGTAGAGGGATTGGGTAAGCGACGAGTTTACCTGAATGACCCAGCAACGGGGCCGCGCACGGTATCCCGCCAAGAATTTGACGAAGGGTACACAGGTGTCGTGCTGGTGATGAAACCCAGTGCAGAGTTCGTCAAAGGGGGATGCAAACCCAGCTTAATGCTAGCCCTGTGGTCGCGGCTCAAAAGCGCTACAGGAGCCTTAGTCTATTGTGTATTGGCAGGGTTTCTGCTGACACTGGCGGGAATGGCCGTTCCCGTATTTAGTCAGGTGTTTGTCGATGAAATCTTGGTGCAGGGACGCCAGCAGTGGTTACGTCCTTTGGTGATTGGGATGGTGTTTACTGCCATCTTGCAAGGTTTACTGACGCTGTTGCGGTTGCGCTATCTGCGTCGATTGAAAATTAAACTAGCCGTTGGCATGTCTAGCCGCTTTCTTTGGCACATCCTCCGCCTACCTGTTGGTTTTTATGCCCAACGATTTGCTGGCGAAATCGGCAACCGCACCACCCTCAATGACCAGATTGCCGATGTCCTTTCCGGGCGATTGGCAACGACGGCCATTGATGCAGTTATGGTTGTTTTCTACGCCTTAATTATGTTCCAGTACGATCGCATACTAACCTTAGTTGCGATCGCATTTGCCGCTGCCAACATTTTGACATTACAGAAACTTTCCCGCCAGCGCGTCGATGCCAATCAGCGCTTGCTTCAGGAGTATGGTAAAGCAGCCGGTGCATCCATTGCCGCTCTCCAAGGGATAGAAACGATTAAAGCATCGGGGTTAGAGTCTGATTTTTTCTCCCGTTGGGCAGGTTACTACGCCAAGGCGATTAATTCCCAACAGCAATTGGGCGTAACGAATCAGGTTTTCTCCGTTTTACCCGCGCTTCTCTCCTCCCTCTCATCCATGCTTTTGCTAGTCGTTGGCGGTTGGCGGGTGATGAACGGACACCTCAGCATCGGGATGCTTGTGGCATTTCAAGGTTTAATGCAATGCTTCCTCGCTCCCGTGAATAATCTCATTAGCTTTGGCAGTACTCTGCAAGAACTTGAAGGGAATTTGATTCGCTTAGATGATGTCCTGCAAAATCCCACCGATTCGCAAGTGGAGCGCAGGAGTACTTTAGAGGTTAAAACTCAATTTCCCACTGCAAAACTACAAGGTTACGTCGAACTGTGCAACATCACCTTTGGCTATAGTCGCCTGGACGCCCCTCTGATTGAAAACTTTAACCTTTCAATTAAGCCCGGACAGCGCGTTGCCTTAGTGGGTGGCAGTGGTTCTGGTAAGTCTACCGTAGCGAAGTTAGTTAGCGGGTTGTACGAACCTTGGGCAGGCGAAATTTGCTTTGACGGCCAACCCAGAATGCAAATTCCGCGATCGCTCCTCACCAACTCTGTGACAATGGTAGAGCAAGATATCCTCATGTTTGGCGGAACTGTACGGGACAATTTGACCCTCTGGGATGCAACAGTACCGGAGAAAAACCTCGTGCGGGCTTGTCAGGATGCGGCTATTCACGATGTCATTCTTTCCCTATCTGGCGGCTACGATGCCGAACTTAATGAAGGTGCAACGAATTTAAGCGGAGGACAGCGCCAGCGATTAGAAATTGCTCGTGCGCTGGTGAATAATCCTGCCGTCCTGATTATGGATGAAGCTACAAGTGCGCTGGATACTGAGACAGAGCGCATTATTGACCAAAATCTGCGGCGACGAGGATGTACCTGCTTAATTGTCGCTCACCGACTCAGCACCATCCGAGATTGCGATGAAATTATTGTTTTAGAACACGGCAAGGTTGTGCAACGCGGCACTCATCGAGAGTTGTGGCAGGTAGATGGTGTTTACTCGCGCTTGATTCGCACGGAAGGGGAAGCGCTTTAGAGTTATCCCAAATGGGTTTGAATTTGGCACATATTCTCTCTTGCTCCCCCCTTAACAAGGGGGGTTGGGGGGGTTCCAAATGTGTCATGGTTAAACCCAATTGGTATTATTGGTCATTCGTTGGTAGTGAACACTTCAGCGCTATCAATAGAGGACTAAAGTCCTCACTACTAACCTTTATTTATTGATGCAAATCATCTATAAATAAAAACCAAAAATGACAGAATTATTTATTTTTAAACACCACGATTTTGAATTATGACTTCAACAATAGTTAGAGATTTACCAGGAAAAATTTACACGCTTAACGGTAATAACCCTATCTTGCTTGACGACCCGCAGGCAGTTTGGCTAGTTCAATCCGGTGCTGTTGCCTTATTTGCCGTTACGGTTCAAGATGGAAGTGTTGATGGGAATCGGCGGTATTTGTTCAGTGTTGATGCAGGTTCAGCGCTGTTTGGAACGGCGGCGCAAATGGGCAATTGCATTCGTCAGATGCTGGCTGTACCGATTGGAGAGACACAACTTTTAAAGCTAGATCGAGATTGCGTTCACGAGTTAGTTGCTAATGCCGATCATCACATCGTTCACTGGGTAGAAGATTGGGTCAAACAACTCGGTACTCCGCTATCGGACATGGTAACGCCAGCGATACAGCTCAAATGCCAAGGAAACGCCAGATTTTCTCTCATTGACGGTCAAACGCTTCAGCCTGAATTGGGTGAAATGGTATGGGTGCAAGTTCAGCAAGGAGAGGTCTGTTGGTTGGGTTTTGAGGACTTGCGCTTCAATCCGACAACTGGAATTTTTCCCCTCAGCGACAGCATGTGGCTAACTGCCGAGGGGGAAGTTCAGTTAATCAGTGAGGCAACAACTACCCTTCGCCGTGCCGATACGCTTTTAGCAGGACTCTCGAATCTGCACATTCGTCTCCTGCAATACATTCAGCACTTGGAGCAACAGGAACAGAAAGCCGAACTTCAGCGACTGCGGGAACAGGAACGCCTCAACACTCAGGTGACAGCCGAAGCAATAGGAGAACTGGCAGCTTCACTGGGTTCCCAAGATACAGCATCTTTTTCGGTAGATGTGCCGTTGCTCGTTGCGGCAGGTGCTGTGGGCAAGGTGTTAGGAATCACAATTTCTCCTCCCCCCGCATCGGTAGACCTCAAGCGGGTTAAGGAACCCTTGGAAGCGATCGCACGCGCATCTCGTGTTAGAATTCGGCGGGTTTTGTTACGGGATGATTGGTGGACGAAAGACTGCGGCCCTCTCATTACCTACACCCAGGCAGACCATCAACCCGTAGCACTCCTTCCCATTTCGGCCAATCGCTACCAACTCTTTGACCCCATCAGTCGCACGCGAATTCCCGTCAACGCCAAGGTTGCCGCAACGCTGACGCCTGTTGCCCACATGGTTTATCGACCGCTACCTTACCGGGTGCTCAAAGCGGTAGATTTACTTCAATTTGCCCTCAAGGGTCGCGCTAGAGATTTGCTTGCCATCATTTTGACTGGGATTGCTGCCACGTTACTGGGAATGTTGGTGCCGCAAGCGACTGCCATTTTGATCGATAATGCGATTCCTGATAGCGATCGCACTTTACTGCTACAAGTAGGTTTAGGACTTTTAGTTGCAGCGATCGCTACTGCTACATTCCGCACGGCTCAAGGTCTAGCTATTCTGCGCTTGGAAACCAGTTCAGATGCTTCCACCCAAGCAGCCGTATGGGATCGCTTACTCAACCTTCCCGTCTCATTTTTCCGCCGCTATACCACAGGTGACTTGCAATCCCGCGTTGCCTCAATTAGCCAAATCCGCCGCCAACTCAGCGGTACGACTGTAATTAATTTAACTAGTGCTCTATTTGCCTTGCTCAATTTGGGGCTGTTGCTGCACTACAGTTTCAAACTCGCCTTAATTGCCGTCGTCGTTGCTATTATTGTTGCGATCGCTACTACAACCTCTGGCGCACTGTTGATTCGTAAAGTCCGCCCCCTATTGGAACTCCAGGGAGAAATTTTTGGGCAAACCATCCAACTTGTCAATGGAATTTCCAAACTCCGCATCACGGGGGCTGAGGAACGAGCCTTTGCGACTTGGAGCAAGAACTACAGCCGACAAATCAAGCTGGAACTCAGTACCCAACATATTGAAGATGGAGTGGCTTTATTCAACACCCTGATGCCTACCCTTGCCTCTGCGGTACTGTTTTGGTTTACCGTCCAACTTTTAACTGAGGCTCAAACGGCGGGAGAAAGGGGGTTAACGATTGGTACGTTCCTGGCTTTCAACACTGCCTTTGCTACCTTTATCAAGGGAGCAACCGACTTAAGCAATACAGCCACTGGAGTATTGCAAATCCTCCCCCAATGGAAACGCGCTCAACCCATTCTGGAGACGGTGCCAGAAGTCGATTTGAACAAATCCGATCCAGGCAGGTTAACAGGCTCAATTGTACTTGATCGCATCACCTTCCGTTACAGGGAGGATGGGCCTTTGACGCTCGATGATGTCAGCATCAACGCTCAACCTGGGGAATTTGTGGCGCTGGTAGGAGGTTCTGGCAGTGGTAAATCAACCCTCTTTCGCTTGCTCTTGGGGTTTGAAACACCGATATCGGGAACGATGTACTACGATGGACAGGATTTAGCCGGATTGGATGTGGAGGCAGTGCGCCGACAGTTAGGTGTCGTTTTGCAATCAGGACGAATTACATCAGCATCAATCTTTGAGAATATCGCCAGTGGTGCTCGAGTTACCTTAGATGAAGCTTGGGAAGCGGCGCGGATGGCTGGGTTAGCTGACGATATTGCCGCAATGCCGATGGCCATGCATACCGTCATCAGTGAAGGAGGCGGTAATCTCTCTGGAGGGCAACGGCAGCGGTTATTAATTGCGCGAGCACTGGTTTTAAAACCCCGCATTTTGCTATTTGATGAAGCTACCAGCGCTCTTGATAACCGAACTCAGGCAATTGTGAGTGAAAGCCTAGACCGTTTGCAAGTTACTCGCTTGGTAATTGCCCACCGTTTGAGTACAATCCGCAATGCCCATCGCATCTATGTCCTTCAAGCAGGACGGGTTGTACAGCAGGGTAAGTTTGAAGAGTTAGCTGTTGAAGAGGGATTATTTGCTCAGTTAGTTGCTCGGCAAATGGGATAATTCGATGACTACCGTCCTGATGGTTCAATAAACTTGCCAAAGCTCATGGAATCATAACTTCCTCATCTTTAACTCTGCCACGCAGACTCAAAAAATTCTTGCTCACACAACATGGCATAGCGATAATTAGATTTCACCACTTCTGTAAGTTGAGTATATTGGTCAGTTAAACGCTCTAAATGTTGCGCCAATTCCTCAAATTCCGGTTGACTATAAGTATAAATCCACTCCCCATATTGATGTTCTGGAATTCCTTTTTTTGCTAATTCTTGACCTAAAAACGCATACAAACGCATACAGGGTGTCATCGCTACAGTAATTAAACTCACTTCACTCCCCCAGGCGGTTGCTAATAAGAAATCTGTATAATGACGTGTTGCCGTACTCGGTTGCACATTTTGTAAGTTTACTCCCCATTTAGTCGCATAGTTTTCATGAAGTTTCAATTCTTCAAGCACACCATCAGCTAGTGTATGGAAGGTATTAAATCCTTGCCAATCCCCAGACTTAGCAGCAGCAATACTATAAGCCCGAGCAAATGCTTCTAAAAAGAAAGCATCTTGACCTACATAGTAAGCAAATTTAGCGCGATCGAGCGTTCCTGCCCCAATACCTTGTACAAAAGGATGAGTAAGACAAGCTTGTGCTAAGCCTTGATTGGATTGCCATAATTGTTTACTAATGGACATTATTCCCTTTTATTGACTTTTATGGATTATTTTATCAGCACTATTAAATCACTAAGATACAAATGGCAAACGTTACTCCAACCTTTTCAAGTTGAACCTAATTTAGAACAGAAAGTATTTAGTAATTTAGCCACAGCTTATTCTAGCCCAGCCCGGTTTTATCATACTCTAGAACATATCCAACACGTTTTAGAGACAATTGAACAAATGAGAGAATTGAGTTTAAATTTACCAGCTCTTCAATTCGCCGCTTGGTTTCATGATGTGATTTACAATCCAAAGTTAAAAGATAATGAAGAAAAAAGCGCTGAATATGCAGAAATTGTTCTTAGTTCCCTAAAAATCCCTCAATCCATTATTATTCAAGTCAAAAACCTAATTTTGACAACTAAGACTCATACAATAACATCTAACCATCTAATAGATAATAAGATTTTTGTAGATGCTGATTTAGCTATTTTCGGTTCAACCGCGAGAGCCTATCAAGTTTATGCCGACTCCATACGGAAAGAATACTCTTGGGTTCCTGAGATTGAGTACCGGATTGCTAGAAAACAAGTATTGCAGAGCTTTATCCAACGTGAACGAATCTATTTAACTGCATATTGCTGGATAAATTTAGAAGACAACGCTAGGCAAAACTTACAATTTGAAATAAGCCAATTATCCTCCTGATGATTATTCCAAAGATAGTAGTAGGTTACTTCAAATTCGTATTGAGTACCCCTATGCCACTATCTGATACCAAAAATTTACGACCCCTAACCACATCAAAAATGGGCTACCAATGATAAAGTAACCAGAGATGTAATATAGTTGCAGACTCTGAATATCCCTACTTGGTTCTCTCTTGATTCAAAGTATCGGTAGGTTTGGCAGGGTGTGCCGACTGCTAAAATTGATACTTTACCCACTCAACCTACTCTTTAAAATTTATTTTAGAGAACAATCCAAAAATTAAAAGTACCAATTCCCTAAAAGATGACTCATCATATTCTGAAAGCTAGCTGTAAAACCGTGCATTTGGGTGGATTTTCAGGGCAATTAAAACCTGCATTAACAGTTGATTCTGGTGATAGTATTGACATAGAAACTTATACAGGTTTTTATCTCTATGACCAAGCACCCCCCGAATTTTTAACACCAGAATTCATCGAGATTTGCCAATCTTTACCGCCTGAACGTAAAGCCGGTGTCGGCCCCCACTTACTAACTGGCCCTATCTATATCAATGAAGCTGAACCTGGAGATGTTTTAGAAATAAAACTCAATACCATTTCACCCCGTTTACCCATCGGATTTAATGCCATTCGTACAGGATGGGGAGCCTTACCCGAAGAGTTTTCAGAAGCGAAGCTGCGGTTTATTCCCTTAGATTTAGATAAAGGTATAGCCGAATTTCCTAAAAGTAGCGGCATACATATTCCAATTGAACCTTTCTTTGGTATCCTCGGCGTAGCAACGGCTGAAACGAATCGTTCCTCTATTCCTCCTGGCGTTTATGGTGGCAATATCGACAATCGAGAATTACAAGCGGGTTCCAGAATCTTTTTACCCGTTTTTGTTCCTGGTGCTTTGTTTTCTATTGGGGATGGACACTCGGCTCAAGGTGATGGTGAAGTCAATGTTACAGCGATTGAAACCTCAATGAATGGTACAATCCAAATTCACCTGCATAAGGATTTACAATTAACTGCTCCAATTGCTGAAACTCCAACTCACATTATCACAATGGGATTTGCTGAAACCCTGGATAATGCCTTAGAGCTCGCCCTCCAGCAGATGATACAATTCCTGGAACGTTTTGTAGGATTAAATGCCGAAGATGCCTATGTTTTGTGCAGCCTAGCTGTAAATTTCCATATCACTCAAGTGGTTAATCATCCTCAAAAAGGGGTTCATGGTATGCTTCCCAAATCCATTTTACCCAAGGCTATCGCTTTATAAATTTCAGTAAGCTGGGTACAATTCAAATCGGAATTCATCCCAGCCACACAAACAACAAACAACTAATAAATATTCATGACTTTGATTCTGATTCAACTTTTGATTATTGGTTTAGCCGCTGGTGTTGCAGGTGGTATGTTCGGCATTGGTGGAGGCGCGATTATGGTGCCAGCAATGGTACTAATCATTGGCCTAGACCAGAAATTTGCTACCGGAACGTCGATTGGGGCTCAGATTTTACCCATCGGAATTTTAGCTGCCATTGTCTACTATCGCGAGGGACATCTCAATATTAAATATGCTGTGATTATTGCGATTGGTTTAATTGTGGGAAATTACTTTGGTGCATTATTTGCAAATCAGCCATTTATCACGAGTGCTACGATGAAAAAGCTGTATGGTATCTTTTTGTTCGCAATTGGAGCGAGATATTTGTTCTTTTGATGAGCGTAATATTAATCTGAATCAGTTAGTGTGATATCTAGTTGTGACAAAAGGTCTTCTTGAGTATGGCTATTTTCTTTTGGAGCACGCTTGCCACTCATATTAATATTGATGGCAAAATCGGCGATCGCCCGCACTTTATTCCAGTCTCCAGAGTTAATGGCTTCTATCGCCGCCGCTTGCAGCACTTTTTTCACACCATCGGCACCAATGATGGTTTGAAATTCCTCGAATTTATCCATACTTTCTGATTTCCCATTGACCGTTTCCCATTGCCAATCCCCCATTTTTTATTCCCCATTGCTAATTCCCGATGTTTAAAGCATGACCTCTTGAGCCGTTAAAGGCACACCAGTATGAACTAACGTTAACAAAGGTCCCGTTTGTTCCGTGCCATTCACGGCTAAGTCACTGTGACACAAATAAACCCGTTCCCCAGCGCGTGCCAACAAATTGCGTAAAATCCGTTGCAACCGTTCATTATCCGCATTGATTTTATCTTCCTCTGTCCAAGGTCGTCCTGACCATTCTTTGAGGAACAGGTGAGCCGCAAACAAAGTGGCCGCACCCCCACTCAGCCACAGAGGAGAGCCTGCATCCAACCAAAACTGCAAACGGCCAGAGCGATGACTGGCGCGGTATTGGAAAATCGTGGCCAGAGTTACGGCGTTATTCGCAACGCCAGGAAGACGACGGATTGGGTAAGGATTGGCCGTCACTGTACCCCGACGCAGCATCTGAATAAATTGAGCAATCGTTTGAGTAGAAGTCAGAGGATTACGCGGTTGAGGGTTAGAGGGTTGTAGGTTATCTTCCGACTCATCCACCTGTAACTGTCCTACTTTCAACTGCTGCCGGAGGCGTCCATCCACTTCCCAATAGTGTTGAGCCGTTTCCATCAGTTCCCGCAAGGCCGCGATCGCATCATAGGGTAAGTTCCCATTCCATAAAAATTTCTGAATCGCTCGGTCGAGAACCACCACACAGGAAGGAATTAAAGGCTGTTGTTGCTGCACTCGCTGCTTTTCAATCCACTCCACAATCTCCGAGTAAGCCACTGTGGCTCGATGTCCCAACCGATCCCAGCGCATAAAAGACTCCACTGGCAGCAAACGGGGGTACTCTGGATCGGGAGAATAGCAATAATCCGCCAACAATCCAGCTCGCACCGGGTCAATATCAGGAACAAGAAATGGAGAATGAGAAATAGGAACAGTTCTCTCCCCATCTCCCCCGCTCCCCCGCTCCCTGGCTCCCTGGCTCCCTGGCTCCCTCGCTCCCCCGCTCCCCCGCTCCCCCGCTCCCTGGCTCCCCGGCTCCGATACAGCTTTCTGACTCAAAACAACCAACATTTCTGCGATCGCATCTCGATCCACTAACCGTCCCAAACCCGGATAAACCAAGGCCAACAGCGTCAGTAATGCTCGAATCATAGGAGAACTAATCAGCGGCCGTTGGTCGTTAAGCGCTTCTACCTCAATGCCGCTTTTCGTGAGAATATCGGTAAGAACATAACGGGCAATATCATCTAAACCCGGTGCAATTACCGCAATCTCTTGGGGTTCAGCTTGCCCCGATTTAACAATTTGGGCGATCATCTCTGCTGTCTGGCGTAACAAGGCAGCCCGAGAAGTGGTTTGAATCGACCCAACAGAATCGGGTAAAGTGGTAAAAGATGGGGAATCACTGACTAAATCCACCATCTCTGACGAAATCTCTGCCAAAGAGGGGACGGGTGTTCCCAATAAAGTTTCCACCTGACAACGCGAGGCCAATCCTTCTAGATAGTCGGGGTCAGCATTTAAACCCAAACGTACCTTCCCATCCGGATTATAAGTAAACGCGCCAACGGCTCCTTGGTCGAGGAGGCAATCAAACAAATCCCGTGCGATCGCCGGATACTCATCCACATCATCCGCCAGCACCGCTTGGTAACGTTGCCTCAAATGCTGCTGATAGGTTGGGTTCGGTAATAAATAGCGCCAATACAGCTCGCCAATGATGCCATAGGTTAGCAATCCCCGTTCCAGACACCAATGCCGCCACGCTAAAAGCATCTGTCCGACTGCTTCCCAAGTCTCAGGCGTTTCTTCTGGCTCGACAATCCCCTCGATTAGCACAGCCGGAATATCTTCAATAGGTGTCCCACTCACAGCAGCTAACAGCAATAAGTCCAAAAGACGACGAACCTTGGTATATTCATTCACGCCTGGTAGCTTTTGATGCCATTGTTCCAGGTCAGGTCGCCATAATAGAGTAGCTAGCTCCTGCTCGGTTTCCGGGCGCAGTCGTAGGGGAAACTGTGCTTTTAGATTCAGCCTCTGAATTAACAAAGGCCAAAATAACATCACTTCATCCTGAAAAAAGCCTAAAGGTGTCTTTACACGCACAGGATACCGCCCCTGGATTGCCCTTGTTAGTTGTTCCCCTAAATCCCGCCGATTATCACTATTTGCCGCAAAAACTAAAAGGGTTGGAGTCATGCTGTGATCACGACGGTTGCTCGGGTAAGCTGAGCGGAAATTTGGATGAATTTTCCCTTTGCCCTCTTCTACCCATTGTTTAAACTGAGACACAAGGCGAGTGGTTTTCCCACTACGGGTTGACCCAGTAATCCAAATTGAACCCAAGTTCACGAATTCTCCTTATGAGTAATTTGTTAAGATACTACATAAACTAGTTTTAAGAGTTTTTATTTTTTTAGGGTGACAGAACGGCTCGGTAATACATAATACACTTTGTTATACATGGTCTGTTTCTATGAATCTTCGATCAATTTTACGCACTGCTAGTCAATGGTTTTCGGATACCCCCGAACGAGCCTTAGATCAGGCATACAGGGCTGCGTTAATGATTAAAGCTATTGAAGATGAGCATTTTAACGGCCGGAAAATCTCTCTGAAGTCTAGGGTACATACTGATACTGTTGTTTCCTATTTTGAAGCCGACCTCAAGAAATATTTAAAAACTATCAAAGTGAGGCTTGCAGAATTTAGAAGTTGCCGCTCTGTTTTTCAGAATTCTGAATCCACAAGGACAAGATTTAACAGCAATCGCTTGACTACAGTCGATGATCTAACTCAGGAATTAGGTATAGGTAGCGAAGAACAATCTATTATTATTGAAAAACTAGAATTTATCGACCAAATCCTGAAAAGATATTCGGAACCAGACTCTTCCGTTAAATCGTTAATCCTCTTTTCTCAACCCAAACCCCAAGAACAGCAAATTATTAAATCCGATGTAGAGCAACCCCTGGCTGATGATAAAATTGAGCCAAAATCATTACAAAAAGGGATTATTACTAAAGATGGTGTAGTCTCTGATGTTGAGCCAGTATCAGATAAAACTGGTGTCCTGCCTCGCTCTATTTTAAGAACATTCAATAGGCTTCAACAAGAACTAGACCCCAAAGCAGAAGAAGAAGTCGTTAAGAATTTTCGGAATTCTAAACTCAAGACCATTATTTCTTTAAAGTTCATTTTAACGCTAATTATTGTTCCTATTCTCACCCATCAAATTGCCAAAACTTTTATCGTTGGTCCGCTTATCGATCAGACTAGAACTGAAGAAGAAGCGGGAGTATTTTTGAATTTTGAGCTGGAAGAAGAGGCATTTAGTGAGTTAAACCGATTTGAGGAAGAATTGAAGTTTAAAAGCTTAATCGGAATGGCTCCCAAACTGACTCCTGAAGGCATTGAAGAGCAGGTTAAAGAGAAGGCTGAAGAACTTGCAGAAGAATTTCGGAGAAGAGGAAATAATGCGATTAAAAATATTTTTGCTGACCTTTTATCCATGATAGCTTTTTGCGTAGTAATCTATACCAGTAAACAAGAAATTGTAATTTTAAAATCATTTATTGATGACTTAATCTATGGATTGAGTGACAGTGCCAAAGCCTTTATTATCATTTTGTTTACAGATATATTTGTAGGATTCCACTCCCCTCATGGTTGGGAAGTTATCCTCTCAGGGGTATCTAGGCATTTAGGATTACCTGAAAACCATGATTTTATATTTTTGTTTATCGCCACTTTTCCGGTTATTTTAGATTCTGTATTCAAGTATTGGATTTTCCGATATCTAAACCGAGTGTCGCCTTCAGCCGTAGCAACTTATCGGAATATGAATGAGTAATTTTGGTAGAAAGTAGGGGCGGGTTTAGCGACGATTGATCGAGTCAGAGAGATATATTTTTACCTCAAACCCGCCCCAAGAACTGGTATTAGGTCGGTTAATCAACCGGACATAATATGAAAGTCAAATCAAAGGGGTATTAATCCTTTTTCTCGAATTGAAGAGCAGCCGAATTCATGCAATAGCGTTCTCCTGTGGGGGCTGGCCCATCACTAAAGACGTGACCGAGGTGAGCATCACAGGCAGCACAAACGACTTCTGTTCTCTTCATGAACAAGCTGTTATCTTCTTCTAGTTTGATATGTTCTTGCCCAATTGGAGACCAGAAGCTTGGCCAACCGGTTCCCGAGTCGTACTTGGTTTCAGAACTAAATAGGTCATTCCCACAACAGATACATTTATAGACTCCTTTCTCTTTATTGTTGTGGTATTCTCCGGTAAAAGCCCGTTCTGTTCCCTTCTTCCGGGTGACTTTGAACTGTTCCGGCGTAAGCTGCTGCTTCCACTCTTGTTCAGATTTTTGTACTTTGTTAACCATGCTTTAATAATCTTGACCTACTTTAATAATTGTAAACATTGTACTCCCCTAGTTGCAGGCTCACTCTGCCATCAAAATCACTCGCAACGGATCTAAACGCACATACCAAGGGAAGGGTCGATCTTTGAGCGTTTGCCATTTTTCTTTAAAGACTTCTGCTTGCAGATGGTAGTCTTGGAGGCTGGTGTGAGAGGAATGCAACTTAAGAAACAATGTCATCCGGTGTGGCGTTTCGATGGTGTTTACCAACCAACAAGGAAAGGTATTTTCTTGATTTGGTTCTTGGGTAAAAGATAGCTGATGGGCACGAATGCCTACACAGGAGAGGGATTCGGGAATAGGTTCGATTACCCGCAATTTTATCCCCCAGTCGCTGGCCTCCACTTCTTGAGGGGCTGTGGCACTAGCACGGGAGAAATTTTTACACCCAGTTAATTGAGCAACGTTAAACGTACCCGGATGCTCAAAAATATTGTGTTTGGGGCCGTAGGCGATCGCATATCCTCGATCTAGCACCAATAAATCTCGGCATACGCGGTAAGCTTCTTCTAAATTATGCGTGACGAATAATGTGGCTCCTTGATAGGTGGATAAAGTGGCAATCAATTGCTTTTCTAAGCGATCGCGCATGTGGGTATCGAGTGCTGAAAACGGTTCATCCAGCAGCAGCGCTTCGGGTTGACTGGCAAGAGCTCTAGCTAGTGCGACTCGTTGCTGTTGTCCCCCAGAAAGTTGGTGAGGATAGCGCTTTCCTAACCCTTGCAAATTCATCGCAGCGAGTTGGCTTTCCACCTGTTGCTTGGCCGCTAAATGGGATGTTCTTTTGCGTAAGCCAAAGGCAATATTTTGAGCCACCGTGAGGTGAGGAAATAGGGCATAATTTTGAAACAAAAACCCAATCCGGCGATCGCGAGCAGGGACATTAATCCCCCGTTCTGAATCAAACAATACCCGCCCATTCAAGACAATCCGGCCTTTCGTTGGTGTTTCCATCCCTGCGATACAACGCAGCGTCATACTTTTGCCAGAACCGGAAGCACCAAGTAATCCTAATGCATACTCATCCGTATTAAAAGATATATCCAACAAGAAACTTTGGAGTTGTTTTTGGATATCTACAACAAGTCCAGAAGTGCCATTTAGGGATGAGGAATGCGAAATGGAAAAGGGGGAATAGGAAAGGGGTGATTCTTCTTTATCTTCACTTTCTCTTTTTGGTTTGTCTTGACTGCGGCTTTTGGCTTCTTGCCAGTAATTGACTGCGGTAATAGCGGATAGAGAAACAGCAATAGTTACTAATACCCACAACCACGCTTCATTCATCGCGCCTGCTTCCACGGCCACATAGATAGCTAGGGGAATTGTTTGGGTTTGACCGGGGATATTTCCTGCTAGCATCAAAGTAGCTCCGAATTCACCTAAAGCTCGTGCAAATGCTAGAGTTGTTCCGGCAACAATTCCCGGTAAAGCCAGAGGTACTGAAATTCGCCAAAAGATTGTCCATTCAGATGCACCAAGGGTTCGGGCAACGCGCAGCAAATTTTGATCAATTTGTTCAAATGCTCCCAATGCTGTTTTATACATCAAGGGAAAGGCCACCACTGTAGCGGCAATAATGGCACCATACCAAGTAAAAACGACACTGAAGCTTACGGTTTGTAGGAGTTGTCCTAAAATTCCATTTTTGCCGAATAGCAGGAGTAATAAAAAACCAACAACAGTAGGGGGTAAAATCAGAGGAGAAGTAAGAACTCCTTCAATTAAAGATTTCCATCTACTCCGATACCCTAACATCCAATAGGCAATCGCAATCCCCACAAAAAAGGTACAAAGAGTTGCCAATAAAGCAGTTTTAAGCGATATCCATAAGGGAGATAAATCGGCAGGCATAGGCTAAGTCGCTTTGCTCCAATTGAAAATTCAGAAATATAGTAGTTCTCAGTTGATGAAATACATCTGAAATAAGGAAGTCAGGAGTCAGGAATCAGGGAGTTAAGAGATAAATGAAGTACTTCACCTAGCGTGAGAAATACTATAATAATTCCATAGCTAAATCTAGGAATTGTAGCTTTTGATGCAGTCATTTCCTCAATCAACAGTCCAGACTTCTATTTTTGGGTATTAGCCCGTGAAAATCCCCAATTTTTAAAAGTGGCTTTAGCTTGTTCGTTTGTTATCAAAAACTGGATTAAGTCTTTAGCCGCATCAGGATTTTTACTGCTTTTCAGGACAGCAATGGGATAGACAATGGGGGAATGAGTCTCTTCAGGAGCTTCTTTCACAACCTTAACTTTATTGGTGCTTTTCGCATCTGAGGAGTACACTAAACCTGCATCAACATTCCCTGTTTCCACATAATTGAGAACCTGACGCACGTTACTAGCGTAAACAACTTTGGGTTTGATTTTGTCAATCAATTTCAGTGAGGTTAGGACTTCCTGGGCATATTGTCCGGCGGGTACACTTTTGGGTTCGCCTAAGGCAATTTTTTTGACGCGATCGCTGGTTAAATCGTTAAAATCAGTAACGACTTGAGCATTAACAGGCTCGATTAATACCATTTCATTTTTCAGCAATTTCTCACGAGTTCCATCGAGTAAAAGTCCTTTTTTCTCCAATGCATTCATTTGTTTTTCGGCTGCAGAAATAAAGATATCGACTGGTGCACCTTGTTCAATTTGTTGTTGCAATGCACCGGATGAGGCATAATTAATCGTTAAATTAGTGTTAGGATTTTGCTGAGTATAAAGGGTTTTGATGCCATCCATTGCATCTTTTAAACTGGCGGCTGCTGATATCGTTAAACTAGTCGGTGGTGCGCTCGTGTTTGAATCTGGGGACGAAGCTGAAGAGGTGGTATTTTCTGCAACTTGATTACAACCAACAACCAATAATAATGAGAAGAAAGAGCAGATCAAGAAGGTGAAAATTCGAGTTTTGGTTCGGAACATAAGTCTATAAGTAAACAAATGTGTGTGGCGAATAGCCTCTAACCAAGTGAGTATGAATAACTCGGTAATAATTGCGATGGACAAATTAAAGAAGCTGTTTTGTACTCTAAAAATGCGACTTCTTCTGAGTAAATCCACCGCTACAAAATTACGGTTTTTTTGACGCCTACCTACTTAACTTTGAGGCATGAAGTTAAGCTACCACGCTTTACCAACTAAGTTGGTAGCAAAATTAGCAGCTTTTTCTTTTCTCTCATCGCAAGGGAGTTAGGATGGTGGAGTCTGTGAATGAGGGGAAGCTGGTGATATGGGAAGATTGGACTCAATCAACATGAGGTGGGATCAACCAGTGCAAGCCTGCTGCTAAGATAAATGTGGCGATTACTCTGTAACGAAGGCAAAAATTCGTCTTCTATTCACAGAACACGTCGCTAAATATCCATGCAATTTTGAGCTTTGATGGGGAAGCACCAAAGCTTTCGCAGGGACAAAGATTACTTTTTCGTGTGGATAATGCAATCTAGAATGGGTTGGTAAGATTGTATCAGCAAAGCCCATTTTTACCAACTTAGTTGGTAGCTTCCTAGATGTCTATGCCTATCTATGCCTAGAAAACACCAAGGATGGATTACGTTTCAGTCCTCAGATGAGGAGCGGAAGATTCTGGAGCAATACTGCCAGGAGTCTCAGCGTACCAAGACAGAAATTTTACGGGAGTTGGTGCGTAGTCTCAGTGAAACTTCACCTACACCATCACCCCAACCCTCAACCCGTAAGTCGCGTAGGAAAAAGGATTCTGATATTTCTGTCGTACAAGTTTTGGATCAAAATGCTCAGTGGCAACCGATAAAGGTGAGCGCCCGTAACATTATTAAAGGTAAGGTCAAACGAGTTCTTACGGGAACCGTCAATTCTGAAGTCACACTGGAAATTGCGCCGGAAGTAGAACTAATTTCAATTATTACTAAGGCATCAGCAGAGGAGTTAGATTTATCGGAAGGTCAGGAGGCTTATGCAGTTATTAAGTCTAGCAATATTATGATTGCTAAGAAGTAACGGCAAGGGTTTTGTGGTTGGCTTTGATGCAGACTATGAAAAACCAGAAAATACCAACAAGTAGGAGCTACCGCGAATATCTACTTTCATCTCTCCAAGACCCCGAACACTCAGCTCAAGGTGATATACCTAGAATTGCACAAAGAGCTTGAGCTAGTTCTTGTAGATAGCTATCATCCAAATGACCAAGCACTTTAATAATCCGAGATTTGTCAATGACTCGAATCTGTTCGCAAAGAACTACTGAGTCTTGGTTTAAGCCTCCAACTCCTGCTGGAACCAATACATGAGAAGGCAGAAGTTTGCGCCGTATCTTGGTTGTAAAGGGGGCAATGATAGTGTGAGGACTAACGGCATTAGCCCGATCAATTTGTAGAATCACTACAGGTCGTATTCCTGCCTGCTCTGTACCCACTACTGGATTGAGGTCACATAAGACTACATCTCCTCGTGCTAGCGGGGAACTGGTTGGAGGGGTTGCTACCACTGAATTTCTCCACGAGCAAGGCGTTCTTCATAGTCTTCTAAATTCGGCAAGTAGTCAGCGAAGTCTGATTCAGCAATTTCCAGCGCTTCATTGAACTGCATCCACAAGGCAGCACGTCTGCTATCGTTTTTCATCAGCAGGAATTCTATGTAGTCATTTACTTGCTGGATAAGCGGTTCCGGCAGTTGGCGAATCTTCGCTATAGTTTCTTCCTGTACAGTCATTTGTCTTCTCTTGTTGCCTTAACTTGACTCTAGGCTTTGGTGTATCAATAGCATAGCTGTTTTGCCCATTTTGCTAGATTGAATTCCAGAGGCCGATCGCTCCTAAAGATTGATTGATGATGGTGTGGTGAGTGCGATGCCTACTGAGTATTAAGCCAGTCCTTGACTGTATCGCTCTCTTGTTCTGGTTTCAGGTATAGAGTACATTCTCTAACAACTTCTTCGGAATTGACACGCTCTTTATCACACCAAGCTCTTATACAAGCATCGCTCAACTCCTCAACCTGGTTGTAGTCAACCAATGCGATTTCAGTATCTTCAGTGCAGGCAAGTAGATCGAGGAGCTTTACAACAGTTGGTTCGCGTAATTGTTTAGTTTTGGGTTCATAAACAAGCCCATGATACTTGCCGTTGTGATTCAGAAGAACGTAAATGGCAGGGTTGTTCTCTCGATATGTCTTAGCACTAATAATGTCGCTGGGAATGTTCTCAGCATATTTACGATTATCCTGTAGTTTAGCTGTGTGCTGGAAGTATGGTGAGATATCCAGATCAGCTAGCTCTTCTAGATCTAGTTGACTCGATCTGATAGTCACTTGTGATGCCAGGTTTAACATATCAATCTCTTGTGTTTTAACTTTGGTTAAAACGGGTAAGTCAATCAGTTTTCGAGATTCACCATGACGTTCCATAAGATTTTCCCAGCGCCGCATAATACTTGCCAATTGATATTTAAGAGTTGTCTCAGCCCTCAATTTAGGAACAAAGGTGTATACGTCTACAGTTCGAGGGTATTGCCAAAATCGCAGTATACGCCCAGCTCGCTGTACTGGACCAATGGGAGTCCAATCGATGTCGTAATTAACAACTATAGAGGCATCCTGCATATTGACGCCAACACCGTGAGCATCTGTTGAAATAAAGACATCATAGTTTTGCTTGTCCTCAACTACAGCATCGTTAGCAACTGGGGCAAACTGTTTGATGAGTTTCTCTATTTCTTTAGTTTCTTTCATACGGTAATTATTTGCATCAACCTCATCTATGGTGGCAACTACACGTAATGATTGCATCCATTCAGCCAAGCCTTTTTTTAGGTAAACAACAGTTGCTCTACGTTCACAAAATACAATTGCTTTTTCTTTTTTTTGTTGAATGTCTTTAAGAATAACACAAAGTGCTTCTAGTTTAATATCTCTGGCAAAGTTCTCCCCTTTTAGTTTTTCTATAATAGGATTCAAAACTTGCTGTCGCTCCAGACGTGTAAATGCAAATTCTAACTTTTCAAATTCATATTCATTTATTCCATCCGGCGTATCAATGACGTGTTCAAGAACTCCACGCAAAGCTAAAGGTGAACTAGCCCAAGCTACTCTGACCAGTCTCTCTATGCTTTTCTTGAACATAGGATTACGAGACGTTAAATCGAAATAACCATTGACTATAGCTGGAGTTAAATCATTTTCCAGCGCTAAAGGAAAATCAATACTATGCAGTATTACTTTTGGAATGTAGCGCCTTTCTTTATCAAAATTGATATAAATATCTTTCCCATCGACTTGACCATAATATCGGGCTACGTGAGGTGTGGTTAGTTGGGAAGCTACAGGCAAGTTTATAAATTCCTCTACTTCATTGATATGCCATGAGTATGCATCATCTATAAAGTCCGGCAACAAAGCACGACTGTCAGCAGTATGAGGCAATAAAAATAGCTGATTATTTACATTATCAATATCCTTGGCATAAGGTGATCCAGTCAATAGTAAAACTTTAGAATTATTTGTATGGCAAAGTTGCTTTAACCAGATAAATGCCTGACGCTCGACTTTCTGAGATTTTCTATATCTTCTATTACTTAATCTATCCGTGTAGCGGTTTCTAAATTCGTGACTTTCATCAATGATGATCAGCCAACGTTGTTCTGGAAGATTTTTTATAATTTCCTCAAAATCTTCAAGACTGTGATCTCGATCAGAACTTTTCTGATCTAGCGTCTGACGAATGAAATATTCACGAGGTAGACTCGCGTCACGCAGTTCCCGTATCCAAGTCTTTCTGACTGGCTTCGGTCCAATAACGACGATATTATCAATCTCGTCTTCCTCACGAAGGTGTAAAGCCACATGAACTGCCACTACGGTTTTGCCTAGTCCGGTAGACGCTACCAGCATTGAACCGCCAAACTCACGTATTTGACGTAAAGTCTGAGCGATCATGTCTTTCTGATAACTAACAGGGTGTTTTTTATAGTTAGCCTTGATAGGCTGAAGGTCTTCTAGAGCTAGCATGGTCTTTAGGTAGATGTCCCAAGGACGCACAAATTCAAGCCAACGGCGGAGGACTTCTAATAGTTCTTGAGTTATATCTTGTGCTTGAGCAAAGTAATCATCAAACTCTTTGACAAGTGCGACGACTTCGTTACGTTTAGTTACAACACAACCATCTTCAATTTGCTCCATCAAACCACGTCCGGTTAAGTTGGACGAAGCTAAAATAGCTACCTTGCGGTCAACAAGATAGAGCTTGGCATGATGATCCATTGCACGAGCATCTACAATGTGAAACCGACCAGACTGCATCTTCTCCACTAGATCACGCACTGCTTGTCGTCGCTCTCTATCTAAACCAGTACGCAAGTCGCGCATGATTTCGTTGATTAGAGCTTTTCGCGCTCTATCTTCACCAGGATCATCAATACCGACTAGGAGATAAACCCGCTTACCATCTGTGTAGCGTCTGATCAGTCCCCAGCCTTTTATAGTAAAAAAACCAGAGGCAATCCGAATCTCTTTTTTGCCAGCCTGAAAGTGATAATGTACACGTAATAGGGCTGTTCCTTTCTCAAACCAAGTTTCTCGTAAACTATTTACCGAGTCACTTGATGAGTTATCCTGTTTGCTCATTACTGATTCTCCTAGCTTTATTTTATCTAGAGCTAATTGTGCTGTCTGTAGTGTGAGGAGAAAAAAAATCCTAACACTAAAACCAAAAAGAATTAGAGGTACGATCGCCTATCTCCTGACTAGCTACAGTACGATCGCACCCTTCTCTGTTACCAATACCACCGAGCGATCGCATCATGCCAAGAAAACTAGCTCACTCTCCAATTACCGCTCAGGTAAATCACCAAAGCGTTCTCGATATCGAGCAAGCATTAACTCTAATTCTTCCCGTTGCTGACGCTCAGAAATTGCTGTTTCTTCAGGATTAGGATATCGATTATCTTCCTGGTCATACCAGTAAAGCCACTCTCTCTGTAATCCGCAATAACTACCCATAGAACGCCCAATCCCTAAACCAATTTCTGGCATCCAAATAGGTTCTCCTGATTGACGCACATATTCCTCATCTGTTAGGCGATACACTTCAAACGGTTCATGTTTGTCTCGCTTCCAAAAATCCGGGTTGTAAATTGCATAGTACAACACCCCCAATCGAGCATACTTGCTCATTTTTTCATCGTATTCTTTGCCAGCAGTTTGAGAAACGACTTCCAAGGCAAAAATTGGGACAATATTGTTTTCTTCCCACACTACATAATTCTTGCGTAATTTACCCCCCTTGAACCGCTCTACTCCCAAGCACAAGAAACCATCAGGTACTATGGGAATTCTCGGATTTGAGCCACTGGTATGGTAAACCCCCATGTCAACAGCGAAAAACCAGTCGTAGCGGTTAGCCCAGATAAAACTCAGAATGAACTTCAGTAAATTTGGGATGTCATTTTGCAGCTCATTATCCACGGGGGTATCATCTGAACCCGGTAATTCAGCGCCAGTTGGTAGATGTAGCCAAGGGTCAGATTTTACCATGACGGCTCTCCAGTAAATCCTGTTTGGATTTTAGCTTCATTCACTTATATATCGCTGACTGTTCAGAATAACCCACTCAATGAAGTTTGCCTTTAAAGACAGTTAAACAAGAGAAAACGCGATCGCCCTCTCTCAACCCCTCCTTTCCAAGCTTGCAAACTTTCACTCCTAGCTAAAGGCTTCGCTAACACAACAAGCACTAATCAAGCTAAAACAATGATCGCTCAAAACAGGTTGTTCTCGCCTGACGAGTTACTGCTATCATAGCTGTCAATGTTGTCACCCGTGCATCTTTGGAGTCATCACCATGATTGCAGCCAAAACGCCTACCAGAAGACACTGGGAATTGTTCAAGATTTATAAAGCTAGGGCTGCAAAACAGATGGAACCTGAAGAGTTCCTGAAGTATTGGGCTGTCAGCTATGAAGAGCTGGCTGAACTGTGCGGACGGTCTAAAAGTACAGTAGCTCATTGGTTTTCCCAAGGAGAACACCATAGAGAGCCTTCAGAGGCCGACAAACGCAGGTTAGCAGAAATTCATGCCCTCTGGAGTCAATTTGAAAATGAGCCTGCTCATCTGCGAGAAATCTGGGAGAGAAAGCGAAGCAGAAGGCGTAATCAATAGTTCAGCACTTACGCAAATTAACTTTTGAAGCACCATCAGTAGGGGCGCACCGACGTGCGCCCTCGATGTATGCGGAGTTCCTGCGTAAGTTCTATAGTTGTCAAATGTGCATTATTTAGTTGCACTCATGACAACATCAGTTTTATGGTGACTAATAGTTCTACAGCTTCAGCATTGCCACCGGACACCAAAGCCGGATGTGTTCAATTGATGCTAACTGCGTGACTACCTTTGTACAAGTCTCTAGCAATCGAATACCCATGAGGAAATCCAAAGCAAGCGAGGCACACCGTGTCGCGCAACAAATTGCTGCCATAAAAGCCGTCCTCAAAAAACACGGCTATCGAATCTGCAAACGTCCCAAACAAGCAGCATGGACAATTACCCCCGTTAATCCCCTACAAACAACACCACCCTCAGCAAGAGGTTCAGGCAGAAAACCCACCCCCCTCTTAACCCAAGCGGTAAGCAAAGAAACACAAAAAAGCTACCTTCTCACCTATCAACCCGCCCCTATTAGTGCTTGGATACTTCACCCACCAACCCAAGATACAGACTACCAAACCCTTAAAACCTTGATTCAAAAAGCCACAACCAGGAGTGCATCATGACATACAAAAACAAACTCTATCCTTGGTGTATTATTCGCCAACTTCCCAATATGCAAAATTCTATAGTTTGCCGCCTGCGGAGTCGCAGTGATGCCGAGGGACACCTGCAAGTTTTACGTCGATTAATGCCAACATTATCCTTCAAAATTATTTTCGACGTAACCCCAGAAGACACCGAATAATGCAAAAATTCCGGATTTCTATATACGCTACCTGTCTAAACAGTTGTGCCTTTAATTTATGAGTTAGGTTTCAACTGTTTTTTTGTGGGATAAGTATTCTGATGAGTCCCAGCGATGCAGTTTAACACAGATGAGTTGAATTAAGAATGTCATTGGTACTTGCCAGTTGGGGTGGAGTCTAGCCTAATATTACAGTTAATGTAGTTTCATTTCAAAAAGTTAACTACTATGCTCGATCCGACTTGGTGCGTTCGTCCAGACAGCCAGTGGTTAGTGCTAAAAACCATGATCATGGATTGGCTAAAGACTCCTGCTGTAGTTTTAGTCCCACTGACAGTCACCATGGGATTGCCTTGGTTCATTCCACGCTTGGGTTGGAAGCGTCATTTCATGCGTGTGGGCATTCTCTTCTTTTTAATTTCCTTGATTATCACTTCTCCACTCACGGCGGCTATTGCCAACAAGGGACTGGTAGCATTTCTTCCCAAAGATTCAGGCGTACCAGTCGATGCAATTGTCGTTTTAGGACGGGGCGATCGGTTGAGGCAATCAAGAGTCGATGTAGCGGCTGAACTTTGGAAAGCCAATCGAGCCCGTTTAATTTTTGTCAGTGGTATTAGCGATGCTCCCGATATCAATCACCGACTGCAAGAAGAAGGAATTCCTCAATCAGCACTCGCTTATGAAGAATGTTCTCGAACAACAGAAGAAAATGCCCGTTTTACTGCTAGCGTATTAAAACCTCAAGGCGTTAAAACCATTGTACTTGTAACCGATCCACCTCACATGTTGCGATCGCTCCTGACATTTCGCCATTTTGGATTTAAGGTTTTTCCGAGTATCAGTCCAATCCCTTCTGAAGTAACATCAACGCGAAAAAGGTTGATGTTGTTATACGAATATTTAGCATTAATCGCCTATGGTTTCCAAGGGCGATTGTTTCCTCAACCTTAGCTTGAATGCTACTGACTTAAGTTGTTTGTCGTAAGCGCTTGGCCGCTGGGCGCACTAAAGTACGAACTACGAACCGAGTTATTTGGCTGCAGTCCGGTATAAGTAGGTCAGCTTCCTAGGACTTTTTGTAATATTAAGTACAAAATAACAATCCTCCATTCGTTAGGAGACAAAAAATAAATCTGTAAGTATAATGACCAGACTGAAAAATAAAACTCGAACTCGAGATAATGAATTGAAGTCATTCAATTTCTGAAATTAACAAATCTTACCTAAACTTTGTTATTCAAGCGAATTGAGCAAGGGTAAATTTTAAGTTTTGGTAAAGATTATCTCCTTCGACAGAGTTTTGAAAAGTTTGAATCATTTCTGACGATAGAGTTCCAGTAAGGTGTTGCTGCAACACGATTAGGTTGTTAGTTTCGTTCCGGTTTCGGACAAAAACTTAAAACCCAAAAATAAAAACACTTACGAATTTCAATTTTCAGCAGCAACGCAATGAACTTTTTTAATCCTGATGCTCCCCTGTTATGCCCCAAACAAAATGTACTCGATTTGCCCGATAGCCCAGGGCTTTGGCGCTGTCATTGGCAAGTGGGAAATACTACCCTGGTTTCGACCTTTTACACTCCGCTCGATCAAGTCTGCCTGATTTGGGGTATTATTTCGATCGCCATTTTTGCAACGGCTCAGTTTTTGCCGATTAGTTGGACAACACAAGCCGTTTGGTGGTCAATCCTGAGCCTTGTGGGTACGGTAGTCATGGTAGTATTAACGCCCTCTTGGTTGAGAAAGGAGGGGTTAGGTTGGGTACTTGATAGTTGGGTATTCTTGATGTTGTTTGGAGTAGTACTCACCGACTTAGGAATTTTCCTAGGTTGGGGCGAGATATTAATGCATCTATGTCCTCTTTGGTTGGGGTTGGTTGCACTAGGCTATCTGGGTACTGGGTTGGGAATGCGATCGCGTACACTCATGCTTACAGGGTTAGTTCACCTCATCGGTATAGCGATTTTGCCCTACGTCGATACAATGCAGTTTCTAGCAACGGGCATCATCATGGGAGGGAGTAGCATCCTGTTAGCGGTGTTTCAATGGGATTCCTTCGGCACTTGTGGGCAGCAAAATTTAGGTGCTGGACAATCAGGGGATGAATAGAGAGGCCAGGGTGTGGGAGAGCGGGGGAGCAGGGGAGCGAGGGAGAGAAAATACTAGATGAGATAAAGTTGGCTTTTGCAAGAGACAACCATGA
>CAZPRJ010000054.1:0-51019 GCA_964588805.1 uncultured Microcoleus sp. | reverse complement strand
TCGGCTGACGGTGGAATGGAACTATTTGATGATGAGCGGTTTTTTAGCTTGTCTAACGCCTCTTTTAACTGTTCAATCTCCTGTTGCTGCTCCTCAATGAGCTGCTGTTTTTCCTCCAGTTACATGAGGTACACTCTCATCGCTGACTCCTGGCTCCTGACTTCTGACTCCTCACTGAATCAAGGTGTACCTCACCAGTATGAGAAATGCTATATCAGTTCTAAGCAATCGGTACTATCATTCCTTCGCGAGCAAAGACATCGTTAGGAAAAACCGATTTCACTCTCGTTTCCATTTTGTCCAGAAAATCGTCATTGAAGTCGGGGTGGTAGCGGGAGATAACCATTTGCTTAACGCCTGCTGCTTGTGCCGTAGCCACGCCGGTCTGCCAGAGATTATCTTCCCACTGCAATGGCGAACATTCAATCCCATCGGCGCAGAGGCTGCGAGGTGCATCCAAAATTAATAGATCAGCCTGACGTGCCAAATGCAGCAGATTTTGATCGAGGCAATCAGGATACCCTGCACGGTCGATCGCGTAGACTACAGAATGTCCTTGCCAGGACACTCGATACCCCATTGCTCGGTGTGAATAGTTCAGAAAGATGGTTTCAACTGTGACATCATCCAAGACGATTTTCTTGCCTGAAGTCAGCTCATAGAACTTCAGTTCCGATCGCATCACTTGGATGGGAACGGGAAAATTCGGGTCACGCATCTGGCAACTCAGGCGATGTTCCATTGAAGTCCCATCAACGGCGGGAGCTCCGTATATATGAAAACAGTTGCCTGGAAGCAGAGCGGGTATAAAAAAGGGAAACCCTTGAATGCTGTCCCAATGACTATGGGTAAAGAAAAGATACGCTTCTAACGGCATCTGCTTGAGTAAATGATTACCCAAAAGCCGTAAACCCGTACCACCGTCAAAAATCAGGCGCTTGTTACCGGCACAAATTTCTACACAGGAAGTATTACCACCATAACGGATGGTATCTTTCCCTGGAGCGGAAATTTGACCTCGAACGCCCCAAAATTGAACAACAAAATTAGCTGCTGAGCCAGTTACCATATCGGCTCTAACATTAGATATGCGGGGGGTTGGTGCCGCTGGCTCAAAGTCTGGCATCTTTCAAGTAAATTAGCCTCAATTAGTAACGCTTCACACCAGCAAATTTCCATTAAATCATAGTCCAATAGAATCGGCATCGCTGTGTGGGTAACTATGGCCTCAGAATTAAAGGGCAGTGTTCACATATTGACTAAGATAAGAAAGTACGTAGGGTGGACGAGTACAAAAATCTATTACGATCTTGCACTTCCCCTACGTTCAATTTTCTAGCACCCTTGTCTTGGTCAGGAAGTTTTGACTAATTCTGTTAATTTTAGCGTTCTTGAAACCGTTTCTATGTGAGCTTTGTCACATCTCGATGATGGAAAACGCTCAAATAAAAGGCATACTACCCCTTCTATCCTCGTTCAAGAACGCATATCACGTACTTTCGGCTAAGCTAGCGCTTGGGAATCTCTTCCTGTTTAGCTACCCGCTTTGATGCACTGCTCGACGAGTGGCATGACCTTTTCGATATCTTGCCAGCCCAGAATTTCCGTGACTTTTTTTTCTAAATTCTTGTAAGTCTTGAAAAATTCCGAGATTTCATCTAAGCGATGTTGTGCCACGTCTTTCAGGGATTTGACCTCGGCATAGCGGGGGTCTTTGGCAGGAACGCAAAGAATTTTTTCATCGCGATCGCCACCGTCAATCATTTCTAGCATCCCGATGGGACGTGCGGTAATGACACACCCTGGAAAGGTAGGCTGATCCATCAATACCATACCATCGAGCGGATCGCCATCATCTGCTAATGTATTGGGAACAAAGCCATAGTCATAGGGATACTGCACGGAGGAATAGAGTACGCGGTCTAGGGCAAAGGCTTGTAAGTCTTTGTCAAATTCGTACTTATTTTTACTCCCCGCCGGAATTTCAATCAGAACGTTAATCAAACCCGGTTTGGGTTGAGCTGGAATCTTTAATAAATCCATTACCGAATTTTTTCTAGTGACACAGCAGATTTTGGGTATGCCTGACGAAGTAACTGACGGCTGTAACAGTAGAAAAGTCAGCAGCCTATCAAGCTATTTTCGCCTAGAGGTGAATCTCCACCAAAGAGTGTTGACTAACCCCCGTGTAGAATTCTAAGCGAATATAGGCACGATCGGCTCGTCCCTGTGGGATTCCCACGGCTCTAGTCAACCAATTTTTGTCAAATCTTCATAGTTGACTGATTCAGGAGAGCCAAAACGCTCCTGAATCTACCTAAAGATCCCTAATTTTATCTTGCACCCTGCTTTGCGATTGCGTCAGCCATCCATTATTTTTTCTTGTACCATCACTTATCAGGTCTTGGAAGGGAGTATGTCGTCTGTTGCAACACATCAACTCGGGTTGAAGAGTATTGAGCGATGACGAACAGCGGTAAAGTGATTGTCAACAAAGCTATCACCGCTCCCACAAACTCCGCCCACCGATGATTATGGGGGTCAGAGGAGTTGGCAGACGGGCCACTGGATTCCATAAAAAATTTGTAACTGAAACTCTTTCTAGTAAATGGAAAACAAAGTCAAGGGTATAATCCTATTCCCTGTACTACACATTTTAGCGGTTTGTTCGATTTTGATTGTCTTCTAGCAAACAATCTCAAAAAAGTCTTACGGTTGAGATATGCCTGAAGGTAGGTGAACCAAGCGCAATTGAAAATAGGAGTCAGGAGTCAGGGGTCAGGAGTCAGGAGTCAGAAGTCGGGAGTTAGAAGGATTTTCATCCCTTCACTAACCAGCTTTTCAGGTTTCTTCTCCCACTTTGGAGGTCGGGAAATATTTCTCAATGGATTGGCCGACTAATAAACCTAACAAGCCAAATCCAATTCCGCTTGCCATAATATTGGACTCAACGCTACCAAACACGGCAACAGTAGGGTTGATGAGCATGAGAATCAGCACCGAGAATGCTGAGACACTCCCCATAATCAAAGACAACCTGACGCTAGATTCAGAGAAACTATAGCGTCCTGCATGAGCCAGCAGATAGGCGATAAAGGGGAAAAACACGGCAGCGAGATAAACCGCGTAAAAAGATACGATCAGATTCACGAGCGAACCACTACCTCTTAGGGCAATCGCTAAAGCTAAAAGGGCATTAACTGCGGCAATCAGTAGTCGGTTGCGCTGGGAGGGTGGTAGAATCCCAAAGTCCAAAATGGTCTTATTTTGCACCCGCAACACACTACTACCCACCCCCAAGGCGGGAACCAATAACGTCATCACGAGGGCAATTCCTAGAGGCTGGCCAGCGCCACCACTAATCCACAATAGGATAAACGGAACGATTTCTTTGCCATCGATGCCAGCCGGTAAAATGTCCGCTTGTTGAGCAGCTTGCGCCACGACAGAGGGCAACAAAGCCAGCCACAGCAGTATTATCGCCGCTAAGCCAGAACCGAGATAAACACTCCGCATATCCTTAGTTTGGACAATAAATTGCTGACACTTCATATCAATGAGAACCAGCAGGATAGTGGAGAGGGAGATGCCAACAAAATCAGGTGGGTTTACCTGTTGCAAGGCGGGGATGAACTCTAGGGGCGATCGCAAATAGTCGGGTAAACTGTGTAATACCCACAGTCCGTAAATTAAAGCCAAGAAATTGAGCAGCAGCAACCCTTGAAATACCCAGCTTGCTTCCTCAACCGGTAGCAAGGAGATGATCATAAACAAGACGGCTAAAGCTAGCATACTGGGCAGTACAGGGACTCCCAAGACTTTGAGGATATAGGCTCCAGAAATAATTTGAACGGCTTCGATTCCAATCAGCGAAGACCAGATTAATAATCCTACGAGAATTTTGGCGAGGTTGCCGTAGCGGTTGCCTAGCAATGTCCAGATTTGTTCGACTTGAGTCCAGTAAAACTTGGCCAGTGCTAAAGCTGCAATGGTGCCTATGCTAATCGAGACGGCGTAGAGACTGCCTGCGATGCCCGAATTTAGGGCTTTTTCTGCCGTTCCCAACAAAAATCCTAAACCGTAATGGGCAGACACCAGTAAAGCCGCTAACGAAAAGGCGTCCAGTTTACGGTCTTCCAATGCTTTCACTCTTAATCCTTAATGGTGATGACTGACTGATTTTCGAGAGTTGAAGGGGTGTATTACTTCGGTATTACTTAAGTTAACTATTGTAATCATTTTGATTGTAGTTAACGCCGAACGATAAGGGGCGATGCATTCCAGTATCTTTGCGTCACCAATGGATTTGGAGGGATGAGGTGTGAACAGTTACATTAACAGCAGAGCAGATTTCCGAAATAGATAAAGTACCAGTTATTACTAATAGAGACAAGCGATAAGGGAATTACAATAGAAAACTACTGGTTTAGTTCTCGCAAGCGATCGCAGCATCTATCTATATGAGCAATTTCGTTTAAGTCCCGCTCAAGTAAATTTGGAATAACTCATTCTAATCCTCCCGACAAAATTTGCATTACTTCTTCCAAATCATTGGGAACTCGGTATAAATTCAAGTCTTGCGTCAAGACACTGTTTTCTCTATCGAGCACGGCAAACTGCCAAACGGTTCCAATTGACACAGCACCGCGCAGAAGTTGTTTGTCTTCTGCTGTAGCAACGGCAATTAGTTCTATAGCAAGCTGCACAAACCCTTTTTGCAAGTTGTCATCTTTGGCTTCAATAACAACAAACTGTTGGTTGCGAGTTAACAAATAATCCAAAGAACCTCGCAGTTGCTCCGACACTTTCACGGGGTATTCAGGTCGGATTTGGACTTGAGTACTTAATGCCAGCTCTATTAACACCGGAGCAATTAAGAACTCTCTTTTTCCTATCTCACTAATTAGGGAGACGTAGGGCAGATAAGCTTTAATGCGTTCAGCAAGAGCTGTTGTTCCTGGAGGTATCTCACCCTTCTCATGTGCGATCGCTCTCTTCTCTAGTTTGTACCCAAAGTACTCTAAGATATCTTCTGGATAGTAGGGTAGCTTTGCATACTCCGAAAAAGTTATGGATTGGGGAATTTCAATTTTCACCTCAAGTACTCCAATTTACATCCATTCGGCATTGACTCTAGACCGTAAAACCCAAATTACCCTGATGAGTAATGCGATCGCATTACTCATGCTACCGAGACTCAATACCTGCGATCGCACACTCCCCAAATTCACCCCAACAACTCTTTCACTCTGCCTCACCCAATGCCTGAATATCCCCCTCCATAATCTTGTCGATATTGCGGGTAATCTTCTCAATCTCCCAATCCCACCAGCGAATTTCCAACAACTGCGCCACTTCAGCATCACTAAAGCGCTGCTTGATAATACTTGCCGGATTCCCACCCACAACGGTATAAGCTGGAACATCCTTCGTCACTACCGACTTGGCCGCAATCACCGCACCGTCGCCAATTTTGACTCCTGGCATAATCAGCGCTTCGTACCCAATCCAAACATCATTGCCAATTACTGTATCGCCTCGGCTTGACAAATTCATCACTTTATCCATTGCTTTCTCCCAACCGTGTCCAAATATGGGAAAAGGATAAGTAGAAATGCCATCGAGTTTGTGATTGGCACCATTCATGATGAACTTAACATGGGTTGCGATCGCGCAAAACTTACCGATAATTAAGCGATCGCTCCCGTAATTGTATAAAACATTCCTCTCAAACCCTTCTGGGTCAACGGGGTCGTCATAATAGGAGTAATCACCCACAATAATATTGGGCGACTTCACGAAATTCTTGATAAAGCATACTCGCCGATGATCGGCCATGGGATAGGGGCGGTTCGGATCGGGTCCGAATTGTTCAGTCAAGAGGTTTGCTCCTATTTCAAAGATGCTGTAAATAAAGTTAAACACACAGGGACTTTTCCGAAGAGGACAGCCCCAGCGAAAAAAAATTCATCGCCATGAATCAAAGCGGTACTTCCCATGACTAACCCTAGCAGTAATGCTATCAACCGATTGACAGAAGCAATGGCAGCTAGCCGTGAAGTAACGGATCGGCAATTGCTGGAATTAGCGGCAACAGTTAAACAAACAAGTCAAAATGTTGATCGGGCTCTAGAAGGAATGCAGCAATCGGCAGACCGGATGGAGCAATCGGCAGACCGGATGCAACAATCGGCAGAGTATATGCAGCAGTCGGCAGACCGCGTTGAACACCAAGTTGGGGTACTCTCAGAGCATCTTACAAGGATTGATATTAAAATTGAGCGTCTGACGGATAAGATTGCTCGATTAGCTGACCGAATTGATGAACTCACAAGAGCTATTAACGGACATCTAGAGGTGGCTAAGCAACAATCGACTAATATTGCTGAACTGACGAAATTGGTTGCTGCTCAAGCGAACACTGTTGCGATGCTCATCAATCGAACAGGGTGAGGGATGATGGCATCAAGTTGATTACAACCCGAAGAAATGCGCGATCGCAGGCAGTATATCCTTACAAGCTACAACCAATGTTGCGGCACTGGGTAAGCCTTCAGCAATGACTTTCAAAAACCCCATTGCTCGTTTTGCCTGTTTTTGTGACGTTTCATTGTTGGGGTTTTGCCCTGCTTCTGCGAGGACTTTTACCTGTTCTAAGGCTTGCGCTTTGTCGTCTTCGGGTAAGTTTGGGTCGTTAATTGCCGCTTGGAGTTGTTGTAGCAGTTCTTTGAGTCCGGATTCGCCAGATTCGGAAGAATCAGGTAATTGCTTAATTGTCTCGGCAACTGTGCCGCTGATTGTGCCACTATCGCCTAAGATGTTACCGATAATTTTTCCATCTCTATTTTCTATTTTGCGGCTTTGGTCGGTGCTTTCATTCATGGCTTTATTCTCTGCTGTAACAGCATTTGTAAGGTTAACTGTAGATTGATACGATGAATTTTTAGATAAAGTTAGAGCAATTTCCGTTAGAGTTTGGTTATGATTGTTGGCAGCTTCTAGGAGTTCGGCTTGTTTTTGGGCTTCTAGTCTGGCTTGATAAGCTTCTAAAAATTCATGCTCGACTTTGCCTTTATCGGTGTCTTCGGGAACTTCTAGGGTAAGTAAAACATCTTTGCCTTTTTTCTCGATGGATTTAATGGAATCAGGAGTAATTTCGGGGTTTTCTTCCATGATTTTCTGAAAGGCTTGTTTAAACGCTTCTGGATTAACACCGTTTCGTAGGAGGATTTGTACGGTGTTCATAATCTTGGTGTAGAGCGCTTCAAAATCTCCCGGTTCAAAGAGTTTATCTGGATCATGGGGACGGCGTTCTCGGCTACCTGTTGTAGGATCAGGTTGTTCTAACAGGTAAACATAACGGCAATCCACCTGTTCAAGTTTGGTGGTTGTATCAATATTCCAGGCTTCTAAACAAGCACCGGTGAAGTAAGCATGGGTAAAATCAGTGCCGATGGATTGGGATTGGGTGAGGTTGGCTGCTTCTAAATTGGCGTGTTGCAGTGTCGCGTTGGTGAGTTTGGTGTCCCGGAGAATGGCGTGGTTGAGATTGGCTCCGTTGAGGTAGGCGTCTTCTAAATTGGCTCCTTCATAGGATTTTTTGTAGCCGTAACCGGTGATGAGTAATTCTCTGACATGGGCTTGAGTCAGGATAGTATTACCAAGTCTGGCGCGATCGAGTTTTTGGGCTTTTTGCCAGCAAGTACGGGTAAGTTTGGCGTTTCTCAAGTCGGTATTTTTGAGTGTGGCAGAAGTAAATTCAGCGTTGGTTAAGTCAGCATTGTAAAAACTAGTACCTCCAGTTGCGGCAAAGGCGATGGCAAATGTGCGAATCCAAGCGTCTCGCTCATCTCCTTTGAGGGCACGCCAGCTAAGGTAAGCGCCGAGCAGCACGACAGCTCCAGCTCCAGCTCCAGCTCCAGCTCCAGCTCCAGCTCCAGCTCCAGCTCCAGCGACAAAAAACGCGCTGAGTCCTGCGACTAAACCTTTACGGATCGTGACGATAAAGAAAATTGCAATTGCGATTAAAGCAACCCAGCCAGCAATAACATTCTCCATGTTGCTGCTGTCAAATATCAAGGCTACGACAACACCCAAAAAGACTGCAAATATTCCCGATAGTCCTGAGAGTATCCATGAGGTGATAACCAATCCAATTACCCAACGTCGCTGTAGCCCCGCTTTGGCACGACTGAAATTAGCACCGATTAGGGTTGCATTGGTAAAGTTTGCCCCTCGGATATCAGCACCACTAAAGTTTGCCCCACAGAGATTTTTACCTTTAAACGATTGTCCCCTGAGATTTTCTCCACTGAAATCTCGTCTCCCGTCGGCGTATTGCTTTAGAACCTTAGTTGCCCTCATGGGTTGTTTACCAGGGTTGGGGTGTTGGTAGGGCAAGGTATCTCGTGGCCTTACCGTGCTGTTCTGGAAGTATTTACAACGCGAGTACACCCTAATCCGTAAGATACACTCTTTATAAATTCTTCGGACGCTAGAAAATCCCAGGCTGATAGCGAAATCTTCTGGCATTCATTGCCGTTGTACGGGCGGGTTTAGGGATTCAATTGGCAGACACACCGACATCGTTTAAACAAAAACCCGCCCTCATCTACAATCATGGTTGAGGGAATCCATTAGCGGACATACCGACATCGTTTCAACAAAACCTGCCCTCACCCACCAGTGAAAAGGGCGGGTTTTGAACAAAAATTCGGGTTGAGAGTACAGAGTTTGTCCCTAAAAGTGAGTCCCTACAAGCCCACCATTATTGATAAGGCGATCGCATCCCATTCCGTACAAAACGCGAAGATAGATGGCGATTGGAAATCGCATTTACACAAACAAAACCCGCCTGCGCGGGTTAGGAAATTCCATCAGTGCGCGATAGGCGCACTTTGTTTGTATAGCCGCAGGTTTCAACCTGTCGGTAACTTCCATCCATCAAGAAGCATCCAATATCATTTTGGCTCGATGAGCGTGCAACAACTGCATCTCTTGCCCCGTCACTTGCTCCAGCATATAAACCAAATGCTCCGGACGCAAAAGAGTACCATCATTGCGACAACTGCCCACATACCGCACAATAACTTCTTGAGTTGAGGTATTTTCTTTTACCTCCATCAGTTCTAATTCAAACAAGCGATCGCGCAAATTCACCTGTTTTTTCTTCCCCGACTTCGTGGTATGCTCCCACAAAATTTCCTCACGACTTTTAATCGCCTCAACCCAATCGTGCCAAACTTGAGCCGAGGCTGATTCTACCGCAACCGTCAGTAAATATTCCGCCTTGTCCAGCACTTGAGTCGCAGTTGCAGACTTGAGATCGACTTCCTCCACCCCATACACTGGAATATCAGACGGCAATTGAGAAGCCAACCGTTTTTTAAACGCATCAACTTCCATCGGCTGAGTCAGTTCAAACTCCACAACCTCACCCGTACTTGTCGCCCCCAAGGGTAAAGCATTGGCAATCATAATCCGAGGCATGGGATGATAGCCACCGGTGTAGGCAACGGGTAATGATGCCCGTCTGACAGCGCGATCATATAATCGCACTAAATCCAAATGACTCACCAAGGCCATATCACCCAACTTGCCATACCAAACCCGTATCCGTTGCGCTTTCTCTTGACTGGGCTTAAAGTGTCCTGCAAACGTCGGAATCGAGGGAGGTTCAATGACAATATTGTGTCCAAAGTCAACCCCACAGACACCACAGTGAGAACAGCCCTCAAAGGAACAATCTGGTACAGTTGCCGCTTCTAAAGCCCGTTGCAAGTCTGCAATCAACCAATTCTTATCAATCCCCGTATCAATATGATCCCAAGGAAGGGGAGCATACAGGGGTGCGGGGGAGATTATGATGTCTTCCTTGTCTTCCTCCTGACTCCCGACTTCCGACTCCGGAAACACATTCCATTCACCCTTTTCGACTTGGCGGTATTTCCAGGTGAGATCGGATTGGGCGATCGCATTTTCCCAAGCTGCAAATGCCCGATCTAAACTATCAAACCAGGAATCCATCCCGGCACCCAATTCCCACGCCCGCCGCACTACGGCAGATAAGCGTCGATCCCCTCGTCCGATAAAATCTTCCATTGCTGAAATTCGGACATCGGTAAAATTCACCTTCACACCCTTCATCCGCCGAAACTCCTGACGCAGTAACTCCTGCTTGCGGATAAACTCTGTCGTTGACACGGAGTGCCACTGGAACGGGGTATGAGGTTTGGGGGTAAAGTTAGAAATCGTCAGGTTAAAGCTCAAAGGCCGCCTTCTTTGTGCCCGACATTCTTGCTGCAACCAACGCACTGTTTCGGCAATGCCCAGCACGTCTACATCCGTCTCTCCGGGCAAGCCAATCATAAAGTAGAGCTTAATCTTATCCCAACCCTGCTCGAACGCCGTCTTCACCCCGCGCAGCAGTTCCTCATTGGTTAAGCCCTTATTCACAATATCCCGCATTCGCTGGGTTCCTGCTTCTGGGGCAAAGGTTAAGCCCCCTTGGCGAGTTCCACCCAGGATATTGGCAATATTTTCATCAAATCGGTCTACACGTTGACTGGGTAAAGATAGAGAAATATTCTCATTCTTGAGACGATTTTTGATTTCCATCCCGACAGCAGGCAGTGCCAGATAGTCTGAACAACTGAGGGACAATAGAGAAAATTCGTTATATCCCGTTGCTCTCATCCCTTGCTCGATCGCATCAACCACCTGTTCCGGTTCCACATCCCGTGCGGGGCGCGTTAGCATTCCCGGTTGACAAAAGCGACAACCTCTGGTACAACCCCGGCGAATTTCAATGGTTAGGCGATCGTGTACAGTTTCCACATAGGGAACTAAGCCAACGGAGTAAGCTGGCATAGGCGTTGCCACTCGTCGGACAATTCGCTGGGGTACATCCGGGCGATGGGGATGAACTGAGCCATCCTCGGCCATATCGTAGAACTGAGGGACGTAAACGCCGGGAATCTGGGCTAAATCAAGCAATAACTCTTCCCGACTTAACCCGGATGCCTTGCCTTCGTCTAGAATTAAGCCAATTTCTGGCAGCAATTCTTCCCCATCTCCCAGCGCTATAAAATCAAAAAAGTCGGCGTAGGGTTCGGGGTTGGATGTGGCGGTTTGGCCACCGGCAAAAATTAGGGGGATGTCTCGGATGTCTCTATTGCTACGTTCTTGCCAAGTGAGGGGAATGCCTGCTAAATCTAACATCTCTAGGATGTTGGTTGCCCCGAGTTCGTAGCTGAGACTAAAGCCTAAAATGTCAAAATCTTGGAGCGATCGCCGATTCTCAACTGCAAATAGCGGTATCTTGGTGTCGCGCAATTTTGCCGCCAAGTCTGGTGCTGGTAAGTAGGCGCGATCACACAGTTGCCGGGGTTGGGCATTCAAAATATTGTACAGAATAATATGCCCTAAGTTAGAAGCGCCCACCTCGTAAATCTCTGGGTAGGTCAAAACCCACCGCACGTTTGCCGCTTCCCAAGCTTTATGCACCGCTCCCAACTCGTTACCTAGATAACGGGCTGGCCTTGCTATCTCTTTTGTCAGTAGTTCCTCGACGGTCAACGCCATTACCACCTTCTTTGCTGCCTCGTCTACACCTAACCCTTAATACTCATTCATCTTAACGAGATGTTTTGTTTGGCGCACATCACTTTTCTCAGCATGGAGCAGGTTCCATACTGATGTATAGCAAAAGACAGAGGGCAGAGGGTTCCAAGGCAGAAGGAAAAAGATTTGCTGGTCAAGGTTTTAGTATTTTGCTTTGTCCTAATCGCCTTGGGGACTGCTATAAGACTCCTTACCCTAGCCTCAAGGTTAGGATAGTACAGTTGTTGCCCTGTTGTGACATCAACTGTTTTGATGGCTTTTTTTAGGCTGTAGAAGGTTAAAGCCAGAGTGATCACCTATTCGAGTGAGTTTTGGGCTTAACGATCGGACTAGCGATAGGTAGCGATAGGAAAGGAAAGAAAACTCTTTAGCCGTTTTAGAGTTAATAAACACCGATTTGCCGCCTTGGATCAGGAGGCTCAGACGCTTTAGTTGGCTAAGTTGAGGGCAAATCTAACAATTTTCTGGATCGGGAGACTACGCGATGAGACTAAGGGGTTGCTTTTGGCGCTCAATTGCCCCCAAAAAAGCTTCGTGGCTTTCAAAAATCTCAAAGGCTGCATCTAACTGAGTCAGTTCAAAGATCATTCGGATCGAAGGAGCAACAGAACAGACGCTAAAGCGCTGGCTGAGACTTTGAGCAAGGCGCAGGGCGTGTATCAATGACATCAAACCAGCACTGTCAAGAGACTCTACCTGTTGCATATCTACCAAAACTGCCTGCTGAGTTGACGTAACGGCTGTTGTTAGCTGACGTTGAAACTCTTTAGCATTAGCAGCGTTGATATGACCTGAAGGTTGAACGATTGTCAATTTTTTTGAATCCATAGCAGCGATTGCCATATTAAATTCTCACCTCATGTTTGGAGTAAAAACTGATAGAGAATGTTCCGAAGATAGCTCTTACGCTCTCTCATGCACTACTCCCCCAGGTGGACTTTATTGAATCTTCATCAAGCAGTCCTACTTTATTAATTTTTATAGAAAAATTAGCAAATTTTTGTGTAGGTGTATACTTATTTTCCTTAATTACTATAGGTTATGTAAATATTCTATATATTTTATGGTTTGGGTATAAAAATTCTTATAATATTGCTTTTTTGCTTTAGGCTTATGTGGTAACAAAGCTTGGCTACTGGTTCTTTAATTGACTACATCAACGTTAACAACTCCGAAATTTAGGTGTTCCAAGCCTTTGAACGATATCTAGTTGATGAGTCATCTAGAAAAAGGTATATTCTTGTACTTCGTCTGGTATAACATATTTAAAACTTGCTAGTTTGCACTAGCCCAAAAGGCTCAGCCCCTAAAAGAAGCGATCGCTGGATTTGGAAAGGATGTCCTCAGTCTTACATCACAAGTAGAAAAGCTGATAGAGCCTATTTTTACGCTGATAACTTCAGCGATAAAGTGAACCCGAATTTTGATACCAAGTCGTTTAGAGACTATTTAACGATTCTAAGTCGTGATTTAGATCACTTAAGCAAAAAGAGCTAGATCACTCAGAGTAATAAGAATTCAGACGAAAATTCCAGAGTATGGAGTTCTAGGCCAATCCTTGTGAAAACGTCATACGTTATTCGTCAACTTGTAGAAAAAGCACTGCATCTTAGAAAATTAACTCCTGATATCGAGAACGAAATCAACTATGAATTGACTCGCCTGGGTCATATCTCAGATGTGGATTACGAAGCACTCGAATTACTGATGTCAGAGATGGATGCAGGTCGAATTCAGTTAGTTCCTACAACCTAAACAAATCCCCAGTCTGCAATAGTCTAATCGTCTAATTCATGAAGGCTAGTTCATTCTGGTTAAATGTTACTGCAATAGCTCTTCATTCGGGTGCTCTAATCAGTTGAAGAAAGCTTCTATTTAGACAATGGTATGGCAATTGAGTCTCTCAAGGTCTAATTCGGTAAATGGTGTTAAGAGTTTCCAACTATTTTGCCAAGTTGTCATTCAGTTTGCCCAGTATTTTCCCAAAATTGCTTGATTATTGCAGAAATCAATCGCAAGGGGGATGTGCAGATTTCCAGAGACTTAATCTTATCGTCAGGGGCATCAGTAATCCCAACCACCTTGCCAATTTTAATTTTTCGAGGTCAGGTCTTCAAGATTGATTCGTTGGTTATGAGGCTTGAAACGCACTCTTGTAAGCTTGCCAAACCGTGCGAACAAAACAACTCAGTTGCTTATGTGCCTCTGAGTTGTTTGCCGTTGGTGCAGAATCTGGGTGATCAAGCTGCACTAACAGAGGAATGACTTCGGTATCTAAAGCGAGTCGAAAGAAATGGGTTGGCCACAGCAAGTCTGAGCCTTGGCGCAAATCATACAAACTCAATTGTTCGGGCGAGAAGGCTGGCAAGGCATCAAGGTGGATTGGGGAGACTACCAGCATTAAAGGTCGCACCCAACAAACCTGTCGTGATGTGACGACTTCAATAACTTCATTGTATAGACAAGTCCTTTCATGCTCTAAACAAACAATCTGGTGACGTTGGAACTGGTAGACCGAACCGCTCGATTCTTGCTTCACACCAATCAATACACTAGAGTGAGATACTCCTTCTATTTTAGAGATTGTGCAACGGTCTTAAGGTATAGTTACACAATTTGGTTATTGAACCCCGATATTTTTGCAGTGAAAGAATCAGATGAAAATAAGAGTTTCAGCTATTTTTGAGAATCCACTGAATTTTGTGGCCTTTTACAATTTAGGGTTGCCTCGGTTTTACCGAATGCCGATGGGGGAGGTGCCTTCTTTGCCTGTTGATGAAGAAGAGATGCCTGATGAGGATTCCGAATGTGAGGCAAAGATGTTGACGGTGATGGAAGTCCCTGAAGATGACTTGCCTGCCTTAGAAGCGGTTGTCCAATCCTATGGGGGACGGGTTGTCTCATCCGATGAGTTGGATGCGATGGGAATATGAAGTATTGAAGCAAAATTCTCGTTACAGAAACTGTTACCACAATCTGAGGATAGGTGAACTCCTTCTAAGATAAGAATGAGCTAAAGCTCCTCACACCATACCAAACGCCGTGGAACGCCTGCGTCCACGGTTTTTTATTTATGTACTTGTATACTTCTTAGTCTTTGGGGGGTGAATCCGGATATACGATTATTCTTGGTGTTGGAAGCAGGAAGCCTCCATGTCAACGGCAGCATTTTTTCAAGGGGTACTCGGCGCTTCGAGTTTGGCGATTGGAGCCATATTCGGAGTGTTTTGGCAACCCAGTCGGAAAGTTTCAGCAGCGATTATGGCGTTTGGCAGTGGGACGTTGCTCTCGGCGATCGCCTTTGAAATCACGATTCCAGTCTACAAATCCAGCCAATTCGTGCCGCTTTTGGTGGGATTTTTGGTAGGGGGAGGATTGTTTATGGGCTTGACTCGATATATTGACCAGCATGGGGGGTTTTTGCGTAAACCGGCCTCGAGTCGTCGCTATTTATTTGAACATACTCATGAGCACGTTTCTGAGGTGCTGCATCGCATTGCTCATGTGGAGGTGATGCAAAATCTTTCGCAAGCAGAACGACAGGCAATTATTCCTTTCCTTAAACCTGTCCATGCTGAACCAGGTGATGTGATTTGTGAAGAGGGGACTCCAGGTGAATATTTCTACATGATTGTGGATGGCGAAGCGGAGGTTCGCAAAGGTGAGAAAGTTTTAAGCATCATGAAAGCCGGAGAAGTGTTTGGTGAAATGGCACTCCTAACCGGTGAACCGCGATCGGCCACAGTGGTTGCCCATACTCCAATGGAATTGTATCAACTACACCAAGAACATTTTAATCATATTGTCACTTGGTTTCCCCACCTGGCTTGGTCTTTAAGTCGAGCTTTAGCCCGACGACTGCGCCAAGCGACAGATTCACGAGTGGCTGTAGAACACCATTTAGATCGCTGGCGGCAACAGTTAATCGATCAGGTCGAACTCGATTTATTGCTCAGAGAAGACCCAAGTACACTCGAAGGATTGGTAAAGCGTTCGGCTCCTTTAGCCATTGTTGTGGGTACATTAATTGACAATATTCCTGAATCAGTAGTGATTGGAATGAACGTGCAAAATAGCCATGTCGGCTGGTCATTTTTGCTGGCTGTATTTATTTCCAATTTTCCAGAAGCGCTATCGAGTGCGGCAGGAATGAAACAGGCAGGAACGAAAAAAAGTCGGATACTGGGGTTATGGATAGGGGTGGTTGTCTTAAGTGGTTTCTGTGCGGTTGCCGGCTATTTCTTGCAAAGCAGTGTTTCTGATCTTTTTGTCGCGCTAGCTCGGGCGATTTCCGGTGGTGCGATTCTAGCCATGCTAGCCAGTACAATGATGCCCGAAGCTTACGAACTTGGGGGCAGTTCAGTAGCCTTCTCAACGATTTTAGGGTTTTTAGTAGGTTTTTTAGTTTCTTCTCCAAATTTATAGCCAAAGGGAGAAGGCTCAAAGAAAATCACTAACAACAAACAACCAAAAACAAATAACTAAACTACATTCGCTCCATGATTTTTCGCATTTGTTGTTCTTGTTGCTTTAGTTCTGCTACTAATTCAGTACTTTTTTGAGCTATATTACCCTGATTAAAAACTCTATCTTCTCTTAAGTTTTGAGTGAGTTTATAACAAAATTGACATCGCTCTAAAATCTGTAAAATTGAGGGCGCAAAAGTTGCGAATAGAGCTTCATCTTCTGGGGTAAAGCCATTAATATCGATCCGCCTAGCGAGTTCAATTTCCGGGTCAACTTTGGCTTTCAATTTATTAATTAACTGCACGACTGCAACTAAAGTTTGTTCTTGATTAAAAAGAGGCCAAGCCAAAATGGTGTATGTGCGATAACCCGTGATTTTATCGGTTTTTCTGGCTTCTTCAGAGCGAGGGTCGTTGTAAACATCAAAAGGAATGTTGATTACAGTGGAGTTCATAGCCGCTAAACTGGCAATTCCTTGTCCCAAAGGAACTTCAATGACTAAAGAACCTCCTTCGCCATCTTCAGCATTAATTGAACCTAGTAAATTTCTTTCCGGGTCTAGTAAAAAAATGCTGGTACGATCTGCCCTCAAAAAATCTCCCACCTTGCGAGTTAGGCGACGTAGCATTTCACAAAGAATGCATACTAAGTCGTCTATTGCCGTATTCAGTTTACTAAAGGCGGCATCTGGATATGAATTAGAGAACTTGTCACCTAAACTTGAATCTACCGATATAGAAGTATCAAAGTGAACTTGTTGCTCTAAGCCAGCAATTTCTCGCCAGTTTAATTGCAATGCCTGACAAATTTCTAAAAAATCTAGGCCACTTACAAATTGACCTTTAAGGAACAGATGAATTTGGGGCAAAGACAGCCCTAATTCTTCCGCTAGAGTTCGTTCGCTGCCATCACTTTTACGCTCCCAAATTGTTTTGACGGTTTGAATATACTGCGGATGTACACGTAATGACCGAGACATATTTGAGCATCAGAGAGCTAATTTAATCATAATCGAAACTTAAAGGAAATGAGTTAGTAATCACTGCATTTCAAGAGAGAGGCAACAATTCTTGATGCTCAGGTAGAAAAATGTACAGATTGTTGATAAATCTAGTTAAATGAGTGAGTATTTATCAATTAGGTGATATAAGATAAGGGTGATCGCACAATCGTTATGGTTGCGGTAAATCCTGTTTGCCAACAGTTTAGGAGATTCTACAACTCATAAGTGATTGACCTAAACCTGGTACTATTCTGGAATTGATGAGCTCACCCAGTTCAATTCGGGCAGGAGCTGCGGTAAAGTGTCAAAGAATCTGGTTTTTGTCTTAGCTACCGTAGCCTACCCATGAAAGCAGTCTTAATGACAGCCCCTGGCGAACCCAATATCCTGCAACTCCAGGATGTGCCAGAACCTAAAATCATAAACGATACTGAACTTTTAGTGCGTCTTCATGCGGCTGGAGTTAACCCTATTGATACCAAACTCCGCCAACGAGGTACTTTTTATCCAGAGCAAATGCCTGCAATTTTGGGCTGTGATGGTGCCGGTGTGGTGGAAGCTGTAGGTTCTGGCGTGCAGAAGTTTCGCGTGGGTGATGCCGTGTACTTTTGTGCGGGAGGGTTAGGCCAATCGGGTACGGGTAACTATGCAGAATTCGCCGTAGTGGATGAACGCTTAGTTGCCCCAAAACCCCAGTCTCTCTCCTTTGCCGAAGCGGCCGCAGCACCTTTAGTGTTCATTACCGCTTGGGAAGCGCTTTATGATCGCGCACGCTTGGAAGCCGGTCAAAAAGTACTGATTCATGCCGGTGCTGGAGGTGTAGGCCATGTGGCCATCCAACTGGCCAAGCTCAAAGGTGCTGATGTCTGTACGACAGTGAGTTCCCAGGAAAAAGCAAGATTAGTCCGTCAGTTGGGTGCCGATCATCCCATTCTCTATACACAAACTGATTTTGCACAAGCGGCACTGGAATGGACACAAGGTGAAGGGGTCGATGTGGCCTTCGATACAGTAGGGGGAAAAACGTTCTTTGATACAGTTGGAGCAGTGCGGGTCTATGGGGATTTGGTCACAATTCTCGAACCAAACTTAAATCAGGGGAATTTGAAGGCGGCGCGATCGCGTAATCTCCGAATTAGCCTAGAACTGATGCTAACTCCAATGTTACAAGGATTAGTGGCCGCTCAGCAGCATCAAGGGGAGATTCTCAAGCAGTGTTCTCAATGGATGGATGAAGGAAAGCTGAACATTCACTTGAGTGAAACCTATCCCCTTGAGGAAGCGGCGGCCGCGCATCAAGCAATAGAATCGGGTTCGATGATGGGTAAGGTGGCTTTGATGATTGAATCGTAGAATCTTAATAGGAGTCAGAAGTCAGGAGAGAATTTCACCGATTCAAATGTTCAGATTTTCTCTACGGGAAACTGAATCTCGGTGATGTAAGATTCATTGTCTTGTTCTGAACCTCCATCAATATAAAATTCACGGTTCGGGCCGATAATTCGGTAGCCATTGCTCTCAATCCAACTGAGTAAATCATTGTAGGGTTGGCTGAGTTGGCTGTAGCTGCCCTGATGAACTAAACAAGCCGCAGTTTCATAACCTTGTAGTTCATAAACCTTAATCCGCTCATTACTAGAAATAGAGCGTTCTAGCACCAAAATTGCTTCGCCATCGATATCGCTTTCTTTATATTCAGCATCATGCCAAATGGCAGCGCATTTATCACATTGAGTAATGCCTTGTTGGTGTAGGTAATCTTCTAATTCATAGAAGAGTGGCCCCACAGCAGGATAATTGGGTAATATCTCGCGAATTGAGGCGACTTGAATCGGCTCAACTTTTTTGAGAACAACATCATAATTAGGCATAATATTCTCCTGTTCAATTTGTCTAAGTCGGGCTTCTATTCGGGTTAGTCGTGCTTGTTCTGTTTGTACGAGTTGTTGGAGTTCAGCTTGCTTGAGACGCAGCATTCCTCGGATTTGACTGGGTGGAATTTGCTCGTCTAATAACTGGGCAATTTGCTCTAAAGAAAACCCCAAGTCTTTGAAGGCTAAAATCCGATTTAGCCTGGGTAACTGGCTGACTGAATAGTAACGATAACTGGTAAATGGATCGACTTGAGCGGGTTTTAGGAGCCCCATTTGGTCATAGAGGCGTAGTGCTTTGATGGATACGCAACTCAGTTTAGAAAAATCGCCAATTTTAATCATTTTTTGCTACATTTGTCAATGCAATTCACTGCAAAGATAAACGAATTCAAGCACCCTATTTATCTAAACTATTGTGCATTTAAATTGCACATTCTCTCAAGCTGAATAAAAGTGCTCGAATTCTCTCCCCAGCTCCCCAGCTCCCCAGCTCCCCAGCTCCCCTGCCCCCCAGCTCCCCAGCTCCCCAGCTCCTCTGCTCCCCAGCTCCCCAGCTCCCCCGCAGCTTCAACCAGCCAACTAAATGCATAACAGCTTATTCAGGTGGCCAGTTAGGAATGTAAGTGACTTCAAGTTTGATACCATCGGGGTCTAAAAAGAACACCGCATAGTAACCTGGCATATAGTCATATTCAGCCGGTGGATCGAGAATCTGAACTTCATGCTCTGTAAGATGCTGGTAAAGTCGATCTACGTCTTCTCGACTCTCGGCACTAAATGCTAAATGATGCAATCCGGGAGAGTAGCGATCATGAGATTTGTTGAGGGATTGGGGATTGGATGGAGACAGGGTAATGGCAGTATTAGAGTTTGCCCACAGTATCAATTGTTCTGTTTTTTCTGCCTGTTCATAGCCTAGAAATCCAAGCAGTGTGTTGTAAAAAACTTCTGATTGGTTCAGATCAGATACAGTTAGGGCTATATGATTGATAGCTCCGAGTTTCATGGGGGTTAGCCAAATATTTCTTGTTGATTTCAGTAAACAGTCTCCTCTAAGGGCAGAGTCAACCCCTTTATTCCTCACAATAAGGGGGCAGGGGTGTGTGAGGGAGCTGGGGTGCGGAGGGGCAGGGGTGCAGGGGAGAAAAAATAGTGGATTGGAAAGGGGGACAATTAATGCGGATTTGATATCAAAATTCAAAATTCAAAATTTTGCAGGTGGAGTCACAACGGAGTCCCCATGCCTTGCTATACTCTTAAGTTTGTTGGCTTTTTTACACTCTCTGCAATTTAGACGGTTCTTGTAAGTCTCCTCGTCAATCTGATTGAGCGATCGCTAATATTGATCATCCGTGGAATGAAGTTATGTCTGTTGTTTCTTCTGTCAAGGTTACTGTCCCCGCCACGACGGCTAACTTAGGGCCGGGATTTGATTGTATTGGAGCTGCGTTGAGTGTGTACAATCAGTTCCAGTTCACTCGCCTTGATTCAACTACTGATAAGGCAACACCTTTTATTACTGTCGTTGGTGTCGAGCAAGAGCAAGTGGTGACGGATGAAAGTAATCTGGTTTACCAAGCTTTTAGTAAGTTTTATCATCATCTTGGCCAAACACCTCCATCGGTGAAAATTGATATTGAACTGGGTGTACCCCTAGCGCGAGGATTGGGGAGTTCGGCCACGGCGATTGTTGGGGGGTTAGTGGGTGCAAATCAGTTGGCAGGAGAACCGTTGTCTGGCACGGAATTGATGCATTTGGCGATCGCAATGGAAGGGCATCCTGATAATGTAGTTCCAGCTTTACTGGGTGGTTGCCGTCTTGCTGCTCAAGGAGGAGAGGGCATGAAGGCATGGGAAATTTGCGAAATTCCCTGGCATCCTAATATTATTCCTGTGGTAGCGATTCCCGATTTTGAGCTGTCTACTCAAGAAGTTCGCAAAGTTTTACCCTCCAACTACAGTCGTGCAGATGCTATTTTTAATATTTCACACCTAGGGTTGCTGCTGCGGGGGTTAGAAACAGGGCGAGGTGATTGGTTGCAAGTGGCATTGCAAGATCGCATCCATCAACCTTATCGTCAAGCGTTAATTCCAGGTTATGAGGCCGTCCGTTCGTCCGCGATCGCTGCTCACGCCTATGGCATGGTAATTAGTGGTGCTGGCCCTACTCTTTTAGCCTTAGTTAATTCTGAATCTGCTTTAGATGTTGCCACTGCGATGGCACAAGCTTGGAAGGATAACGGAGTAGGTGTGCAGGTGCGATCGCTCTCCATTGACTCTCAAGGCGCGAGGAGTGTAAAGAAGGCAGAGGGCAGGAGGCAGAAGATAGAAGGGTAAGAATATGAATGGGGCTTTGCCTTCATCTCGTCTCACATAGATATCCTTTTAAAAATTAAGAAAAAATGGTCAATTGTTTGCATCTTCTTATTAGAGAGGTAAGTTGATAAAGCTTGCTTGCTATGGGGATTTGTGAGAATATTTTCTTTTGATTCATGTAAAACCTAGTAATTCTAGCGATTTTCAGTAGATTACCAAGGAATAGCTGGGTAATTTTTCGCTCATTGAGCCCTATTTAACATTAAGACTCAACCAGATTCCCGCCAAAGCTTACAAATTTCCTTATACTAGCTAACCTCACCAACGAATACCCAAGGAATTTCTGATGTCTACATCCGAACAACCGCAATACCACTTTGAAACCCTACAAGTGCATGCAGGGCAAACTCCAGCACCGGGAACGAATGCTCGTGCTGTCCCCATTTATCAAACCACATCCTATGTATTTAATGATGCCGATCATGGGGCAGATTTATTTGCATTAAAGGAATTCGGGAATATTTATACCCGAATTATGAATCCCACAACCGATGTGTTTGAGCGTAGAGTAGCTGCACTAGAAGGAGGAGTGGCAGGGCTAGCAACATCTAGTGGACAAGCCGCACAATTTATTGCTATTAGTACGCTTTGCCAAGCGGGAGACAATATTGTTTCTAGTAGTTTTTTATACGGCGGAACTTACAATCAATTTAAAGTGACGTTGCCGCGCTTGGGGATTAACGTCAAATTTGTAGAAGGAGATAATCCTGAAGATTTTCGTCAAGCGATTGATGAAAATACTAAAGCAATTTATGTGGAAAGCTTAGGCAATCCAGAATTTAATATCCCTGACTTTTTGAGCCTTGCTCATATTGCCCATGATAACGGAATTCCCTTAATCGTTGATAATACCTTTGGTTGTGTGGGATATTTGTGCCGTCCGATTGATTTGGGTGCCGATATTGTTGTGCAATCAGCTACAAAATGGATTGGTGGACATGGAACTTCAATTGGTGGAATTATTGTAGATTCGGGTAAATTTGACTGGGGTAACGGAAAATTCCCCCTCTTTACAGAACCGTCTCCCGGTTATCATGGATTGAATTTCTATGAAACCTTTGGCCCCAAAAGCCCATTGGGAAATATTGCATTTATTATCCGGGCAAGAGTGGAAGGATTGCGGGATTTGGGGCCTTGTTTAAGTCCGTTTAATGCATTTTTGTTATTGCAAGGTTTAGAAACTTTATCACTTCGAGTGGAACGTCATGCCAAAAATGCCTTGGAATTAGCGCAATGGCTTTCTCAACATCCCAAGGTGGAATGGGTAAAATATGCAGGACTTCCCAATCATCCTTATCATGAACGCGCCCAAAAATACTTTAGGAATGGTTTTGGTTGTGTTTTGAATTTTGGAATTAAAGGAGGGCTAGAAGCTGGGCGATCGTTCATTAATCATGTTAAATTAGCCTCTCATTTAGCGAATGTGGGGGATGCTAAAACCTTAGTCATTCATCCAGCTTCAACGACTCATCAACAATTAGCCGCCGAGGAACAAATTCAGGCAGGCGTAACACCGGATTTGATTCGAGTTTCGGTGGGTTTAGAACATATTGATGATATTAAGGCTGATTTTGAACAGGCTTTTCAGTAGTAGCAGGGAGGGCTTACACAAGAACTCTACATATAGCGAGGGCGCACGTCGGTGCGCCCCTACTATAATTCAATTTTATTGAGTCATTAGATAGATGAAATATATAGATTTTATTTCTCCTGAGAGTAAATTTTATAAACTTCCTGAACCTGTGCGTTTAGAATTGGGAGAAGTTTTACTAGAAGTTGAGGTGGCTTATCGCACTTGGGGAAAATTAAATCCTGAAGGTGATAATGCGGTACTAATTTGTCATGCATTGACGGGTAGTGCGGATGCTGATTTGTGGTGGGATGGATTGTTTGGAGAGGGCAAAACCTGCGATCCGCAAACTGATTTTATTCTCTGTAGCAATGTGTTAGGCAGTTGTTATGGCACAACCGGGCCGACATCTCTTAATCCAGCCACGGGCACAGTTTATGGGCTGGATTTTCCCTCGATTACGATTCGAGATATGGTGCAGGTACAAGCCGCCTTGCTAGAAGCACTAGGAGTTCAACACCTAAAAATGGTGATTGGAGGTTCTTTAGGTGGGATGCAGGTGCTGGAATGGGCGTTAATGTATCCTGAACGAGTTGAGGCCATTGTCCCTATTGCGACATCAGGACGACATTCGGCTTGGTGTATTGGGTTGAGTGAGGCACAGCGACAGGCAATTTACTCTGATCCCAATTGGCAGGGGGGGTACTATCGTCAAGAGCAACCTCCGGCGGCCGGATTAGCAGTAGCTCGGATGATTGCCATGAGTACCTACCGCACTCAGGCGAGTTTTGAGGCGCGGTTTGGCCGGCAATTACAAAGCGATCGCGAGTTTGCTATTGAAAGTTATTTACGTCATCAAGGGGGAAAGTTAGTTGAGCGGTTTGATGCGAATACCTATATCACTCTGACTCAAGCAATGGATCGGCATGATGTGGCGCATCAACGGGGAGAGTATGCCTCAGTTTTAGGCGCGATTACCCAACCTACCCTTGTCGTTGCGATTGATTCTGATGTCCTTTATCCACCTGTGGAACAACAGGAATTAGCCAATTTTATACCCAAGGCTCAACTCAAGTGGTTACATTCCCTTCATGGTCATGATGCGTTTTTAATGGACATTGAAGTGTTGAATGAGTTTATTGTCAACTTTCGGGCAAATAGAATCAACTTCAGTCGGTTAAAATTGGAAGCCCAATAAATTCCAGTATCTAGAGAATCTCAAAATATTTCCAAACAATGCAGGGGAACACAAGAGTTGGAGAGTGGGGGAGAAACAGAGAATTTTTGGGTTTGTTTGATACCACTGCTCCACAATTTTTTTCCCTATCACCCACTCCCCTACTCCTACTGCTGTGTAGATCCAGACTTCGGCTTATAAGTCGAAGCAACCTGCAATTCTTTCAACTGCTTGGCATCCACACCCGATGGTGCCTCCGTTAACAGACAACTTGCCTGTTGTGTTTTCGGAAATGCCATCACATCGCGAATCGACTCTTCCCCTGCTAGCAACATCACTAAGCGGTCTAAACCATAGGCAATCCCGCCATGAGGAGGTGCGCCGTATTCAAATGCCTCTAGCAAAAAGCCAAACTTCTTGTGCGCGTCTTCTGGAGACAAACCAATCGTTTCAAACACCCGTTGCTGGATATCTTGTTGGTAAATCCGCAGACTGCCGCCGCCCACTTCAAAGCCGTTATAAACTAAGTCGTAAGCTTGCGCTCGTGCAGTTTTCAAATCATCCTTGTCATCGGGATGGGGTGCTGTGAAGGGATGATGCAACGCCTCCAAGCGCTTCTCATCTGCATTCCACTCAAACATTGGGAAATCTGTCACCCAGAGTAGATTAAACTTATCTGGGTCAATTAACCCCAATTGACGACCCATAACTTGTCGCAGTCGGTCTAAGGTTTTATTAACCATATCTGCTGCACCGGCTCCAAATAGCAAGAGATGGCCGGGTTGTGCCCCTGTGCGGCTGAGTAATTCTTGTTTTTGGTCTTCGCTTAAGTTGTCCTTAATCGCTGCAATGGTATCGATTTCGCCATTATCCCGAACACGAATATAGGCCAAACCCTTAGCACCCGCTTCACTAGCTTCTTTAAACAAGTCGCCACCGGGTTTAATTCGCACATTAGAAATAGCATCATTACCCCCAGGAATCGGTAAAATTTTGATGATGCCGCCAGAGGCCACCGCACTGGAAAAGACTTTGAAGCCTGAGTCTTTGAGTAAATCAGAGACATCCACCAGTTCTAAACCAAAACGGGTATCGGGTTTATCACTTCCGTAACGTGCCATGGCTTCAGCATAGGTGAGGCGTGGGAAAGGACGAGGTAGATCGATGTTTTTAACTGTTTTGAAGATATGGCAGACTAAACCTTCATTTAGCTCCAAAATTTCTTCTTGGGACATGAAACTCATTTCCATGTCCAACTGGGTAAATTCTGGCTGGCGATCGGCCCTCAAGTCTTCATCCCGGAAGCATCGGGCAATCTGATAGTAGCGGTCAAAGCCGGATACCATCAACAGTTGCTTGAATAATTGTGGAGATTGAGGCAAGGCGTACCACTCACCCGGATTCACACGGGAGGGTACAAGATAGTCTCTCGCGCCTTCTGGAGTGGAACGAGTCAATATTGGGGTTTCTACTTCAATGAAACCTTGCTCGTCTTCTAAGTAGCGGCGCATCGCTTTGACCACTTGGTGACGCAGTTGCAGGTTGCGACTCATGCGTTCGCGCCTTAAGTCCAAATACCGATACTTCAGGCGTAAATCTTCTCGGATGGCTTCGGTATCGGCACTCGACACTTGAAACGGTAACTGCTTGCGGATGGTATTGAGCAGTTCAATGCTATCGACGTAAATCTCGACCTCACCCGTTGGCAATTTAGGATTGAGGGAATCTTCAGGACGCGCCGTTACTCGACCTGTAATTTTAACGACGTATTCATTCCGCAGTCCTTCGGCATCGTTATAGGAGTCTGGAGTGCGTTGGGGGTCGCTGACAATTTGAACCACGCCGGTGCGATCGCGCAAATCCAGAAAAATCACTCCCCCGTGGTCGCGGCGACGGTCTACCCATCCACACAGGGTAACGGTTTCTCCAATATTTTCTTTTCTAACTTCGCCGCAATAATAGGTTCGCATAGTTGCTGATTTTTGTGACTTGGGCTTGAGGAGGGAACAAGTTAGGCGTCAAGCCTGAAGTCTATGATAAGCGCCATTCGGCTCACTCAGCAGTATCAACACCAATAATTAAAGCTCAATCTGGCAGAGGATTGAGCGAGCGCCTACAGCACTAGGCAAGGTGTAATGTAATAGTTCGCCTAAAAGCAAGTCAGTCAGTCAGTCGTCCACGAACTTAGTTCACAATTATGAAAATTCCCCCTCCTAACTCCTGACCCCTGACTCCCTGACCCCTGACCCCTATTTTCAGATTAGGAGTCAAGACTCAGCCCAAAACCCTTTATACATTCCCCGGTGGATTCGTTGTTTTGGCCGTGGTGTTTTTACCTGCTTTTTTGTCTACATCGCTGACACTGTATTCTTTGGATGCTTCATAGTCAGCGTCTACATCGACATCTGGTTTTTTCTCCGTGCCATCAGCCATATTTTGGGCAGCTAATTCAGCTTCTTGCCCTACAGCTTCGTTGGGACTTACATTCAATTCTTCAGCCATTGTAATCTCCTATTTTTTTAAACTTTTCAAACCTAGGGTTAATGCTATCAAGAGCGATCCCCATAGCTTTAGCCTCCTAAGAAATAGTTTTTCTCTCTATAAAAAGACATAGCTTATTTAGGTTTGAGCTGTATTCAAAGTCTCTCTATTGGGAGGCGATCCCAGTTTGTAAAGTTTGGTAAACCTAAACAGGTACGTCATTAATTAAAGGAAATTTAGTATGGCTTCAACTCAAAAAAGTGAACGGTCTGCGGTTCGTTCTGAAAACACACAACATGTAGTGCAAGCATTTGACAATTTAGGTACTGATGAGAAACTAGCGCTGCTCTACTATATCTACAAAAAAATGGGCGACTCTATAACGCCTGCTGCTCCTACGGCCGCCAATCCAGAAATCGCACCTCGACTATTAGGAGATTTCTATCAACTGTCGGATGATCAGCAATTGGCAGTGATGAGAGAAATTGTTAACGGTGAAGATACCGATTTATCTCGTGCTTACGGCGCACTCACTGAAAATAATCAGCTAGTAGTCTGGTACGCTTGGGCGCAAGCAATGGGTGACACCGTTGTAGATATGCCTGCTAACTACGAAGCTACCCAAGGCATCAATGACGCTTTATCTCAAATTGAACAGCTTGAGTTTGAAGGGCAAATTTCTCTACTACGCGAAGTAGCAGGAAACATGGGACATAGTGATGTTCAGTCCATTCCTACTCAAGCGGAAACTGGTAAAACACAGAGTCTATAGAACTTATTTCAATTCAAAATTTAAAATTCAAAAATAAGAAAAATAATTTTGAATTGAATGTTAAGAGTTAAAGGGAAAGGGGATAAAGAGAACCTTGGGAGTATGTCACCTTTGTTAGCCCTCACCCTAAATCCCTCTCCCTGAGGGAGAGGGACTTTGAACTCTTGCTCCCCTTCTCCCTTGGGGAAAAGGAAAAGGGGCTGGGGGATGTTAGCGTAGCTTAGCGTAGCGGCACGCAGTGCGGGGCTGTCCGTGCAAACCTGACATGTTCCCAGAACCTTTCCCTCTCTACTCATTTCCTACTCTTAATGAATCCAGCCACGCCATAGTTTGAAGGCGAATCTTGTCTCTAGCTTAGTCCTCAACTCGATAACCAAATTCAGCCAATTGTAGACGTGATTGCCGCCATTTGGGTACGACTTTAACAAACAGTTCTAAGTACACTTTCCCTGCAATTAACTTTTGCATCTGTTCTCGAGCGGCGCTGCCAATCTGTTTGAGCATACTGCCCCCTTTCCCAATCACAATTCCCTTTTGAGATTGTCGCTCTACATGAATGGTAGAAAGAATTCGAGTAATTTTGGGGTCTTCTTCAACCACATCAATCGTGATAGCAACCGAGTGGGGGATTTCTTCACGAGTGAGCAGTAAGATTTGTTCTCGAATTAATTCCCCCATAATGAATCGTTCGGGTTGGTCAGTGACTAAATCGGGGGGATAGTAATAGGGGCCGGGTTCAAGATGATCAATTAAAACTTGCTGTAAGGTTTCTAGTCCTGCACCTGTGAGGGCAGAAAATTTAGTGACATTCCAATTGTGGGGTCTAGCGAGTTGGGTGTAACTTTCATCCAATTGCTGAGCATCTGAAGGTTGTTGGTCAGATTTATTAATCCCTACAACAATGGGGGTTTGGGTGCGTGTCAGGAGTTCGACGATAAAGCGATCGCCTCCTCCCGCCTCAACCGTACCATCGACGACAAACAGCACGACATCTACTGAATCGATCGCAATTTGGGCATTTTGTACTAGTACTTTACCCAATTGATGATGCGGCTTGTGGATTCCTGGGGTGTCCACAAAAATCATCTGTGCAGTTGGTGTGGTTAAAATACCTCGTAATCGGTTGCGTGTTGTCTGAGCAACGGGTGAAGTGATTGCAATTTTTTGCCCAACCAGTTCATTCATCAGCGTTGATTTGCCGACATTGGGGCGTCCGATAATACCAATAAACCCGGACTTATATCCTGGAGGAGCTTGAGGAATAGTTGGCCCATTTAGGATATCTTGCTGGTTGGGGTCTAAGAATGAGTCAGTTGGATTGCCGTCTTCCATATTAGATTAGGCGAGTGGCTGCTAGATTTCTGCTTCTTTCACTGTACTGCGGTTGTTGGTGTGGCGATCGCAAAACTTGTCCTGACTCTTCCCCAGGGCAGAAATCTAGGAGGTGGGTTAGGGGGTCAAAATGTAGCAATGCAAAAAGAAAGGGGTAAGAGTCCCATACGTTATGTGATCATTCCATTTTCCAACGCATGGGACTAATCAGCTAAATTGCCTGTCGTGAGACAAGCTTCTCAATATTGGCTTGGGTTTGCTGTAATAGCTGCTCTCGGCTATCTTTGGCCTGGGTGAGGGTAGGGACTAAGTTACGAGCTTGCAACGTCATGTGAAGCTGGAGTTGAGCTACGTACTCACTAATATCTTCACGAAAAAAGTTGTTGGCAGTTTGAGCAGAATGCAAATCCAAAGTGTCCTCCTTGTCTAATTTTTACGCTGTTGACGACACCAATAGACGTTACCACGTTACTGTTACAGGCTGACTTCCTTCGCAATGAAGTTTAAATATTGTTGGAAGAATTGATTGAAATTTATAAACTTTGGCGGTTATCCTTCATGTTTTTTAACATTAGGGCAGGAATTACAGCCAAAGGATACTAGGCAATCTCCGTCTTTTGGGGGATGAATGCAGCAGCCAGGAAGGAAATGCCGGCTGAACAAATTCGGTACATTGCGGAAGGGGCGCATGATGGGTGCGCTGCCAACCTGAAATTTTCCGATTCTACCTGAATTTGTTCACGCAACTCCACTTCGATCTAGTGGTGGCAAAATACAGCTTTTAGATGCTGTTCCATCGCACTTAATAACTAATTTCTTTGTGATTGCTAGAAGTTAAGCAACTGTTGAATTGGCTCTCGCTTCTTGCAGATCTGTGGGTTTCAGTTGAAACCTGGACACAAAACACTAAATCACAGATGGGATTCTTATCCAAAGAATACTTTCTTGGACTCTTATATGCCTCATACATTGCTTTCGAGCATTTGCTCTCGACGGTACAGAAACAAGGGCAGAGAACAAGAAAGTCCGATGATAAAGGTCAAGGCAGTGTAAAGCAGCAGCCATAACCAAGAAGCACCTAATCGCTTTAATTCAATCCATACAAAACATAAGAAAACAAGAGATGAAATCAGAAAATCAGCCGTCACTGCTGTTGCAACATTATTTGCAACAGCACGCTGCAAAACTAAGCTTGGAGATAGTAGGGAAGTTGGATCTTGCAGTAAGAAAAACCAGGGTATAATTGAACCTACAATCGTTAGTAGCAAATACAGAGATTTGAATGATTGCGTTGTTGCAACATTCGTTGACTTCACCATAATTCCTCCTCGTAGATTGGTTTAATTGGCAAATCGGTACAAATCTATTTGCCTTGCATAAATGTTACCATCTGATTGAGACCCTCTTTATGTGCGATAAGAACCTTATAGGGGGCATTTTCATGTAAGTTAGGACGCTAGACCTAGCGTTCTCTAAGCTTGGATAACCTCGTTATTTTGACTCAGAACGCATCATACATATTTATGTACTATAGATAACTGGCGTACCGGGATGTGTTGCATCGAGCGTCGAATTTCGAGAAGTTCCAGGAACCAAGAAGGGCGGAATGCTAGTGACTGTGCGGCGAGGCAAACGGCCTGTGGTGTATCTAGATGAATTGGTAGGTAACTGGGCATTGTTACCGGGGCCATTCCTAGTCAAGTTGATGTTTTGGCTAACGGGGAGTGCCCCTGAAATGACCTCGATTCGCAAGGCACTCGATTTTATGCTGCACAAGCAGGAACCCTATCCGGCAATTGTCATCGATCGCTACTGGAATCTGATTTTGACCAACGATGCTGCAACTCGACTCCTAGCGACTTTCATCAAGTTAGAAACACTGCAATCACACTTCAGCTTGGATGGCAAAATTAATCTGATGCGAGCCATGTTTGCTCCACAGGGATTACGACCCTTTATTGCCAATTGGGAGGATTTTGCTGAACATTTGCTGCAACGGGTGTATCGAGAGGCGATCGCACAAGGGCAAAGTGAACAATCTAAGGCATTGCTAAATGAACTGATTAGCTATCCAGGTGTATTTCATCAACTTGAAAACTGCTGTATTTTATTAAAGTTTTAAATCCAATAATTTTGAAGACTTATGACAGCAAAAGTTGAATATGACACTATCTCCAACCCCGAAGAAGCTGAACGCTTAGGGAAAATCCTCAGCCAATGCTTTAATGGTTCTCCTGATGACTGGCCTTATTACTTCGATACGATTGGTGAGAAGAATTTTCGGGTTATCCGCAACGAACAGACAGCAGTAGGTGGCTTAGCGATTTTAGAGATGGGGCAGTGGTTAGGTTCCCAGCGTATACCGATGGCCGGAATTGCCTCTGTCGGAGTACTCCCGGAATATCGAGGCACAGGGGTAGCGATTAAATTACTCACGCAAATGCTCAAAGAACTTCAAGCTAAGGGAATACCCCTTTCTACCCTGTATGCGGCGACACAACGTCCCTACCGCCGAGTTGGGTACGAACAAGCTGGAACATCTTGCCAATGGGAATTATCGCTCAATGAGATTGAGTTAGGCATGCCTCAATCATCAATCCGGGACATTCGTGCCTTACCGATGCAACCGGTTGCTTCCCTGAAACCCGAGGTTTTCCAGTCTCTTTACCAGCAACGTGCGATCGCGAATAATGGCAATCTAGACCGCAACTCAACCATGTGGAAGTTGGTACTCGAGCCTCCCCAACAAACGACCTATGGCTATCTCATTGGCTCACAAACCCAGCCCGAAGGTTATATCATTTTCAACCAAACCCAAGATTATCAGCTTGCCATCCGAGATTGGGTGGTTCTTACACCCCAGGCGGGTTGCCGATTGTGGGTATTTTTGGCAGACCATCGCTCGATTTTAGAAAAAGTAAAATGGTACGGACGGGCGAACGATCCCCTGCTATTATTACTTTCTGAACAAATTAGTTCTATCAAAAGCCTAGATCGCTGGATGTTACGGATAGTTGATGTTCCTAAAGCGTTAGAAATGCGGGGTTATCCTACATCCGTAGAGGCTGAACTTCATCTGGAAATTGAAGATGATATATTGCCAGAAAACAATGGCAAGTTTGTCCTGAGTGTGTCTGGGGGGCGAGGTAAAGTCACTCCAGGCGGACAAGGTGATTTACAGTTAGATATTCGAGGATTAGCACCGCTTTATACAGGATTATTTACACCGCATCAGTTGCAATTGGCAGGACAGATTTCAGCAAAAGATGTCTCTTCTATTGATGTGGCTGCTCAATTATTTACAGGTTCTGAACCTTGGATGCCAGATAAATTTTGAGGGGTTTTTTACTGTCATCTGTGTTGCGGTTGCTTGTTGCTCTATTACACCTTTTTGAGACACCGTTAAGACTTTCTTTCCTAAGGAGGTAGTACGGAAGTCAATAAACAGGTATTTTTTGAGAGTAAAGATACTTGATAGTAACACTCTATAAAATAACCATGCAAACCCAATTAGCTTCCGAACCTATTGCACCAGAAATAAAAGAAATTGCTAGAGTTCTGCGCTTAGCCGGTAGAATCGGCTTTTGGTTACAGTTAGGACTCGCTGCGGTTTGTGTACTGACTGTGTTTTTTGCCATTGCTGGCCGTAATTTTAGTGACGAAACTAATCCAGCCATAGGAATTGGCATCTTTTGGGCAATCAGCAGTATTTTTGTGTTGGCATACACGATTTATTTAGGGTTTCGTTTGACCCGGATTGGTAAAGGCTTACTTACCCTGAGTCCCGAAGTGCGTCCAAAGAAGACGGATACAATGCGACTCTTGCGCTCTGGAACTATGGCCAGTTTAATCGGGATTTTATTAAATCTTTTGGGTTCGGGGGTAACCATAGCCTTGTTAGTGGCGAAGGCTGTCTCTCAACCTCCTGGTGTTGCAATTACTGACCCCAATCAAATTATTCGTGGTCTTGATGTTTTTGTTACGCTCGCGAATGTAAACGGTATTGCAGCTCACTTTGTAGGCGTTGTTAGTTCACTTTGGCTCATCGAGCAAGTCCATCGTCATTAGAGGAGAAACACTATACTGATTCTCAGTGGGATGAAGTACACCAGGTTTTAGAAGTCAGGAGTCAGGAGTCAGAATTCAGGAGAGGATGTGGGTGTATCTCACTCATGAAAGAAGCGCTCCAATACAATAGCTGAGTTGGGCAAATATTGTCCTAATGTCATCTTTTAGCCTCAAATTCCTAGAGAATTGCGAGAATTTTCGGGGATTTGGGGCATTTTCTAAAGCGGGTTGCTCAAGATAAAGTGGAAATAGTAAGCATCAGTCTTGTTAGGTCAAGATGATCGCGAGTGAGTAAAGGCAGACCCAAGCGATTAAATCTAAGATCGAAAGTGGAGTGACCTTTCACTGGGCAAAACTCAAACCATCCCAGTATTGCCAGTTATGATTCTTTTTGGTGGAGATCCACACGGGGATTTTAAGCCGATTATTCGGGCAGTGGAAGCGTATGCTCCGCAAGCGGTAGTTTTGCTGGGTGATTTCGATTTGGAGCGATCGCTTGAAAAAGAACTCATCGCAATTATTGATCATACCGAGGTTTGGTTCATTCCTGGAAATCATGATGGCGATCGCGATTGTTGGTACGATCGCTTATTTCGGTCGGAATTGGGCGATCGCAACTTGCATGGCCGTGTTGTCGAGATTGATGGCAAGCGAGTTGCAGGGTTAGGGGGTGTATTTCGGGAAAAAATCTGGATGCCACCGGCTAATCCCCGATTTCGCACTCACCAAGACTTATTATCCGCTTGTTCTAAAAAAGACCGTTGGCGTGAGGGTATCCCCCGTAAGCATCACGTTACTATATTTTGGCAAACCTACAATGCTCTACGGAAGGAACGAGCCGATATTCTAGTCACCCATGAAGCTCCTTCTTGTCATCGCTATGGGTTCAGAGAGCTGGACTATCTAGCGAAAGCACTGAGAGTCAATACCATAGTACATGGCCATCATCACGAGCATTATAGTCGATCAATCTACGGCAACAAAATTAAGGTTCATGGCGTCGGGAAAGCTGGGGTGAGTGATGAGGATGGTAATGTTCTCGTTCCGGGAAAGCAAGATGAGCAACGCCGGATTCGATGGTACAGATCATGATTAGTGAGGGGTTATTATGAACTACTCCGACCTGCTGTCGCTGAGGTCGGAGTTTCCAGACCCAGCAGCAGATTGTCGTTTTTGACGCTTCTTTGCCCCTAGTTGCCGCATACTTCCGCAAGCGGTAGAGCTAAGCGACTCTGCGCCTAAAGAGGACAGTTCCTGCCCCCTTGCCCTGAAGGGTGCGCTGCCTAATTCTGGAGGTGAACTCCAGAATCCGCGCACCCAAGTGATATTGACTTGAGCTGCATTAACGTCTCGATCTTCTGTGTGGTTACAGTTAGGATTAGAACAAATATGTGTCCTGTCCGCTAATGTTTTGGGAGTCAACTCCCAGCATTTTGCACAGCGTTGAGTAGGTTTAAGTGTTTGAGTCGGGGACTCTACATAGAATCCTCCTACCTCAGCTAATTTATACTCAAGCATTTGTCCAATCATGCCAAAGCCGACATCAAGAATAGAACGGTTTAGCCCTGACTTTTGAGCTTTCCGTTTACCCTTCTTGGCTTTAGCTGTCATTCCCTTGACATTTAACTTTTCGCCAGCAACTAGGCTATAACCGCTAACTATGTTGCTGGTTGTTTTATGTAACCAGTCTTCTCTTTGACGGGTTACTTTTCGCTGCAAATGTGAAACTCTTTGGCGCTCACGCTTCCATCTTCGTGAGGCTTTTACCTTCTTTTTGAAATTAGGTGAACGCTTTCGGCGTAACTTTTTGGATGCTGATTTTACTTGGCGCTGGCCTAATGCAATGAAGTTGGGCTTAGCTATCTTCTCACCAGTCGAAAGAGTGACAGCCTCCTTACAGCCCAAATCAATGCCAACAGAATCAGTTCCTGTTTTTCGGATAGGGTTACATTGAACGGTAACGGAAGCAAACCACGCCCCATTGCGAAACATGATAGTGCAAGTAGTAGGAACTCCCCACGTTCTTGCCTGTCCACGCATCTGGATTTTACCTAGATTGGTAATACTCAGATGCCCGTTCTTGCCATTTGTCTGAGCTTTCCATCCTGCTTTACACGGGTAAGTCCATCCGCCATAACGACGGGATGCTTTGAATTTTGGATATCCTCCTAACCCTTTGAAGAACCTTGAAAATGCAAAATCTACCCGCTTTAAAGTGGCTTGCAGAGCATGAGAGCCTAACGGCTTATACTCTGTCCAAACTTCCTTAAACTCAGGTAGGCAGTTCTGTTGTTCTAGGTAATTAACAGAGTGACCAAACTTTTGATATTGAGTCTTTCTGTTGTACACGGCAGCATTATATAAAGCACAATGAAGCTTGCGCCAATAGTGGAGAATCTTCTCTTGTTGGCGATTTGGGTAAAGCTTGAATGTGATACGCCGTGTTGTTACCATAAGGAAATTCTATCAATCAAACGAATGACAATCATTTATCGTACGACTATCGTAAAGGAGCACATTGTGTTTTCTCAATCCAGTTGCACACCTATTTTGTCACGGCTTATCGTCGAGATTGCCTCACACAAAAAATGACTGAACGCTTCCAAGAGGTTGCAGCCAATGTGCTAGTAAAGAACAAATGTATTTTGCTCGAATGTAAGGGAGAAGGTAATCACATCCACTTGCTACTAGATATCCACCCAAACAACAACATCTCAACACTATTAGGGTCAATTAAGTCTGCAACAAGTCGAATTCTTCGCAAAGAATTTGAATCTGAGTTAAAACCTCACTTTGAAAACTGGAGTAAGGGGCTGTGGGGCGACCAGCTTTATATTCGCTCTGCTGGTGGCGCACCCCTTAAAATTCTTGAGGAATATATCCAGTCTCACAGCAGAGGGTGATTGGGGAACTCCGTACCTCCGTTCCCCCGCTACCCCTGGTTACTTCGTTGAACCAGGGGATTGCCGCGAAGTGTTCAAAAAATGCTAGTAAACTGAACCCTTGATTCATTCGATAAGTCTATATTTATAGCAGTCGTATTGCTTATATTGGTAAGAAGTAGTTAGGGTATAGAAGAATACTATAACGAAGTTTGGGCTAAGGATGGCACTAATAATACATATATACTACAATGAAATAAGATAGCAGACAATAACGGCGAATGAACGCTGTGAAACAACACATAAACCGACAATGGGCATTTAAACAAATCGCTAATTGGTTATTTCATAAACTAGGTGAGAAACCTGTCAAACAACGCCTGATTGATGAAACAGAGGTGAGTTGGCCATTTGAAGAACAGCCTGTAAAAATTTTTTTGATTCACTACAGGATGCGAAATGGCTTGGAAGGGATTGGCATTACTGGCCCTATCACTTGGAGTTTTTTGGGGCTGGATGACTGGACACAATTAACTCCAGAAGATTGGGTTTATTGCTATGTAGGTTGGTTCATCCAATTTTTTTTTATCAATTCACAAACCTATTTACAAATCAATAATAAAGAAAAAGCTGAAAGCTTTGTGTCTGATTTGATAAAACAAGGCATTATAGAAGCCCAATTTTATCGAATTTGTGATGTCCTTCAGCTAGGAGAAGACCTCACCTATTATGCGATCGAAGCTATCTGCCAAGGAGAGCAAGTTTATTTGGTAGGAACTCAGGAGAATTACATTTTTTACAACAAAGATTTTCCCCCAATGCAGCTTCCACCTTTGTTGTATTTTCTGGGAAAAACATTTAATCCGTTCAGTCGCGGATAAACTATTGTCGATTTATTGCAAAAGGCAGCAGGCAAAAGCCGGAGGGCAGGAGTAAAATTCTCTAGTTGTAGTATTTTTGAGCGTTCCTTGTAGGCTCTCGTTATCCTTATTCAGATGGGAGCATTTCTGCTTATTTACTGTATCTGGAAATCAAAGAAGATAGCTATAGCGATCACATATCTCTTCGGTAACTGCCACCTGCCGTAAGAGAGAGAAGGAAGTTGGAAGTATTTATTACTTTAAGCAGTTATAGTTAAGCTTTTTAGATTATCTAAAAACAAGCCTTCTATCGCTTTAGTTTTTAAATCAAATTTAGATTATTTTAAATTAAATTAATTGCTGGGATAAAATCTTTTGAAATGTTTTGCTTTACCCAATGCAAAACATGATTTTTTCTTGATTCTTGCAAAAAATATTCATCGATTCTTTAATTTTAAACTTTTACTTTATCTGAGGTATTTGCTTATAATTATTGCGCTATAAGACATAGAGAGATTTATGTCATTTTTCTTTTTTCCATTGATAAAAATCCGGGATTTTAAAGTTCTCATGAAGACTCTGTAAAACCAATAGGCATTCTAGGATTGACCGCATCAAGATAGCGAATAGGAATTAAATTCAAAACTGCAACTTTGAATTTAATACTTCCCAAGACAAACATACGTTGTGAGGAGATAATGACAGTTTTTTTTGAGCGTCCAAATTAACCGCTTTTAAGCACAAAAGCGTTGATTCGTTCTCTATCTTTATGCCGAGTTCAAGTGACCTTAAATGAATACTGTTGAATTCTCCGTAAATAGTGATTGGGGTAGTGGTTTCACCGCCAATATGTCTATTGCCAACAATGGCAGTAACAGTTTGAACGGTTGGACGCTGGAGTTTGAAGCCCCTTTCGAGATTACGAACATCTGGAATGCAGAAATTGTCAGCCGCACCGGAAATCGTTACATCATCCGTAATGCAAGCTGGAATGGTACTGTTTCTGCTAGCGCGACAACTTCCTTTGGATTTAATGCTGGCCCTGGCAATGTCACGCCATCTACCCAACCGAGTAACTACATTCTCAACGGAGAGTCTTTGAGTTCACCGGGTTCGCTGCCTACCCTCTCCGTTAATGACGTAACCATTACCGAAGGCAATAATGGTACGTCTAATGCCATCTTTACTGTCGGCCTCTCACAAGCTAGCAATCAGCCAATTAGTGTTCAATACGCCACTGCCGACGATACTGCCAAAGCCGGTTCCGACTACACCGCCACGTCTAATACACTCAGTTTTGCTCCGGGCGAAACCTCGAAAACCATCACGGTGCCGATTGTCGGTGACACAGTGGCGGAGGCGACGGAAACGTTTAAACTCAACCTGTCTAACCCCACCAACGCCACGATTGGCGATGGCCAAGGAATCGGTACGATTACCGATAATGATGCGGCATCAGTGTCGCCTCGGATATCCATTAATGATGTCACCATCACTGAAGGCAACAGTGGTACATCTAATGCAGTATTTACCGTTAGCCTCTCCCAAGCCAGCAACCAGGCGGTTAGTGTCAATTACGCGACGGCCAACGGCACGGCTACAGCAGGTTCTGACTTTACTGCCACGTCTAATACACTTAGTTTTGCTCCCGGCGAAACCTCGAAAACCATCACCGTGCCGATTGTCAGTAACACAGTGGCGGAGGCAACGGAAACCTTCACGGTTAACTTATCTAACCCCACTAACGCCACAATTCAGGATGGCCAAGGCGTAGGAACTATCCTAGATAATGATTCCTCCAGTAACCCGCCTCAGTCAGGAGCCTTCAACTATGGGGAAGCTCTTGAGAAGTCTATCTTATTTTACGAAGCTCAGCGATCGGGTAAACTGCCTTCTGACAATCGGGTATCGTGGCGGGGTGACTCTGCCCTCAATGATGGTGCGGATGTCGGGCGTGACCTGAGTGGGGGTTACTATGATGCAGGCGACCATGTAAAATTTGGTTTCCCGATGGCAGCATCGATGACGATGCTCGCTTGGGGTGCTGATGAATACCGCACGGGTTATCAGCAAAGCGGACAATTACCCTACATTCTGGACGCGATTAAATGGGGTACGGATTACATCCTCAAAGCCCATACTGCTCCTAACGAATTCTACGGCCAAGTGGGACTCGGTGGCGTTGACCACGCCTATTGGGGGCCGGCTGAGAATATGACGATGCAGCGTCCGGCCTTTAAGATTGATGCTCAAAATCCGGGTTCGGACTTAGCCGGTGAGGCGGCGGCGGCCTTAGCGTCTGCGTCAATTGTCTTCCGTCCGACTAACGCGGCCTACGCGGATACGCTTCTCACTCACGCTGAACAACTGTTCAATTTTGCCGACACCTATCGCGGTAAATACTCTGACTCCATCCCCGATGCCGCCAACTTCTACAATTCTTGGAGTGGCTATAATGATGAGCTGGTTTGGGCTGCAACTTGGATGCATAAGGCAACTAAAGCAGCAGGCAGCAACGATACCAGCTACCTCAATAAAGCTGAATCGTACTTCCAAAACATCAGCATCAATGCCGGATGGACTCAATCCTGGGATGATAAGTCCTATGGTGCCGGTATCCTCCTCGCTCAGGAGACAGGTAAAAGTCAGTACAAGAATGCAGTAGAAGGTTGGTTGAACAACTGGACAGACGGCGGCATCACCAAAACTGCGGGTGGATTAGCTTGGATTAGTCAGTGGGGTTCTCTGCGATATAGCGCCAATACGGCCTTCCTTGCTGGTATCTATGGTGACACGGTTAATGACCCGAATGGGCGTTACACTGACTTTGCCGACAGTCAAATCGACTACATTCTCGGTGATAATCCCAATAATCGCAGTTATGTGGTGGGTTTTGGTAACAATTCTCCCGTCAATCCCCACCATCGAGGGGCTCATGGTTCTTTAACCAATAATATTAATGACCCCCTGATTAACCGCCACGTCCTTTATGGTGCTCTAGTGGGTGGCCCTTCTGCACCCGATGATAATGCCTACTCGGACGATCGCTCTAACTACCTTACCAATGAAGTGGCACTCGACTACAATGCGGGCTTCACTGGTGCTCTGGCGCGGATGTATCAGGAGTACGGGGGAGATGCTTTAGTCAGTTTGGGTACAAGTTCCACTCAGTCTACTTCTGATTTAGACTCCACCCAACCGATGGGTTCAGATTTTCTAGGGGTTGGGACTAGTTCAGAGTTCACTAGCACTTCGTCTTCTAATGAATTACTGGTCTAAACCACTCCTACGACGTTAAATATTCAGGGTGTAAGTCTGACAGGATAAGAATTTGAGGTTAGGGGATTGGGATTTTCCTCTAACCTTTTCCTGTTGGGAATAGAGTCCTCAGTGCGGGGGGTGAGGGAGAATGAATTATGTTTATATACTGATTAGCTGAATCAAAGCTTAACCAATAGAAGCCGTCAATAATGGCTCTGCCCAAAGTTAGATTTATGCCATTATCGGAGATCAAAGTTCATAAAGTCTCTTACTATTAATGAAGTAGACTTTCTGTATTTTTGTAATCATTTTATCGGTATTGATTGGAATAATTTTTTAAATCATGACTTCTTTAAACACTCAAAACGACAAAATTCTTGAGGCTTTTATGACCGCCCTGGGTCGCCAGGATGAATCTTTGCCATCGGGACTGCAACAACAACTTCATGCGATTGGTCAGAATCTGGAGGCTCGGATTGTGGAGCTGCCTACGATCGCAGCTAGCCTCCCGAACTTAAATCAGGCATATCAGACCGCTCTAGCTGATGCCCAAACCGGTGAAGGTGAACAGGTCGCAACGCTTGTTTCTACAAATCAGGATCACAACTCTAAACTTCGCGATCGCGCCGTCAAAATTTTCACAGCTCCCGACCCAGTTCAAGCTGCTCAACGAAATCTGCCTAGCAGGTTTGGGCAAATCGCCTCAAATCCCTTTAAACGGTTCTTTGGTAGGGGTTAAGAAAATAAACCAATCGCATCAAGAGCCTATCATTGGCAATAGGCTCTCGACTTTCTTTCTGTAGACGCACCCTGATTGTTTCTACAGTACCCCATTGATAGTTATAGGGGATTGAGGGGGGGTTCCCTCCCTTCACCCATTCGTTGCCGAGTAAGCGTCATTCTCCAAAAATATCCAATTGTTGCACTGGCGCTTCTTGAGTACTATTCTCTTGCTCTTTTTGTGGCCCTTTCCGCAACCCGACAGCAATCTTACTGTGCTTTTCAATTTGCTTCATCACCTGCTTTGCCCGTTGAATTACCGAGGGTGGTAAACCCGCTAAACGTCCGGCTTCAATTCCATAAGATTTATCTGCACCACCCGGTTGAACTTGGTGCAAAAAAACAATTTCCTCCGCCAACTCTTTCACCGTCACTTGATAGTTAGCCACATTAGACACCAGCGAGGCAAGTTCATTCAATTCATGATAATGCGTCGCAAAAATGGTTCTCGCCTGAATTTCCGTTGCTAGATATTCCGCCACCGACCAAGCAATCGAAAGACCATCAAACGTTGCCGTCCCTCTACCAATTTCATCGAGTAAAACCAGAGATTTATTAGTGGCATGGTTGAGAATATTAGCCGTTTCATTCATCTCGACCATAAACGTAGATTGACCGGTCGCCAAGTCATCCACCGCACCCACCCGCGTGAAAATGCGATCGCAAATTCCCAATGTTGCCGACTTAGCCGGAACATAACTCCCCGTTTGCGCCATTAACTGAATTAATCCCACCTGCCGCAAATAACAACTCTTACCACTGGCATTGGGGCCAGTCAAAATAATTAAATCAGGGCGATTGTTTGTTATTAGTTGTTTGTTGTTTGTTGTTCGTTTTTTGTTATTCTTTCCTTCCTTCCCTTCCGACTCCTGACTCCCGACTCCCGACTCCTGACCCAAAAACGCCGAATTCGGCACAAATAACCCCGATGGTAACGACTTTTCCACCACCGGATGACGCCCTTCAATAATTGTGATTTCCCGTCCTTGTGTCATCGTGGGTCGGCAATATCCCTGATACACTGCCAATTCTGCCAAACCACACAAAACATCAATCGCTGCTACAGCCCGAGATAAGTTCCGAATCTCTTGGGCAAATTCAGCAACTTGGACTCTTAAACTGACAAAAATTTCGTATTCCAAGCGGTTCAAGTCTTCCCGTGCTGAGAGAATTCGTGCTTCCCGTTCCTTCAATTCCGGAGTAATGTAGCGCTCTTCATTAGTTAAGGTTTGCTTGCGGATGTAATCGAGGGGAGCTTGGTCTGCTTTACTGCGGGCAATGCTGATATAATACCCAAAGGTTTTGTTAAACCCTACCTTTAAATTGGTAACTCCCGTGCGTTCTCGCTCCGTGACCTCCAAATTAGCAATCCATTTTTGGTCGCCATCGGCTGTAACCCTCATCTCATCAAGCTGAGAATGAACCCCTACTCGAATCAAATTGCCTTCCATTAGATGCAAAGGTGGGGACTCGACTAAATGGGTACGGAGATTTTGTCCGAGTTGTTCTAATTCTGGCTGTACTTTCTGCACAGCCTTGAGATAAGGCGAACAACCGTAGGCGGCGAGTTCTGCTAATTCGGGTAATTTCAGCAATGAATCGGCTAACGCCACCAAATCTCGAGCATTGGCCTTACCGGAACTGGCACGTCCGGTTAATCGTTCCAGGTCGTACATCCCGCGCAATAACTGCCGTAAATCCTCTCGTAGTCCCGGATTTTCCACCAATTCTTGAATCGTATCGTGTCTGGCGCGAATTCCTTTGATATCCAGCAACGGCTGCAACAACCAACGGCGTAGCGCCCGACTTCCCATTGCCGTACTGGTTTGGTCTAACGCCCACAAGAGGGAACCATGAAAGGTATTATCCCGAACGGTTGAGGTAATTTCTAGATTGCGGCGGCTTTGGGAGTCGAGAATCAGGTAATCTGCAATTGTATAGGTGCGTAAGGGTTGAAGGGCGACAAAATTCTCTTTTTGGGTATCTTCTAAATATTCCAACAATCCCCCTGCTGCCCTTACTCCTAGGGGGAGATGTTCGCAGCCCATGCCTTCGAGCGATCGCACTTTAAACTGTTCTAATAATCGCTGTCTCGATTCTCCAGCCGAAAAAGGCCGTTGAGAGCGAAAGGTGTAACAAAATGAATTGGGGAAACATTCCGGCAATGCGGGTGATTTTTCCCCCGGCCTGAGCATACTCCCTAAATCTGGGGCATTGGTGGGAATGAGTACCTCAGATGGTTGCAAGCGCATCAATTCCTGCGCCAATAATTCTAAATTTGTCGATTGTGTGGTGAGGAATTCTCCAGTGGAAATATCGGCATAGGCTAAACCCCAATGTTCGGATGCCATCACCACTGCCGCCAGGAAATTGTTGCGACGGGCGGCCAGCATTCCTTCATCGAGTAATGTACCTGGAGTTAGGATTTGAGTGACTTCTCGACGCACCTGACGCCCTTCTTTGGCCGCCACGGCAGCATCTTCCACTTGGTCACAAATGGCGATCGCAAATCCTTTTTCCACCAGCATTCTACAATAACGATCTAAGGCATGATGGGGAACCCCTGTCATGTAGACTCGCCCAACTCCCTTACCGGCCTCCTTGCTGGTTAAAACCAGTTCTAGTTCTTCGGCTAACGTCCGCGCATCTTGAAAGAAGGTTTCATAAAAATCTCCCACCCGATACAGCAACATCGCATGAGGATACAACTCCTTCACCTCAACAAAGTGCTGCATCATGGGGGTTAGCTTAGTGCGATCCACCGTGCGATGATCCATATTTTCGGTGGCAACACTCAACGCCCGTTCGGTTGCACGTAGGGAATTAGCACCATTAGTGGCGTTGGGAGGGGTAGATGCTTCGAGGTATCCGCTCATGGATAGGCAGTGATAGGCCAGGTTATTATCGACTCTATCGTACAGGAGCGATTAGCGTCATATTCGGGTTTGGTTCGTGACAACTTGTTAACTGGGGGAGGTTTGGTTGATCGGGATTACGCAAGTCCTGACCTTTTGGGATGATCGCACACTCTCCCCTCAACCCAATCCAAACAGCGATCGCACTTCATCCCAACTCAAAGAGCGATCGCAAGAGCTACGTTAGAATTGTTGTATCTTACGGGGGGAGTGAGGTAAGGATTGCGTTATAGCTTCGATTGGAATTCGACAAAAGAACAGCAAAACATACGCAAACACCGGATGTCTTTTCGTCAAGCTGCCACAATCTTTCGAGATCCCAACCAGCTTTCCATCGATGATGAAGAACATAGCGAGGATGAGGAACGCTGGATTACCCTGGGAATAGACAGTACAGGTGTGGTTCGCGTTGTCGTACACACTTTTGAGCAGATTAACGACCAATTGTGCCAAATTCGGATTATTTCGGCACGTAAGGCGACGAATCTAGAAGTGAGGCGGTATAGGGAGGGGAATCAATGAAAGCAGAATACGATTTTTCTAAGGGTGAACGTGGCAAGTTTTATCATCCTGATGCAGTTTTTAGCTTTCCCATTTATCTTGAACCTGATGTGAATGACGTTATGAACCAGCTTGCTGATGAGAATGGTGTTGAGGTTCAGAGATTGGTGAATGAGTGGCTCAGAGCTAATATAAAGCTGATTGAAAGTGTTCGGCGAGGAAATTGAGGTGCGACGGCAGGAAGCGGCTTGTCACAGATGCGTACTGATAGTAAGGGGGCAAGTTAACCTAAATGCGATCGCACTCTCTTCCCTCAACCTCACCCAAAGAGCGATCGCACACTCTCCCTTCAACCCAACCCAAAGAGCGATCGCACTGAATTATAGGAAGCGATCCGCTTGGAGTTGGACAGATGGAATGGTGCGTTCCCAGGATGACGGTTGAGGGGGTGAGGGGAGCTGTGGGAAGGAACGCACCCGACAAGAGCGGCGATCGCACTTGTTAACTGGGGCTGTGCGCTAAGAGCACCCCGCAACGCTTTCGCTTGTCTTATGGAGGGCGCAACTCAAAAATCAGTCAATAACTTTTCAGGAATCCCACCCCCTCACCCTGTGGTTAAATATGGCAATCAAACAGGGATAATTGCCCGTTCAAATCTACCTCTCGATCGCAAAAAAGTTTAGCGTCTAATCGTCTGACTTCATCCATTGCTATAGAGATCGGGATGAATTCAGGTGTGCGTTACCGTCATCTACCAAGTAACAAAAAACCGAGACAGCAGTAGTACTGATGAAGCTGCTGATATCAAAGCTGTCTAGATCGAGCATCTGAGATTAGGAAGAATTAATAAAGGATAATCATGAACATCAAAGCCGCTGCTCTTGCTGCCATTTTAGGTCTTTCTGTACCCACTATTACCACCATTGTTACGAATACTCCTGCTGTTGCAGCCCCACGATTTCCTAACGGGACTTTTGCAGACAGAAATTGGTCTGTATCTGTGTGGTTTGAAAATAATTCCTTCCGTTATAGAGGTCAAAATTTGCAAACTGGAGATTCTATTGCCCTATCAGGTGCTACGGTATCAGGTAATAATCAACGCCGCATCTATACTTGGCGCAATGGCCCAACTCGCTATCAAGTATCCTGGCGTCCGAGCGATCCAGATTATATCCGTGTACAAGTTTTTGCCCCTAATGGGAAGGAAATTTTAAATCGTCTTCTGACTTCTGTGTATGACTAATTAAAACTATTGTGTCATATTTCGTGAAGGGCGGGTTTTGAAGGGAATCAACCTTTGGCGGACAAAGCCTATCTCTAAACCTGCCCCTACTTGCCAATTGTTCTTAGGTAACTTATTTCTGCTGAATGGATTTCAATTCTTGCTTGATTTTGTCAGAAATAATCTCAGTACCGATACCAGGCTGGTCGAGATTAACTTTGATGAATGTGGTTTCATCTCGTTCAGTAAATTTTTGGTCATTGTCTGAATCTTTGACAATTTTAAAAAACACACCGCTAACACTTTGTACCACAACCCAACTCAGGAACTGAGTATTATCTGGTGTAATTTGCTGGAGATTTTTACCCGATAAATCTGACAGATAAGCAGCATTGGCATCGTCGAAATTTAATTCTTGATCGCCGTTAGTATCAGTTTTAACAATCTTATATAGCCAAAATCGAGTAACTGGCTTTCCTGGCGCTTTTTTTTCTAATAAATCGAAGGAAGCGATGAATACTTTTTGATTTAATAAAAGATGAGATTGCCCATCTTTTTTCTGATAAAATATAATGTTATTAAAACCACCTCGATTTTCTGAGTAAGACCGAGAACTCAATAATCCGCCTTTATTTTGATTCCCAGCATCGGATAGAATGACAGGAATCATAATATAATCAGATTCTTCTTTAATCACTAGGTCGCCATAACTAATTTTGGACTCTGAATTCTGTTCAGGGTTCGTGGCCGGTTGTTGTGCTATTGGCTTGTTGGGGCGAGCCTGACAGGATACAAGGTAAGCAGATAAGACAATAGCTGCAGCAGTATTTTTAAACCAGTGATAACGTAACATGCGACAGTCCAAACCGGATGAAGTGTCGCTCTATTGTACTCGCTTGGTTATCAGAGCCTAGTGGTTTATGCCATTAGTGGTGATGGATTCTGATTTGTGATAAAAGCGAATTGAGCGCTTACTACAAACTAGGGCTAACCGATCAAAATTAATGCCATGAACCACTAGGGGCAATTGCATCCTCAACAATACTGATAATCACCTGTTTTTGAGCAGCTATTCTTCATTAAATGGGCATAGTAGAAACAGGCTAAGTATTGATTACACCAGAGTTTTAGAATAACAAGAGTGCAAAAATGCAATGTAATTTAGAAGACTCCAACTGGTTGGTTAGTTGCCTCATAGTCCGAATTGGTTGGCGATAGAGTAAAGTGTGAATATCTCGGATCTAAATTAGGGGGAAATAGTACAATATCCATCCCTGAACTCAGGGCCAGACGATGAAGGCGAATTGCCTCTACTAAGGGATAAAAGGTGATAGGAATCCATCCACCGTTGTAGTAGTAAACAACAACTCGATTGTTTTTTTGCTCAGGTTGAAGCAGTGGAACTTGCCAAGGGGAATGCACAAAAAATAGACCATTGCCATGAGACACAGCTATCTACTTTTATGGCTGTAAGACAATAGGTATCACCTCTATCTCGCGGGGGATGTCCGCTCAAAAATCCGTCTATTGATTGTGTGGTATTGAAAAATTGCGATCGCTCCTATGCCTTAAGATAGAATTTAAACCTCAATTGGCTGACCTGTCTCTATAAAATCCAGCAAAATTTGCCGATGCGGCAGCCCGAGTGGACGTACCTGATTGATTTTTGAAGAATAACAACTACCCGAGCGTATTTGTTCAGGAGTCAATAAACCCATATCCTCGCCTTCTCCTAGTATCAGTTGCTCAAGTCCCACCGTTAGAGGAGCATGGAAAACATGGCGAAGCACTTTTTCATCCCCATAGCAATCAAACTTAGATATCCGAGGGGGAGTATAGCCAATTTCTTCCTGAAGTTCTCGGATCACCGCTTCCTCTGGGGTCTCACCTGGGTCAAGATGGCCGCCAAAAAAGCCCCAATGGCCGGGGTAAATGATACCGGGAATATCATTTCGCAACTGCATCAGAAAGCGACCGGAGGTATAAAGAATTGCGACTGCAACTTCAACGGATTGGGTACTCATAGGGCTTCGGGTGAGGGAACGGCCTGGGGTAATTTTCCAGGATTTCGCTTCAATTGCTGCTGTTCTTGAATGTAAACTTCGCCTAACTCTTGACCGGCAACAGGAATACTGTGAAATTGAGTCTGCCCCTTAATTAAAACTTGATCACCCAGATTAGGAAGAACTTGGTTGGTCAACACCCAAATTGTACCCGTCTCATCCTTGAGGTGATAGGCACCGAATCCAATCAGGGGAGCGCGATTGATGACTTGCCCCTCTAGGTAAACCGTCGCCACAACATTAGCATTTTGCTGAATATCACTGATTTGGGAAGCCCGGACTCCGAAGTTGCCAAAATTGAAGCCACCAATCCCCAAGGGGGCTGAATTTCCACAACCTGTTAAGCCGATGCTGAAGCCCACAAGACATAACGGTATAAGGAACAATAGGGGTGACTTGTGCTTTTGACCGGCAGGGAAGCAAGAGAAAGAACATGGGCTTTTTTTCGGTTTAGAGGGCATGGGACTAATTTTGCCAAACATCATCGTCTTATATAGAAATGAATATTGTTTCTCTGCTAGGAATTGCTGATCCAGGAACGAAATCTGAGAAACTGTTAGGGTCTAACCTCTAACTCATTAAATACAACGTTACGTTAAGCGATCGCTCCTATAATTTACGATGGACTCAACCTACGCCAATATCCTAGATGGTAAAGCCCTGGCTCAGCGAATTCAGTCCCAACTCAGCCAAGAGGTTGCTCAACTGACCTCAACCTTGGGACGGCCTCCAGGACTGGCTGTACTCATGGTCGGTGAACATCCGGCCAGTGTGGCCTACGTCCGAGGTAAAGAGCGTGCCTGCGCTAAAGTGGGAATCGCCTCTTTTGGCCAGCATTTTCCTCAAACAACATCCTATGCAGAAATCGAACAAACCATTCATGCCCTCAATCAAAATGATCAGGTTGATGGGATTTTGGTTCAGCTTCCCTTACCCGAAACGTTAGACGCCGTTTCATTACTGCACCAAATTCATCCGGATAAAGACGTAGATGGTCTGCATCCAGTTAATCTGGGGCGTTTAGTGCGAGGAGAAACAGGGCTACGCAGTTGCACCCCAGCAGGGGTGATGCGCCTGTTACGGGAATATCAGATTGAAACCAAAGGCAAACAAGCAGTCGTAGTCGGGCGGAGTACTTTGGTGGGAAAGCCGATGGCATTGATGCTTCTGGAAGCGGATGCAACGGTGATGATTGCCCATTCGCGATCGCAAAATCTTGCCGAACTCACCCGTAGTGCTGATATCCTGATTGCTGCCGTCGGGCGCACTCAGATGATTACGGCAGATATGGTCAAGCCTCATGCCGTTGTTATTGATGTGGGCATCAATCGTATCCCCGACTCCAACGGTAAATCGCGTTTAGTAGGTGATGTTGATTTTGACTCGGTGCGGGAGATTGCCCAATATATTACCCCGGTTCCTGGGGGAGTCGGTGCGATGACCGTGGCCATGTTATTAGAAAATACCGTATCGAGTTGGACACGATTAGCCAGCGCTTGAGGCACTACTCCCATTAAGCGCAATCGAGCAGTCAATCCCGCTCATAACGACCCCAACGCCTCGTAGAATTGTTAAAACAGTGACAAAAAATCTAAGGAATTCAGGCATGGTAGCGACGGATGGGCGACCTGCCCCCAAAGGGGAATCCCTCACTTTCGATTTATCCACATACTTAAAACAACGGCAGGCACAAGTTGAAGCGGCTCTAGACCGTTCTTTGCCTCTGACTTATCCCGAAAAGATATACGAAGCCATGCGCTATTCCCTCTTAGCTGGGGGTAAGCGCCTGCGTCCGATTCTGTGTCTGGCAACTTGCGAGTTAGCCGGAGGCACGATAGAAATGGCTATTCCCACCGCCTGCGCCCTGGAAATGATCCACACCATGTCGTTGATTCATGACGACTTACCGGCAATGGATAACGACGATTACCGCCGGGGCAAACTCACCAATCATAAAGTTTATGGTGAAGATATCGCGATTTTGGCAGGGGATGGTTTATTGGCTTATGCCTTTGAATACGTCGCCACTCAAACTCAAGGAGTTCCAGCACATCAAGTGTTGCAAGTGGTGGCTCGACTCGGACGGGCAGTCGGGGCGGCAGGATTAGTGGGGGGACAAGTCGTTGACCTACAATCAGAAGGACTTGCGGATATCCAAGAAGAAACCCTGACCTTTATCCACACCCACAAAACCGGGGCATTACTCGAAGCTTGTGTCGTTTGTGGCGCAATTTTAGCCAGCGCCCCCGACGAAAGCATTGAGCGCCTGACTCGCTATGCCAAAAACATCGGCTTGGCATTTCAAATTATTGATGACATCTTGGATATTACCGCCACTCAAGAGCAACTCGGCAAAACAGCAGGGAAAGACATCGCTGCCCAAAAAGCAACGTATCCAAGTCTTTGGGGGTTGGAGACTTCTCAAGCGAAAGCTCAACAACTGATTGATGCGGCAAAAGCTGAATTGGAACCTTGGGGAGAGAAAGCTCTACCCCTCGTAGCGCTGGCCGATTTCATTACGGCACGCACCCATTAGGGATTGGTTGGGGGTTGTGGGTTGTTGATAGTTAGTCAATTACTCACAGCCAACAACGCATGATTTCTGCTTCATCACTAACCACTACTCACTCATTTCAAGTAACACACTATGCAGGACTTTGGCGACATCTTCAACAATCAGGTGCTGCTGGTTGCGATTATTGCTTGTTTAGTTGCACAACTGTCTAAACTTTTGGTCGAACTCACGAAAGACCGTAAATTTAATCTTCGCGCCTTGGTGACAACAGGGGGGATGCCGAGTGCTCACTCCGCCTTTGTTGCTGCCCTAGCCGCCGGTGTGGGGCAAACGCTAGGATGGTCTTCTCCAGAATTTGCGATCGCTGCCATTTTTGCAGTCATTGTCATGTATGATGCAGCCGGTGTGCGTCAAGCCGCCGGTAAACAAGCCCGTATTCTCAATCAAATTATTGATGAGTTATTCAGTGAAGGCAAAGATTTCAACGAAGACCGCCTCAAGGAATTACTCGGGCATACTCCCTTTCAAGTCATTGTGGGGTTAGCACTAGGGATTGCGATTTCTTGTTTAGCGTCTCCAGCTTACGTGGTTCCCTGATATTAAATCCTGCTAGCTCCAAATTATTTCCTGCATAGTCATGATTGCTGTACGTATTTGCTTCGTTGGCGACTCCTTTGTAAACGGCACTGGCGACCCAGATTATCTCGGTTGGACGGGGCGAATTTGTAAATCGGTTCGCCAAAACGGTCATGATGTTACCTATTACAACTTAGGAGTACGGGGCGAAACGAGTACGGATATCGCCGCACGTTGGCACGAGGAAGTCTCGCGTCGGTTGCCTGGTGAATGTGACGGCCGGATTGTTTTTTCCTGGGGAACCAATGACACCACGATTGAAAACGCAAAAACCCGTGTTGCCTTAGAAAAGTCAATCAATAATTTTACCAAAATTCTTTCTCAGGCTCAACATTTTTTTCCTATTTTAATGGTCAGCCCACCCCCGATTGCTGATACTGAACAAAATTCCCGAACTGCTGAATTATCTCAACAGTTTGCTTTAGGTTGCCGCCAGTTGAATGTACCTTATTTAGATGTTTTTAATCCTCTTTTAAGTTCAGAGATTTGGCTCAATGAAGTAGCTGCAACTGATGGTGCTCACCCTGCTGCATCGGGCTACTCTCAATTGGCTAATTTAATCCAAAACTGGGAGGCTTGGTTATCTTGGTTTACGGGCGTGATGCGTAAAGCCCCTCTTTTCAAAGAGGGGATATAAGCGAA
>CAZPRJ010000053.1:0-52306 GCA_964588805.1 uncultured Microcoleus sp. | reverse complement strand
TCAAGAAAAGCCGTCGTAAAACGACGGGGCTTGTATCCCATTATTTTCGGTCAATCACCTTTGTGCGGTTCGCTCTCCACCTCAACATCATACTCGCTAAACAGGCGAGTAATAGGTATATCCAGCGCTTTAGCCAGCTTCTCAATATTTTTCAGCGAGGGATTACGAGTTCCCGTTTCGATGCCTGAAACGTAATTACGGTGAAGCTCAGCTTTTTCAGCCAGCTCTTCTTGAGATAAATCGAGTTCTCGTCGCCTTCGCCTAATCGCTTTTCCAAAGCGATATTCAATACCTTCGTTTTTTTGCCTCACAGCCTAATCGTGAGGGAGTCTCAGTGATTAATCCATAACCTATGAGTGGAGTTTTGCACACTATGAGTGTGATATAAGTAGAGCCATAAATTCAGCAAGATTAAAAGAGTCAAGATGCCCGATATTCCCTCTTCTATACCGCCCTTCGCCTTGCCAGAGGTTTTCCCCGAAATCGTACCTCAACAGAAGTTCCAACTCGGCGAACAGGTGCGCTGGCGTACTGTCCCCAATCCTGACTTTGGCTGCATCCTTGGCGTTGTCTACACCCACTCCGCTAGCTGCATCGCCACCGGACTTCATTACTTGATTCTCCTCGATCAACAAAGTCCTTCTCACTCCATCACGCATTATGACTTTGCCTTTGAAGAAGATATCGAACGACTCAATCCATCACCAATAGCTTGAGACAGCAATCATCATGTCTGAACAAGAGGCACGTCAACAAGTACTCCAACTCCACAATCAGATGTTCCTGTCTCCCCAAGTATTTAGCCATCGCTGGGGAGTAGGCTCATTAGAATTAGCTCAAATCTGCTGCGTCTCGCAATCAACCACAAACCATTGGTTAGGGGGAAGAACCAGCCGCCGAGAAGCAGGGCTTCCTTACCAGAGAATTATGGCAGTAGCCGATTTTCTGTTGCAAAACGCTTCTCAAGTTCACCCACTCTTAGAACAGTGGCACTCAAACAGATAACAAAGTTAATTCATCAGTGTTTTGCCAACTATTTTGTCAAATTGACAAGACTTTTTCTATAACTCTTGACCTGCACGAAAACTGAGGAGTACTTTGCCAGAAGTAGTAGCGATCGCTCCCTGGTTGAATGAACTCCATCAGCACCTTCGACATCACCAAATATCCCCTGCTGGACATCCTCAAAGACATCAAAATTGGACGCATCCAACTGCCGGATTTCCAGCGTGATTGGGTTTGGGATGATGCTCGTGTCAAAAGGTTATTGACAAGCCTATCCTTGGCTTACCCCGTTGGTGCACTCATGCTACTCCAACAAGGGAATCCTCAAGTGCGGTTTAAACCCCGCCTGCTCGATGGTGCGACGCTACAGCAACCCACTGCACCCAACTTGCTAATTCTCGACGGGCAGCAGCGTTTAACCACCCTATTCATGGTGCTGCTATCCGAGCAACCTGTCCTGGTTAAAGACTCCAATAGCAACAAACTCAGCCGCAAGTGGTACTACCTGGACATTGAAAAGTCCCTTGACCCCAATATCGATCGAAAAGACGCAATTCTCGCCTTACCTGAATCAAAAAAGCTGCGAACCTACAGTGGTGAATCCCTCGACGTTTCTGCCTCAGAGCAAGAATACTTAGCCGGACTGTTCCCCTTATCCAAAGTATTCTTCTTCTCGGAATGGAGAAGCAACTATTCCCGGTTTTGGCAATATGACCCAGAAAAACTCAAACTCATCGATACCTTAGAGCTGGAAATCCTCAAAAAATTCGAGCATTATCAAATGCCCGTCATCCAACTACGAGACTCCTTGCCCAAAGACGCAGTTTGCCAGGTGTTTGAAGATACCAACACCTCTGGGTGCGACCTCAACTTTTTCGACCTGATGACTGCCAGTTACTGTGCTGATAACTTCAGTCTACGTGACGATTGGAAGCGGCGAGAGGCTCACCTTCACTCTTTCAAAGCGTTGCGTTCTTTAAGAAATACAGATTTTATTCAAGCCGTCACCTTGGCAGCCTCTTATGCCCGTCGCCAAGATGCTTTCCATGCAGGGATAGTTTCCGAGAAATTACCTGCCGTTAGCTGTCGGCGCTCAGAAGTTTTGAAGCTATCAACCGAAGAATACCAGAGTTGGGCCGAACCTATTACCAGAGGATTTGAGGAAGCTGCCCGATTCCTGCACGCCCAGAAAATCTTTGACGCTAACCATTTGGCCTACCCCATCCAATTAGTGGCAATGGCGGCAATTTTAACTGTACTGGGAAAGCGATCGGATAGCGAACTTGTCCGTTCTCGATTAGCGCGTTGGTTATGGTGTGGAATGTTTGGAGAGCTGTATCTACGTGGGGAGGCGCGAGCTGCCTGTGACTTGGTGGAGATACCCCTGTGGTTATCTGGTGCTGCTGTGCCAACGATGGTGACTTCTACCACATTTTCGGTGGAGCGACTCTTAAGCGCTAGAAAACGCTATGGTGCCGTCTACCAAGGCTTGTCAGCACTATTGCGTTTATCTGGGGCAGTGGATTGGAGTACGGGGGAAGAAATTAACGACGTACTCTATTTTGAACAAAGGGTGGAATCGCACCACATTTTCCCAGTTTCGTGGTGTCGCAAGCATGGCATTGACCCGAAAAAATACAACTGCTTGGTTAATCGCACCCCATTAAGCGCGAAAACCAATAAAAAAATCGGCTCCAAAGCGCCTTCGGTTTATCTCAAGAAGTTTGAGCTGTTGGGAACGTCGCCAGAGAAACTGGATGATATGCTGAGGTCTCACGCGATTGAGCCAGAGTTTCTGCGCCAAGACGACTTCGAGGGATTTTTCGCTGTACGGACAAGGGCGTTAATGGAACTCATCTCAAAGGCAATGGGTAAGCCTTTGATGGTTGAATCATTTAAGCCGTCAGTAGCGGAGTGTAAAAATGGTAAAGCCAATCGCCTACATTTGGGGATAGTAACGAATTCTTGAGCGATCGCATAAGCGCTAGTGTTCAACTAATCGCCCCAGTTAATTACTCAGGGAGTTCAATTTTGGCAGTTCTCATCCGCTTGACAGTCCTTGCCCAGCTATAAGCGCGATCGCCTCCCATCATCAGCCAGCAAATCCAACCAACTGAAGGCTCGTATTCCCATCCCCACCCTGCTTCTCTCCTATCGAATTCGTTAGTTTCAAAAAAGTCTAATATCTCATAGATATCTTTAATAGGGATTGGGCTGCTCTGGGCTAGAAGGTGAGGTATTCTAAACTTTTCAAAACCTCCATACTGTTCATATAAACAAATGCCTAATTGCGCCAATTTGCTGGCTAGCTCTGGCGGCATCAGCTTTTCTTCTTCCTCTTGGCTGCTATTAGCTTTAATCGGTTGTTTATCTCTGGGATTGTTAATTGTGTACCTAATAGCACTGAGTCGAAGCCGGAGTATAGGTTCAGTTGGAACTGCATCCATTTTTAGTGACCAAATTAGGGATGAGGTGTTCCGAGATAATGACACCGCCCAAATTATAGCGCTGATGCGCTCTTTTAACAAAATGGTGGAGTTTGAGGTTCCCTGTCCGCCAATTGGGAAAGTCAACAATTAAATCTTTTACAAGCACCTAAAATAGAGCAGGTTTGACCCGAATTTCAGATTATTCTTATTAAGTAAGACTATAATGAATCTGAAAATTCCCCAGTAAAATTTCACTTAATGAATTAAAGTCTTCTAAAAACAATTGAGAAATAGATATATCAGCTTGATAGCAAACCGGAATAACCAAGCTTATCAGATGAAACGGCTTATTGTAATGTTGTCCTAATGCTATCTTCAGTTGCTCCATAATCTTCCCTAACTTAATAAACCGAGTTAAATCTTGATTAACAGCTCGTTCAAAACCAAACAAAATAAGCTGTAACTTCCTAGTCAAAGCTTCAAGAGTAGGCTGATAGCCCAATTCAGGAGCAACGGCAATCCAATCCCCAATACTCCTTATCTTGTACTGATTCCATTCCAGCTCATCACTTTTAAAGTCTTGCTTCTCAGCTTGTTTGCTTCCAAGCCAACCCTTACACCGAGAGCAAAATCCTAATTGTAAGAAATTAGCAATCACAGGTAAGCGGGAACTACAGTGGGGACATTCATCAATTAAAAAACAGTTATGATGCCAGCAAACATCAACCTCTCGAAATGACCATAATAAAGGTTCATGAATTACTTCTCTTTCTTGTCGCCATTGCTCATTACACTGAGGACAACAAGCTCGATATTGACGAAATAATCCTCGCTCATTAATCACTCCTTTCCAAGTTAAAAGGCTTAAGAAGCTTAAATCTTTACGCTGAGTTAGTTCTTTTAATGCTTGGACAAGAGATTGCGTCTTTGTCCTCATTCCATTGATGGCTGGCTTGGCATCACTGTTACTGAAAAGGGTACTTATATGCTTCTTAATTAGAGCCAATTCATAATCTTGCCCCATCATCTGGGGGGCAATTTCTCCCATAATTAACTTTTGGGAGGTAACGCAATGCTCTTGGGCTAATCGAGTCAAATAACTGCTTAAGCTTTCTGTATGAGGGGTTCCTAATCCAATAGGTTCTAAGTGATAAAGACGGCTACGCGGAGGAATAGCGGGTTTTTGCAAATCCCACATCTCAACCGAAGTACATTCATCAACTGTCATAATGATTCACTTCCTACTGGGTCTCGCTTGGGATTGCGTTGCCCCACTCGCCGTCTACTCGAACCCTTTGACTGACTAGCGTTGTTCTCTTGCTTATCGTCTTTACCTGAGTTAGTCTGAGCCTCCTGAATTTTTGGTTTCTTTGAGTTCAGAAGTTCACGCAATTGGCGTTGACTCTCTTTACTATCAGTCAGCCTTTCTTCACCCTCAATCGCATCTTTTGCCATTTGTATGCACTCAGAGGTTAACTTCGCTGTTTTTTCGAGATGATTAAGGCTGAGAGTCGTTGCTTTTTCTTCAAGAGCAAGGTCAAGTGCTTGTACCAGCCAGTCTTTGAGTGTACCAATACAGCCGATACTACGTTCGTAGCAGTACTCCCAATATTTGTTCACTAGGCAGGGTGTTTCTGGTAATGGCATCCGATACAGCAAATGTTTTAGAGCCAACTTAAACGCCTCGATGTCTTCATCTTCCTCTAGGCGGTAGCGAGGCAAGTGAATAATCCGAGTACGTCGGCTTAATTGGGGACTCAGTTCGAGGAAGTCAAGAAGTTGATAAGTCCCAAACCCAGTCCACGGAATTTTAGTAGTATTCACTGCTGACTTAATGCAGTCCATGTGAGCTTCCAAAACCTTTTGGCTAGCCATCTTACCAATATCCTGAAATTCATCTACCGCTAGAGTGTAGGGTCTACGGTGAGACAACGCTTGCTCCATCGCTAAGCGCAAGCTATCTTCAGTTGCCCTTGACTTAACAATGAGTTTCCCCTCGCTATCACGGCGGATGCCGTCTTCGCTGTAGCTAATTTTCTCCTGAATCAGTGGTTCATCGATAGCCATCAGGGTACGTTTATAAAAGTCTTTCCACCTGAAAGTATCCTTACCTGGTGCAACTGCCTCAACACAAACAATCGGAATCCAACCGGGGTCGAGTTCCATCTGTGGTAAGCTTTCCTCAAGAATATTTTTCTCGATCAAGCGCAGTAAGGTGGTTTTTCCTACACCGGATGGACCCATGACTAGAATAATCGAAGCTCCTGCTGGTTCTCGAATGGCACGCAAAACTTGGTTATACGCTAATTCCAGATTCCGATGCCTTACGGTTTTACCGGGAGCCTTGAAGTAATCTAAGCGCTTTTGTGTTGATTGAGTGAGTAATTCTGGTGGGAATCCCTGCTTAGTTGCCATCACCATTCCTCTAGAGGTTGAAAATTTTCAAAATCATCATCCTCATCATCCAGTAGAATAGCCTCTGTGGGCAGGGGTAAACTTTCACGTTCATAGCTTTTAGACTCTTCAAGAGGGTCTACAGAAGAATCAGTATCTTGTTCCACATAATCACCATCAATCAGTGCATGTACCCCCTTGAGTTCTAAATCCCGCCAGCGCTGCGCTAGTACAGCTTTTTTTGCCTCTTTCCTAGGTGATGATAAAGCAATCTCTTCCTTTTCCACAGAGGCCAAGAACTGAGCAAGTTTTTTGCCAGTGATTTCACTAAATTGCCGATTTTGAATCTGGTTAAGCTTTTTTAGTTCAGCCGTAGCCATCATCAACTCTCGTACCGAGTGACCTTGGAGTTCTTGCAGGTATCCTGAAGAACATTTCACCCACTCCTTGTTGACGTAGGCATAAGCCACAGTGATATCGAAAGGATCGTATTTCACCTCTACATCGGTGTCCCGAACCTTTATCCCACTGAAGGATTTGTGCCAGTAGTAGAGATGGTTAATTTTGACCCCTTGCCGGGTAACTTTTCTTGTACCTCCTCGGTCTGTTGGTGAGGGTAGCGATAGTAGCCGAAACTCGTCTGGAGAAATGAGCAAATGGTCTCGACTACCTCCTTTGACTATGCCAGCATTGAAGGCATCTCTGGGACTCAGCCTCAAGGCAGGATGAGGTGAGGTTTCGTAAACTTCATAAACATATTCACAGAGATATTCGTATACCTTGCCCAACGTCCAGACTGCCTGATTTTTCGGATTGACGCCTTTGGTTACTTGCCGAACATTTCGCATAATCTGGGTGTTGCCCTTGAGGTTGTGCCAGAATTCCTGGTTGGCAACTCCAAAAAAGCGTTCAATGACTGAACCAAAGCGTCCCTTAGCTGACGGTCTTTGCTTTTTAGTGCATCGGTAGTAAGCTAGCAGGGTTTCAAAGTCGGTACTGTTAAACTCTGCACCGTTATCCACCACAACCATTTGGGGAAGGCGACCAAAGCGTTGGACGCAAATTCTCAAAACCATCATGCAGGAGCGGTAGCTCGGTGGATCGAAAGTAAGGTAGGCAGCAAGTATTCGTCTTGAGTAAGCGTCCATCAATAAGGTCAACCAAGGACGCTCTTGATTGCCGTTACCATTACATAACAACTCTACGTTACCGCCGATAGCCGCCATGATTGAGCTGACCAACTCAACATCGGCTTGGGTGTGGTCGATGTGGCAGATTTCAAACGGACGTTCACCGTGGGGAGGTGTTTTTTCTCTGTCCAAGCGCCAGTAGAACGGTTCCTCTTGATAAGCGGCTCGATGTCCCTTGCGCTTTAGAGTCTGCTCATAAGCAGGACGCCCGTGAACAGCTTGACGAAACAATTCGTAGCTTGGGTAATTAATTCCTTGTTGGATGCATTCTTCTTTAAAAGACGAGTAAACTCGGCTGATTGACTGCTGCTTAAGGGTTTCATACTTGTCCTCAATAAATGAATCCATGAGAATTCGGACTTCCTCACCGATTTTTGGCTGGTAATTTCCCTTATTCCGATGGTTCGGTAGGAGTCCGATGAAGCCTCGTTGGTAAATCTTTTCAGCTTTGAGGTAGCTGGCAATCCAACGACGCTCGGAGCGATTAGGCTTGGTGGATGAGTTGCGATCGAGGAAGGGTTCAATCGCTTTGTAGCGAAGATTGGCTTCTTCTCGGTCTTTCTTACTTGCTTTGCGGAGTATTTCCTCAACTTCAGCATTAAGGCTTGATTCGGTTTGGGATACAAGACCAGCGATCTGTCCTTTCTCAACTAAATCCTCGAACACCTTGTTGGGTAGTTGGATAAACTCCCCATTGTCTTTCAACAGTCCAATCGATGTGTTGCCCGTATTAACAATCTGCCAGTGTTCACCATCCCAGGATATTGATGTCCCAGCACTAACTTTAATCGCGCAAACCTGGCTTCCTGGTGCTGGGGGAGCAATCTTGGTCACTTGAGCATAAGTAAAAGCTTCTTCTCGATCAAGAAAAACTTGCACCTGCTCTGGCTGACTCAAGAGAGCTGCACTGAGGTCAGCGTACACTCGATTGGTAGCAATCAGGATATTGAGGTCATCGACTGTCGCTTGCTCAACACGATTGAGTAAGTCGGCTAGGACAATTCCTGGCTCGGCTTCTACAACTGAAAGGACGGCACGAGACACCTCCTCATTGACTTGTGGCACCTTGTCTCGAAAGTAATCCTCCAGCCAAACAAAGTTTCTCTGGAATATCCAATCAATTTCAGCAGATGAGCGTAAACAGTAGTACAAACCCAGTGGCTGTGCGTACTCTTCACCTGGAGGGCATTGCCACTTACCATGTTCTGTAAGCTTGTAACGATTCGGACTCTCCTGTGCTTTTTTGAGTAACTCCTCTTCTGTCTTGCACTCTTCCCAGCCTGCGGTGTTTTTCCGAATGACGAAAAAGTCCGGCGTGTGTGTGTGGCGATTTCGTCGTCCTGACTTACCCAGGTAATTAAGTTCAATGCGAGGAGGCTGGTCGTAGTACTCCAGTACATCTTCGTCTAGCTCTAGTTTATAGATATGCGCTAGCTCATTACGGTGTGACTCAAACTGAATAGTCTTCTCCATCTTGCCGCTAGGATAGAGTCCTGAAACGTTCTTTTTACCCCCGCCAACACGCCGCGACGGTTCGGATGAGCGAATTACTGCTATCGTCTTTCTAGCTGATTCCGTCATGTTAAGGCGGCGACACCAGTTTGTGAACTCATCTTCAGTGAGCATTCACCAGTCTCCTCTTACTCCTGAGCTAACGGTTTTTCCTCACTTAACTTAGTTTGAAATTGATAGGATTCTATTAGTGCTACATAGGTAGTCAATTAGTAGGTTGAGTGATGCCTTGAATATAGGCAAAAACTTCCATAACTTAAAATAAGTTTCCTTTACTTAAAAAGCTTTTTATTGAGAAATATTAAATTACCTTTACGGATGAAAATAGCTATGCTCAGTTGAAGATTAGCAAGGCAGCGCCTAAATCGCTTATCGGCGTGAGGTGAGTCTTGGCTAATTAGCTGTGGTTTGGTCGGGAATCTAGTTGCGACTTTGTGCCAACTTATGACTAGGAATTCTACTTTTGGTCAACTTATGGTTGTTACACGGCAAATGGGATATGTTCTCCTGAGCGAGAGAATGCGTGTTACAGCGACTCCTAAGGTCAACTTATGGTTGCAAATCTGGACAACTTATGGTTGTAGTGACATAATTTGTTCAGGGTTTATAGCTGATTCAATGAACCCTGAATGACAAATGCAATAACGATACCAACGGACTTGATATCACCCGGAGCAAGTAAGTGTGGGAGTGAAAAGAATAAAGCTTAACAGTTCCGCCCCAGATGGTTCGCTCCTCTGGGGTTTTTTTGTTGGGTTGAGAATAATTGCACTAAACCGAAGTTCCGCGTTGAGAGCGCCGCAGATTCGACTCATTTAGACTAGCTATATTTGTTAGCTCAATTTTCTTTCAGTAAAAAAATTATATGTAGTTTTTCTCTATTTGTATAAAAAATAAAAGTAAGAAAAAATTTTAAAATTTAGGGCTTGGGAGCTGGCAAGCAGTACCTTCTACAGGGATAAATTGTTAAGCTATTGTTGATTTTATGCCTTCCTTGGTTTTAGGTGATCGCTAGATTGAACTCGTATTACTAGTAATTCAACACAATACTTGTAATACATTTTTATTCATCCATTCGACTCTAAGCTTTTTGAAAGATTATCCGGAACTATAAAAATGACTCGTGGAGTTTACTAGTGAAAGAACTTCCTAATATTTATGAGGCATCAAGGCAACCCCGATAATCTGTTTAAATTTAATATAACCATTACGTTAACTGTTGGCTTTGTCTCTCTGTTGGCTTCTGCTCTTCTAATCGGGGCTTATGCAGCTAATAAAAATAATCAAAATGCAAAAGATATCTTAAATTTTACGGTAGCCACACTAGCGGCTAGCGCTACTATTACTGGTACGTTCTATGTGGGGCAAAGTATCCGGCAAAGTGCCGAATCTCAAGAATTAGACCGAAAATTAACGGCAGAAGCCCAAAAAATTGATAGAACGCTGATGTATATCCAGCGTTGGAATGAGTCTCATTATTCATCCTTCAAAAAACTGGCTTATCAAATTCATCTTTTAATTGTTAATAAACCGGACAACCAAAAAGGAAGAATTGTTAGAGAACAGATTGAAAAAGATGCCGATCTCAGGATAGAGGTGGCTGAAGTTCTCAATTTCCTTGAAGAAATGGCTCTCTGTATTCGACGGGAGTTTATTTGCGAAGACTTAGCCTATGATTTTTATAGAAGTATTGTCATACAATATTGTGAAATCTTTGGCGTTTGGATTGCACAGTTACGTGACGAAAAAAAGAACGATAAACTTTACAAAGAACTCACAGATTTATACGATCGATGGAAAAACAATAAACCATCCTCATAAAAAAACGCCTTATTTCCTCTATCTAAAGTTAGACTTTAATCCTGATAGTATATCAGTCTTTATGAATAACACAATAGAACTAGTTGTTTAGAAAAAAAGGGGCATTTGCCCAAACTACTCTTTACTTTTTGGAGATGAAAAGAACATGATCGTTACAGACATTTATGGTTCTAACCACAAAATGGCCTCACCCAAAAGGATTTTAGAGTCTGAGGGTTCTACAGGGTTCTAATACCAATTTCATTAATTTTCTTTGCACATTCCGATTCTCCATTACCCCCTGATTCAGGAGGGAATCTCTTGAGATGCTTTTTGCCTTTATTGTCAAAAGAGCAAGAACAGCATCCCTAACTAAATAAGCTATCTCTACTCACTCCAGTAGCACCTGTCTGCTGGAGTTAGCTTTTGAGGTAACTTAAATTACTTAAACTTGTATGAAAATCAGCAATAATTTATTCCCGTTAGCCACGAATTAATGTAAAATCCACCTACGAGATAGCTTGACTATTAGGCCATTACCGTCACTGCTACCCCTATAGGTACGCTTGATGGAAAGCTAAGTATCAAGTTAATCACGGAATATCAAAGACACAGGACACGTATTAGCACAGCTAGGCAGAAGCCTTGAACCAGTTTTCTGGCTTAAGTTGGGGGAATTCACGGAAACTGGTGGAGATGGGGGAATCAGAAATTTAATATTATTCATCATTGCTGCTGCCTTGCAACAGCCTTTTGCAATGGGTAAATTCCTGTGAGCAAAAGGACGACTCATTACACCAAGGTTCTTTTTGGAGATGAGACATGATATTCAACCTTATGACCTTCACGAAAGTTTTGAGCTTTTCTATCTACAAAGCTTCAACATTCTCGATCGCAATTCTGTTCACTGATGAAGGAGATACAGGTTTTTAAACTCACCCATCTATGCCATCTAGCTTTTGCATTGTAGATATCTTGAAGAATTGGGTGCATCTACCACAGGTCATAATCACAGGGAATAATTCCATATAACTCGAGGCGCTGCACTAAGGAGGAAGACAACATCTTGCCCACTATAGGATTTCTACATACCCTTCTGTTCCATGCACGCGAATTCGTTGCCCATCTTTTATCAGTTTGGTAGCATTATCCACTCCAACAACTGCTGGTAAGCCATATTCACGGGCGATAACTGCTCCATGAGTCATCAGTCCACCCACTTCGGTGACGAGACCTTTTATGGATACAAACAATGGTGTCCAGCTAGGGTCAGTAAAGGAAGTGACTAATATATCTCCATCTGCCAGATCAGCCTCTTCCATGTTTAAGATGACCCGTGCTCGTCCCTCTATCACTCCAGCAGAAACAGGTAGACCGACAATTGCTTCGGCTGGGAGATTTTCTCGTTTGTACTCACACGCAATGATTTCACCGTCAGACGTGATCACACGGGGGGGAGTTAGTTTTTCATAGAATTTGTACTCGTCTTTTCGTGTGCTGATGAGCTGGTAATCCAGTTTGTTTGTGCGTATGACTTCGCGAAGTTCTTCAAAAGTGAGATAGTATATATCTTCTTTTTCATGAATAACGCCTGCTTGTACGAGTTGTTCGGCTTCTTTTAGTAAAGCCTGCTTATAAACGAAGTAGCGACTTACGATGCCGTATTTGGGATATTCACGATAGCCGATGAAGCTCCGAAGCAGACGGATCATCCGTTTTGTTTCATTGACCTTTTGTTCGCCATCCGGTAGTTGCTTCAATCGCTCTAATAGCTCTTGTTCTTTCTTTAAAGCTGACCGTTGCCCTTGTTCAAATTTTCGATCGCTTTCACCAGGCTCAAAGTTTTTGATATTGCTGAGAATCATGGGGACAAGTGTGGTTGGTTTTTCGCTCCAACGAGTTCTCGTAATATCGATTTCTCCAACACATCGCATCCCGTACTGGTCAAGATAAGCACGGATAGCATCCCGAGCTTGCCGTCCGCCGTGAAACTTAACCAGCTCATCCAGGAAGTTGTCATTTTTTGTATGCTGCAAATACTCAACGACTTCCGGATAAGGACGCATCACATCAGCCACATCCAACAGCGCCAGACCCATTTCCGAAGTAATATTGTTGGGTGCTGATTGAGAAAGCGTGTCCGCTGCGTTTTTTTCGCCTAACCACTCGTTCATTTTTTCATTGATCCAGGAGGAAGCATTCATCCCCGTCATCAACACACCAAAACTCTGTGAATCAAAGTTGGCCTTCTTTAATTGCTGGATATCTTCCAAAATAAAATCAAATAAATCCGATCCGGATTTCGTTTGAATGGTTTGTTTTAACGCTTCGATCGAGTGTTGACTCTGGTGAATCAAATCAGCAACAATCGCCGGATCGTAGTCGTTTAGGGTTTGAAAATCCGCAGGCGATCGCCCTTGACTGCTTTTGCCGGGGATCTGATCATCGGGTAACAGTTTTATAAAATCTCCCCGCTCCAGGATGGTTGTGAGTGCGTCTTTCATGAGCGGATCAGATTTTCCCAATGTGACGTTTAATATTGTTTCTCTGCCAACCGGTGAAGCCAGCGTCGCCGTCACATCAACAAACAACCGTCCACCAGCAGTGTGCATGGGTGCATGGGTCGTTAACAGGAAAAAAGACAATCCCAATGGTTTCATGGCATCAGTCATCATTTGGTTATGACCGACAGAAACAAAGACGTGATTTTCCTGATCATTCGTTTCAGGAATTGGGAATAAAGTAGTGATCGGACGACTCTGGACAATGTAAAACGTATCATCCACCAAACACCATTCGATATCCTGGGGGCAGCCGCAATTTTCGACAATCTTTCTGCCTATGAGCAATGCCTTGAGTCTGTTTCGCTGCAACGTATGTTGGGAAGTTCCCGGCGAGAATTTTGCCTGAGCGTTCTCCGTCTTGTTTATCATCGAAGTAAAGGCACGAAGGATTTCTTGTAAATCGTCCTTTGTGAAATTACCCGTATCATTAGTCTCGTTGTTCATCAATGCAAACGCATAACGTAACGCTTTGAGGTTGTCTCGTAGCGTCGTGTATTGCCACGTTCCTGGTGCCAGTTTCTGCTGTGCTTTTTCAGACTTACTGATGAGTGAAGCTATCGGTCGAAGTGCTTCTTGCAATTCGTCTGTTGTGTAGTCGCGACCGAAATATTGCTCAATCTTCCTGCCGATACGCTCAAGCTGCAAAATCTGCTCATCCGTCAGCGCTTGCCGATTCTGCTGCTCAGCTTCAATCTCTTGTTGTTTTGTACCGCCATCTTTTAGGGCATAAATTGCCAGTTTTTTGGTGGATATCTTCTTATCTATTATCTTGCCGTTCTGCACTTTGTAGTTATCCGCATTCACCAGTCCGGAGACTAGTGCCTCACCCAGTCCGAAGCTGGCATCAATGGATACTACTTTCCGATTACCAGTGACAGGATCGGCAGTAAACAAAATTCCTGCTACCTGCGGGAAGACCATTTTCTGAACAACCACAGACAGGTAAACTTTGCGATGATCGAAGCCGTTTTGCAGACGGTAGATTACGGCTCTTTCAGTAAATAGCGATGCCCAGCACTTGCTGATATGCTTGAGGATTGCTTCTTTTCCAATAATGTTTAAGTAGGTATCTTGCTGCCCTGCAAAAGAAGCCGTCGGTAAATCCTCGGCAGTTGCGCTGGATCGGATTGCATAGGCATTTTTTTCTCCAAGCCTGGTGAGAAGGTGAGTGATCTCTTCATTAATGTCTTCAGGGATGGATATCTCTTCGATTACCCGGCGAATCTCACCGCTAAGTTCACCGATTTTATCCCGGTCTTCCAGCTTTAGAAGCGATAACCGATTAAGTAATTCGTTAATCGACGACGTTTCCCCAATGATTCTTTTAAAGGCGACCGTAGAAAGACAAAAACCATCTGGTACGTGTATTCCTTCAATCCTGGAAAGTTCCCCTAGATTCGCGCCTTTACCCCCAACAACCATGATTTTTGTTTGGTCAATGTCCTGAAAACCAAGCACATAAGAACTCATATATTTACCTGCTTTAGTAAGTCCTTTTTTGATAATTTCAGTAGACCGAAAACTTTTGCGATCGCTAAAAAACAGTAGCGTAAGTATAAAAAGAACAAGTGCCACTTTTAGCTTGACTTCTATAAATATATGGTGACTCTGATTCAGAGCGATCGCAAAAGTTTTCGGACGACGGGGAACAGAAACTGCCTAGTATTGCCGTACTGTCGGGGGTACGAGTGCCTAGATAAATAAACTACCCAGGTTTGCCTAACGGCTGAAAAGAAGGGTTTTCAGTAGCCCTGAAGTCATCAAACAAGTTAAGCTGAACATACTCAATAGTTCGGCTTAACTTGCACGATAACCCCGTGCCTCTCAAACTCCAAATCCGATTAAACTGGCCACAATCAGAATGATGGCAATTAAGGCTACCCAGATAAATTGATTGTCGCGTGTGTTGACTTGACTGAGATCGAGGGGTTCTAGATTTGGTTCTTCTGTGCGATCGCGTTTTTTCGTGGCCACAGTACCGCGTCGATCTTTGGGGTCACTTTCTGCGATCATGTCTAAGTCTGGAATTTGAGTCATCCATTCTGCCGGACGTTTGAGCTTGGGGGCTTGCAGAATGTAAAGTAGCCGTTTACCTTCTTTTTGCGTTTCCAGATGGGGATGGCGGCTTAATTGCTGACAAAGTGCGATCGCCTCAGATTGTTTTCCGGCAGCCTCATAAGCGATGGCTAACCATATCTGCGCCTCTCCCCCCAAACGCGAACTGCGATTCATTAATGCACAGGCGGCTTCTAAGTGCTTGATAGAAATGCGATAGTCACCCCGCTCAAATGCGGCTTTTCCGGCTTGGTACTCTAGGCGGAATTTTTCTTGATTTTCTGAACTCACTGTTGACTGTGCCGATAGAAATGGGTTAGCGCCTTCTTGTTGAAGAGGGTTACACTCTGATCTTGCCTGTCCCATTCAAGCCTGACATCTAACTACAGTCTTGATTCCCCTTACCCTTTCAACCTGGATAGTTGAGAGCAGTAAAACGGGAAGGTGCAAGTTTTGAGTTGAGTATAGATATGTAACTTCAAACAGCGCTAACCCGACTCTACCAAAATTTTCAGGTGAAGCTAAAGAGAACCTGCGCTACAGTTGTAATTTCTAATTTTGAATATTTGGGAATGGGGATACAAGAATATGGAGAAAGATTCTGCTGTAACAGGTTATGGCGTTATTTTAGTCACTGCGTCCTCACAGGATGAAGGAAAAGCGATCGCACAAGCATTAGTAGAAGCCAAACTCGCCGCCTGTGTAACGCTGATACCCGTACAGTCTGTTTATACTTGGCAAGGTCAAGTGATGGACGAGCAAGAGTGGCAGTTGGTGATTAAAACCGAATTATCCCAATTCCCTCTGTTAGAACAGAAAATCCGAGAATTGCACTCTTACGAAGTCCCTGAAATCATCGCGTTACCGATAGTAGCTGGTTCTGGGTCTTATTTGCAGTGGATTTCAGAAAACGTTCATACGGCGTAAGCTAATCAGCATTTAAATTACGTTATCGAGAAGGTAAGGCAGAGGGCAGAGGGCAGAGGGCAGAAGGAATAAGAGTTTTTATCTCATCACCAAGATATACAATTTAGATGCATCTCAGCATAAATGGTTCAGCTTGAGTCCGCTTACAAAATTCACCAAGCAAACAGTCCCAAAAAAATCCTGAGCAACTTGAGTCACGAGCGAAGGAAACATTTCAGAAGAATTCTCATCTAAGGTAAAGTCTTTAATTGGTCAATGCAGCAATTCTTGCCCATGACCTTTTGACTGAGAAGACCTGAACAACTTGAATAAGGAATGAGATTGGTGAAAGTACGCTGGCTCTTACCCGGCTTAATGGGCGCTGTTCTACTTGGGAGTGCCCCCGCTTATGCAGGTCGTTTAGAATCTTGGAACTTCAATCGCTCAAATAGTCAACTGAATTTGTCAACGGATGAGAGAGTTCAACCTAAAGCCTTTCTGATTGGCAATCCCACTCGTTTAGTGATTGATTTACCGAATATCACGTTTGGACGCCCTCTGGCACAGCAACAAATTGGTTCGGCTATCCAAAGTATTCGGGTGGGACAATTTGACCCCCAAACCACAAGAATGGTGGTGGAATTAGCCCCAGATTACACATTAGATCCGAAAAAAGTTCGGGTTCGTGCGGATTCGGCCACACGTTGGGTGCTGGAGTTACCTACTCCGGAACGTCTGAGTGAGAAATCAACGGCGTCAACCAATACAACCGCACAAGACATTGCCGTACCCCCAGCACCCCCAACTTTATTTGCAGGATTGGTGCCTTTAAGTCAAGAAATGCCTGGACTTGAGTCTCAGGTAAAAGCTTTGATGTCTCGGTATAGTTTCCTCCAGACGGGAATGTTTTTCCTAGATTTGGATAATGGCAACTATTTGGATATTAGTGGCGATCGCGTTTTTCCGGCCGCCAGTACGATTAAACTGCCCATCCTGATTGCCTTTTTTGAGGATTTGGATGCGGGGAAAGTGAACCTCAACGAAACCCTTGTCATGCAGCGGAGTCTGATGACTAGCGGTTCTGGAACGATGCAGTACCAAAAACCAGGGACTAAGTTTAGTGCCAGAGAAACCGTAACTAAGATGATTACGATTAGCGATAATACCGCTACCAATATGATCATCGCTCGCTTGGGCGGAAGAGAAAAGCTCAATCAGCGTTTCCGAAGCTGGGGACTCAAGGATACAGTAATTCGTAATATGCTGGGTGATTTCAAAGGAACGAATACCAGCAGCCCCAAAGACATGGTGAGATTGCTGACAATGGTGGCGAATCGCAAGATACTCTCTCCATCCAGTCGGGAGCAAGCTCTAGAAATATTACGCAATACTAAAACTAAAACGTTGCTCCCTGCCGGTCTGGGTTCGGGTGCTGAAATTGCTCATAAAACCGGAGACATTGGTTTTCTCATCGGAGATGCAGGGATGATTGAAATGCCCAATGGCAAGCGCTATTTGGCAGGGATTTATGTCAGACGCCCTTATAAAGATGTCAGGGGACGGAATTTCATTCGTCAAGTTTCTCAAACCGTCTACAACTACTTGCAACAGCAAACCGCAGGAGTTCCGGTGAATTCCTCTAGGCGCTGACACGATGGCAGGGTATCAGAGGAGGGGATGAGGGAGATTGGTGAGAAAATCTTTCCTACTTTCTCCCTCCTCTCCTATGAAAATGGGTGTAGGGAGTTAGGCGATTCTGTACGTGATATTAAACATGAGCCTGCTACATCTATCCCTCGAAGTTAAAGTTATTTTGCAAACTTAATAGTATTCCTCCTAAAAAGTAAACTTCCATTTCATTTGTGGTTGCTTTCCAGAGGAGGTGATACATTAATAAGTGAAGCCGAAACGCTTCATCCGACAGATACTACAGCGCAGTCCACATTAGAGTTAAGAGGTAAAAAACGCTGTTTCATCTAACGTCTGTCTCATCTAAACAACCAGCAACAACACTCAATTTAAGTGCTGATATTTCCTCAGCTAACTAACAGAGAGCAATGCAACTGAATCTAAGTATGTATTCAGTTCAACTCTAGATAGAATTGCCTAAAGGAGGAAGTCACTCGGTCTTATAAGCTTGGGTGTTGTTGTTGTTTTAGGTATGGAAAATAGGGAGTCAGGAGTCGGGAAGAAAATTAAACGTGCCTCACTTCTTGAAGCAACTCTATAAAGATTAAATTAAAAGCACAAAAAATAAGTAGCTTTTTACGAAAAAAATATAAGACAGAACTACTTCCCTCGTAAAGGCTACCTTGAAGGCTTCTTAAGTTTTATGAAATTAGGATAGCTGAGTATGAGCAATCTTTACACAGTTATGCGATCGCTTGTTACACCCCCTCGACTATTCATAGGGCAATAATCCAAACAGTTAATAGCAGACTCTGTATTGGCAATCGAAGGATTGACTGTACACTTGAGGCGATAATCATCGGTGAAAAACTGACATTGGGTACAGGGGATTTGATGCATCCGTTTTGCTATTGCCAGGCTTTGTCGAATAGCAGACCCGATTGTTAATAAGACAAGCAGGATAATTCCCCATGTCAAGCAAAAGCAAATCGGCACTAAAAAGGGCTGGATAGCGTGTACTAGGGGGTGTAGAAGTTGAAACATAACTTAACTCAATGGTTTGTAGAAGAAACCTGTGAATATCAATAAAATTAATTCAATTGATAAGTTTTTGCAATCTGCTCACAACCCTTCATCACTGACCTCATGACTCGATAGGCAAGAGAAAAGTAGTAAAAAGGACGCACGGCCTGGGTTAATCGCACGAAAAGAAATTACCTAAGAGGTTGACTGCCTCGTGGCAATCGCAGAGGATTCGTTAAGATTCGTTAAAACTTTCCCTGTCTTAAGGGATCTGATTCCAATTGGAGGAAGGATGAGCAAAACTTACCAGTTCATCATCAAAGTCCTGGGTGGTATCGCCTGTTTACTGCTTTTGGTAGCCCTCATTTTATACATCAAAGATGATCAGGGCAAGGCAGAAATCGCTGTAGGAATTGGTGCGATTGTTGCAGGCGTTGCGGTGATGATGTATAGCCTGAGAAGATGAGTGTTGTTGCAGAAGGATTGGTTTCATGCTAATTAAAAAAGTTCTCCCTCGTTAAATAGGGGCATGGCTAAAAGGGCGATCGCTCCAACTGCTAACGTTGCCAGTGCACCCCACTTCACCGTTGGATGCGTCTGTAACCAGTCTGTATAACTTATATAGGCACTCTGAAGCGGGAAACCACGCTTGGCTTCAACGGAGGAGATATGAATTAATGCCCCTCGCCCCTCGCGTTTGAGATAGGGTAACGCGGCCATTGCACCATGCACTTGTCCCATCAGGTTGACATCAATGACACGCTTAAATTCCTCTGGTTTTGTTTCTTCAAAGGTGGCATAGAGGGAAACCGCCGCACAGTGTACCCATGTATCGAGTCGTCCGTATTGTTCAATGGCTCGATCTGCGATCGCTTGAACCTGCTCAAAATCCGATACATCCGCCCCAATAGCAGTGGCCTGGGCTCCAAAGCTGCGGATTTCCTCAACTAATGAGTCTAGTCCGGGTTGACTGCGAGCCGAAACCACTACTTTTGCGCCTTTTTTGGCAAACTGTAGGGCGGTTTCCCGTCCGATGCCGCTAGACGCCCCAACTACGGCGACAACTTGCTGGTCAATAGGTTTGAGTTGCATGATGAATAAACTTCTTAACTGCCTGGTTTGTTTTACATTCAAAAACAGCTAGGAAATCATTGCTTCATCCTTCAAGCCTGTCTTGATCTAACTGAAGGAATAGTTTTGTGTTAAATCAGTCAGTGACTATCACTACAAAAACTCAAAACTATTGCCAAACAAAAACCTGTGCTTCGTATTCCCCCAAGTCAATCGTTAACTGATTATCTTGTGCTTGCACATCGTAATCTCTAGTCCATTCGTGCCAAGTTCCATTTTCGGGAATATTAGGAATTTGGTAGTCCTTGAGAAATTGATTGGAGAAGTTTACGGCAACAAAAACTCGTGAGCCTTCATCATTCCATCGTTGATAGACCAATGTTTTACTATCAGAATTTTCATGAAAGAATTCAATTGACTCCTGACTCCTGACTCCTAACACTATTTCAAACTAGGCCAGAAAGGATTAACTCCTGTTTCTGCTAATACCATCCAGGCTGTTGCACCCACATGGAGGCGGTTGAAATAGAACCAAGGTTCCCCTGTCGGAAGTGCAAACATGGTTTTCCTTCTTCTTTTAATGCTAAAAGAGCCCACGCCTGAATGTCTAATGGGATAACCTCTTGATTTACCGTCACTCCATCTAAAGTGGTTCCCGTCCAGAACTTTTTTTCAGCTAATGATTGGTTTTTAAGCTGAATCAATGATTGCTCGATGCGGCAGTATAAACCTGAAAAAAACTTTAAGATATTAAGTACTTGACACAAAACAAGCGAACTTATGCAAAACCCGGATTAATCTAATAGACATCTCCGTGAGATGCTCTTAAGAAACTATGAGTAAGTTTATTATTTTTTTCTTTACAATATGATACATACAAAGAATCTATCACCCTCCATCTAAAGGAGGATTTTTAGCTCGAAATCACGCTTTATAAGTAATACGAAGATAAATTTTTAACCGAATTACCAAGAGACAGGAGGAAGTAGTTGACTGTTAACAGTCGATTACGATATTGGTTTTCAAGGCTAATGTTGATGACATTTCATCAACAACCTTGAGCCGCCTGCGACGTACAGCACCCAATAGTCGATCAATGGATTCTCTATCTTCTTGAGAAAGTGACTCTTCTAACAAAGCAGCCATTATCCCATAGCGATCTGCTAGCGTAATTTTGCCAGAGCCACTGACTTGAGCAAAGAGTTCTGACATTGTATTCGGTAGGAGGCAAATTGCATTTAACATCAAGAACAACAGGGTTTGATACATATCCACCATATCTGCTCTTTACTCTATTGAAACCCGCAAAAACCCTTAAATTGATCGCCCAAGCTAACTACCCAATTTCCGCAATTTCTCGGAAACAAGAAATTTAGCCGTTGTGTTCAGTGGGGTCAACCTCAATCATGAATTCATGGATTGCATCTATCATGACAAAATTAACGATGGGTATCGAAATATTTTACTGCACCCAAATTCCGGTATTTGATTTGGCAGAAATCGAGTGGCTAATCCAAATTCCCTCTCGAGATAAAGAACTCGAGAAGGAATTAGGACAACAAGTGTGGATTGTGGAATACGATGCTGGCCACCCCGATATGCAATTTCATAATCGCCACGAAACTTGTTTGAGTTTAGGGTTTTCAGGGACAGTTTTTGAGGATGAAGTTATCATAGGCAATCAGTCTCAAGCCTTACCTAGTCAGGAACAGAGTATACCGATGCTGGAGTTGGCTTAGCAGAAATCGACCTAGAACGGAATATCATCTAAGTCTTGTTGACTGTCTACATGGGTCGCTGTTGAGGTCTGAACGGCTGGAGTCTCAAATGTTGGTTCAGTACTTAAACCAGCATACTCTCTGTCCAAATCGCTGGTACGGGTATTAGAGCTTGGTGCAGCTTGCCGAGAGGTTCGCATATTCACAACATTGCTGCTTTTGGCTGAAGGTGCTGAAGCTTGAGGCTCATACGTATTTGCCGTTGTAGCGGGTTCGGCTATATGAGACTCAAATAAAGTATCCGCTCCGAGTTTATAAATGCGGTAAGCCGTTAATTCTGCCCGCTTTTCCTTAAACCCTTCGGAGCGCTCAATGGTGTTCATACCCAAGCGACCTTCAATGACTACGCGATCGCCGATGGCATAATTATCCTTAATTTCATTGGCTAAATTGCCCCAACCGACTACTTTTAATCGGGTAGGGGGGTCTTCAGCGCGTTGACTGGGAAACTCAACCAACATCTGAGTTAGGGGAGTTTGATTGTCGGCAGTGTAACGCAGTTCTGGGTCTTGAATAATTTGGGCCATTAAAATGCAGCTATTCATACGTTCAAGTCTCCTTAATGCTCTTCGTTATGGACTCGCTAGCTGCCTTGTGAGCGATTCCTAGCGGCAGTCGGGCTTTTTGTGCTTTTTCTATAATGGGCGAGTCGTCGTAAAAAAAAAAGATAGAGGAGTCCGTGAAATTTTTCAGCGTCCTCCTCATCCATGTTAGAACAATTGTACCAAAGCTGTTTCAGAAGTTCTGAGACTTGAGCGGAAGGTTGAGAAAATCTCCAACCCTCCTTCGTCTCAGTCCCGAATTTACGAGGTCATCGCTTCGACTTTGGGAGACTCTACAGTACCCAACTCGTGTTCGACAAACTCCTGGACGTAGGTACGGTACTTCCTCAAGCTTTCATCGACCCAATCCCGGTCATCGCTATTGGCAAAGATGTGTACCACAGGTTCACCGGCATCCGGTAAAATCAACACCCAACTGTCGGTTTGGTGGTTGACAATCTTCACCCCATCAATGAGTTCTAAGTTCTCGTTAGGATGAGTTTCCACTAGATGACGCATGAGTGCTCCTTTCACCGTCCAAGGACAGCGCACGGTGCTGGTTTTGTGGCAGACTCGAGGCAGATCGCTGCGAATCTGACCGAGTGATCGCTCCTGCACGGTAAGCATCTCAATTAATTTAGCGATGCAGAACATGGCATCAAAACCGGGATGGAGTTGCGGGAAAATAAAGCCTATTTCTCCACTACCCCCCATTACGACATTGGGATTGGCATGAGATGCCTCCATTAACGCCGTGGGGTTGGCTTTGGTGCGAATTACTTTACCGTCATGACGACGGGCAATTTGCTCTACAGCGCTCGATGCATGTACGGGTACGACTACAGTTCCTCTCGGGTTCGCTGTTAGCATCACGTTGACCATGAGTGCTGTCAACTGCTCACCTCGGATCGGGATACCTGATTCATCAACCAGCGTTAGCTGTTCGCCGTTGGCGGAGACTTGTACACCAAAATTTGCCCTCAAGGCTTCGACTACGTGACCTAGCTGCGTGAGCAACCCTTCTCGGTCTTGCGCCGAGAGTGCGATTTGGTTCAAGCTGGCATTGAGAACGACGGCATCGCAACCAAATTTACCCAAAAGTTGCGGAAGTACGGCACCCGAAACCGAGTAAGCGTAGTCTATGACCACCTTAGAGCCACTGCTGCGAATGGCCTCTGTTTTCAGGTTCCGCTCAAAGCCAATGCCGTAAAGGTCAATGACTTGGGTGGGGTAGGCAACATTGCCAATTTCATAAATTTGCGATCGCCGTAAGTCTTCCTTAAAGTAAGCGCCCTCAATTTTCTTCTCTTTCGATTTGGTGATATTGATGCCCTTAGAATCAAAAATCTCGATGAGAATGTAATCGGGGCGATCGGGATGCACTCGGACATGGATTCCCCCCACTACGCTCAAGGTGGGTACTACCGTGCGAGCGATGGGAATTGCAGTGGCTTCTAAGTTTTGGACGTGGACACCAACGGACATCAATCCAGCAATTAATGCCCGCGAAACCATGCGGGAGATACTGCGTTGATCGCGGGACATCGCCACTTGAGAACCGGGTTTTAAAGTGGAACCATAAGCGGCTCCTAACTTAACGGCAAATTCTGGAGTAATATCGATATTTGCCAACCCTTGAACGCCACGCTGTCCAAATAGGTTTCTCTGAGCGGTGTTACCCCAAATCAAATTGATATTCAACGTTGCCCCCGATTCAATTTTCTTAGACGGCCAGACACGGACACCGGGACTAACTTGGGCTTCCTCCCCAACGGTGGAAAGGGAACCTACCACTGCTCCTTCTAGAACATGAGCACGGCGATCCACTCGAGTTCCTCGAGAAATCACACAGGCACGTAAATGTACCTCATCGCCAATAATTGCGCCATTCCAAAGAATAGGTCGCTTCAAGTCGGCATCAGCTCCAACCGTAACGTTATCGCCAATCACCGTACCGGCTTCAATCGTTACCCTCGGGCCAATGCGGCAATTACTGCCAATGATTGCTGGGGTTTCAATCTTGGCACTGGGGTCAATATGGGTGTTTTGTCCTATCCACAATCCTGACTTTCGCTGTTCGTAACCAAAGTCTAGCTGCACCATTTGGTGTAGTCCGTCGTACTGCGCTTCGCGGTAGGCGTCTAGGTGTCCGACATCACACCAGTATCCCTCCGCAATATAGCCGTACATGGGTTCCCCTTTTTCTAAAAGCAGGGGGAATAAGTCTTTTGAAAAGTCAGATTCCTCGTTAACGGGTAGATAGTCTAGAACCGATGGTTCTAAAATGTACGTCCCTGTATTGACGGTATCGGAAAAAATTTCGCTGGTGGAAGGTTTTTCCAAAAACCGTCGAATCCGCATTTCTTCATCGGTGATGACGACCCCAAACTCAACCGGATTGGGAACGCGGGTTAATACCAATGTGGCTTTTGATTTTTTGCTTTTATGGTATTTTATTGCGGCACTCAAATCGAAATCAGTGATACTGTCGCCGCTGATGACTAAGAAGGTGTCATCGAGTAGTTCAGCAATGTTTTTAACACAACCGGCAGTACCTAGAGGCTGGTCTTCCTCAACAGCGTAGGTCATTTGCACTCCAAAATCGCTGCCGTCTTGGAAGTAGTCTCGCATTACATCGGGGAGATAGTGCAGAGTTGCTACTACCTCCGTGATGTTATGTCGTTTGAGCAGGTTGATAATGTGTTCAGCGATGGGTCGATTTAGGATCGGAACCATCGGCTTGGGTAGATCGCAGGTCAGCGGTCTCAGACGTGTTCCTGAACCGCCAGCCATCAGCACTGCTCGCATAAGTCCTCCTAAATTGCGCGCTTCAGGTGTAATATCGTGGGATTTACCTTTTGTTACCTCTCTTTAATAGTCTCCTACTATTGGGAGATTTAGGGTAGCCTCCACAAGACCTGACTCGATCTCTATGAATTGGTAATTTTTACCCTTGACAGGTGCCTATTAGATGTGGTTACATCCCTTAAATTATCATTAACAGTCATTTTATGTATGAACTTTGGAAGTTGGTGGGCGACTTTATAGACGTGCAAGGGTAGCTAGAGATAATTTTTCGGGTGGCTTGCTCACAAGCGTGACGCCACATCTCTTGCCCAGATAGACTAGAACTGGATCAATGCTACTTTGACCTGTAGTTGGAATCAATTCCGGAAGACTCCCTTACACGCTAAGTAGATGGTTGTGAATCCTTGGAATTGCAAGCGCTGACAGCAAAGTAGCGCGAGTCAGGGAGACGGAAATTAAAGGCCGAAACACTTGACGCGGTGAACTTAGTCAGTTCTCAATAGGGGTTGATTGCATGATGAAACTAATTGTTCTGGTTTTACTCGGAGTTTATGGATATGGGGTTTGGAAGTTTTGGAAGGGATTTAAGCGTACCGACTTTAACAGCAGCTTGCCTAACCGTGTTGCTTTGTCACTGTTGTGGCCGGCGTTGATTGTTGCGAATAAGTCTTATCGCAAAAACTTTACAAAAGCACTCAAAGGTTAAGGTTAGCAAGATATTGCCAAAACTTAGCGATCGCCTGTGGCTGATTGGCGGCACCCGTGAAAGTGCCGCGTTGGCTCGGGCGATCGCTTCTTTAGGTATACCCTGTACTATAACGGTAGCTACGAAGTCTGCTGAGGCGCTTTATCCTAAAACCTCAGTGTTACAAGTTTTAGTGGAACGTTTAGATAAAGGTGAAATTAATAATTTTTTGCAACATCACCACATAGTTGCAATTCTCGATGCCTCTCATCCCTACGCCATAGAAATTTCTAAACTGGCGATAAGTGTAGCTAAACAATGGCAAATTCCTTACTTGCGTTTTGAACGCCCCATTGTTGAAACTCAAATTGAATATTCACAAATCATTTCGTTAGATAGCTTTGAAACTCTTATCACAGGCGATTACCTTTACCGACAGCGAGTGCTATTAACTATTGGTTATAAAGCTTTAGCTTTGTTTCAAGGTTGGCACAATCAATCAACTTTATTTGCTCGAATTCTTCCTTCTGTTGCGTCTTTAGAAGCGGCTTGTGCGGCTGGATTTACTTCGGAGCGAATTATTGCTATTCGTCCGCCTGTATCGGCTGATTTAGAAAAGGCTCTCTGGCGTCATTGGGATATTTCTTTAGTTGTTACAAAAGCTTCGGGAAATGCTGGAGGTGAAGATATTAAGCGAACTGTTGCGGCTGAGTTAAATATTCCCCTAATTGTCATTAATCGTCCGGTGATTGAATATCCTCAACAAACGAGTGATTTTTCGGCCGCATTGGAGTTTTGCAAAAATCAGTTGTAGGAGTTTTCTAGATACCTGCTGCTTTGAGCAAATTACTCTGTGTTGTTCTGCCATAACTGCAGATGCTCCACAAGAAGAAACATCCCCTTGCGTTGAGCAAGTTCCCGTTGAAACTTGGCTTCCAACCCTGCGGAATCCAGAGGATTTGTATCTAGCTTATTCTGGACAACAGGAAAAACTAACCACAGCAGCAGGCGAGGCAGCCACTTCCGACTTGCGATCGCTTCGCTTCGCTACCCACTTCACTATACCCACAGGCAGATGTATGCCCCTCAACAGCAAGTAACCATTGAGGGGATTAGCATCTGTGAAAGCAACAACTTGTGGGGGGTTGTTTACTTAGACATAAGTGAAGGCAGAACTGTTCAAACTTAAGTTAGACACGTCTTGGATTACGGCAATTAGATCATAAGAGCCGTTGTTGTTGTAGTAGAGGGCGGTGTCGGCTGCATCCGTACCCCAACCGTAGCTTCCAACAATGAAGCTGTAGTCACTGGCGCTACCATGCAACCGAATTGTGTCACCCTCAGCTAAGTTGAAGTCAAAAATGCTAGCTCTCTCATCCCAGTTAGAACCGAGATAGAAGGCAATGGATGAGTCTCCCAGTACAAAGGTGTCTGCTCCCGCACCACCCGTTAGTCCATCTATTTCACCAACGCTAACACCCTTGCCGTTGAGAATATCATTGCCTGCTCCACCATCGAGATAGTCACTGCCATTTCCACCCCAGATAGAGTCATCGCCACCTCCACCATAAAATTCGTCATTGCCAACTCCACCCATTAGGTAGTCATTGCCAGCACCACCACGCAGCACATCGGCATATTGCGTGCCTGTAATATTGAACTGCTCAATATTGCTGTAGCTGAGTAGAGTACTACCATCTAGGCGGCTGAGGATAGCATTAGCTCCGTTAAATCCCACATCTACACCAGCACCATTGTTCCACTGGCTGTAGTCTGCAACGAGAGTGTCATGACCAGCACCACCATCGACACTACCATTCGTATCAACTAGAAAATCGTTACCATCACCGCCAAGCAAGGTATCCTTCCCGACTCCACCATTAAGGGTGTCATTACCTGCTCCGCCCTCAAGGGAGTCATCCCCGAAATCACCGCTCAGGATATTGTTACCACTATTGCCAAAAATGCGATTATTCAGGCTGTTGCCAGTGCCATGAATATTACTATTGCCACTAAGAACAAGATTTTCTAGGTTGTCGCCAAGAGTATAGCTCATGGAAGAGAAGACAGAATCGGTGCCACTATTGAGGGCTTCCACGACCATATCTCCAGCACTATCAACGTAGTAGAGATCACCACCAACACCACCCGCCATGTAGTCGTTGCCCGTGCCACCATCGAGGATGTCATCGCCACCATTACCATAAATGGTATCATTGCCGACTCCACCAAATAGGCCATTAATCGAATCATTACCGTTGATGACGTTGTTGAGACTGTTTCCAGTACCGTTGATAAAATCGCTTCCAATGAGAGTAAGGTTTTCTAGATTATCGCCAAGGGTGTAACTGATATAGGAAAGGACTCTGTCGGTGCCGCTATTGGCAGCTTCCGAGACGCTATCACCCGTGCTATCGACAACATAGGTGTCATCACCCAATCCACCCGCCATGGAGTCATTGCCTGCCTCACCATCGAGGTAGTCATCCCCAGACCCACTATCTAAAACATCATTACCTGTGCTGCCATAGAGAGTATCATTACCTGTTTCACCATATAGCTGGTCATCACCAGACCCACCCCAGAGGTAATCATTACCCGTTGCCCCGACTATGTAATCATTACCCTCCTCACCGAATAAATAGTCATTACCATCTTCACCCAATATGTAATCGTGACCAGACCCACCCCAGAGGCTATCACTGCCCATTCCTCCCCAAAGGGTATCATTACCTTCTTCACCACTTAAGTAGTCATCACCAGACCCAGCATCCAAGTAGTCATCACCAGACCCAGCATCCAAGTAGTCATTACCAGACCCGCTAAACATGACGTCGTTGCCAGCGCCACCATATAAGGAGTCATTACCAAACCCACCATCTAGATAATCATTACCATCAGCGCCATTGAGAGAATCATTGTCATTCCCTCCCCATATAGAGTCATTACCAGCTCCACCATAGAGGGAGTCATTGCCATTCTCACCTACTATGTAGTCATTTCTCGAACCGCCGATAACGGTGTCATTGCCATCACTGGCGTAAACGGTATCCCAGTATCCCCAAAACCCTCTGTCAACGTAGATTTTGTCGCTGAAGATTGAGCCAGTCCAAGTTGCCATTGTCGTTTTCCTTTAATGAACTTGTTCACTGACTTACACGGTGGGGTTTTGGAGTTTATGCACCCAATTAGAAAAAACAGGGCAAAAAAATGTTGTGGAGGAGTCCACCTCTAGCTGTAAACTCCTCCAAATCTGTGATTTAGCAAATTGTAAACTTGTATTAATTGGTGATAGATGCAAGCTGGTGTCCTAAACGATTTTGAGTGAGACAGCTTTCGTATTTCCTTCAGCTTTCTTAATGCGTAACAGTTTATCGAGTCGGTTTGGTATTTGCCTTATTTGTTGTGACTTGTTCTGCAGTACAGCATGGGACAATGGGCTCTGAAGCGGAATTTCCCAAGTTAACCTGCTGTAGTAGATTAGCCCAAGCAGTTACAATCGCAGAATCTTTCTGTTTACTCCCACTAAGCTGTTCCCCTAAAGTGGTTAAAGTGTCATGCCAGATACCCTGCTTGGCATAAAGAGCAGCGCGTTCCAATGGTGTTTTAGCCGCTTTGAGCTGACTGTCCAGCGCTGAGTCTAAGGCAACCCGTTGCACTGAACCTCGGACAGAAACCGCAGCAGAGGGGCTTTCTGGGTCGCAATAAATTGAAAATGTCCAGTTATAACGCTTGCCAACTTCTAAAGGAGGTGCTGTAGAGGGTACAGAGAGCTTGACAATACCTGCAGGCGTTTCTGGCACGGTCAACTTCTGCTTATAAACATAATTATCTGCTGTATCTTGTAAGACAAACTCGACAGGAACTTGAGCTGTGAGCCGTTCTGGAACATCAAACCAAAACGTGGGATGCTCGGAAACCGTTAACCCCCAAACAAAGTTTTTTGTTGCTCCCTTAGTAACAGGCACCAGTGCCGTAAGTGATTGGTAATTTTTGCACGGCCCCCGACCTGCTCCTCCACGAGAACGCCCACCGGGAGCTCCTTGGTCTGGAGGAGGTGGTGCATTATAGATTAACGGTACGCCATTGAGCGTATTTGTATTGACTTCAGGAGATTGAGACTCTCCCCGTTGAGAATAACTGGTCAAGAATACTAGTGCGATCGCACTGGCAAGTGTCACTCGCCCAAGCCGTAACTTCATCTTAAGCATCGGTAATACCATTTCACTAACTACTTCCTACACCTCACAGAGCTGTAATTCTTGAATTTACAAGTCTGTAATGTCTAAAGTTAACGTGAACTGGTATCGGAAATAGAACTATGAAAACTAGATATTAATGGTCAGAGAACTCTGCAAGGGAAGAAAAAATATCTAGCGATCTGAGGGGATTTTTGCAAATGCGATGCTCCCAATTATCAGCCTTTAGAAGTAATGTAAGCAACGGTGCCACCTGTAACCACTAAAGCCAATATCGATGGCACGATGGGTATCCAAGCCCCTTGAGTGAAGAGAACAAAGCAGAACCCTGATAATGTTCCAAAGGCCGCACTTCCCGCCAAACTCAGATGAGTGGGACGGTAAAACACAAGCGCGAGAATGCCACCTGCACAAGACCAGCCCCAAATCCACAACACCTCGCCCCACCCAGGCCAAACCCACAACAAGGGGCGCTGGTCTAAAACGGCACTGAGAATCTGACTGACCATCTGTGATTGAATGAATACACCTGGGATTTTTCCTGAAGGGCCGGTGCCATAGGGGGTAGACCAGAAATCACCGCTACTAGGCGCTGTAACACCTATAAGAATTACTCGGTCTTTTATAGCATTTGGGTTTATGCGATCGCTCAGTACTTGGGTCAGTGTAACTTGAGGGGTAATCTTTTGTAGGGAACTGTGTGAGCGGTAATTGAGCAGCACTTGGTTCCCTCCTGCATCCAGATTTTGATAACCGCCAGTCCGCTTTTTCAAGCGCTTAAATACTGTGCGGTCGAGCTTTAAGTTCCCTTGGGGTGTAAACTCAGGTGAAATTCCTTGTGCTGCCAAGTAACGAAAGGCTAGCTGGGTGCTGAAAGCGTAGTTCGCCCGACAAGGGGAAGCTGGGTCTGGAGTCATAAATAAAAGATGGCGGCGGAGTACACCGTCATCGTCTTCCACAAAATCACTAAAGCCCAACCTAGATTCTGGAATTTCGGGTGGTGGCGGAACACCAGCAGGGTCATTCTCTGCATCTCGGCTTTTGCATACGGCAATCAAGGGTGAAGCAGAGTGTCGCAGACGAGTTGCTAAATCTGGATAATTAGAGCTAACGGGAAAATCCCGGTAGATATCTAAGCCGATCGCTCGTGGTTGATATGACTCTAATTTCTGTAGGAGTTGAAGCAGTGTCTTATCCGACAATGACCCGCGTCGTTCCTCTTGTCCTTGGGCTTGAATATCGGCTTCACTGACTGTAACTACTAAAATACGGGGGTCGGCGTCTTCTTCGGGGCGGAGGTAGAGGAAGCGATCAAACGCCCATAGTTCCAAGGGCTGCAACATCCCCAGCGATCGTACTCCCACGACTAAACTAGTCATGGCTATACTGCTGAGAAGCAGGCTCCGCAGTTGCTGCCAGTTCGGTTTGAGGAAGGGATGCCGAATTTTTGAGGGAATGCTTTGCGGTTGTTGCACCAAGCGTTGTTCTTCAACTTGGCTTTGCAAAAGGACATCTTGGACTCGATTATTTTCTGTATTGTTAACCGTAATACCTGCCACTTCACCACACCAGTCTTGCCAGGTGGGAGGGACTTCAGCCGGATTGGTACAGATTACAGGTAGCCAAGTAGCGCAGGGAAACTGCTGCTCCAAAGCTTGTAATTTTTCCCGTGCTTCCCGTACTGCCGTATACAGAGATTGTCCCCCGGAAAAGACCGTGAGAAAATGCTTTAAAAATTCTTGAGCCACCAAGTCGGGCACAGATTCTCGCATGACAATGACTTGGGGAATATGTAAATCCGCTAAATCCCAAGCCAAACCCAAGCCATCGCAGGAGTTAAAAATGGCTAGCTTTAAGCCGTGCGCGATCGCTTTTTTTAAGCCATACTTCAACTGCTCAATCGTCAGCTTATCCGTTGAATTCAGTTGAATTTGACCTTTCTGTTCGCTAGTGCTGTGTCCGGCGAAAAAAAGAATGTCCCAACCTGGTTCCCACAGTTGTAAATTTAACTCTTGGGGTGTGGGTTCAACTAAAAGTTTCAGTTCGGCGTTGGGTAATTGCTGTAGTAACGACTGGTCTTTATCTAGATCGATTCCTTTGCGATCGCCCAAAATTGCCAAGATTTTAACTTGACCTTTGGTAGATTTGGAAGCCGCTTTAATCGAGCGTGTAAACTCTGGCGGCGAAAGCGCAATTTCAGCGTTGGGATAATCCTCTAGAAAATGCCAAAGACACCAGGGAAACCGCAATAATTTCTTATCTTCCGCAGTAACAATCAAACGGATTTCATCAGTTGGAATTAATCGTGTTCGTAGCTGTCGATCAATATTGCGAAACTGCTCGGCATTGAGCCAAGTGTTGAGCTGAGTTTGTAATTCCTGGCAAAGGTCGGTGAACTCATCTGTAGAAACGTTCGTTACATCGTCTTCATCAACTTCAATTTGAAAGTTAATGTCACGATAACGACGCCACCCTAAGTGTTCGTAAAGGATTTTGTACAGACGTTGCCAGCGTTGGTAAAGGTCATCTAATTCGGGTGCAGTCGGTAAACTTCCCATGAATTGCATGGGAATGGGACTATGAGATTCCCATAGCTGTGCGATGACTGTACTAAAACCCTGATTCCAGTCACCTTTTCCCAAATTTAAGACAACTAATTGACCCATTTTGAAGTCAAATTTATTGCATTTAAAATGAAATTGAGGTGTAAACTTTAGTGGTTCAAATCCCCGACTTATTAAAAAAGTCGGGGCTCTTGTCGTTTATTTTGACTAACTCTCTGCCTGCTAGGTTTAGCTCATAAATTCTTCTGTTATGCTAACTTCATTGAGCGTGACTTGAACGGTGAATGGCATTCCGGGTGGGCATTTAAAGCGTTTGAGTTGAATCTGGTTATCGCGATCGCGTGTCTCTACAACTTGAACGGTTTCTCCTGTTGGGGAGAGCAGTGCTAGTCTGAGATGGGCGGGTAGATGAGTGTCAGCCTCGGTAGGACGTATCTGTATGCGAATTCCCATTCTGCCATCGGGTTCGGCTTCGAGTATCAATAGCAGGACTAAAGCTGGACTCGGTACTTGGGTTTCCAAGTGAATTAACTTTGCTCGCCTGACAACGGTTTCGCTTTGTTCAGAAGTACGTCTGAGGCTGAGGGCAAAATCTGGCTGTGAGGGAAATAAAGCTTCGAGGGTAGTCCAAGTGTCCTCAACGATATTCTGGAACCACTGGCTCAAGTTCACCCTGATTTGATTCGATGTACTCTCGACTGACTGCCCTCGTCGGTGTTGGTATAGGCGTTGTAGCCAATCTTCGCGTTCGAGTAAGGCACCCCAGAGTTCAAATGGTAATTCTAGTCTGGGGTTGAGAATTGCGGGATTTGCCAAACGCTGTAGCAAGTTTTCGGCTTGGGTGTCTGGTATAGCAGGCAAGGGTGCGATCGCAACTTGGGTGGGTTCGTCGGGATACAGTTGGCGCACTACCCACAGAACACTCACATCTTCAATCACCTCTGTGGCATCTAACCAGTAAGTGCGATCGCTTGGATCGTAACTGCCATTCATCTTCAGTTGCTCGTGGGTGGTATAACCCCAAATTCGTATCCCCTCTCCTTCCGGATCGACTTGCACGGCTAGGTAATAATCGCCTGCCCACCCAGGAATATCAACCCATTCCTGTGGTACGCAAAATTCTCTCATCTCCAGCGACTTGTCCGGAATCAAAATAAAGCGCTTTGTATCCACTGTTATCGCGGTTCCGTTCACCACCTCCCAAAAACTAGGAAGTGCGGAGTCCTCAGTCCACAGTGTTGCCTCCGGTTCGTACTCTTCCTGAAGCCAAGGAAGAAAGGTACTCAGGCACATCTGATTCAGGTAAGCATTCCAGCGCCCGTAAGGGGTGACAAACGACTGGCTTTGCTGCCAAGACTGTTCTTGAACGTCTGGCGAGACATCTAACCCTAATTGGGTTGGGGGAACACAAGAAAATGTCATTGAGGTGTCTCCTCTAAGGAGTGTTGGTTCAGATTGCTGTAATAATCCTGCAACCACTCCTCTAAAACTGTACTAATATGTTTAACTACGTTGGATGTGGTGGAAATATGCAGCGTTTCTTTACTCCATCGAGTTAACGCCAGCAGCAAGGATTCTCTTGCCTTGGTGAGTCGGCGAGATACGGTATATTGCTTCATTTCTAGCTGCTGCGCGATTTGTTGTTGAGTCAGTCCTTGGCAATAGTAGAGTTGCATCAGCGTTTTGGCTTCGGCATCGAGTTGTTCTAGGGCTGATGTTAAAACGGTGTTGAGCTGAGTTTGTTGGGTTTGTCGGGTCTCGGTTTCTTCTTGAGCGATCGCATTTGCCAGTAAAGATTCGCTAGTGGTGTCTGGCAAATCATCCAGTAACTCACCAGCATCCTGCCCTAATTTGGGGGTATTGAGAGAAGTAACTTTAGGATATAGATGGGAACGTGCCTGATTAGCACAATAAAGCAGCCATTTTTCTAACGTTTCAGGAGTGCATTCGTCTCCAGGTGGGTTGAGTTGGGTTTGACGTTGGGTATTATAGAGGTTCGCGATCGCTTCCCAAGTTGCTCGACTGGGACGTTGGATTTTGCGAATTCCACCTGAGTTGCTTAAAACATAACCTGCCTCAAAACACGTCCAGGCTAACAGGTAACGAGCAATCATTTGGTCGGTTAGTCCAGCATATTGTAATGATTCGTGTAAGCGCTTGCGACTTAATTTGAGCAGCAATCCCCATTCGTTGCAAAGGTCGATCTGTTGTTGTTGGCGTAGGGCATCTCGGGCAATATTGCCAAACGCCGCACGGCTATAGGTTTTCAGCGTCGCATGTTGATTGGGGTCGCAGGTTTTCAGAATTTTGGTAACTTGTGCGATCGCTAACTGAAAATAGTCCGACCATTTACACGGTAGATTGGCAGAACGGGGAATTGTCCGTTGTACACTCCAGTAGCAAGTTTCTTGTAAGTAAGCTGACAAATGTGCTTCAGCTAAGCTCGTAGGGTGAGTTTTCCAGCGCTTGTGCCAGTAAAGTGCCCAAAAATTTTCTGACGCTTGCCCCTCTGGTAATTGCTCCATACAATTGTGCATACTACGGCGCAGCTTGGGGTCAGCGACCCAACGACTAAATCGATCTGCTTCAAATTGTAGAAATGTCGAGAAAATGTCGGTAATGCTTTGGCGAGGACGCATGAATACAAATGACCTGAGTTTGGCGTAACGAAATCAAACTGGAAAAAGCTCCTATTTGCACCTCTTTAATAGCCGAAGTAACTAGACACTCTCTAGAAATGGCACAAGTGAGCTATCTTCCTTTAGTGGGGTGAGTTGTTATTGCTAATTACTGTAGCAGCGCGAACGCAATCACGTTTCAGGTTGCCTCCCTGTCGTCAAAGCCACCCTTATACTTAAGCTATACTGAGCGACAGTGCATTGCTTGATGGCAAATTGCTGATAAACCTTTGTTGTGTTGGTCTTGTCATCTCCTAAAATTAACTACGCCTAATCCAGATAATCGAACGGAGCTACTTTCTGATTAAATGGAAACCCTAAACTTGCTTCGCTCATTCCAGTTAGCGGGGAGCAAACGGCTCAAGCTTTCTTGCGGACTCACTGAATTTCCCTCAGAGATTTTTGCTATTGCAGATTCCTTAGAAATCTTGGATCTATCGAATAACCATTTAAGGGCTTTACCCGATGAGTTTGAACGGTTGAAGCACCTCAAAATTGTTTTCTTGACCAACAATGATTTTGAGGAAATTCCTGAGGTACTGTCGCAGTGCCTTGGCCTCAAGATGGTGAGTTTTAAATCCAACCAGGTTGCGACTGTTGGTGAACACGCTCTACCACCTTCGATCCGCTGGCTGATTCTCACCAACAATAATATTGAGAAGCTACCCACTTCCCTTGGCAGCCTGAGCCATTTGCAAAAGCTGATGCTGGCTGGCAACAGGCTCAAGTCGCTCCCAGAGGAGATGGCTTCTTGTTTGAATCTGGAACTCATACGTCTTTCGGCGAATCAGCTTACTGAGCTGCCTCCCTGGTTATTCACCCTTCCTCGCCTATCTTGGTTGGCTTATGCTGGCAACCCCTTGTGTAGTGAAGACGCTACCCATAAGCCAGTGCTACCAGACATTGATTGGTCTGAACTGACACTCGGGGAAATCCTGGGGCAAGGTGCTTCTGGGGTGATTTATAAAGGGCTTTGGACGACCAAGATTGCCCAACAAGAGGTAGCAATTAAGATATTCAAAGGTGAAGTTACTAGCGATGGGTTGCCTGCTGATGAAATGGCGGCAAGTCTGACGGCTGGGTGTCATGACAATCTCGTTAATGTACTAGGCAAGCTCAGCAATGCACCCCAGGAAAAACAAGGGCTTGTGTTTTCGTTCATCCCTTCCAATTACAAAACCTTGGGGCAGCCGCCAGACTTTGACACCTGCACGAGAGATACCTATAGTGCAGACGCTGCGTTCTCTTTGCCTGTTATTTTACGCCTGACGATTGGCATTGCCTCCGCCGCCGCCCACCTTCATGCCAAAGGTATTATGCATGGCGATCTCTATGCTCACAATATTCTGGTTAATGAAACCGGTCATAGTTTGCTGGGAGACTTTGGAGCTGCCTCTTTTTACGAAGAGAGTGATGTAGCGATAGGGCAAACGCTAGAACGGATAGAGGTAAGGGCTTTTGGGTGCTTGCTTGAAGATATGTTAGACCGTTGTACGCTCCAGGAGCGGTCTGAACACGAAGCAGGGGTGGAGAGTCTTCGTTGCTTACAGCAAGAGTGTCTCAAGCCAGTTTTATCACAGCGTCCTCGGTTTACAGAAATTGGCGAGCGTTTGACTAGCGTTTTTAGACAGGTTTATGGCACAGCCAAATAATTGGATAATGATTAATAGATTAACTGAACTAGGTTGAGACATTTTTGCTTTGATCGAGCTTAATAAGCTTAAAGTGCATTTAACTTGCATATTCTAAACACAGGATAAAAGTAGTCAAACCCTCTCCCTTGCTCCCCCGCAACCTCAACAAGAAAATTAGATGCGTAACAGCTTAGCGCCAGTAAAGCTAGATGTACTGCCAGACAATTTTATCAGTTCCTTATGCAGCCATTGAGTGGTTAATGCCATTATTGGAACTTTCTACTGCCTTGTTGCGAACAACACTCGCTATCTCCAACAGTTGAGTCCAACGCTTTTGCATTTGTTTGGGTGTAATTTTCAGAGCTTTCACAATCTCAACATCGCTCATTTTCGCCCGTTTGAGTTCTAACAACTGCTGTTGTATGGGGTCAAGTTGACCGACAAAAGCATCCCACTGCTGGGAAGAGAGTCCCAACTTTTGATCAAGGTCGGCACCTAACCATTGATGTACCAGTTGCCACTGAGACGTGCGTGCAAATTTTTCCACATGGTACTTAAAGCGCTGTTGCAGATAGTCCCGTTGGCGTGGTGTTAAACCCAAGATGTCGTCAATTTCCGGTGCAGCTAAGTCTTGCAGCTTTAAGATTAAGTAATCCGCACAGTCTTTGTGACCTTGATTCTCCAGGTATTGTATCAGCTCACCAATCACGCGATCGCGCAAAACTGCATCATGAGGGTCTTTTGTTTCAGCCACTAAACGCTCTCGCACCTGCTGCATCATGGGTGAACGATTTTGCATCTGTGCATCTTCACCTTTGGCAAACTCTGTCACCTGTTCAATATCCATGACTGTATCGGTGGGTTGGCGCTTGGCAAAGCTTTTAGCTCTTAGTACCAGTAATTGCATCGCACCGTAACCGGTCATTACCCGTCGCTTGGCGTATTGCTCGGTGAAGGCCATGTATTCAGCCAATTCGATTTTGGTACGAGGAGTGTAGTGTTCAGCGACCTGATTTTCTCGCCTAAAGGCTTTGAGGGAATCAGCATAAAAGTCTTGCAGGAAGTCTTCAATCAACAGGCGGCGAGCGGCAAAGCTTAACTGAGATTGAGAGGGGGCGACTTGGCGATATATCATCACGCTCAGGTTGCTGTGTAGTTCGACGCGACCTTGCTTAGAACCCAGTTTATAGTACTCAACGCACTTAGAGAGGCGATGACGTGCCAAGGTTAACTGCCAGGAGCGAACATCACCTTCCTTTTGGATGCGGTCACTCTTGCTACAAATCCGTTCAACTTCTGTCACAATGCGCTTGATTACCGTTACAGCATTGCTGGGTAAGGAGCCAAGCTGAAGTGTCAGTTCTTCTTTCAACAACTCAATCAACTCTATAGTGTCTTGATTGATGATATTGTCCGGAGCGTTGTCAGTTGTGATGGAAGATTGAGGTAAGGAGTTACTGGTTGGGGTGTTCATGGTAAAAGCCCTATTAGAGTTGAGTTACAGTGGCGACGATTAGGATTGGTGTTGGGTTCACTCAAGCTCTCGTCGTCTACATTTCGACTGTAAAGCGCTTCTCTTCGGCTTCGTACTCTGCTTGTGCAGGCTCCCCAATATGGTTGTTTAAGGGCTATCGTCTCACGGAGTTGATTGGGAGTTTCGGATACTCTCAACCGCTTCCTGTGCCTAGATTTGAGCGATTTTTTGAGATAATAGTAAGGAAGTCTGCCTCCCAAGTAAGGAGTGGACAATCTACAAACTGGGAGGGAGGAATCAGTTCCTTGTCCGTCTTAGAAAAGTTGTCGCTGCCAGAAAACATTCCGGAAAATAAGCCTTTACAGGAGTTTTACCTCTCTCACTCAGGACTTACGCAACTTGCTATGTGAGCAGCAAGGGCTGTAGGGGCATGGCATGCCCCTACGAAGATGGTGTATTAAGTCAGAAAATGCGTAAGTCCTGGATATTTGAAGTTGAAGAATTAGAGGCGGTCTGTCAGCCTCTATATTAATTTGAGCGAATTATCTCAGGAATAAGTCGGATTGCAACGTTAAATTCAAATCATCATCTGGGTTAATTACCAAGACTTCAACTTGCCGACGTCCTCCTAGGAGAAGTCCGGCCAGGGCTCCAATTCCTGCACCCCCTAAAACTTCGCCCACATCAATGCTGCCAAATATTTCAGATATGACGGCTGCCGCACCTGCACCAATGGCTGCCCCTTTAAGAACTTCACCAGCATTCGTTCCCTTCTTGAGAGTTTCTCGTTCAGTAAAGACTCTAGAGGTTGCGTCAATGGGTATTTGCTGATTACGGTTTCTCAATCTCAGTGTTTTAGCGACGAATTGAGTGCCATTATCGGTCGGTTGCAATTCTCCCTCAATTTCACTGCCCGCAGGAACTAGGATGGTTCCCGCCGCAGAACGCAAGTCTTCGGATACGAGTAGGGTTACTGGTGCAGTTTCATCCGGTGTCACAATAATTTTTTCTGCTTTTTCCAATTCAACGGGAATCACAGAACCAACGGGAATGATGACTCGTTCTGATGACGGAAAAGTTTGTCCAATAATGTAGGGTTCTACAGTTGCTGCTGCTGAAGTACTGATGAGGATTGGGAAAGCTGCCCCCGAAGTGATTCCCAAAGCCAAGAGTAAAGCCGTTTTGGACTGCCAAGTAGAGGATATAAACATATTAAAATTACACCCCAAAGTGTAAGCGCTTGTGAGCAATAGACTCTAAATCAGCGTAAATGTTCCCATGTGGAGTTATAGCAAAAGGCAGAGGGAAGAGGGCAGATGGCAGAAGGGAAAAGATTGACCTTAGAGCAAGTCTGCTGATTTATAAAGTTGCCTGAGAATGGCCAAAACTTTATCTCCATACAATGGATCTGCTGACCAACGCCGACTCAGCAACTCTACCCTAGGAGCACTCCCCCGCGCCACAAAACGAAACCGAGGATCGACGGATTTCTGAACCAATGGCTCCTGATTAGCGTAGGCTTTCAAGTGTTGGATATGGGCGCGAACACCAATGGGAGCACTGATAAAACTAGCACTTTCTCCACTTCCTCCCACAGAACCTAACCCACCAAAATTATTTTGAGTCGGTTTGAGAGGGCCGCCAAAGCGAAAATAGTTAGTTTCTAAAAGCGCTTGTGCAAAAGCGACATCCGGGTTGACTCCCTCAATTTTAGCTTCGTCTAAATACAGTTTGGCAATTTCTGGAAACTGTTGCAGCGCTTGCGGATTAACCGATCTCAAGAATGTTTCCAACTCAGATTGAGACAGGTAGCCTTGCCCAATAATCTTATTTAAATCTTCTGGATTGAAGGGCAAAATCGAACGCAAAATGACTGTACGAGTTGCGTTTTCCCAACCCACAAAAACTCCTGCTTCTCGCAGATCAACCGCTCGAATGTAGGTGACGCTACCGTAGTTAATTAGACGCACATTTGTAGGTTTACTTAAATCCAGGTTTAACTTATCGACGATATCAACGGGAATGTAAGCATTGCCCTCGACAATGATGCCTTTCTCTTCATAGAGATTACCGTTGATACTGATATTAATGGGCGGGTAAGGACGACGGGGAAAACCATTGACTGAAACTGCCCGACTCCAAGCGGCTAAACCATTAGCAATTCCTTGCGCTATCTCCTGACGGCTATTTTGAAGTAGAGTACGTTCTTCGGGATTGGTGAGAAATCCCACATTCAGAACTAAAGAAGGAATAGTCACTTGGCGGATAAAGGCTAGACTTCCTAATCCAGATAGGGTATCCGGCTTCACTCCTCGATTGACTAAAGCAGGTACTTTGATTAAAAGCGATCGCAGCAACAAGTCTGCTTGTGCTTTCCGTTCCTCATTATTGGCAATGTAAAAAACGTTGGTTCCTCGTACTGTAGGATTAGAAGCGGCATTGAGTTGAAGTTCTACGGCTATATCGCCAGGACGGGCACGGAGGTTAATCCAAGCAATCGACTCTGCCAAATTGAAAATATCGGGAACCTCGATTACTTCAAATCCTTGTGAGCGCAACTCAGTTGCCACTAACTCGCGCAATAGAACCAATTCCCTCGCTTCTGTAGTTCCTCCTGCAACTGTCCCTGGATCTACGAGTCCATCATCGAGTCCACCATGGCCGGCTGAAATAAAGATTCGTCCCATATTTTACTTTTCCCCTAATGACTTGCTATCAATCGAAGCAAGATTAGCTACAAAAGGCAAAGGTCTTTTTGTATCCTCTTGTATTTCTAGTGCCATTTTCTCTCTATCTTGGGGTGGATTTATTAATGTTCTAACTTTAAGTGTTAACCCCAGAAATGGAGTTGCATCTAGGCAATTTTTCTGTAAAGTACAGCGAACCGAAACAATGCAGTCCGGTTTTCCGCATTGTTTTTGTATTGCTTATTTTTTTGCAGGAGAATACAGTTTTTTCTGAATTCCATCTCTGTGCTGATACGAGAGTAATCACCAGTAGTGTTCAATAGTGATCACAACTCTCTAGTCAGAGTTTTACCCGACTTGCAAAAGGAGCTTTGTAATGCGGATTGCTCAAATTGCCCCAATGTGGGAGCGAGTTCCCCCTCCAGCTTATGGAGGAATTGAACTCATTGTAGGATTGCTATCTGATGAACTTGTTCGGCGTGGACATGAAGTTACATTATTTGCATCCGGCGATTCTATTACTTTAGCAAATCTTGAATCAGTTCATCCACAAGCCCTGCGTCTCGACCCTACCATTAAGGAATTTGGCATTTATGAAATGCTGCAAATGAGCCGGGTTTATGAGCAAGCCCAAGAGTTTGATATTATTCATTCTCACATTGGTTGTGTGGCTTTGCCCTATAGCAATTTAGTAAAAACACCGACTGTTCATACGCAGCACGGAATTTTTACTCCAGATAATGAAAAACTATTTAGTCACGCCCGCAAACAACCTTACATCAGTATTTCCAACGCTCAACGAGAAGCTCGATTAAATCTCAATTACGTTGCAACTGTTTATAACGGTATTGATACGAAACAATATGAGTTTCGTCCTCAACCCCAAGACCCCCCGTACTTAGCATTTTTAGGACGAATTTCTCCTGAGAAAGGGCCTCATCTGGCAATTGAAATTGCCAAGCGTTCGGGTTGGCATTTAAAAATGGCGGGTAAGGTTGACTCGGTTGATGTCAAATTCTTTGAGGAAGAAATTAAGCCTCTCATAGATGGTAAACAAATTGAGTTTTTAGGAGAGGCGAATCACGAAGAGAAATCTGCTTTGATGGGAGGCGCTGTAGCAACTTTATTCCCCATTACTTGGCGCGAACCTTTTGGTTTGGTAATGATTGAGTCAATGGCTGTGGGTACGCCTGTGATTGCCATGAAGTTAGGTTCGACTGCGGAAGTCATTGTTCACGGTGAGACAGGCTTTTTGTGTGAAAGTGTGGAAGAGTGTATTGCTGCGATTGAGCCTGCGATTCAACTCAACCGTAACAATTGCCGTCAACACGTTCTTAATCATTTTAGTGTAGAGCGGATGGCAGAGGGTTATGAAGCTGTTTATCGGCAAGTTCTATCCGATAGTTTCGCACGAAATGGTCACGTTCACAGCCCCAGTCCTGCGTATCGCTAGGTGGAATGCAAAAACGCTTCTACCTTTTTTATGAGTGATGGATTAAGGCAGATTTAGGTATTTTGTGAGGCGATCGCGACGCCTGGAGCAATTTACTGAATATCAATCAAATCTAGGTTGGCTATAGAGGATTTAACTCCCTAGGATTTGTTTTCTTGCCACGTTAAAGGTTGAGCATTTGTAAAGAGAATTTAGGTTGAGTACCTATCTCGATACAAATGCTTAGCCTATACTTTTTTCCTTAATCAAGAGTTAAATAAACTCCCCAAATCGCCATTGCTCGCAAATAATGACTTGCCCGAAACGTTCCTGCTGCTGTAATCGCTTCCGGTGTTCTAAATTGCAAGCCATTTTCATACACCTGCTGCACCACTACCTCCACCAGTCGAAACGCTTCCTCTTTCATTCCTTGCTGTATCAAAAATGCCGCCAATCCAAAATTAATACCCGTCCAAACTTCTAGAGGATGAGTTGCATCAGGATTTTCTGGAGAACCATCAGGTCTTACTCCATTTGCTGCCCCCAATTGGGCATGATTAAACTTTAAAAAACAAGCATCATAGACCGTATTCAGCGCTATTTGAACGCACTCTCTAGGTACAATATCTGGCAATTTTAATAACTGAGCATAGAATTGACCGCATAGTTGGTCTGCCATTACCACATCAGAACCACTTTCACTATCCAGCCGATAATATTGACCGTTCCAAAGTTTTTCCTGATAAATTGGTTTCGCTTTCTCCAACCACTGACGATAAAGCGCAATCGTTTCTTGAATCGATTCGGGTTCAGGGACTTCTCGGATTTGAGAAGCCGATGGATAATCTTCAATTAAAATTTCACCGATTGCAATTGTCGCTTCTAACGCCGCCAACCACAACCCCCCACAATAAGCGCTAACTCCCCGCAACTGCCAATCATCAAATGTTTGATCGGGTGCACCTGAGTTTTCAGGAATACCATCATCATCTTGATCAAACCTCTTCAGGTAAGCTAAGGTTTTGACAATTGCTGACCAACATTCCCACAAAAACTCAGTATCATTACCCCCAGTTAATACAAAATCCCGATAAACTTGCAAAACAAAATCGCAAGGTAAATCCTTCCACTGGTTACAATCTTGATAACTGGTGTAATTCGTCTTCTCCCAAGGGTGTTCATTGGGTGCACCCAAGTCATGAGGCGTTGCATCGGCGGCTTTACGAATCGCTTCAGCTTTGTTATAACCAATAATTCGAGGCGTCTCATCACTCGTGGGAATGGCACGAGCAAAGGCTTCTAACACCGCTTTATCCAGTCGCGGCCACAGCATTAATAAGGCAAAAGAGCCATACAGCCGCACATCTAAACTTTCATACCAGCGATAATCTAAGCATTCTAAAACGCCAAACTGGCCGATGGGATCGCGATCATCGGCGGCTGTCCACAGAGTACCCCCATCTGTAAGCAGATACAACTCATTAAATAGCGCCATTTTAAACCAATTGGGCAAATCCTTACGGTTTAAAATAGGCTCCTGCCAGGATTGAATCTTCTCTTTCCAATAGTCCGCGTGTTTGAGGGCAGTACGAACGATAGGCCAAGCATTGTTGCCCGTGCGCCCAAAAAAATCTGTATAGCGTCGATAATAATTGATATCTGGAGCAAATTCGGTAATAGGAAAGTCCCAAGCCAAAATAAAGGGAATTTTACGAGTTCTGCCTGGACGAATGGTAAAACGAACCGCGATCGCCGCTGCAATTTGTTCTCCGGGTGCAGCCGGTGTTTCATCTTGAAAATCCACCAAACTGCCATCGGCAGCGAAGGGTTCCCAGATTTCGGCACCATTACCCGCAGGATTCCAGCGAGTGTTGTAGAATACATCCACACTCGGATTCGTTACCGTTGCGATCGCAAGCTGCCCTTCCCCTTCCGTAATCTGATCATCATGCAACCTCACTCGGTCTAAGAGACAGCCCACGCGATAATTATCAACAATCCACTGATTGTAACTTCCCGTGCTATTTCCCCAACGGGGTTGATACTCATACACCGGACTGCCATCATCCCGCACTCGTATCGGCACCCCCCTAAGTCCCCCAGGAGTCGAAGCGGCTTGAGGAGGGATGGCATTGGTAAACCAACCCACCATATTCTGCCAAGTCATCATAATGCTCAAGGTAATCGGAGCATCGGTAGGATTGTGTACCGTCCACTCAAAAATAGCAACGGGGTAACTGGTTTCTTGATAACATCCCGCCCAAATTGGAGAAAACTGCTCACAAGTCAGCTCAGTCTGAAACACCCCTTCATAGGCAAACCAACTACAAGGATAAAGCGCCTGATAAGTTCCTGTACTTTGGGTTTCAGATTGTTTTGCTCCCCGACTCCCCTGCGTAGCCGGATACCACTGCCAACTCTTGAGGGTGCCATCTTCAGGAGGTTCAGTACATAGGACGTAAGCTTGCGTGGGTGAATGCTCGGACTGCTCGAAGATACTAAACTGACAAGCTGGCAAGCTTCTAAAGGTATGCTCTCCCCCATCTAGATGCCACAAGTTAAAATCTCCCTTAGGAGAGCGCCCGATACAACCTGCCCCAAAACCACCAAGGGGCATACCGTGCCAAGGGCCGTCATCAAGATTACTAGCGTAGCGAACAGTGTAGGGTTTGTCCCAGCCAAGACCAAGGGGACGCTTCCAGGTACACTCAGGGATTTTTGGGCGTGGAGGTTGATAGATCATGCACTGATTTTACCGAGATTGGGGGAACAACGCCTGTCTTGATGAATTAGGAATGTTGCCCGGTTAGGCCATCAATGATTATACGTTGTTCTTCAGTTGGTTGGAGGGTTTGAGGGTCGAGGATTAGCATGATTAATTATTCTGAGTGGAGTTCACATTATGCAAATTTTGTATTGTGCCAAGAAGTAAGTTTTATGAGTGAATATAGCCTGTCTAAATCAGTGGTGAAATAAGCGGGTCATATTCTCTAATGATTGAAACTAGCTCAAATAATTTTTCCTTCTGACTCCTGGCTCCTGGCTCCTGACTTCTAACTTCTTAGTTCCAGGCAAGTTCCACAATTCATTTATATTCACTATATTCCTGTTTGATATTCTCAAGGGCGTTTTGCAAGTCTTGAGAGTGTAACCAACCTACAAAGCCTGCATAAAGGCATTCTCCTTCACTATCTGCTACAAAAATATGCTCGATTTGAAAAGGATTCTTCCAAGTGCGAATGGTGGTTCCGTCGTTGAATTTTAGGTATAACTTGGAGCGATTAAAATCTCGTCGATGGGCATCTGTCATCCCTGGAACTAACCGCAACCGTTTGGTTAAATTAACACTTAACTCTGGCTTTTGTTCTTCTGGTGTGGGGGGATTATCCCAAAAGTTTTGGATTGTTTTTACAACATCAGGATGATTTTTGAGAACGGGATGGGATAGGCCCGATAAACTGACAAACGCTGCATGGGAAAACAGGGTCGAGCCTACTGTAATTGTGCCGTCGCTACCCTGATCAACATCACCCGCAATGATTAATGTAGGAATCACTTCGGCAATTAATTCTGCCATTTCTCTACGGTCGAGTCCCAAGTCTCTTGCCATGCCAATACCCATTCCTAATGGGTCAAGCATTCGTGCTAAATGTGCACCTCCTACAGGAGAAGCCACTAACACTAATGAATGTACTTTTGACCACCAATCGGGATGACGGCTGAGGATTTCTATCCAGATTAAGCCTCCCATCGAATGACCGATGATTTTGATAGGGGTTTCGGGATAAGTGGCAATTGTTTCTGTCGCAATTTGTTCTACATACTGAATGAGGGGTTCAATTCTAATCCACGTCTTTACCCAGCCTAAATCTGGGGTAATCGTTAGGGTATTGGGTGTGGCAAGATTACGCGCTAGAGTTGCGATCGCCTTACTATTATCAGCCCATCCGTGTTGGGCAAATAGAATAAAATCGGGTGTGTCAATCACTGCCTTTGCCTTCAAATCGTTTGCCGTTTGTCTCTGATTTTAACGAGGGAGATTACCCACAATTTGCGTCACATCTTCTACAGACAAACCTAACGCCTCGGCAACTTGTTCCACACTTAATCCCATTGCTAATAAACGGGGAACTGCATTTTTTCATGTTTGTTCAGCTTGCTGTCTGGCCTGCGCTTCCTCCTGTGATGCTTGTACTGTTGAATGCTAGAGATGTTTCTATCCCGATAAATTACTTCCTGCCTTGGTGAGATCCGACGCTGGACTTTTGGCTTCGTAAGCATTCACCTTAGTATTTAATTCTCGAATCCGACGGGAAAGCAGACGAATAATATTAATTGCAATCCCTGGTGTCTCGTCGATCGCATCATACAATTGGATTTGCGTCAACATTAGACAATCACAAGATTCTAGAGTAGTGACGGATGCTGAGCGGGGTTCCGCATCGAATAAAGACATTTCCCCAAAACAGGTTCCTTCCCCTAGCTGCGCTAAATCGCGATCGCCAATATGAACCCGTACCAATCCTCTCACGACAATATAAAGCGATCGCCCCTCTTGCCCTTGAGTAAAGATTGTATGATCGGCAGGGAATGACAGCTCATCCATGACCGAAGCAAGACGCACTAAAAAATCGTCCCGCAGTTCTTGGAAAATGGGGACAGCCCTGATAAATAATAAACGCTCAACGCTGGTTAACATGAGTTAGCGGTCAGCTAGTTGCTATTGGCAGTGTATGACTGATTCGCACTGTATCATTAGGGAAAGCACAAGTTTACCGCAATTGGTTGGACTAGAAACTAACAATTGGGAAATTATACAGTTTCAAGGATAAATTCAGTGACTTCCGGTGCAGGAGAGCGGGGAAAGCCAAATGAAAACTTATCCTCTTCCCCTACACCGAAGACTTAACCCACTTGCCCCAACTCCTCAAGCATCTGCTGGACTTGAGAGGCCACCAAACGATCTGAATCATTTTTGAGTGCAGGCAACACCTCTAGACAAGCACGGGGTGAGGCTTCCCTTAAATAGGCTAAAACAGCTTCTCGGACAAAACCGGTTGGATGTCGCAAGCAGACTAAGGTGGCTTCCGACGTGAGGCTGTAATGCAATGCCTTTGCTAAATGAAAACAGCAGGCTAAAGTCCAATCGGGGAGAAAATGGCGAAACTCAATGAGCCGACGTAGGCGATCGCCAGGGTTCATCGGTTGATAGGGAACCCATTCCTCTAGACAATCCATCTTTTCCTCTGGAGAGCGGCGGTCTAAAATAGACAAAAATGCCCGCTTTTGAGGAATATCAAGCGTATTATCCAATATTTCTAAACCCAATGCAATATTAGACCGCGACTGTGAAGCCAAATTAAACGAGGCGGCTTGAATCGCACTAATCGGATACAGAAACTTCATTAACAAAAAACATCGCTCTAACAAGTCAGTTTGCAAATCTTCTAGCGCCCGTCGCAACAAATCAGCCTCCTGTCCTGCAATCTTCTCACGGGTCAAATCGAGGATGGCAGCATAAACTTGACCTAAAAATAGAAATTCTTGCTCAATAAACGTCTCTAGCCCACTCCGGCCTAACTGATCCACTACAGTGTCTATTCCCGCTTCTTTGGGAATCTTCAGCAGAATCCGCAGAATATTACGACGAGTCGTTCCCCAACTGGTGATGAGCTGTTGCACTAACCGATCCAAAGCCTCGGGTGTCCCAATTTCCCCGAGCGCCATCCAAGCCTGTAACCGCACCAAATCCGGTTTATGCACATCTTCCGCTAATTCTACCAGTAAGGGAATGGCTTCATCCTTGAGGCGAACCAAAGCCGTACGGGCAGCATCACGAGTGGATTTATAGTACAAACCCTTCACCAACGAAGGATAATACTCATCCAAGTGGGTAGCAGCAATCACCTCTAGCAACGCGCACCGCACCCGCAACGACTCATCTTGTAAGAGAGTAGGAATATAAAGCCTGAGCGCCTGCAAATACTCGGCCTCTCCCAGCGATCGCGTCCCCATCACCCGCTCTCGTTCCCGCTTCGAGGTGAGCATCCGTCGTAGGGTATTCGTGGCCTCTGCTTTTTCAGTCGGAGTTCCTCGACGCAGAATCAAGGCAGCGGCCGTAGCCCGGACAATCGGCTCAACATTAGGATGCATATAATGTTTAATCGTGCGAATATCCAGTTCCGTTTGAGTCAGCCACACATATCGCAAGGCCAAGGCCAACACCTCCGGGGGGGGAGTTTGGTCGATTAGCAGTTGCACATCACTCAAATAATCCGGGTTGGGATACTCTAGCATTGCCTCTAGGCTTTGACGCTGTAACGCCGTCGATAAGCGAGGCAATAAGGGGGCAAGCACATCACCCACAGTGGTAGGTTCAATTTGGCACAACAGTTGGATACAAGAGCGTTTGTCGGCTTCCGTGCCTGGTTTTTCTAAAGCATCTTCCACCGCTCGCTTGAATGCTCTCAAGTCTACGTCCGAAAAACCCAAACGCCCTTGCTCTGCACTCTGAACTAGTAGGTTGACATAGCTCGATCGCATCAGCCAACCACTCAAGAGCCAGAAGATAGAGAATACCACAATTGCCAAGATAAACACCCAATTTTGCAATTGGTCTCCATTGGAGAATAGATGATGGGTCAGCCATATCGTTGCTAAAATGCCTAAACCCGTGAGGCCGGTGGTGATAGGCTCGGCAATCCCCTGCACCGATGTTTGGATGCCATTGCGTAGCTTCTCTGGGATGGGTTGAAATAAGACGGGCTCAATCCCGGCAATGAGGGTGTAGCGTAGGAGTTCATCAATAAACCGGAGCAAAATTAAACCGACAAACAGCCCAGTCATTAATTCTGGCAAAGGAAGAAGCTGATGTGCAACTCCAATCACAAAATCTAGCAACCCAGTGAGCATGAGCAAGCCTAAGATGGCCAGCGAGGCCGGCAACATCATCGCTGCTACAAATACGCCCAAGCGATCGATCGCACGGCTAGAAAGAAACCATTGTGATGTCAGTTCAAACAGTCCTACCACTCCACCAAATAAGCCCAAGAAACCTGCAATGGCTGAGGTTTCCGGTAGTTGTTCCTCCAGTTGACTCAGATACTGAAATTCCACCAATAGGTACATCGCCTCTGCCAGGATGAAAAAGGCAAATAAAGGAATGATGTAGCGTTGCAGAGGCCCACTAGTATTGCGAATCGAGAATTCCGACTCCTCATCTTCCCATTGCCGTGAAGGGGAATCGGGGAAGGCTTGGCTATAGCGTTGACCGAGGTAAAATAAGGTTCCTGCTCCAACCAACATGGCCAAGGCAGCGATGACGATAACATCGATGAGCCCGACGAATTGCAACAGAACCGGTAAGGAGAAGCCTGCAATCACATCCGCGACTAAGAGTCCACTGGAAATAATCGGGTAGGTGCGCTTAATTTCTCGGATATTGAATAGTTGATTGGCCGCTACCTGGGAGTTAAGGTCATTGAGGACTTCCACCGCATCTGTCCACAGGCGGATTAGAAATACACTCGCCAATGCAATTAATCCGTCGAAATAGTCGATCGCTAACGTGATGCGAAAGATAATCAGAGGGATACTGGTTAAAAGAGCGATCGTCACCAAGACGCTTCGCATGGGCAAAATACCCGAAAGCCAGGAGTACAAAACTCCCAGCCCTGAAACCATGAGGGCACCGACAATGTAAATTAAGGGTAAGCGTTCAGCACCATATTTATCTAAGAACAGGGCTACGGCACTGTACTCAAACCACAGCCAGCCCATTGAGGTGGCTGTATAGAATGCGAACATTAATAATGTCCGCTCCCCTTCTTCGGGTCGGAGGTTGACCCATTGTAGGGCTTTCCGTACCCAGTCACCCTGAACACGAGCGCGAGGTTGCAGTTTCATTGTGTGTATAGTTGTCCTTAGTCGCGTATCTCTAGCCATTAGCCTTAGTTGCTGACCTCTTGACCAATGACTAATGACTAATAACTCACCACACCTATTATCATTTTTTCGGAGAAAGCAGCATCATCATATTACGACCTTCTCGCTTGGGAGCTTGCTGAACTTCCGCCAACTCCTTTAAATCGGTGGCCATGCGCTTGAGTAAATCCTCAGCTAAGTTACTGTGTTGAATTTCCCGGCCGCGGAAGGTAATTGTGGCTTTGACTTTATCTCCCGATTTGAGGAAGCGTTCGGCTTGATTGACGCGCACTTGATAATCATGGTCTTCAATTTTATAGCGCATCTTTACTTCTTTCACATCAGCCGTATGCTGCTTTTTTCTCGCTTCGCGGGCTTTTTTCTCTTGCTCGAATTTGTACTTCCCGTAATCTATAATCCGACAAACTGGTGGATCTGCCTTATCACTAACTAAAACTAGATCCAACTCTTTTTCCTCAGCAAGGCTTAGAGCTTCTTGAGGCGAGAGGATTCCTAGCTGTTCTCCATCCGTATCGATGACTCGAATTTGAGGAAACCGAATTCTCTCATTAATGGGGGGTAGATCGCGTTGGCGTCTTTTTTCAATCACAGACATCTGTTTGATTTATAAAATTAGTGAGTGGATTGATTGATAAGTAATAGACACAGTACACACCTGCTATTTTACTGAGTCTCCTCCAAGTACTATGTCAGTTGTTAACGTAACTTCCCATTTCTTATTAACTGGGATTGGTTGTACTCACACGAAAAAGTTGATGGTTCATAGTTCATCGTTCATGGTTTATTGAAGTTCTTTTCCTAATCTCCCCCGCTCGTCCGTGCTCCCCAGCTCCCCCGCACCCCTCAAGGGAACCACTAAAATGGAAGAGGATTTGTAACCCTTTTTAAAGGTGAGGATTTTGTGACAACATCTGTGCCTTGGCAGCAACGAGTGGGGAGTCAACGCGACTGGGTTTGGCGAGGGTGGCAAACTCGCTATACTTATTTGCGATCGCGGCAACCGCATCATGAGTTAGCAACACCCATCATGTTGCTACACGGATTCGGCACTTCAATCGGGCATTGGCGTCACAATCTCGAAGTCCTGAGTGAACATCATACGGTCTACGCTCTGGATATGCTGGGGTTCGGAGCCTCGCGGAAAGTATGCACAAACTACAAGGTTGACTTGTGGGTAGACCAAGTGTATGAGTTTTGGCAAACTTTTATTGGGCAGCCAATGGTATTAGTGGGTAACTCCATCGGTTCGCTGGTTTGTCTGGCTGCTGCTGCCGCTCACCCGGAAATGGTTAAAGGGATTGTTCTGATTAATTTGCCGGATTTGTCGCTGGAAGAAGAGATGACTCCCAAGTGGCTGCGGCCTACTGTTTCCACGATTAAAAGTGTGGTTGCTTCGCCGATTGTTCTCAAAAGTCTATTTTATTTTGTCCGACGCCCACCAATATTGAAAAAGTGGGCAGGTATGGCTTACGCGAACCCCACCGCTATTTCAGCAGAATTATTGGAAATTTTGACTCTCCCTGCTCAAGATAGAGGTGCTGCCGCAACGTTTAGCGCCCTCCTCAAAGCGATGACTTCTTCTCAATTTGGCCCCCATGTCAAATCGATTTTGCCCACTTTAAACATTCCTATACTCTTAATGTGGGGGCGTCAAGACCGCATGATTCCTCCTCATTTGGCGGGTCAGTTTGCCGAACTTAATCCTAATTTAGAGTTAGTTGAACTCGATAATGCCGGTCACTGTCCCCATGATGAATGTCCCGATGTGGTCAATCAAATTTTGTTAGACTGGCTGGCGCGTCAGTGCTGGAATCAATCTCTAACCCAAACCCAGGAAACTCCTGCCCATTCTTCCCCTATTTCCCCTCGCCTACAGGGGCAGGATTAAAGTGTTCTGTTCTAGAGGAATTTAGAAAATAAATTTGGTATTAGGAGTAAATGACCGCACCTAGGCTGCGAGCGCTGCTTTGAATCGATAAATTTTATCTTATGTCAACCAATACTGAGTCTGTGGGATCGGTGGTGTCTGTGTGGAGATACCCGGTCAAATCGATGCAAGGGGAGGAGTTGTACACAGCGCATATTACTGAACGGGGAATTGTGGGCGATCGCGCTTACGCCATTATGGATCGGACGACAGGGTATATTGCCAGCGCTAAGTACCCCCGCAAGTGGGGCAAACTCCTCGAATGCCGTGCTGCTTTTGTGGAAACCCCGCAACCAGGAGAACCCCTACCTGCCGTTGAAATTACGAAGAGGCGAGATTGAAAGCCCCCGTCTTTTAAGCGGGGGATGAAAATCAG
>CAZPRJ010000052.1:0-53736 GCA_964588805.1 uncultured Microcoleus sp. | reverse complement strand
GGGGGATAGGCGTGGGGAAGCTGGTACTCTCACTAATATTGGCAGTGTCTACAACTCATTGGGAGAAAAGCAAAAGGCATTGGAATTCTACAACCAAGCTTTGCCCCTATTACAGGCGGTGGGAGATAGACGTATGGAAGCCACTACCCTCTCTAACGTCGCCTTCTTGCAACGCAGCCAAGGCAACCTGAAAGCAGCCTTAACCCTGATGGATAGCGCCATCACCATTATTGAAGACCTCCGCACCAAAATTGGCTCCCAAGAACTCCGCGCTTCCTACTTCGCCACCGTCCAAGGCTACTACAAGTTCTACATCGACCTACTGATGCAACTGCATCAACAAAACCCCTCCCAAGGCTACGATGCCCTCGCCCTCCACGCCAGCGAACGCGCCCGCGCCCGCAGCCTCCTCGAACTCCTCACCGAAGCAAACGCAAATATCCGCCAAGGCGTTAACCCCAAACTCCTAGAACAAGAACGTACCCTCACTCAACAACTCAACGCCCTAGAACGTCGCAGGTATGAACTCTCAAGCAGTCAATATACCGAACAACAACTCGATGAAATCAAACAACAATCCGAATCCCTACTCACTCAACTCGACCAACTCAAAGCCCAAATTCGCGTTACCAGTCCTCGCTACGCCGCCCTGAAATATCCCGAACCCCTAAACTTACAACAGATTCAACAACAGGTACTCGACGACGACACCCTACTGTTAGAATATTCCCTCGGCGAAGACCGCAGTTACCTCTGGGCAGTCACCAAAACCAGCATTACCAGTTACGTACTCCCCAAACGCAGCGAAATCGAAGCCGCCGCCCAAACTTTCCGCCAATCTCTCACCCCCAATAGCGCCGCCAATCTGGAAACCGGACTCCCATTGAGTCAGATGCTTCTGTCCCCAGTCGCAAATCAGTTGGGTAACAAACGCTTACTAATTGTTGGAGATGGGGCATTGCAATCTGTTCCCTTTGCCGCACTGCCGATACCGACCTCTCCCCCAACCCCTCTCCTGCAAGGAGAGGGGAGTAAGACTCCCCCCTTCCCTAGTAGGGAAGGGGGGCAGGGGGGGTTAGGTTACACCCCACTTTTAGTCCAAAACGAAATCATCACCCTCCCCTCCGCCTCAACCGTTGCCATTCAACAGCGCCAACTGCAAAACCGTCCCACTGCTGCCAAAACCATTGCCGTTCTTGCTGACCCCATCTTCGCGCTCAACGACCCTCGTTTTTCAACTACACCCCAACCAACCCCTGAAACACCCACCAACTCAGCCCTGACTCGCGCCACCCGTAACTTAGGTTTAGGGGACAGTGCCAAGGTACTTGACCGTCTGCAATATACTCGTACCGAAGCCGAAAAAATCCTCGCCCTCATCCCAGAAGCTAAACGCCTGCAAGCCTTGGACTTTAATGCCTCCCGCACCACCGCCACTGACCCGAATTTAGCCCAATATCAAATTATCCACCTTGCCACTCACGGCTTACTCGACCCCATCAATCCTGAATTATCAGGTATCGTGCTGTCTTTATTCGACCAAAAAGGCAATCCCGAAGATGGATTTCTGCGCCTACAGGATATCTTCAACCTCAACTTGCCTGCGGAACTCGTCGTCTTAAGTGCTTGCGAAACCGGATTGGGTAAAGACGTGAAAGGGGAAGGCTTGGTGGGATTGACAAGAGGCTTTATGTATGCTGGAGCAAGGCGAGTAGTAGTGAGTTTGTGGAGTGTGAATGATGTTGCCACGTCTGAAGTGATGGCAAAATTTTATCAGAAGATGCTCGACGAGGGACAAAATCCAGTATCAGCATTAAGAGCGGCACAACTGGAGATGTGGAAATCCCAGAATTGGCAGTCTCCTTATTATTGGGCAGCATTTACCGTGCAGGGAGATTGGCGCTAATAGTCAGAGCAATTGCTAACAAGACTTACGCATTTGCCCCCTCCGCACCCCTGCACCCCAAACTTCTACGACTGATGCGCCAGTTGCATAGAGTTAATCGCCTGTCGAATCTCCTGTAATTTTCCGAGGACATGGCCTTGACTAAACAGAGTTTCAGCACGGGTAAAAGCCGCAGATAAATCTGGGCAAATGCCACAACGCCACAGGTAAAAACCCCCATTCCAGATTGCAGCAGCCGTTAACTCTGAGGATTTGCCGTTGAGAATGGCTTGCATTTGTTCGATTAATTCATCCTTGGAATTTAAAGGAATTTCCTTAGTGGCAAAGCCATAGTCACGGGGATGCAGTAAAAGACGCTCGAAATTATCGCTAGAATTCGGCTGACTAATGGCAATGATGGCTGTGCGATCGCAAGGTAAATCACAGCTCCCTTCTAACCCTTTGACCAGGGTAAAATTAGTCACAGACCGATGCTCAAAAATTTCTCGAAACAAGATTTCTGTGGGAGGATGAACATAACCGGCCACAATATGAGCTGCTCCTGTATATGGCGACCAAACTAATTCCATTGTGGCGAAGGGTGGACGTTTGCCGATTTGGTCGCGGTAGGGTACTAATTCGTGAGCAGCCCGAAAATGTTGGGGTAAATACACCAATCCGAACCCCGTCGTTTTGAGTAGTTGCTCGACTTTTGAGAGGGCTAACCGGGAAAAATCAACGCCTAAACCTTGCCAAATCTCAACCAGGGGGATGCCATATTTAGTCGGCATACAGTCGCCCCCATGCATCAATACGGGAACTCCCGCCGTAGCCAGAAGCAAAGCCGTTAATGAGGTGACAGGTGCAGTACGCGATCGCCCATCATAAGGCGTCCCCAGTACCGTCACCGGATGAGCAAACCCTCCCCCATTCCCCATCGCCAAAGAGGGTAACTGAGGCCCAATTTCGTCATAGGCATCCAGCATCCCGGCTAATTCTTCACTCGTCGGCCGTCTAATGCGGTGAGCAATCATAAACGCCCCAATTTGGGCAGGAGTTGCCTCTTGCAACAACATCATGCGGGTAGCGAGGGCCGCTTCTTCACGAGTTAAATCTTTCCCAGTATGAACACCACTACCGACTTTTTTTAATAATTCTCTAAAGGTATGACTCATAGTAATTAACGGCTAGAAGATGGCTACCGAGCAATAGGGGAAAGAGGCATGGAGATAATATATTTTAGGCTAACGACCTACGCTTAAAGGGTGGTTCTCAATCGGAGTGGAGTGATTTAAAGCATTGGTGGGGGGTTTCTCTATTTGACGCACCAGTTGACAAAAATGCTGAATCGGAGGAATTTGGAGACGGTCGTGAGTAGTGACTAAAACAACTTGGCGAGTCAGTCCAGCCTCGGATGTTGAGACATCACTGACTAGGTTATTCGATGTCGGGATAGAGCGTGGAAGTTGGGCGATCGCCCGAACAGCTAGAGTCGGGTCAAAACGAGCATCAATTAAGGCTGACTGAGGTAATAAGGCAATAATTTCTCCCTGTCGAACCACCCCGCGAAATGCATCCAGGGTATTTAACTCCATCACTGCTCGTAAATTAGCCCCAAGTCGGGCAAACCGTTCTTGCACCAGGCGTTGCATTCCATAGCCATCTTTAAATACAACTTGTGGGTAGTTAATTAATTCTGACCAAGGGACTTCTTGATATTGAGTCAAGGGGTGATTAGATGCCATCAAAACTTCAACGGGTTCATCATATAAGACATCGACCACCATTTCTGGACTTGCCGTTAAAAAACGATTATTCATCACAATCGCGACATCAACTAAACCATCTCGCAAGACTTTCAATGCGCGATCGCTTCCCAAGGCCGTCACTCGGAGTTGTACATCCGGGTAATCACGGCAAAATTTGCGTAAAACAGGGGGCAAATAGTGAGAACAAACGGAATGAATCGCCGCCACACAAAGTTCTGGCTGTTTTCCTGCCCTTAAATCCGCGATTTCTTGAGTGGCAGATTGCCATTCCTGACAGATTTTCCGAGCACGGGGCAAGAGTTGTTCTCCTCCCAGCGTCAATTTGACCTGAGCAGTACGATGAAACAAAGATAAGCCTAACTCGGCTTCTAGAGATTGAATTTGACGGCTGATAGTAGACTGAGTAACCTCACATTTGCGTGCAGCTTGTCCAAAACTACCCGTCTCAGCAACCGTCAGAAAGGCTTGTAACTGCTCGATCCGCATGGTTATGTAAATTAAATTACATTCTATGATGCAATGACCTTAGCGAATTTGGCGTTAGAGTTCGGTAGGAGTTGATACAGCGCAAACTGAATTTGAGCAGGGTGTAGTAAGCGCTCAATTCGCTCTTATCGCAACTACAAACTCGATTTAACCGCCCAAAATTCATGCGATGAACCACTACAGGCGATCGCTTGTTTTGTCCAACGACTACCCTGAAAGTATGCCGAAACTTGAATATTCATCATTACTATGAAACCCTTGCGTTTCCTCCTACTCCTGTTGCTACTGTCTCCCCTAGCCTCTTGTAGTACTGATCGAAAAGAGATGGAAGCGAGCGAAAATATCGCCCCACAATCTCCTCAAACCCCTCAATCTCCAGTTCAATCCAAACAACAACAGACTCCAACTCCCGCCACCAAAAACCTAGTGAGTACCGAAACACTCACCCCCCAACCCATTCAAATTACTCTGGCCGATTTACCCAAACCCTTTGCCACCGATAGCGCCTCCAAGTCTCCCCAAGTCATCCCCATTCCCCAAAACCCAACGCTAAAGGTTCCCGCAGGATTTGAAGTCAATGTCTATGCTGATAATTTAGACGCACCACGCTGGCTGGCCCTAACCCCTAGTGGTGATGTTTTAGTGACAGAAACTAGGCAAAACCGTATTCGTTTGCTGCGAGATACGAATGGCGATGGCGTTGCTGATGTGCGTCAACCCTTTGCCACAGCCCAAAATGGGGTGAATATTCCCTTTGGCATGGCTTTTGCTGGAGACTCATTCTTCCTGGGGAATACAGGTGAAGTGCGGCAATATCCCTACACTCCAAATCAACAGCAACTCACAGGCAACGGGCAGAAAATTGCCAACCTCACCCCAGGCGGTTACAACCAGCACTGGACTCGTAATGTAGTCGCTGCACCCGATGGCACCAAGCTGTATGTTTCCATTGGTTCCGAATCCAATGTTGACGAAGAACCCTTACCTCGCGCTTCTGTGCAAGTTATGAATCTGGATGGTTCCAATCAACAAACCTTTGCCTATGGATTGCGTAACCCAGTGGGGCTCGACTTTCACCCTACAACGGGTGAACTCTACACTACTGTTAACGAACGAGATGGAATTGGGGATGACCTCGTACCGGATTACTTCACCCGCATTCGTCAAGGAGAATTCTATGGTTGGCCTTACGCCTACTTGGCACCAAATCTAATTGAACCCCGTCAAACAGTAAACGGACAAAGTAAACGTCCTGATTTAGTGGCTCAAACTCAGACCCCCGATGTGCTGTTCCAAGCGCATTCGGCCGCATTGGGGTTGCAATTTTACGATGGAAACACCTTTCCTGAACAATATCGAAATGGTGCATTTGTTGCTTTTCGAGGTTCTTGGAATCGTGACCAAGGAACCGGATACAAAATCGTTTTCGTACCCTTTGATGCCAGTGGACGGCCTCAAGGCTATTATCAAGACTTTCTGACAGGTTTTTTGGTCAATCCCTCTGTTCCATCAACGTGGGGACGCCCGGTAGGTTTATTAGTCTTACCAGATGGTAGTTTGTTAGTCACGGAAGAAGCCAATAATCGAATTTATCGCATTCAATATCGGGGTTAGTGGTGGCGTTTTAGTTGTGAGGTTGGAGTGAGCTCAAGATGTCTCAAAAACAAGGGAATAAACCAAATAAATTGCTTATACCCATGAAGTTTGAGTTTGGTGATTGTTCTGTAATTGCTCCTCTGTTGTTTCTAAAGTCCCCCCTTAGCAAGGGGAGATTAGGGGGGTGGAGGACTGAAGAGGGTCTAAATGTGACATTGAAGAAGCCAACGAATATTACCTCTAAAGTCCTCTCTGGCATCAGGTCGATGGGTGAAGCCAACTCTCTGCATCGATTGGGTTTAGTGGTATTAATAGGAGGCATGACTCTAGGAGGGGCAACGGTTGCTCAGGCTGCGAATTCCGGTCATGTCAAACAATTGCTCACCACAAAATCTTGCCCAAAATGTGATTTAAGAGAAGCCCAATTAACGGCGGCCGATCTCCAAAATGCAGACCTGACGGGCGCTAAGTTAGATGGTGCCAAATTGGATGGTGCTAACTTAAGGAATGCTAAGCTTAGTAATGCTCAAATGCGAGGCATTCAGTTATCGGGAGCAGTTCTTGCTGGGGCAAATTTGAGGCAGGCTAACTTGGGGGAACGGCAACAAGGGAAAGAGAAAATACCCTCATCCTTAAATAATGCCAACTTTGAAGGGGCAGATTTAACGGCCGCTAACTTGGGCAGTGCCAAATTAATGCGTACCAATTTAAGAGACGCTAAACTCAACTATGCCCAACTCCTCAATGCCAATTTAGAGCAAGCTGACCTCACGCGCAGTAGCTTAGGTGTGGCGAATGTATCTGGGGCTAATTTAAAAGGAGCACAGCTAGCGATGGCCACCCTCAGTGGTGCTAATCTCGCTAATGCTCAACTATTCGGCGCAAATTTACGCACCCTGAATGCCGATAGCGTGAATATGAATGGTGCTGACTTGCGGCAGGCGACTTTAGATGAAGCAAATTTAAGCCATGCTAAGCTGAAGGCGGCCAACCTTCAAAATGCTACCTTAATTGCTGCAACTCTTCGGAGTAGTGATTTGAGTGGCAGTCAACTGCAACAAGCTATGTTGAGGGGTGCAGACTTGAGCCGTGCGGATTTAAGTGCAGCAAATTTAGAAGGTGCAAATCTCACCCGAGCTAAACTAGCGGGTACGATTCTCATTAAAACTCAACTCACGGGTGCCAGACTTGCTTCTGCTTACCTTTATGAGGCCAATCTTACCGAAGCTAATCTCAAAGGCGTTGACTTAAGCCAAGCCTTACTCCGTTCTGCCAACTTAACCCAAGCGAATCTGGTGGGTGCTTCTTTAGAAAATGCGAATTTGATCAACACTCAGTTACCCAAGGCCAACTTAACCTACACCAACTTGATTCAGTGCGATTTGAGAGGAGCCAACTTAACCGAGGCCAACTTAACCGAGGCCAACCTCAGCAAGGCTAATTTGAGTCAAGCTGATTTAGAATTGGCAACCCTCACCCATGCGAATCTCAGTGGTGCTAATCTAAATAACGCCAAACTCAAAGATGTAATTGGGTTCAATCGTTCCTCGCTGGAAAATCAATAGCCTTGAGGACTCAAACCGCATTCTGCAAAAATACCGGATGGCTTAGTTGCCAACCTGAAGAAGGAAATAGAGTTTGGACATTCTTCGCGATAGGGTGAAAATCTGTGAGACGATAGCAAGCGTCTTGTTTATGACAATGAACGTAACGTTTGCTGACCCTCCGCACAATCAATCTGCCCTATTGTGTTTCAGGTCATCTTCCTCTGCTTACCCCTCGCATCTCCATCCATTCTATGCAACTGCGAAATTCACTGCGCCGGACAAAGATTGTTGCCACCATTGGCCCTGCCTCCAGTCAGCCTGATGTTCTCAAGGCGTTGATTAAGGCGGGTGCAACCACATTGAGACTGAACTTCTCTCATGGCACTCATGACGACCATCAGCGCTATATTCGCCTGATTCGTCAAACTGCCTTTGAATTGAATCAGCCGGTTGGCATTTTACAAGACTTACAAGGCCCGAAAATTCGTTTGGGCAAGTTTGAGTCCGGTTCAATTGTATTGAACAAAGGCGATCGCTTTACCCTAACCAGTGAGCGCATCCCTGGTACTCAAGAAATCAGTTCCGTCACCTACGAACCTCTCGCGGATGAAGTGCCACCGGGAGCAACCATCCTCTTGGATGATGGACGGGTTGAGATGCAAGTGGAAGAAATAGACCGCAAAAAACGGCTTTTGCACTGCCGAGTTGTGGTGGGGGGTACTCTCTCCAATAACAAAGGCGTTAACTTTCCTGGTGTCTATCTTTCCATCAAAGCCATGACGGACAAAGACCGACAGGATTTAATGTTTGGTCTAGATCAAGGTGTGGATTGGGTCGCCCTTAGTTTTGTTCGCAACCCCCAAGACGTGCTGGAAATTAAAGAACTAATTGCTAGTGCTGGCAAGGAAACTCCAGTTATTGTCAAGATTGAAAAGCACGAAGCGATCGAGCAAATGGATGCCATTCTCTCCCTCTCGGATGGCGTGATGGTGGCCAGAGGCGACCTCGGCGTAGAATTACCGGCTGAAGATGTCCCCATTTTGCAGAAGCGTTTGATTGCCACAGCCAATCAGTTGGGAATTCCGGTGATTACCGCCACCCAGATGTTAGATAGCATGGTAGGTTCACCTCGCCCTACCCGTGCGGAGGTTTCTGATGTAGCCAATGCCATCTTGGATGGGACGGATGCGGTGATGCTCTCGAATGAGGCCGCCGTTGGCAAATATCCCGTGGAAGCGGTGGAGACAATGGCACGGATTGCTGTGCGGATTGAGCAAGAACAAATTGCTCGCAATATTAAGGAAAGCAAGCGCACCATTCCTAATGCAATTTCTCAGGCCGTGGGTCAAATTGCTGAACAGTTGCAAGCGTCAGCGATTATGACGTTAACCAAGACGGGAGCAACTGCCCGCAACGTGTCTAAATTCCGACCCAATACGCCAATTCTAGCGGTGACGCCTCATGTAGACGTAGCACGACAGTTGCAATTAGTCTGGGGAGTTAAACCCTTGTTGGTGCTAGATTTACCCTCTACCGGTCAGACGTTCCAAGCTGCGATGAATGTGGCACAAGAAAAGCAACTCTTGGCAGAAGGGGATTTAGTAGTCATGACTGCCGGAACGCTGCAAGGGGTTCCAGGGTCAACGGACTTGATTAAAGTTGAGCTTGTCAATGCGGTTCTTGGCCAGGGAATTGGTATTGGCCAGGGTTCAGTGAGTGGAATGGCTCACGTTGCTCATACTGCCGCCGACATCATGAATTTTAGTCCCGGTTCGATTCTCGTGGCCTCGTCCACCAATGCCGACTTTGTGGAAGTGATTCGCAAAGCTGCCGGAATTATCACTGAAGAAGGGAATTTAACCAGTCATGCGGCGGTGATTGGGATGCGCTTAGGTGTACCCGTGATTGTGGGTGTGAAAGATGCTACTCAAGTAATTCGAGATGGCACGATTTTGACGATGGATACTCACCGAGGATTAGTGTATTCCGGTGCGATGAGCACTATGCCGGCTAGTGGAGCTCTGATGGTTTGATGAATGGGGCTTGTTAGGAGAATAGGAGTCAGGAGTCAGGGGTCAGGAGTTATACCAATTTCATTAAATAGTGCTACGCTTTTACCCCCCTAACCCCCCTTGGTAAGGGGGGAAATAAGAATAGTATTTGTTGCAGGACTTGATTGATGAAATTGGTATCAGGAATAAACCTTCTGACCTGAAGCCTTTTACCTTCTGCTATAACAATCACCGAGTTTGATTAGTCTTGGGCTCGCGGCGAAATTGCTGAAATTTTTGGATATTTTGACGCAGTTGCTGCTGTTGCTCTGGGGTGAGAATGGCTTGTACTTTCTGACGGTAGGATTGCATTAGTTCTTGCAATTGGGTTTTTTGGGCTTGACTCAACTCCCGAGGTTTGGGTAGCATCTCTTGCATTTGAGCTGCCATGTCTTGGTTAATTTGTTTGATTTGTTCTTGTTGTTGAACACTCAAGTCAAGCTGGGACAGGGGAGGGGGGAGAATTAAAACGGAACTCGGTACAGGAATCGGTTTGATACCGCCAAAGTTATTTCGCTGTTGATTTAATTCCTCTCGTTGCTCTGGGGTTAAAACCTCTTCGACTTTTTGGCGGTAAGAAAGCATAATTTGCTGGATTTTTTGCTGCTGTTCGGCGGTTGGCTGAGGGGGAGGAGGTACAACCGCTTGAACTCGCTGATGCATTTCTTGGGCCACTTGCTGAATTTGTTCTTGCTGCTGTGGAGTCAGGTCAATCCCCATCAGTTCTGGCAAGGCAGGCATGGGTTTAGGGAGAGGCATGGAACCCCTCATCGGCTTTTTAGGCAAGCGTTGCTCTTGAGCAATGGGTAATTGCAGAGGAATGGCGTTGCCATTTTGGGCCATCCCACCGACTATCGTCACACCCACCGTAAAACCAATCGCGCTAGCTAAAGCCGGAATGAATTTGAAGGTCATGAGAACTCTCAATAAGCTTTTGTGCATTTAATGTGACATTTTCTTATACCAAGAAGTTGCATTCAATCGTAGTAAATTCATTCTCAATGAAAAAAATTAACGGTCATGAATGAAAATTTTCTCCCCTGACCCCTGACCCCTGACCCCTTAGAGTGTAGGAGCCAAACGCAAACGGAAATACTGGCGGTACAAATCACAGCGAGGGGTGACTTCATTGCCTTGCAAATAAACCAATCCCATGCTATGTAATTTAAATCCTGGAATCGGTTCTAATTGTACTGGACTATCTGACGCGACAGCTTTACTCAAGGCCGCCACTAACTCGGGATGTTGAGATAAATTCCATAAGTGCCGCCGTAAATGGTCGCTATAAAGTCCGGCATCCGTGGGGGCTGTTTCTAACAACTGAGGCAGAGTAATTTCTTGTCGGGCAATGTGGTAAAGCGCTAACCGGACTAAATAAGGATGTCCCCCTACCATCGTCATCAGTTGCTCAACTTCTGCGGTTCCCCAAGCTAATCCGTGCCGTCGTGCTAAATCTTTGACTTGTTCTAACTTAAATTCGGGTAACTCAATCGGTAGCCCCACATTAAAGGGTGATTGATTAATATCCATCGGCACATAAACTTCAGTGGAATGCACCACTACTAACCGCAGTTTTCTCCAAATTTCTCGATTTTTTGCTTCCTCGTGCCAGGCTCGCAACAAGCCAAAAAAATCTGCTGTGAGTTCAGGATATTGCAATACCCGATCCACTTCATCTAAACCTAAGACCAAAGGTTCGGTAATATTTGTGAGTAAGTAGCGTTCAAAATAAGACTTACAGCTTACTTTGCTGCCAAAAATCCCATGCCAATAGTCCCCTAAACGATCAGGTAATTGCAGTTCTAGGGTAATGACGGCGCAAAACCATTGTAAAAACCGATCTAAATCGGTAAAAACTTTGCTATCTGCCAGTTGAAAACTTAGGGGTACGGTTCGATATCCTAATATTGCAGCACGCTGGAGAATCCGAGCCATTAATGAGGTTTTGCCCATCTGCCGAGGGGCTTTGATGCGAACCAGAGCACCGGATTTTGCGATCGCTTCATAACACCGTTCCTCAATCCTTGGACGTTCCACATAGAACGCTGAAGCTAATTCTACCTGTCCTCGGGGTAATTCGGGTTCGGCTACCGGTTGAGGTGGAAAATTCGGAGTGAGAGCATAGGGATTGGGATCAAGTGGATTTTCCCCCATCCGTTCTGGATAAGTTTGCCATGTTTCTTCTGGCTCAGATGGCTCTAACGGATGATCCACGGCGATCAAGTCTAAGATACTTTTGACTACACTGGGGGTATCATCGGGCGATCGCCATTCTTGTTGCGGGATTCCCTTGAGATAACCTCGCAAATCGTGGTTGAGTAAACTATAGGGGCAATTAATCCGAATCGGTAAAATAGTAGGCTTGCCATTAGAGCGAGTATCGCGCAACGCCTTAGCCAAGCGGACTTCTTCCGTAATCATCTCGCTGCTGGCTGCCAAGGTCGATAAGAGTAATAATAGGTAATCACAAGAGTTTAATTCTGCATAAATTTGCTGAAGTCCATTCGTGGCCATTCGCAAACTACCACTGGCAATAAAGACTTCATAACCTTTGGTATTTAACGCCGATTCAATCTGGCTTACCAGCGATTTATCAGGTTCAGAGCCTCGATAATAACTTAAAAAGACTTTGGTGCGATGGGCTGTATCTTGAGTTTCTTGCCTAAATAAATCAGGTCTGTACTTGGCAAATAAAGCAATTAATTCTGGACGATGAGCATATCCCGAATCGGGCGAATCTGATAGACCAAATGCCTTGCATGTATTCTCAATGTGTTTTCTCACCGTATCTTTGGTGATATGCAATTCTGTGGCAATTTCTCCATCTTTTTTGCCCGCTAAGACTTTAAACCATACTTCTCGCTGTCGAGGAGTTAGTCCTAAAAATGCCTTGGTAAACTCTGATTGATTCATACTCTCTTTAACTTAGGATATCGGGCATGAAAGTCATTTGGGATAGGACATGGGGAAGCCTCACACCCATCCTGCCATGCCTTCTTCTGTTAGAGGCTCGGTAGATGCCACCCTACAATCAAGGTGTACTCCTACTTCCACTCATAATCTATAGACTGATATTTAGGTGTATTTGTGCAAGCACTTTCACAGATGTGTATGAAGTGACACTAAATGTTGCGGTTGTGAGTCTAGACTACACAGCATTCCTAATTGCTAAAGTGGCTTGCCATAGTAGAGCTATGAGAAACAACGCCTATTCTAGCGGTTTAATTTAGTTTCAACCCCTACAGATTACCTTTTAGCTGACCAACTCTGGATCGAGTAGGTACTGTCTATCAATGACATGAAAGGGGCTAGGCAATTCTAGAAGGGTTGTCCTCAAACCTCAGTCGGTAAGTCTATAACCGATTCCTACTGTCCCGCTCATCCCACTAATGGGCAACACCGTTGAGCGAACTTAAACGGTCATACCTTTCTTAATTTTAAGGGTAAGAAGATGATGCAGGCGTTAAATCAGAACGCCCATCTACGCTTGGCGTTAATTCCCTCTCTTTTCATTGTTTCATCCCATTCTCAAAGGAGTGCAACTATGTTAGTCGTTGAACCCGTATTATCGAAAGAAGCGTTAGCCTGCTTGGCAACTATCAAAGCCCTCGATTTATCACCGATTGAAGCTAAGTTAATCCACTCTCAAAACGACGGGGGATGGACTCAGGAACAAACGCGACAGGCAATAGGACGTTACAAGACATTTTTATGGATTTGTTACTTGTATCCTGAACTCTTTCTTGTCCCTACAGAGGAAATTGATCGGGTCTGGCATTGTCATATTTTACATACCCGTCAGTATCGCCAAGATTGCCAACAAATATTCGGACGTTTCATGGATCATGAACCGAATTCTATCGTTACTAGTGATTGTGAGTGTGAAAAGATGGAGGCGGCATTTACACAAACTCAAGCACTTTTAGCGCTATTTGAGAAATACTTCATCCCTGAATCTCCGGCTCAATCGGGACAGGATATTGATTGGGGAAACTTACATCTGTATCGTAGTGCTTGTGGCAGACCTTAATCTGAAAATAGGGAGTCAGGGAGGTATTTTCATTTAAAAAGTGATTTCCCTCATGTCGTTATAATTTGCTTTAGTACTTTATCGTCTTTTACTACGGCTAAGGCATTCCCTTTCTTACTTTCTTCTTGAGAAATTCCGTAAAGAGCTAGTCCGGTTCTTAAGACATCTGCCATATTTTTTCCGGTTTCTGCCGCTAATGTCTGAAGCATATCGTAAGCTTCAGGTGTTAAATCAAGATTTAGACGCTTTTTTTTGGTTGTAGTTTTCTTTTCTGCCATGTGCCTCCTGTCTCCTCACTGATAACGACGACGTAGGTTATTTGACCTGTTGTACAACTGATGTGTTCTGCACAATGAGAATAACAGGCAGCTTACCGTCCATCCCACTATTACACACAAATTCTATATATAAGTTGTGGGTTTTGGCTGTAAAGGTTGTGCAAATTTAATGTGAAATTTTGATGAATTCAGGATGCATCATCAATCCAGTTTGGAAAAAGCATTTCTGAGAAAATAAATAAGGACACGATATATCGTGTCCCTACCGTTGCGTGATTTGACTGGTTGTTGTGACTGGATTGATTTTATCGTGGCGGTGGAAAGAAGAGAACAGGATGCCAACTGCGACGCATCAACTCACCTGCAAAGCTACGCACCGGCCACTCGATAAGTTTGCCGAGATTATCAGAAGAAAGTGCGATCGCGCTGATATCATACTCCAACGCTGCATCCAAAACTTCTTCATACGGGTTGCCAAGGCGCACCTCGGCATTGACTTGCAATCCCAATTTTTCTAGCTCAGCTTTGACGGTGGCCAACGTTTCTTCTGCTTCTGTAAATTGGTAATCTTTCGGGACGGATCGACGCCCTCCTTCTTCAATCACCCACAGGAGCATACACTGTTCTAGAGAATTATTCGGTCGGTTCTGAGCGTAGTCCTTCACCTTTTGCACTAGATATTTAGACGCATTACTACCATCGTAGGGAATGAGTAAATACCGAAATAGGTGCCGACAACGTAAATCTAATTCTTCACAGGTATAACTACTAATCAGTTGTGGCCGCAAGGTGAGAAGAGGCCGGACACACACTCGAACTAAACCCGCCGAAGTACTCCCAAATAGCTTTTCTTGCAATAAGCTACGAATTGGCATTCCGGTAAGAATGACATCTGCTTGACAATTTTTTGCCACTTTGGGGATCGTATCCAATGGACGCCCTGAAGGAACTTCGATCTTCACGTCTACTCCCTCGGGTACGGTGCCTAGCCTTTGCTGGAAGCGTTCAGTTGCTTTATGAATACCTTCTTCGTCAATACGAGGAATTTCGCCTTCTTGCCATACTGGAACGCTATGCAAAAAGACGATCTGCTTGATACCACCAGCCGCCAAACTGGGCACGAAATCTACCAGTCGATATAAACCGTCAGAAAAATCAGTGCAGATGAGGCAACGCTGAAACATATACAGGGAGAATGACTTTTTACTAACACTACCATCTCATCTCCCCTGCGTCGTGCCCCCTTAGGGCTGAATACTCGTATTTTGCCAACTTATTAAACTCGATTCAATGACCTTTGGACTCTACATGAGGGTATGGAGAGAGCGAACCCAAACATCGTTTTATCGCGATTAATCTGCTTTGAGTCAGGCAGTCTGCTTTGAAAATTCTTGGTTGCCATTTAAACGTCACTCAAAACAAGCCGCATTGTTTTCGATGAGCCTTCCTGAAAATTTTGCTCGAGTACAAATAGTGAGTTAATTAGCTGTTGAGGTGACGCCCCAGCATCCCCAGCTCCTTTCGCAGCGCGGAACCGAGCAAGAGACGGAGGTCGCCCACTACAAATAGGGCTACTAGGACTCAAACGGGCTGGGTCCTAACCCCCACTCATGCTTAAGAAACTCCTTATACATATTTTCGCGAACCATCATTTGCTCATACAGCTTGATCAGAAAATCCTGAGCTTGCTCACGACTCATCTTCTCAACCTGAGTTTGAAAAGAGCGAATATTGAATTTTTGTTCCAGAGAGAGTTCGATTCCAGACATAGTTATCTCCTAAGGTAACTAGTGAAAGAGAAGACACTGTGGAAGCTTGGTCACAGACGCCCTGGTAAAACAAGGGCTGGGTATCGGTGAGCAATCTCAGCCTCTACTCCTTGTTATTACGAATCGTAACAACTATTTGACAAAATGACCATACCTCCAAATGAGTACTTGATTGAACCAAAAGAAGTAAAACCTACAACAAAAGTTTCCTCCTCTGGGTTTAGAACTTTTTATCAAGTTGCTACGAAGTGAAATGCTCACCGTGAACAATCAATTTTGTGGCAATATTCAGGCTTAGCAACCAATAAAAAAAGCTGATTGCACTCTACTTTGCTTCACCCTGAGCGTTTTCCGTGGCTAGTACTAACAACAGATTCCGCCAAAACTTTATATAAATCCGGAAGTCGATAAAGGTTTCAACAAGATTTGCCAAACTTCTAGACAAAATACCGTTAAACCGGATACAAATTGAGATCTTAATGAAGACAAGCTTTACTCAGTGACTTAACGAAGCAGTTGGCGGGGAGATCCAACTGCTTTTTCTTGAGAGAAGGGACGTACTCTCCGGCCGATCCCACAGATTGTTGTCAACAAAAACTCCTAGCTCCCGCACCCCCGCATCTGTCTATCAATCCTGAACTGGATAAAATGGGGCTATGTCTGACTCTAATCCTGCCCCTAACACCACTCCTGCTGCCGACTCCTCAGCGCCAGCACAACCCTTGTATATCTTGGTTGACGGTCATTCTTTAGCCTTTCGTTCTTTCTTTGCTTTTGCCAAGGGACGAGGGGGGGGACTGCGAACCAAGACCGGAATTCCCACCAGTGTTTGCTATGGCTTTCTCAAATCCCTGTTAGAGGTGATGGGTTCAGAACAACCTCAATCGATGGCGGTGGCCTTTGATTTGGGATTGCCGACCTTTCGCCACCAAGCAGACGACACCTACAAAGCCGACCGACCCGATACGCCAGAAGACTTTATCCCCGATTTGGAAAACCTTAAGGTCTTGCTGCAAGCGTTAAGGGTGCCCGTAGCGACATCTCCGGGGTATGAGGCTGATGACATTTTGGCCACATTGGCCAAGAAAGCGAGTGATGAGGGTTATCGAGTCAAGATTTTAACGGGCGATCGCGATTTATTTCAACTAATCGATCCCCAAAAAGCAATTACAATTTTGTATCTAAGTACTGACTTTTTAAAGCGGGGTCGCTCCAATGGCCCTAGTGACTTCGGGCCTGAGCAGGTTAAGGATAAAATGGGCATTCTGCCCACTCAAGTTGTGGATTTTAAAGCCCTTTGTGGAGATAAATCAGATAATATTCCGGGAGTAAAGGGAATTGGAGAAAAAACCGCCGTCCAGTTACTCGAACGTTTCGGTACACTCGAACAGATTTATGCTTCGTTAGACGAAATTAAAGGAGCTACGAAAACTAAGTTAGAAGTTGGGAAAGAAAATGCAGAGCATTCCCGCTATTTGGCTCAATTGGCATTTGATGCACCAGTGGATATTCATTTAGAAGATGGGCAGTTAGAGGGATTTGACACTGAAGTTCTCAAGCCGCTTTTAGAAAAACTGGAGTTTCAGACATTCTTAGGAAAAATTGACCAACTCCAACAAATTTTTGGAGGGAGAGACGCTGAAATTCCCTCACATTCTGAAGAGAGGCCAAGGGTTGCGCCCTCGCCACCCGAATCTGTGCAGGAACCGGAAGACCAAGATTTATGGTTTTGGAGCGCTGCTGATACCGAAGAGGCTCAACAGGAACAAACTCCTCAAAGCGAGATTGAGCCTATTATTATCGATACAGTCGAAAAACTTGAGCAATTAGTAAAGCAGTTGCAAGACTGCACTGATTCAGCAAATCCTGTGGCTTGGGATACAGAAACCACAGATTTAGAACCCAGAAATGCTCAATTAGTAGGAATAGGTTGCTGCTTTATTCCTAACTCATCCTATCCTCCCTTTGACACAGCACAAACTAACGATGAAATTCAATCTTTAGAGGCTCAAGTTGCCTATATTCCTATCGGTCATAAACAGGGAAATAATTTAGAGCTAGATACCGTTTTAGAAGCACTGCGACCTATTTTAGAAAGTGCAAATTATCCTAAAGCATTGCAAAATGCTAAATTTGACCGCTTAGTGCTGCGTTGTCAGGGGATTAAGTTAGCAGGAGTTGTATTCGATACGATGCTGGCTAGTTATATCCTCAATCCAGATACTAACCACAATCTTACTGACTTAGCACAAAAATATTTAGGAATAAGACCTCAAAGCTATACGGACTTAGTACCCAAAGGTAAAACTATAGCGGATGTGAGTATTCAGTCCGTTGCTCATTACTGTGGCATGGATGCTTATACCACATTTCATTTAGTTGCTAAATTACGAGCAGAACTGAAGGTAGTTCCTAATTTACATAAGCTGTTACTAGAAGTAGAGCAGCCTTTAGAACCTGTCTTAGCTGAGATGGAATATGTGGGCATTCGTATTGACACCGATTATCTCAAAGAACTCTCGCAACAACTAGAAAAAGATTTAGAATCGATTGAACAGAGAGCTTATGAAGCAGCCGGAGAACAATTTAATTTAGGTTCTCCTAAACAATTAAGTGAATTGCTGTTTGAAAAATTAGGGTTAGATCGTAAGAAGTCTCGGAAAATTAAGACGGGTTACTCTACCGATGCAGCGACTTTAGATAAGCTTTCCGGCGATCATCCGGTTATTGATGCAATTTTAGAACACCGGACTTTATCAAAGTTGAAATCAACCTATGTCGATGCACTCCCTGTGTTGGTTCGTCCAGATACCCATCGAGTACATACGGACTTCAATCAGGCCGCAACGAGTACAGGGCGTTTGTCTTCTTCTAATCCTAATTTACAAAATATTCCCATCCGTACTGCCTTTAGTCGGAAAATTCGTAAAGCCTTTATTCCAGAATCTGATTGGTTACTAGTATCAGCCGATTATTCGCAGATTGAGTTACGGATTTTGGCGCACTTAAGCCAAGAGCCTATACTTGTTGAAACCTATAAGAATAATGAAGATATCCACACGGTAACGGCGAGATTACTGTTTGAAAAAGAAAAAGTAACACCGGATGAACGACGCTTAGGAAAGACGATTAATTTTGGTGTGATTTATGGGATGGGGGCGCAACGTTTTGCGCGGGAAGCGGGAGTGAGTGCAACGGAAGGGAAGCAATTTATTGAACGATTTAACCAGCGCTATCCTCAGGTTTTTGCTTTTTTACAGCAGTTACAACAAAAAGCGATCGCCCAAGGTTACGTCGAAACCATTTGCGGACGCCGCCGTTATTTTGAGTTTAATAGCAGTACTCTCCGCAGTTACAAAGGCAGCGATCCCCAGGATATTGAACTCGATAAACTTAAACGACTTGATCAATATGATGCTGCTTTACTCCGTGCGGCCGCAAATGCTCCGATTCAAGGTTCGAGTGCTGATATTATTAAAATTGCAATGGTGAATGTGCAGAAACTTTTGCAAGATTATCAAGCACGTTTACTGTTACAAGTTCATGATGAATTAGTGTTTGAAGTTCCCCCCTCTGAGTGGGAAGAATTGCAGCCTAAAATTAAGCAGACAATGGAATCCGCGATGGAGTTGAGTGTTCCCTTAGTGGTGGATGTCCATGCGGGACAAAACTGGATGGATGCTAAATAAATTAGTTTTCCAGGCTCATAGGCAGTTAGATGAACGTCAACAAGGGTAGATAACAAAGGTTGACCCATTATAGAACGTATGAATCAATTTTTTAGAACCCTCACAAGTAGGTCTGCAACCCTCACGTTAATAGCTCTAGTTGCGTCTTGTTCTCCAACGCCATCCTCGCCAGAGGCTTCTCAATCTACAACGACTCCTGCTCAAAGTCCAGGTAATAATGCGTCGCAGCCAATGGCCTCTAATCCGTCACCTGTGTCACTGCCTAAAACCACTCATCAGATGGGTAAAGCCGTTTTAGTTAAAGATAAAAACCTCAACTTACAACTGACTGTGAATGGGGTACGCGAACATCAAGGCAAAGGAGTAATTAAACCCAATCAGGGAAATAAATGGGTTGTTGTCTCGACTACTATTGCTAACAAAGGTAATAAATCTCAAACAATTTCAGTGGTGTCCTTTGAAGTGTTAGATAATAAGAATAAGCCCTATGAAGTAGCTTTATTGGCATCCGCTTTAGAAGATGTTAAAAGTCCTTCGGGTGAAATTAAGCCGGGTGATGAGAAGCAGGGTGAGGTGGCCTTTGAAGTTCCCAAAGCTGTTGAGGACTTGAAACTCCTGTTTTTTCCCAACCGAAGCGCCTGTGAAGCACCAACGGCTAAGTCTGAGGCATCAGGCAATTGTGAACGTGTTGCAGTCCAGCTTCAATAATCCCCCGATTAAATCCTCTATTGCTCGTAAATATATCTATATAGCCATCCTATTTGAGCCGTGAATAGATGAGTCAGGACAGAAAACTCCTTACCAAAAAACTGCTTAACAGAAAATTTCACTTTGATTTAGGACTGCTATAGGAAGGCTCCATTTTCTATTTTTTCGCCACGATGGGATAACTGCAATGAAAAACTTATTTATTTTGACCTTAATTTTGGCAAGTTTAGCTGTTGGATGTCAAAATGCAGACGTAACTCAGACGCCTCAAGCTGGGAATGATACGCTGAGTGAGAATGCCAACCCCACACCAGAGACAACGAACCCTCAAACTCCTTCTAATCCCTCTAAAACTCAATCTTCTGCTGCTGTCCAGAGTAGTCCAGTTTTGAGTCAGCAAACCTGTCAGATTAGCGCTTTTGTAATTGATGAAGATCCAAAAGGGCTAAATGTGCGTTCTGAACCCAGTAAAGATTCTCAAATTATTGGAAACTTGCCAACTAATACAGAGGGTGTCATTGTCGATTTAGACGCTTCTCAAGGAGATTGGGTGCAGTTAACAAAAGCAGAAAGTCCTCAAAAGATTGAATTTCAAGGTAAGGGTTGGATTTACGCTCAACTTTTGGGTACAAGTACTCGCGGTTACGGGACTTCAGGTGTTTCTGTTTACAAAAGTGCCAGCGAACAAAGCGCAGTGATGGGTCAAATTCCCCCACAAAAAGGAGTGAAACTTTTAGGCTGTAGCCAAGCTTGGGCTTGGGTTGAATATCAAGGAATAAAAGGCTGGATTTCACCCGAGGCTCAGTGTCCGAATCCTTTAACAACTTGTCCGTAGAGTTCAGTAGTCAGGAGCCAGGAGGCAGAAGTAAAAGTAGCTTTAGGGGAGAGCTTTTTTGTGCAATTTAATGTGCTGCAAATTCAGCCAACAAAGCCTTAAAACTCTCAATAATTAGGGGCGTAACACTGACGATAATCAACCCCGATACCAATAAACTAATAGCACCATCAGCCCAAATCCAATTCAATGCCCACACGGCAATGGCGGCCAGAATCACACCGATAGAACTGGCCGCATCTGCCAACATATGTAAAAATGCAGCTTTTAAATTGAGGTCATGATGGCTATCTTTATGTAATAAGGCAATATTAATACTATTGACTCCAAATCCGACGCTAGCTGTTGCTAACATGGGCAAACTGAGAATTTCCACAGGAGGAGACTGGAGACGTTCCACCGCTTCCCAAGCGATCCAAAGTGCAATTGCTACTAATCCTAATCCGTTTAAAAGTGCGGCTAACACTTCAATTCGATGGTTGCCAGAGATTAAATGATGAGTTTTTCGTCTCTGTGCTATCCAGCTTGCCAATAACGCCAAGACTAATGCCAAACAATCTGAACCCAGATGAAATGAATCGGCCAAAAGTGCCAAACTGTGGCTCAATAGCCCTACCATTAACTCAGCGATCGCAAAGCTACAAACTAAAATTAGCGCCACTACCAATAACTTTATCTTACTCATAGGTTGGGATGGCGAACTGGCGGCAATAGTATGATGAGTGCAACTGTGAGAGTGATTATGCATGGAAAATAGCAACAGATGTAACTCAGTTATTCCAAATGAAAAATGAGAAAACTACTAGCGAGGCTCCTCAAGGCTTGTACTCTACCATTGGTAGCCGCGACAACTTCGGACTCGTCCCTAGAGTTTTACTCAATTCAATAATCACCCTAACATATTGGAGTTCAAGGATTGGAAGAATAGTTACTGACGGGATCGAAACTGGATAGATAGATTTGGCGATCGCCTGAATTAGAGCTCAGATTTTAGTGTGATTAGAGTTAACTCAGACTTATTTCTGTCGCCTTGCGTTGCGTAGAGAATAGGGCAGCATTATGGAACTTCCATTCAAATGTAGAGATTTCCTTGTTTACTATCGATTGATACGAACAAAAGTATCACTACACCTGGGCAATATAGACACCCCAATGGGTAGAGCTATTAATTTTTTCATTATGGGACTCATTCTTCTATCCTCAGCTATTTTCGTAGCAGAGACCTATTCTATTCCTCCTTATATTCGTCAATTTCTTGATGGTGTTGACCACTTCATATTAGTTGTTTTTATCACTGAATATATTCTCAGGCTTTGGTGTTCCCGGTCTAAAATACAATTTTTGGTTAGCCCATTTTCTATTATTGACTTAATTGCTATCTTACCGTTCTTTTTAGGGGGTACTAATATTCGGTTTATCTTAATTTTTAGATGGTTTAGAATTTTGAGGTTGATACGATTTCTAGAATTTAAACTATTTTTTTTGAAAATCAACAGCGAAGATGGCGTCATTCTTGCTAGAATATTATTTACTATATTTACAATTATATTTGTTTATTCAGGATTAATTTATCAAGTCGAACATCGAGCCAATCCTAATTCTTTTCAAACCTTTCTAGATGCATTGTATTTCTCAGTTGTAACCATGACAACAGTTGGATTCGGCGATGTTACCCCCATATCTGAAATTGGTCGATTACTGACTGTTCTAATGATTTTAACGGGGATTGCCCTGATTCCTTGGCAACTTGGAGACTTAATTAAGCAATTAATTAAAACAGCCAACCAAGTTGAAAACAAATGTCCAGGTTGTGGTTTACCTTTTCATGATCAAGATGCTCAATACTGCAAAATGTGCGGAACCCAGCTAAACTCTCAATCCAGCCATCAATCGAGTCATGGATAATCAACCATAAAACCCCTAGAATCCCCATCCCCTTTATTTTATGGGTGGGTGCCGTTCAATATCATCAAGTTAACCTCGTAGGATATGCCTTTTTAAAGATGAAGGTATCTCATCAACTGTGCTAGCACAGTAGAAAATCAAGACTTTACCTGTTCTTAACCTCTCCTTGGGTTGGCCTTGAAATGTTTACAACTTGTGTAGAAGGTAAAAATATCTAATACCATTTGGCTTCATGCTTGACGCCTATTACCTCCTGTCTGATTGCTGTCGGTTTTAGAGCCTCCCTCACTTTATCAGGATGCATGGGGGTATCTCCGCTACAATAGAAGACTAATCTAGGTTCAACCGTCTTCCTTCTCAACTTTTCTCAACATAAGAAGAAAAGAGGCAATGGTTGTCAATAGCCTACTAATAGTGGTGGTGGAACGTATCCCCTCTATCGCTAATGGCACGGGAAGATTGCATCATAGCCTAGGAATAATATTAGGTTTTGGTTGAAATATAATTTTACTTTTTAGTTTAAAAATTTGTAAAAATGCCAGGGAACACGTTGATACTTAAGAGATAATCAAAGTAGATAGAACAGATTACAAACTTGATGATTTTTTAACAACTGAGCGAACAAGGGGACTTGAAGGCTAGAAATTAATTCCATAAAATTTAGCCCAAATACCCTCTAAGTTGTAATTGTTTCAAGCAATTTTATTAAGCTCAAGAAGGGGCTTGGGAATTTTTAAGGATTCAACCTCTTCTACTACGGAGGAACCAATGGATAAAACGATTGCCGATTCAATACTGCCTGTAGTTAATGCAATTCTGGATGAAGTCTTAGAGGGTTATCCGGACTATCCCTATCGTAAAGCCTTTACAAATCCTGAACTGCGCCGGAGTTTGATTACCCATGTTTTAAATCAAATTCCCAATTGGCATCCTAGCGCTCATGGAGAAGAAGACTTATCAGTTCATTCTGAGACAGGAACACCATTATCGCAAGACCAGAAATCATACCTGAAAAATCTAATTCGCCAAGAAATGGGCTATATTATCCAACAAAGTTCTGATTGTATCAGCCAAACAGCCCCTGAAAAAATAGACTCTTGCTTCACGCCGTCTCGTTGGTTTGGTTAATCCTTTTTGAATCTTTATGCTAAATTACTGGTTTTGAAATAGTGGACTAGCGAAAGTGTAAAGAATCAATTCAAGAAAAGAAATAACAAGGATGTTTCAGTTCATCAGGGATTGAAAAAACCTCTGTGGAAAGTATATTCCTAAGAGGTTTTCTTAGTTTTTGTATCTACTACGTCATGTTTCAAACATGAGTCCCTAAAAATCACACACATATCTTCTATCAAATAGAGAGAGGTTATGCCACTAATTTTAACTTAGTAAATTGCCTGTTTGGATACTTCCCTTACAAGGACAAGAGCTAAAAAAAAACACAAAATTTATTCCATGATTGAACAGAAAGTATCAAGAATATGCCCTTATCTTCAGTACCAAGGGGATTTGAACGAATCTCAACGGATAAATTCGCAGGCAGAAAAAGAACTTTGCCTTATAGATGCGAAGCTACGGAATTCAGAGGAATTATACCAACTGATTCTGAGGAATATTTCCGATACAGTTTTGATTACCGATGATACAGGTAATTTGACATTCATTTCTCCTAATACAGAAGCCAATTTTGGCTATTCTTGTATAGAAATTCAAAAACTAGGAAGGATTCAGGAACTTTTTGGTGATGATTGCTTTGAGCAAATAAAATTAGAAACTGTAAATGAAATTTGTAGCATTGAACGAAATTTCATCGATAAAATAGGTAAGCATCGCGTTTTGGTTATTAATGTAAAACGAGTTGAAATTCAGGCAGGTACAAGACTCTATAGCTGTCGTGATATTACAGATCAAAAGATAACTCAGGAAGCTTTATGTCAAGCGCAAGAAGAGTTAGAGCGACGGGTAGAGGAAAAAATGGTTCAAATTTCTGAATCCAACGCCTTAGTCAGAGCAGAATTAATCGAGCGAAAGCGGGCTGAAACAGCTCTTTGGCAAAGTGAAGCTAGGAATCGTGCTCTTCTCAATGCTCTTCCAGACTTAGTATTTCGCCTTACCAAAGAGGGGACTTTTGTAGATTATAAAGCCGCAAAAAATTTTCAATTACTGGCTTTTCAAGATAATATTATCGGCTTGAATGTACAGGATGTTATGCCACTAGACATTGCTCAACAGGTGATGCAAGCCATCGCCCGTGCCTTACCTTCTGTGGAAACACAAGTCTTGGAATACCAGATTGTTCTCAACGATAGTCCTAAAGATTACGAAGCACGAATTGTTGTCTGTGGAGATGATGAAGTTGTTGTAATTGTGCGTGATATTACAGAGCGCAAACAAGCAGAATCAGCACTTCGAGAAAGTCAGAAATTCGTACAACAAATTGCCGATACTACACCCAGCATTGTTTATATTTATGACTTAATTCAATGCCGCTATATCTATGCAAATCGTTCAATCAGTAAGATTTTGGGGTATTCACTCGAGCAGTTTAAACAAATGGAAAAAGCTGAATTTTTGACGCTATTCCATCCTGATGATATCAAGCGAATGAACGAACACTATCAACAGTGTATAGAGCTAGCAGAGGATGAAATCCTAGAAATTGAGTATCAAATGAAAGATGTAGAAAAACAATGGCACTGGTTATGTAGTCGAGACAAAGTATTCTCTCGCCAACCCAATGGAACACCCCAGCAAATTATTGGTACAGCCACTGACATTACCTCCCGCAAACAAGTTGCACAAGAGTTGCAGCAAGCTAACCAGAAGCTCATCCATTGGGTGAACGAACTCGAGCAACGCAACCAAGAAATGACGTGTTTGGGTAAAATGAGCGATTTTCTGCAAACTTGCGTGACTGTAAAAGATGCTTACACAAACTTAGCCACGTTGATACAACCGATGTTTCTCGGAAGTTCAGGTGGAGTATTTATGTTTCAGGAAGATGCCAATCAATTTCAATCTGTAGCCACTTGGGGCAGTTTATTATCGGGCAACAATATATTTCCAGCTCAAAAATGTTGGGCTTTACAACATCAGAAGATTCGGTTTGTACAGCAAATTCAATCTCAATCAGATTATCAACCTATTAATGTCTATCCCTCACCTAATGAATCGCTGTGTGTACCTATGATAGCTGAGGGAAAAGCCTGGGGATTATTTTATTTATGTTCGCCAGAATCGGGAATTTTAAACGAAGCGAAACAAAAATTAGCAGTGGCTGTGGCGGAACATTTAGCATTAGCGATTGGTAATTTAAAACTGCGGGAAAGGCTGAAGCATGAAAGCATTCATGACTCGCTCACGAGTTTATTTAATCGGCGTTACATGGAGGAATCTCTAAAACGAGAACTGGTTCGCGCTCGTCGCCAGCGTCAACCCTTTGGTTTAATTATGATCGACATTGATTATTTCAAGCAATTTAATGATACCTTTGGGCATGAGGCTGGGGATAGAGTCTTGCAAGAAATCGGGCGTTTTTTGCAACGCAATATTCGTAACTCTGATATTGCTTGTCGTTATGGAGGTGAAGAGTTTTTATTAATTTTACAAGATGCATTTTTAGAGGATACCCACAAGCGAGCCGAGCAACTTCGAGAAGGAGTAAAACAACTACAGGTGGAATATCATCACCAAATTCTCGATGCCATTACAATTTCAGTCGGGGTAGCTTGCTTTCCCGATCATGGCTTGACAGCAGAAGCCGTGATTCAATCGGCTGATGAGGTACTCTATCAAGCGAAACGAACTGGGCGCGATCGCGTAGCTGTAGCCCCAATTGTACCCCCATCAATACCTTAAAATTATTCCTGCTCCTATTAGTTCAAAAGCAAATTCTTAGCTAACAGTTCCCATTCTTGAGATAGTGCTCCATGAGATTCTGAACGCCCACTGCGTCGATACCAATAGCGTGCATTACTCAAGTCCCCTTCCTTGCGATGCAGGTAGGCATGAACCCAGGCGCTATCCTGATCACCTGCGTCTTGTACGATTTCATGGGCAGTATCCCAATGACCATTTTTGTCATACCATAAGGCTTGCAGAACTGGAGACAATTGCGAGGGGCATTGTTGTAATTGCTGAAATTCATCGAATGTCATAATCTATTTTGTATTGAAACTAGACTCCAAACTGAATGAATAATATCTACAAATACTCTTAATATATTTATTTTAAAGAATGAATGACCGACTTCTGCTTAGGTTCAAACAATATGCGCGGTTTAAGCAAAATTTTTAAGAGTAACAGGAGCGAGCGCAATTCTCCCGGAGCCTCTCGGCGTTGCCACTGCCCAGGACGACAATATAACAATTCGATTAAACGCCTCTTTTGCTCAAGATTAAGTGGGTCAAAAATAATTTTAAGCCTTACAAAGTTACCCTGATGCGTTATATCGGTAAGTACTCCACTGAGCTGTAAATTTTCCTCCATGATTTCTAGCGTCACGGGTATCGGTTTGGAGCAAAAAGAGGGTAAATAATTCTCTCCTGTCCAATAATTTATCGTCTCTGTGTCTGTTAAACCAATCAATGCCCCAACTTCTGAAACTCGAGCTGTAATTCCCCAAACTATATTCTGATTAATCTTCAACCGCACAACTCGGTGCAAATCGAACCACTCATAAAGATCGGATTTAGGAACATCCACTAAAATGAGTAAAGAAACACCTAGGAGTAACAAGTTATACAAACTCCAAATCCAACCCAAGCCAATTCCTTTAAAGAGTTCAGTATGCACAGAGGTAGGAGCTTCTGCTAATGAATGCATCAGAGCCATCCCTAAATTACGCCACAAGCTAATTGCAGTAGCTATAAACAGAATGAGGAGAGGCCAAGCTAAATTCCAGTTGAAGGAAATGCGATCGCGCTGCACTCCTTTGGGTGTCACTTTAAAGCCTTGGGAAAATGGATTGAATAACACCTTGATGACGGTTAGAGCTAAGGGAAAAGACAACACCAGCGAGTAAATTTCAGAAAGCATTGCCGAGCGCGATCGATAATTTAACCAGGCAAAAACTGAAATCTGTACCCCATAGTAAGGAATAAAAAAGTACAGTACTTCCGGTACATTAGCGCGTAGAGGAATCACGCCAAAAAATGAATAGACTAGTGGCATAGTGAGAAATCCTAATTGCGAGAAACTCGTAAACCAATGCAGAATTCCTTCAAAATGAGCTAATCGTTGAATAGGTTGCAATCCAGGAATAGTGAGGGGATTTTCTTGAACGAAAAATGATTGCAAAGTTCCTCTTACCCACCGCAAGCGTTGCGCCGCATGATCGTTAATTGTTTCCGCCGCTAAACCTGCACTCAGCTTTTCATCTAAATAAATAAGTTGGTATCCAAAAGCCGCGATGCGAATTCCCGTAAAATAATCTTCACTTAAAGTATGAGTAACAAATCCTCCCACTTTTTCCAGCGCACTCCGCCTTACCACAAACGATGTTCCCGAGCAAACCACCCCACCCACTCCATCTCGAATTGGCTGAATTTGTCGATAAAACACCTCTTCTTCAGGAGTTAAGACATCTTCTAACCCTAAATTATGGGCAATAGGGTCAGCATTATAAAAGCTTTGAGGTGTTTGTACTAGCCCTACTTTTTCATTTTGAAAAAAGCCGACGGTTTTATGTAAGAAGTTTTTTGTAGGAACAAAATCAGCATCAAAAATAACTATTAATTCCCCTTGGGTTTGATTAAGAGCATGGTTTAAGTTTCCCGCTTTAGCATGGAGGCTATTGGGACGTGTGATGTAGTTACATCCTAATTCATTCGCCAATTTTTGAATTTCTGGACGTTGAGTATCGTCTAGTAAATAAATAGTTTTATCAGGATAATTGATTGCCTGACAACCTATAATCGTTCGTTTTAAAATAAAATCAGCTTCATTATAGGTGGGAATTAAAATATCAACCGAAGGAGTAAATCGACCCGAAATAACATCAATGCTTAACTGAACTGCTTGATAACGCCGATCTTTAACATTAAGCATTAAAATGAGTTGGATCGTGCTGTTTAAAAGCAGCAACATTTCTAATAAAAATAACCACAAGCTAAAGACTCCGTTCAGGGGGTCTGCTAGATTGAGGGTAGAAAGCGATCGCCAAACAATATACCGCCCCATTAATACTAGTAAAATTCCCACCACTAGCCATCTCGACCAAGAACGAGGGCGAGGAGAAAATTTCATGATAGTGATGACTCCTACCAGTAAAGTGATGGTTGGTAAGAGTAGATATTTTTCATGGTCAACTTTAGGGGCTTTTAGCCATAGTGGTGGGTTTTCTTGCAGCGCATACCAATGGGCAAACAGTTGGCTAATCGTTCCTTCCCCCACAAACCAGGCTACCACAATGGCACCCGCAGCAATAATAATACTCAGCATTACAAGAGTTGCGATGCGAAGTCGGAAAATTCGTTTGAGGAGGCGACGCTTTGAAAACTGTCGGCTAAACTCAGAGACTGACATTACTAGTATTAGATGATTATCTAGTCATACTTATTGTGGCTTAAATAATTAAGAAAAATTAAATAGCTCGCAAAAACTTGAGGAAAAGAACCTCACTTCCCTCCTCTAAAACAGCATATTAATTGCCTAATTGGAACTTCCAAAAGGCGTAAATTACTTATAGCGGTTCTCACTCACATGAGGTACAGTCTCATTCCCGACTCCTGACTCCCTAACTTCATCAAGGTGTACCTCACCCAATAGAGAAATGTTATAACTGGCAGTCTTAGTATAAAGTTTATGATTGACGAATCAGCTTGGTTGAAGGCAAAAATGTATCCGTCAAAATCATCCGTTCCTGCTCACAAACAAGTGACCATTCGCCAGATGGAAGTTGAGTCATGAACGTTGTAAACGTAACATAAACCTTCAAGCCCGGATTTTGGGCTAGTGTCTCAACATCCGGATTCACAAAAGGATGTTTGTCAACCATCTGAACCGCAATAGTGCTATTGAACGGTTCGCTAGAAACATGAGTTGCTTTTGCCCACCCTTGCCAACGAATATCGCTTTCATTGTCTGCCCAAAATACCCCTTCTTTACGAATAAAGTATAAGAAAAAGTCTCCAGGTTGTAGGTTTGTCACTTGTACCGTTACGGTATCGCCGTATTGGTGTTGGAATTTAACAATAGTAGTAATCGCTTTTTCTGGATCATCAGGCAGATTATAAATACCTTTAGATTGCGCGATGTCTTCAAGAACACTTAAACTTTGTTGCTTTAGGTAGTCTTCTGGAAAAATCATTTCAAGCTGACTGAAGTAGGTTGAATACTAAAAAATGAAAAGGTCGTAATTATAAAATGCAAATTTTGTTAAGATGAATATTCTTCATACTTTTTATAGGTTTTTGCTCAACGGCGTTTCAGATTCCATCCCTCTTCGGTTTACAGTCCAATAGCTCTCTTACAAGTTTTTTCTAACTAAAACATAAAACCAACGATACCGCGTATATAAGGTGTACTTTGCTACCATATTCATACGTCTACTCTATTGTCTTGAGTCCCATACCGCAGACTATCGTGCAAGTGGGGGCGATCGCTAATTATCCACAATGAGTGAAACTACTATTCGTCCTGCCTTAATTACTCAAGTTCTCCCGGATTCTATTGCGGCGGAGATCGGATTTGAGCCGGGAGATGCGATTGTCTCAATCAACGGCACTCACCCCCGTGACCTGATCGATTATCAGTTTTTATGTGCAGATGAAGTGTTAGAACTAGAAGTCCTCGATGCGGCGGGTAAGACTCATGTGGTGGAAATCGAAAAAGACTACGATGACGATTTAGGACTGGAATTCGAGACAGCTTTATTTGATGGTTTGATTCAGTGCAATAACCGTTGTCCATTTTGCTTTATCGACCAGCAACCTCCTGGTAAGCGATCGAGTTTATACCTCAAAGACGACGACTACCGCCTGAGTTTTCTCTACGGTTCTTATCTGACTCTCACCAACCTGACGCAAAAAGAGTGGGATCGGATCGAGCAAATGCGCCTATCTCCCCTCTATGTATCCGTTCATGCCACCGAACCCGACCTGCGTAGGCAGTTACTCAAAAATCATCGCGCTGGGCAAATTTTAGAGCAATTAAAGTGGTTTCAGGATAGGCGACTACAAATTCATGCTCAGGTTGTGGTTTGTCCCGGCATCAACGACGGCATCCACTTAGAACGCACTCTATTAGATTTGGCACAGTTCCATCAAGGTGATATTCCTGCGGTGGCCTCGGCGGCCGTAGTTCCCGTAGGGTTAACCCGTTTTCGTCCCACCGAAGACAAACTGATTCCCGTCACTCGCGAAAAAGCAGAGGAAGTAATCTGCCAAGTCCAAGCACTACAGGAGAAATTCCGCCATCAGTTCGGGACAACCTTTGCTTGGCTAGCCGATGAGTGGTTCCTCATTGCCAGACAGGACTTACCCCCAGAATCTCATTACGAAGACTACCCCCAAATCGGTAACGGCGTGGGTTCGATTCGCCAATTTCTGAAGCAATTTCAGGAGATTGCTTCCGAGAAGCTACCCTCCAAATTGCAGCAACCTCGAACGTTGACTTGGGTGGTCGGCAATGCCGTGGAGAAAGCCTTTGAACCCCTGGTGCAGCAGTTAAATGCCGTTGAAGGGTTGGAGATTCAACTCGCTGCACTGCGAAGCGATTATTGGGGACAAGAGATTACCGTAACGGGTTTGCTCACTGGGCAAGATTTACAGGCAGGATTGCGGGGAAAAGATTTAGGAGATGCCCTGATCTTACCGGCCTTGATGCTGAAACAAGGGGATACTCGGTTTTTAGATGACATCACAGTGGAAGAACTTGCCCACGATTTAGGGATTCCTATTGTACCGATCTACGGCGTTCAGGAACTGATTGAACGAATTAAAGATGAAGACTTTCTTACAGAACACATCCTCCAATAACCCATGAGCTACTGTGTTCTTACACTAGCCTAATCATAGGTATTAAAGACAGTTGCCGCAGTAGTTTAGACCGTTTCAGGTTTTATTAGCACACTCAGACGCCAAAAGCGTCTATTTTATAATGCTTAAAAATATGACCTGAATGGATGAAGCATTGGGATTACAGCCGAGGATAATATGTAGGCACTCTAGATGTACTTCCACGTACACACCTATCTCTAGCTTCTGTAGAACCCGCATTGGCTTTTACCCAAGTGGTCAACAGAAGTGCGATACAGATGAGATGAGGAGTAAAAAGTGACTATTGCCCGACGGCATTCTACCTGAATAAAGGCACTCAAAAGAAGGCAAATGGTTAGTATTGGTGAAATTGTCCAACAGGCTATTACAACGGGTCATCTCACAATTGAAGCTGAAAATCAACTCCGGCAGCTTTTGCAAACGACTAAGTATGGCTTGGAAGATGTGAAGGCTTTTATGAATTTACAACAATCAGCAATGACGGGTCAGGTTAGGCAAGAGTCCCGTGAAATCAGATGCTCTCAGTACCTGATGGCTTCCAGTTCTTCCCATCCTGAGAAACTGACGCTGAGCATCTCGGAGGTTGGATCATCAAGTTTTTGGTAGAGTTCCCTTAAAAACACTTTCTACTAAAAAACGCTAAAAATTGAGAAATAATGCTGTATACGGTGATAATGTAAGTTAAATCAAGGCTAAGTTTTATTAGCTTCTCAAAGCGCCTTCTCGCTATCGCAATCGCTTCCCACCTGTGCGAAAGCTCCTTTGGATCTCGAGTTTGTGTGCGCGTGGATTTGGGTGCCAATTTTAGAAGCGACCCTAATAGATCTGCGATTGGCACTCTTTCCGATAAGATTAAAAAATGCTTAGAACCCGTTAACACGGCTAAAATAATTCGATCGCCTAGGTTGAGGAACATTGTATGAATCAAGAAATTTTCGATAAAGTCAAGAAAATAGTCATCGATCAGCTAGAAGTCGAGCCGGATAGCGTTACCCCAGAAGCCAACTTTGCCAACGACCTCAACGCTGACTCTCTAGATACCGTTGAACTGGTGATGGCTTTAGAGGAAGAGTTCGATATAGAAATCCCGGATGAAGCCGCCGAACAAATCGCAACCGTGAAAGCCGCAGTAGACTACATCAGCAATAAGGTAGAAACTCCTGCTTGAGGTAAGATACCCTCTTAACTCTATAGTTCTGCGTTCTGGGTAAGTAAGCCCTGTTTTACTGGCATCATGACAAACATTGAACTAAAACGCGTCGTTGTTACGGGTCTTGGCGCGATCACGCCGATAGGCAACACTCTAGCTGAGTACTGGGAAGGGTTGTTAAGCGGAAGAAATGGGATTGGCCCGATTACCTTGTTTGACCCCTCTCGGCATGATTGCCGCATTGCCGGAGAGGTAAAAGGCTTTGACCCCCATCTATATATGGAGCGAAAAGAAGCCAAGCGGATGGATCGCTTCGCTCAATTTGGAGTGTCTGCAAGCAAACAGGCTTTAGCCGATGCAGGGTTTATCATTAATGACCTGAACGCAGAACAGGTGGGTGTCATCATTGGAACAGGCATCGGCGGACTCAAAGTCTTAGAAGACCAGCAGGAAATCTATCTCACTCGCGGTCCGGATCGGTGTAGTCCGTTTATGATTCCGATGATGATTGCCAATATGGCAGCCGGTCTAACGGCCATCCATACAGGGGCAAAAGGCCCGAATAATTGCACTGTGACTGCTTGTGCAGCAGGTTCTAATGCGATCGGGGATGCATTTCGCCTTGTGCAGCGCGGCTATGCTCAGGCTATGATTTGTGGAGGCACCGAAGCGGCTGTCACTCCTCTTTCTGTGGCTGGTTTTGCGGCTTGTAAAGCTCTTTCCACTCGCAATGATGATCCGACTCACGCGAGTCGTCCGTTTGATCGCGATCGCGATGGCTTTGTGATGGGTGAAGGCGCAGGAATTCTGATTATAGAAGAATTAGAACATGCCCTCAGCCGCAACGCTAAGATTTATGCCGAAATCATCGGCTACGGGATGACCTGTGATGCTCACCACATTACCTCGCCCGTACCCGGCGGGGAGGGAGCGGCCAGAGCCATGCAACTGGCGATGAAAGATGCAGGCATCATGCCAGAGCAGGTGAGCTACATCAACGCTCATGGTACAAGTACTCCCGCCAACGACTCGACCGAAACAGCCGCGATGAAAAAAGCGCTGGGAGAGTCGGCTTATCAAGTCGCGATTAGCTCCACCAAATCCATGACGGGGCATTTGTTAGGGGGTTCCGGTGGGATTGAAGCCGTCGCCACCGTGATGGCTGTGGCTCATGACCAAATTCCACCCACTCTTAATTTAGAAAACCCCGACCCCGATTGTGACCTCGATTATGTCCCTAACCAAAGTCGAAATCAAACGGTAGATGTTGCCTTATCCAATTCCTTTGGGTTTGGTGGCCACAACGTAACGTTAGCCTTTAAAAAATATAGGCAAAACGGATAAGACAGATAAGAATAACTAATCCTTCTAGGATGGAACATTTTCATGTAGCCTAGAAGAGATAGGTACAAATGCCTAATCAATAGATTTTGGATCAGCCATACTCCCTAGGGTGTGTGGCTAGCTAATTCATTGAAGGGTAGTGAAGAGAACCATTCGCTTCGCTATCTTTTGATTTATTTCCTTGACAAGGAGCGGGACACTGACTCAAAAATCAGCCTCTAAAACCCAAAATCTAAAATTCCTGGTTATGGTTGCCAGCCTTGCCCATCGCTCCTGCTAATGGGATGATGAGTTTAGCCTTGGTGCGACTGAGATCCACCGTTGTATTCACTCACACAAATCCCGCGATAAACCATAGTTCCCTTAAGTCATTAACAAGAAATTATGGCCGTTGCAACCCAATCTCTCGAAAAACTTTGTATTAACTCCATTCGTTTTCTAGCGATAGACGCTGTACAGAAAGCGAATTCTGGTCATCCAGGGCTGCCAATGGGCGCGGCTCCTATGGCATTTGTCCTTTACGACCGCTTTATGCGGTTTAACCCCAAAAATCCGAAGTGGTTCAACCGCGATCGCTTCGTGTTGTCCGCCGGTCATGGCTGTATGTTGCAGTACGCCCTACTTCACCTGACTGGTTACGACAGTGTTACCTTGGATGACATCAAGCAATTCCGGCAATTGGGATCGAAAACTCCCGGCCACCCTGAAAACTTTGAGACTGAGGGTGTAGAAGTCACCACCGGTCCTTTAGGACAAGGGATTGCTAATGCTGTTGGTTTGGCCATGGCAGAAGCACATTTAGCGGGTAAGTTTAATAAACCGGATTCCCAATTGGTTGACCACTACACCTACGTCATCTTAGGTGATGGTTGCAACATGGAAGGCGTTTCCGGCGAAGCTTGTTCCCTTGCTGGACACTTGGGACTAGGCAAGTTAATTGCCCTCTATGATGACAACCACATTTCTATTGACGGCTCCACCAACATTGCCTTCACCGAAGATGTCAGCAAGCGCTTTGAAGCTTACGGTTGGCACGTCCAACACGTTGAAGATGGTAACGATGACCTCGATGCCATTGCCAAAGCGATTGAAGCCGCCAAAGCCGTCACCGACAAACCATCCATGATTAAGGTGACGACTACGATCGGCTATGGTTCCCCGAATAAAGCTAATACGGCAGGTGTTCACGGTGCTGCTCTCGGTGGCGATGAAGTCAAGGCAACCCGTGAGAACCTGGGTTGGGAATACCCTGAATTCGAGGTACCAGAAGACGCCCTCAAGCACTTCCGTAAAGCTGTGGATCGCGGTGCTCAACTCGAAAGTGAGTGGAATCAAATCTTGGCTGACTATAAAGCCAAGTATCCCGAAGAGGCGGCTGAGTTTGAGCGGTTAGTGAGCGGTAAACTCCCCGAAGGTTGGGAAAAAGCGCTCCCCACTTACAAGCCCGAAGATAAGGCACTCGCAACTCGCAAGACTTCGGAAATGAGCCTGAATGCTTTGGCTCCCGTATTGCCAGAACTCGTTGGTGGTTCGGCTGACCTCACCCACTCCAACTACACCTTACTCAAGGGATTTGGTGACTTCCAAAAAGGGCAATACGCCAATCGTAACCTGCGCTTTGGTGTACGGGAACATGGCATGGGTTCGATTTGTAACGGGATTGCCTTGCATGGTTCTGGATTGATTCCTTACTGTGCCACCTTCCTAGTCTTTGCCGACTATATGCGGGCTGCCATTCGCCTTTCGGCGTTGTCGCAAGCTGGAGTCATTTACGTCATGACTCACGACTCCGTTGCTCTAGGTGAAGATGGCCCCACTCACCAACCGATTGAAACGCTGGCATCCCTGCGAGCCATCCCCAACTTAGTGGTTATTCGTCCTGCGGACGGTAACGAAACCTCCGGTGCTTACAAAGTCGCCATCCAAGGTGCCAGCGAAAACCGCCCAACCCTCATGGCCTTCTCGCGGCAAAACTTACCCCAGTTGGCAGGGAGTAGCATTGATGGCGTTGCCAAGGGTGCTTACATCCTTTCAGGTGGCGAAGGTACTCCCGATATTATTCTCATCGGTACGGGGGGCGAAACCTACCTCTGTGTTGAGGCGGCTGAAAAGCTACGCGCTGAAGGTAAGAATGTCCGTGTTGTTTCGATGCCCTCTTGGGAACTGTTTGACGAACAGGATGAAGCCTACCGTGAATCTGTATTACCTAAAGCGGTAACCAAGCGGTTAGCTGTGGAAGCTGCTTCTAGCTTTGGTTGGTGCCGCTACCTCGGTAATGAGGGCGCAATGATTAGCATCGAACGTTTTGGTGTGTCTGCTCCCGGTGGCGTTGCCCTCGAGAAGTTTGGTTACACGGTTGATAACGTGGTCGCTAAAGCTAAAGAACTATTGGGATAGTAACTCGGCTTTAGCTGCTTTAGTGTAGTTATGAATCAGGCTCTCTATTTTTTTAGAGAGCCTTTTTTCGATTATTTCCAAGGGTTTATTCCAGCTATCCGTTACCCTTAGCAGGAAGCAGGAACCTCATTGAGTCCTGTCTCCCCTGGCCAATTTTTGTTGTATCACTCCAACTCCAGTGAATTAATTCCAAGCTTTGGCTTGATACTTACTGACGCAGGTATTAAGAATTTGCTTATCGCTATCGCTGACTTGATTAATGGGTTGATAGCCTTCGAGCCCTACGGAGTGAGGGTAGCTCAGCGAATCATAGGTATTTTCCAGATTAATCTGACCCCCAGCGGCGGCCACTTGCGATCGCTGTTCACGGGCAATAGTATGGGAAAACGCTGTTTGGTCGTAGGGATTCGCCACCATCAAGTTCATTTGCTTGGCGTTGAGCGTTCCGTAGAAACAAGCAAACTCAGAATTTGGCATATACATCGCCCCTACAACCTTGCCGCGACGTGCCTCAAACACGAGATATTCTTTACCAATCTCTCCGGGTTGCGAGGTCTGACCGTAGAGATAAGTCCCATCCGCAACCGAGGAACTGGTATTAGGCGCTTGAGCAATGTTGAATTTAGAAGCGTCCTGAACTTGACGACTCCACTTTGTTGCAGGCATGGTAGCCACCCTAGAATCAGCCCTTAGCTCTTGCTTATGAGGGGCAGCAGCTTCTGGAGGGCGTGTGACTGCTGCTGGAACATTTGCCGCTTGCTCTTGTGGCTGTACCAGGGTTTCATCACTAGGAGTTGCCTCTTGCGAAGCATCCATGCTTTGCTCTTGCGGCTGGGGGGCTAGGGCTTCATAAGGAATCGTTACAACAGAGGAATCAAGGGTTTGTTCTTGATGTTGCGGAGCTTCAACATTCGAGTGAGTCTCTGTACCCAAAGAATCAACCGATTGCTCTTGTGATGCTTCGGTTTCTAAAGAAGGTAGAACGGTATTAGAATTAACAGCATTAAAGGCTTTAGCTTGTTGTTGCGAGGCTACTGACTTTAAGGTTGTAGCCGTTGCTGCGACTCCGGCGGTCAAAAGTAACCCGGCTAAGGGCAATTCCCAGCCCTTAAGTAGCTGTCGTGGCGACGAAAAAAAACCCATTATTTGGTTAATCACCGTGGTTACCTCCTTGAAAGAAACTTGAAAACACCCTGGAAAAGAAGCACTGCCGATGAAGTCGTCTGCCCAGTAGCCCTCGGAATTATCCAGAAAACATGATATTAAGCTGAAACTGGGTGAGGCTGACTGACATCTCTATAAATATTTATATGCCTGAACGTTACTCGCTTTTGTTCCTCCTCTGACCGGTTTATCAACCGTCACATCTAACCGTTGTGTTGGGTTGCCAGTTAGAAAGCCTTGAGATTCGAGTGCAAGGGCAGCTCTTATCTACCAAAATATCCAAAACACAAGGCATAACGATTCCCTCAAATGGATGAGACTTCGCTCACTCCAACGGGGGGTTTGGTCGAGTCTGTTGCCCAACCCTGATCATCAGCAGCTACAACCCTACGAATTAGGATTTCGCAAACCCTTTACAAAGAGTTACAAAAAACTAAAAGAGGTGGTAACAGTTGCTTGCTACCACCTCGGCGATTGGACGTAATCGGGTTAGATTAGCTGGCAATGTACTCTCGGACATTGGCATGGCGACGTCGCAATTGTGCTAAAGCTTGGTGTTCTAACTGGCGAACTCGTTCGCGACTGAGGTTGAGCCGTTGTCCCACTTTCGCCAAGGACAGTTCGTTGCCATCTTCTAAGCCAAAGCGCAATGCCAGGACTTCTCGTTGCTGAGGTGTCAGTTCTGCCAATAAGTCTTCTAAGTCTTGGCGCAGTGACTCCTGAGTAGTGTAGTTCACGGGCGTTAGACCATCATCCTCTAGCAGATCAGACAGCTCAGTGTCCTGATTATCGCCGACTCGAACATCCAGAGAAACAGGCTGACGAGCAATGCTCAAATATTCGCGGATTTGAGCGGGTTCTAAATCCAACTCTTTACCAATTTCTGCCGGTGTGGCATTACGTCCCAACTTTTGAGAAAGCTCCCGTTGGACTTTTTTGATTTTGTTGAGCTTTTCCGTAATATGAATGGGTAAGCGAATCGCACGCGCTTGCTGAGCGATCGCCCGAGTGATTGCCTGACGAATCCACCAGTAAGCGTAGGTTGAAAATTTATAACCTTTCGTGGGGTCAAATTTCTCTACACCACGCTCTAAACCCAAGGTGCCTTCTTGGATTAAGTCCAGAAATTCCATATTGCGCTTCTGGTACTTTTTGGCGATCGCGACAACAAGACGCAAGTTGGCTTCAATCATCTTACGCTTTGCTCGCATTCCTTGGCTTACAATTTTAGTAAGTGCGGCTTCGTCCATTTGAACTCGATCCGCCCACTCTTGGGTTGTGGGTTCACGCTGTAATTCTTCTCCTAAAGCCTCTTTGGCTTCTAGAAGTGGCATTAGCTGCTGCACTTGCTTTCCATAGACAATTTCTTGCTCGTGAGTCAGCAGAGGCACACGACCAATTTCGTGCAGATAAGTCCGAACCATATCTGCTGAAAATGTGGGCTGTTTGGTCGTTTTTGTTTTGGTGTTAGCAATGGGCATTTTTTGAAAACAACTCCGTAGACAATTAGTAATATTGATCGCGGCTTAGAACCTCAAAAGCATTACGATCTCTCACCCTGAGGATATTTACGCGAATCATTAGGCTACATCTGTGAAAAGATGTATTGACCACCTGCTTTGTCTATCTAGAGCAGGAGATCAGTCCGTAAACATGAGATGAAGCTGGCTACCGAGGACAGTCTTTACTTTGGCAGTTCTGCGGCGCTCCCCAGCATCCTGCTGCTCTTCGCTGGGATTTTTGTTAAACTCGTAGTCATTATGAGTTTGCTTTAACCTATAGTATTACAAATTTAGACGGTGGTAAAGGGGGAAAGGTTCAACATTCCTTGACTTGCTCGGGAGAAGAAACATCTATTTAGGTGTATGGGTGAGCCAGTAGGGGTGATAGCGATAACGCTTGCTCTACATCCTCATTACCATAATTACCCAGGAAGCTAAGAATAGACACAGACTCCCAATCGAGATAACCGAACTGCACCAGGTCGTAATATCCATAAACTTTAAGTGTACCTAACTACGACCTGTATTGCCAACCCAGCCGTAAGCCTCAGTTCTACTCAACGGGAGGAGCTCACTCCTGCCTGACCAGTAGACAGAGTATCGAGCTGGCTTGAAAATAGCCGGGGAGCGGGGGAGTTCTTTCGGAGCAGGCGAGCAGGCGAAAAAGATTTTCATGCGTTTTGGTGTACGCAGTTCATGAGGGCTACTTAAATAAGGTTCCCCAAAACTTCAAAAAAAATAACATCTCATAAAAAATTAATTTTCGTGGCTCAGGGAACCCTAAAAAGTCACTTCTATTTACAGGGCATAAAAATGACTTTTTTCCTAATGATTTTACTCAAGCAATTGAATAAATTTACAAACTATATTGTCAATAATCTTTGCAATTAAAAACCGCTTTAACTTTAAAAAATTACAAAAAAGTTTACCTAAAATATTTTTACTAAATGACAAATTAGCAGACAATCTAAAATTAGTCATTTAAAATTTTAAGCAGCTCAAAATAAAAAAATCGTTGGAATATATAGAGGATGAAAGCTAAAAATCTGATTTGGCTTTATGAGCAGGGAGATAGAGACTTTACAGGAGTCGATCTCTGCGGTGCTGACTTGAGAGGGGCTATTTTAATCGGAATCAACTTGAGTGGTGCCAACCTGAGAGGGGCTGATTTTACTAGAGCATTTTTACTCAAATCTAACCTAAGTGGTGCCCAAATGAACTGGGCAAATTTGAGCTTTGTCAAGATGAATGAAGCAAAACTGATCGAAACAGAGCTAACCAAAGCCAACCTTAGTGGAGCTTTTATGGTGAAGTCTCTGTTACCTGGAGCTAAATTAAGCGGTGCAAATTTGAGTGGAACTAATTTGAGACGCGCTAACTTATGGGGAGCAAATCTTTGTGGAGCGCAACTAGAAAGAGCTAATCTACGAGATGCTAATTTGATGGGTGTTAATTTGAAATGGACTGATTTATCCGAAGCTAGACTGTTGGGTGCGAAACTATATGGATCGTCTTTAGATTTTGCTAACTTGAGTAAAGCTTGGTTGAAGGGAGTAGATTTAGGTGGCTTTAATTTGGAGAGCGTTAATTTCACAAAGGCGAGATTGAGCGGTGCTAATTTAGAAGGTGCTAGCTTAATTGCGGCTAATTTAGCTGAAGCGCAATTGGATCGAGCCAATCTCAAAGGTGCAGACTTAACGGGAGCAAATCTAACTCAAGCTTCTTTGGAAGAGGCCAATTTAAATTGGGCAATTTTGAGGAAAGCCAACTTGAGTGGTGCAAATCTCAAAGAAACAAAGCTGTATGGGGTTGACTGGAGGGCTGTTCAGTATGAGACTGCTAGGGAGTCCCAATCCATTAACCGTAGTTTGCATTTAGCGGGAGTTTGAACGGTGGTGAGTGTCAGGGTTCTGAACTCCCCTCTCATCAGCCCGACACAGATAGCACAGATACACGGATAGAATTATTGCTGTAGTTTCCAACTGCTACATCCGTGCATCCGCGTTGAAAATCCGTGTCGGGCTTTCCCATTTCTCTGATTATGGTGAATTGGAAACCTTATTTAGAATCTCTCTGCAAAAATTACACCCAATGGTGGATGTTTTGCACGCTTCAAGATGTGGCGGAACCCAAGCAGTTTGAATTTGATTTGATGGTGCAAACTGTTGAACGGGATATACAACAGAGGAGCAAAGACGAGCAAAAAGCCGAGCGATTGGGGGTGCTGGAGGGGTTGCGGAAATATGCCCCGAACCATGTGCTATTGGTAGCCCACATTCCGCCTCTTCCTGCACGGACACGTCCAGGAAGCCAAAACCAGCAATTATCGGTACGACATGACCCAAGATGGACGCAACCTCGACCAAATTTGTGCCGGAACCTTCGGCGCACCCACCAAGGAACTGGTAACTGGCACTCCCTGGCAATACAATCTGCTGCAATTTGCAGGCGATAAGCTAACCGTCCGCACCCGTTGCCGCAGAAAAGAAAATGGCACCTGGGAACCGGATAGTATTTGGCGTCAGGGTAAAGGGAAAGGTACAGCAGATTTCTATCCGATTACATTGTGAAGCTCAAAGCTCCATTAATTCTGCAATGACTTGTCGCTACTACTCTCAATGTAGCGGCGCAGAACTGTATTAATGAGTGTCTTGTATTCTGTATCTTGAGCTTGGAACCAAGCCATTACATCTGGGTCGAGCTGAATCAGATTGCGTGCTTGAACTGCTGGAATTCGTAATGTCGCTTTTTCAAAGAATTCATCTGTCAAAGGCGGGATATCAGAGTAATCAATATCTTCATCAGACATTGATTCGAGTGCTTCCCAATTAGTATGGGAGGTATTGTTCAAATCGTTTTCGTTCATATCGATTTGCTTTTCGTGCTGAGATAATCCGAATTACATCATCTTGTCGCTCTGTCCAGACAACAATCGCTACACCATTACCGAGAAAACCAATACCGAACCAGCGCTCCTCTCCATAATCAAAACGGTCGTCTAACTCAATCAGCATTGGACTGTCAAACATGGCAGGAACATCTGCAAAATCAATTTGATGTTTACGAATGTTTTCCAGATTCTTCGCTTCGTCCCATTCAAACTGCATGAAGATGTAAGCAACACTAATCGAGCCGTCTATCTATTATCGCGCATTCCACACGAGCTATTTTCTGGCTGATTCGCCTTGTAATTAGTGTTTAAGGCTTCTTAAATGACTAGACAGCCTCGATAGCGATCGCATTCTCATCACTTCCCAGCATGCGATGCGATCGCCTAGCCCTTACCAGGTTCTGCACTCTCTCCCATCCAACCCGTGTCCCCTTTATCCCCATCAGGTACATCAACGAAACCTCTAGCAGAATATCCTAGTACTAGGGTCGCTACAATTTCCGAGTAAGCGATCGCACACCTGACCAACAGGCAAAGGGAGTTCTCCTCATGAAGCATAAGAATCGATCCATTTTCGCAGTGTTAGCGCGAGTCAGTTTCATCCTTTCCAGCGTCCTGATGTCTGTTGGTATAGCCACTGCCCAACCTAAACCCATTTCTACCTTAGCCACTGCCCCCCAAACCCAAAACCTCGAGCAATTGCGGCAACAACAGTGGGAAAATGAGGTAGCACGGACGACCACTTTGTTTAATGTGATGCTCGTAACCTTGGGGCTGCTGTTGACTGCTGCCATTGTGGCCTTATTACTCCTACGGCGTTCGGTGGTGCGAGAAGTTTCCGAACTCGTGAGAACCCATCTCAACGAAATGAAGGAATTAGAAGCAAAAATTGAGACAGCCAATCGCCACGTTCAAAACCTTCTCAAAGAAGCCGATGGCATTGAATACGAACTCAACACCGAAGCGAAAAATTTCCATCAAGAAATCGGCGTCAAGCGAGACAATTTATCCAAACTCCTCTCAGAAGTCTCCCAATCCAAAAAAGAAGCCTTAGCCGAAATAGAAACCCAAATCCAAGACACAAAACGCGCCTTACAAGGATTAGGAACCGACTTTGAAACCTCCCTTTCTAAGTTGCAATCCGAAGCCCAAAATAAAAAAGGCATTATCCTGCAAAACTTAGAAGACTTAAGCGCTAAGTTTTCTCCCCAACTCTCTACAATTCAATCAGACGTATTAAAACAAAAAGAAGCCGTTCTCCAAAATCTAGAGCAATCTGAAACAGAATTTGCCCTCTCTGTGACTCAACTTCAGGCAAACATTCAGCAACACCGGGACTTACTTCTACAAAATCTAGAGAAATTAAGCGCTGACTTCGCCCCCCAACTCTCCACACTTCAAAACGATGTTCGCGCCAAGAAAGAATCAGTACTGGAAAACTTAGAACAATCCGAAATAGACTTTGCCGCCCAACTCTCCCAACTGCAAGAAAACGTTGAACGCCAAAAAGAATTAATCTTACAAAACCTAGAAGAATTAAGCCAGAATTTTGCGCCTGAACTCTCTACCCTACAGGCAGATGTTCAAGGAGAGAAAGATACCATCATCCAGAACCTGAAGCGACTAGAAACCGAATTTACTCATCAACTCTCGCAATTCGAGATTAACGTTCAACAACAGCGAGACTCTATCCTGCAAAACTTAGAAGCCCTAACCTCAGAATTTGCCCCGAAACTATCGAGCATCCATGCCGATGTTCAATCCCAGAAAGATTCCACCCTACAAAATATAGAAAAAGCTCAGAGAGTCTTTGCATCAGGATTATTTGAACTGCAAGCCGAAGCTCAACAACAAAAAGAATCCATTCTGCAAAACTTAGAAAAACTCAGCGATGAATTTGCTCCCGAACTTTCTGCAATGCAGTCCGATGTTCGATCTCAGAAGAATTCGGCCTTAGATAATATCCGCCAATCCGAGTCAGAGTTTGCTAATTCTCTAGGCGAACTTCAAGCAAACGTTCAGCAACAACGAGATTTAATTCTGCAAAACTTAGAACAATTAAGCTCTGAATTTACACCTCACATCACCGAATTGCAATCAGAAGTTCAAGGGCAAAAAGATACTGTATTACAAAACATCAACCAATCTGAAACTGAGTTTGCTAATCAGCTAGCTCAACTGCAATCCGAGGCTCAAAAACAACGAGATTCTATCTTGCAAAACCTGCAAGCCATAGCCTCAGAATTCTCGCCTCAAATGGCAGAAATTAAAACTGAGGCAGAACAAAAAGCGCAACAACAAAAAGAGCAAACACTGCAAAATCTAGAGCGATTAGGAAATGAGATGACGGCTCAACTTTCCCAATCGCGCACACAGATCGAAGAACAAATGAATCAGATTCTGCAAAGCGTTAAAAATCGCGAATCTGAACTGGTTAACCGTGCTTCCGGTTCCCAATCGGAAATTCAAGAACGCAGTGAGCGCACTTTAGAACGGCTAGAAAAATTCGAGTCAGAAGTTACCACTCAGTTTTCTCAACTCCAAGAGCAAATACAAGCACAAATTCATCAGATTCTGCAAGGATTTAAAAATCGAGAGAGTGAATTTGCAACTCAGGTTTCAGACTCTCAATCGGGAATTCAACAGAAACGAGAAGAAACCCGACAAAATTTAGAAAACATTCAAACCGAAATTGCTAGCCAATTTGAGCAATTAAAAACTCAGATTAAGGCGCGTAAAGATACAGTCCTACAGAATCTGGAGAAGTTAGAAAACCTCGCCAATCAAAAGCTAACGGATGTTGAGAAAGAAGCTAAAACCCAGAAAGAGCAAATCTTAAAACAACTGGCGGATATGTCAGCGACATCCATTACAGAGGCAGTAGTTCCGGAAGTACAAGAGAAAATTACAGCATTAACCGAGCAACTGGAACGCCTCAAATCGAATCATCCTCAGTTATTCTTAAACCCGGATGATTATATTAAACAGGGGAATGAATTCTTCGCTCAAGAACGATATGATGATGCGATCGCTCAATATGAAAGCGCCCTCGAACTCACCCCCAATCGTCCCGAACTCTGGCATCAGCGAGGGGTAGCACTGTGGGAATCGCAACGTTATGAAGATGCGATCACATCGTTGGATAAAGCCCTAGAAATGAAATCTGATGACTTCAGTAGCTGGTATTATCGAGGTCTAGCGTTGAAGGAATTGCGCCGCTATGAAGGGGCGATTGCCGCATTTAATAAAGTCGTTCAAGCCCAACCCGATGATTACAAAGCTTGGTTACATCGAGGCATGACACTGCGCCGCTTAAAGCGCAATGAAGATGCGATCGCCTCTTTTGAAAAAGCACTGGATATCAAGCCAGATTACAATGAAGCCTGGGTGAATCGAGGCGTAGCCTTGGGAATGTTACAACGCCAAGAAGAGGCATTTGAGTCGTTCGATAAAGCCGTTCAAGTTCAACCCGATGATGCGGTAGCTTGGTCGAATCGAGGCTTGGCATTAGGAGCATTAGAACGCTATGAAGAGGCAGTTGCCTCGTTTGAAAAAGTTGCTGAATTGAACCCAGATGCCTATAAAGCTTGGAACAATAAAGGAGAGATGTTGCTTAAATTAGAGCGTGATGAAGAGGCAATTGCTAGCTTCGATCGCGCTTTGGAAATTCAACCGGATTTTGCCAAGGCACTTTACAACAAAGCTGCTTGTTATGCCTTACAAGGCAAAGCCCCATTAGCGGTTGAGCATTTGGAAAAAGCAATTAACCTCAATCCCAATTATCGCGCAGAGGCCAGAACTAATCCTGATTTTGATGGATTGGTAGAAAATGATCGCTTCTGGCAGTTAATTGAAGTAGAAGGTTAGTCTTAACCATTCCCCCATCAAGCCTTTTATGATTGAGTTAGGATGAATTGCACTAACTTAACATTACAATTCCTCTCTATTAAGCCTTGCGCGGGGGGTTTGGGGGGCTAGTCCCCCAATCCAGATTTGGTTCTATACGACCCTTTTTCCCTTAACTCAGAAACATTCGAGTTACGATGGCGCTTAAAGGAACATCCTCAATTCAACCTACTCAGTGAAAAATCATGGCTGAATATCAAAAGATTGAATATCGCATTGGCAAAGACGGCAAAATTACCGAAAAAGTCCTCAATGCTACGGGTTCTAGTTGTACCAATACCACCGCAGGATTAGAACAAGCCCTCGGTGAGGTAGAATCCACTGAATTCCTGCCCGAATATTACCAAGGAGAGGAAAATGTGATAGTCGAAGAAAACCAATCTCTGAATCAGGGGTAAATTGGTGGTGTTCGGTAACGACCCCAATCTATTCTGGTTTGGTTGCCTTCTGTGGTTGGGAGGCACAGCGCTGGGTTTAAGCTTGATTGATGCTAATTCACAAATGCCAGAAAAAGTCAAGGATAAGACTGAAAAACTTTTACGCGATCGCTTATCCGAACTCGGCCTTTGCAGTTGGAAAGCCTTGCAGCAAAAATCCGGCTTAACCTCCCATTCCTTGCGTCAAGTGCGTCGCGGACAAGTTGGACACCTGAAACTCTCTCAACTCCAACAATTAGCGCTGGCTTTAGATTGGAGCCTTGAGGAGTTAATGCATAAATTAGAAATATCGTCAATCGATATTAAAGAAAGTGAACAATTGCGGCAACAATGTTTGAGATTGCGAGACGAGTTGCAGCAGCAAACCGTGCAACTGCGAACCGATGAGCGAGACTCTACCTTTGAGCAATTACAAACCTTACTCACTAATTATCCCACCGCTCGGATGATGAGTGAATCTAAGCCCGATTTACCAGCCAAAAATCTGGTAGCGCTGTTTACTCCTTTAGAAAATTTGCTTAAAAGTTGGGGTTATCAAACCATTGGCAAACCTTGGGAACCAGTACCCTACAATCCCCAATTGCATCAACCCGATGCAACAGATATAGCGGAGGGCGAAACTGTTTATATTCGGTTTGTGGGATATCGAGAAGGCGATCGCATTTTGTGTCCAGCGAAAGTCAGCCGCAATCTTCCCGCAGGCATTCAACCTAAATAAAATTTTTGGATTGATTCAAGGTGTTAATTTTGAATTTTGAATTGAAATGACTACTGTTGCCATTGACTTCGGCACCAGCAATACCGTTGTCAGCCTATTAGAGCCCGACACCCAAACTCCAAAAACGCTGCGGCTTCAGGCAATTTCGCGCTTATTTAAACAAATGAGTGCAGGAAAAGAAGTCCGAGAAATTCCCGTAGTCCCAACGCTATTGTTTGTGAAAGAAGCCGAACATTTAGTCGTAGGAGAACCTGTGCGATCGCAACGCTTAGGACTTTCTCAACCGCAGCGCTTTTTTAAAGGTTTTAAACGAGATTTAGCCGCCGATTTTCAACCCCCACCCCGTCAAATCGATAATCAAAATTACTGTGCGGCAAGGGTTTCGGAACTGTTTCTCGATATGATTTGGCAGCAAATTCTGCTTACTCCAGTACAACCAGAACGGGTGATTTTTACCGTGCCGGTGGGCGCATTTGAACGGTATCTGGATTGGTTTCGGAATTTTAGCGATCGCCTAGGCGTTTCCCACATTCAATTAGTAGATGAATCCACGGCTGCCGCATTAGGATACGCGGTAAAAAGCCCCGGTTCAGTGGTGTTAGTGGTTGATTTTGGTGGGGGTACGCTGGATTTAAGCTTGGTTCGCACGGTGGCTACTGCCTCCAACCAAAAGTCATTCCGGGCTGAAGTGATTGCTAAATCAGATGCTTATGTGGGGGGCGAAGATATTGATACTTGGATTGTTGAAGATTACTTGCGAAAGTCGGGGTTGTCGCGTACAGACGTAGGAGAAATTGGCTGGCAAAATTTATTAGAAATTGCAGAACGTCTAAAAATCCGGCTTTCTCGAGATACCGCAGCGAAAGAAAGTTGGTTAGATGAAGAAACCTTTACGTCCTACGAGTTGCAACTGAGTCGAGATGATTTAGAGGAAATCTTAGAACAGCAACAACTTTTGGAACAATTGCGGAGTGCGTTGGATGAGGTTATCCGAATTGCTCTGACAAAAGGGATTGGTAAAGGGGAAATTGAACAAGTGTTATTGGTGGGTGGCAGTTGTTTAATTCCGGCAGTACAACAGTTAATTATTTCCTATTTTGGACGAGGACGGGTTAAGTTAGATAAGCCTTTTGATGCCGTAGCTCATGGAGCATTAGCGTTAACTCAGGTTACGGATATCGAAGATTATTTGCGCCATAGTTATGCGATTCGTCTTTGGGAACCTTATAGTAAGACGTATTCGTTTTTCCCACTGTTTGAGCAGGGGCTAACATATCCTTGCCAACGTCCAGAATCTTTGACATTACAAGTAGCAACTGATGGGCAACGGGAGATTCGCTTAGATATTGGAGAAGTGGCAGAAATTGCTCAAGCGGAAGTGACGTATGATGCGCGAGGGCGGATGACGAGTAGTCAGTTGCGAAGACAGGAAGATTATCGCTCGTTGGAAAGTCATCATCAACAAATTTGTGTGGCGCATCTCGATCCGCCTGGGGAAGTGGGAGTGGATCGAATTTCTGTGCAGTTTGAAGTCGATGCACAGCGCACATTGTTGGCAACGGTAAGGGATTTATTGACGGGGAAGGTGTTAGTAGATAGGGGGGCGATCGCGCTTTTGGAGTAGTTTATGGGGGGAGAACATTAAAACTCGGAAACTTCACCCCACCCATGCATCTAAATCCAGCGTGAATTGATGGGGATTTTGCAGCACAAATGAGCGACCATGTTTAAGCAAATCGCCTTGACAGATGACAGGAATTCTAGCTTGATAAGCTTTAACTGCAAGTTCATAGACAGGTTCGGTTAGTTCTAGCTGAATTCGCCGCAGTTTATATAAGATAACGCCCATGAGGGTTACTTTTCCGGCTGTGGCTCCTTCTTGCAAATTGATAACAATACCCTGAATGGTAATGTTTGGAGCGCAGGTAACGAGATCGCTTAAGATTTCTAGTTGAGAACGTTGTTCCACCACTTCCAGTGTCTTAAGTGCATCACTAATCCTTGCAGCGTAGTCGATTAAGTCGGGGTTGAGGGGTAGGAGAACTTCAGCCGGTTCACCCGCGTAGTCTTTGACCCAAATAATGCTATTTTCATTGAAGGGACGGTTTTGATGCCAGCCAGTGGTTTGGAGGTGTTCGGCTAGCGTACTAGGTTCTATGGTTTGGAGAATTTGGCTATCTCGTATGGTGACTTTCATGGGAAACCTCCCTCGCCAATCTGCTCAATCATAAGTTGAAGTGCTTCTACAGTAAATTGGTTGCTGCGGGGTAACTCAATGGTTACAGTTGTTGCATTCTGTGTTTCTGGCATTCCCCGCAGAGATACCCAGTAGGCACAATGCCGAATTGATAGTTCAGCTTCAGAATGCACCACCCAATCCGATAAATTTTCTGGGATTAAGACCACAACCAGGATACGGGGGACGTGGGAATTGACTCTCAGTTCATTGTAGTTCTTGAGACTGAGCGGATACCTGATATGGTGGTCATCCATGACATCTCTAGATGTGGATTTTAGCTGCAATTCCAATCGAGGGGAGTAGATAGACCCAATTCCACCTTTTGCCGCAATCCCCCAGTCAACGCTGTCTTCATCAACTTCTGGCTTGTAGAGAGCATAACCTGCAACAGCGGCAACAACTCGCACAAAATTGCTGCTAAATTGCTCTTTTTGTTGGTTGATATCCACTAACCTACAGCCTCCACGGGTTTCTCAGCATCCCGGAGTCAAATCTTACCTGATTGGAGAGTGGGTAGGTGTAGGTTGCGAAGTATGCGATCGGGCTTCAGGCATGATTCGGATGATGGGCAGACTAAGCCGTGTTGTATGCTGGCAGGCGATCGCTTCTTCTTTCGTGTTTCGTGATACCACAGGGCAATAACTGGGAACTCTAGATGTAGTTCCATCTATTATTTATCTTGCAGTATGAGCTATTGCCTTAATCCCGATTGCCAAAATCCTCAGAATCCGGCTAAAACAAAGTCTTGCCAAACTTGTGGCACAAGGCTGTTGTTGGCAGAGCGATACCGTACCATCAAGCTCATCGGTGCTGGTGGCTTTGGCAGAACTTTCATAGCAGAGGATGAGTACAAGCCGTCAAAACCTCGCTGCGTGGTTAAACAGTTTTACCCCTCCTCTCAAGGTACTAGTAACCCTGATAAAGCCGCTGAACTCTTTCAGCAGGAAGCAGTGCGATTGGATGAGTTGGGCAAACATCCCCAGATTCCTGAACTGTTCGCGCATTTTGAGCAAGACAATCGTCTGTACATCGTACAGGAATTCATCGATGGGCAAAACTTAGCCCAAGAGTTAGCAGAAAGAGGGGCTTTCCGAGAAGCTCAAATTCGCAGCCTACTGAGCGATTTACTGCCTGTCCTGGAACTTATTCACAAGGAAAAGGTAATTCATCGGGATATCAAGCCAGAGAATATCATCCGTCGGCGCTCGGATGACAGACTAGTGCTAGTGGATTTTGGTGCTGCCAAGTATGCCAGTTCAGCAGTTTTAGCTAAAACTGGGACAACTATTGGCTCAGCGGGTTATGCGGCTCCAGAACAAAGCTTTGGCAAAGCTGTGTTTGCCAGCGATATCTACAGTTTGGGTGTCACCTGCATTCATCTACTAACCAACATGGAACCGTTTAACCTGTATGACCCCCTCGAAAGTGAGTTTGTGTGGCGGGATTACTTGGTTGATAATCCGGTAAGCGAGGAACTTGCTGGAATTCTGAACAAAATGATTCAAACTAGCGTCAAGCAGCGGTATCAATCTGCGGTAGAACTGATGCCAGCCTTAGGTCTTTCAGCAGGAGCATCTAACGGTAACAGTGCTGTGCCAACTCCTCCATCGCCTAGTCCGGCTAAGGCAACACCGCAACCTCCGGTAGAAATAGCTAGCCCCAGTATTATCTCTGCAAATGTTCCCGAACATATCACTCTATCTGGACATTCAGACACAGTTATTTCGGTAGCGTTTAGCCCCGATGGAGAAACTCTTGCCAGTGGTAGTGGTTTATGGGATAAAACTATCAAACTCTGGGATGTTCGTACTGGGCGAGAAAAGCTCATATTGAAAGGGCATTCAGAGGGTGTTCGTTCCGTTGCTTTCAGCCCGGATGGACAAATAATTGCTAGTGGTAGTATGGACAGAACCATCAAGCTCTGGGATGCTCACACCGGGCATGAGCTTCACACTTTCAAAGGGCATTCAGATGCAGTTTTTTCCGTTGTTTTTAGCCCAGATGGACAGACAATGGCTAGTAGCAGTGGCAGTACAGACAAAACAGTAAAGCTTTGGGATGTTCATACTGGGCAGGAACTTCGCACACTCATAGGGCATTCGGACTCCATATATTTCGTAGCCTTTAGTCCAGATGGACAGACTCTTGCCAGTGGCAGTGGCTTTTGGGATAAAACTATCAAGCTCTGGGATGTTCCCACTGGGTGGCAGAAGACTTCTCTGAAAGGGCATTCAGATGGAGTTCGTTCCGGTGCTTTCAGTCCAGATGGACAGATAATTGCCACTGGTGGTAGCACTGGAGACAAAACCATTAAACTGTGGGATGTCAGTACAGGACAAGTGATTCGCACCTTGGGGGGGTTGCTCTCTAAGCATTCTCAGTGGATTTCTTCAGTCACTTTTAGCCCAGATGGGCAGATTCTTGCCAGTGGCAGTGGTGACAAAACAGCCAAACTGTGGAATATAGGCACAGGCAAGGAACTTCGCACCCTCAAGGAGCATTCAGACGAAATTTTTTCCATTGCTTTTAGCCCAGACGGACAGACCCTAGCTACTGGAAGTAAGGATAAAACGATTAAGATTTGGCAAGTCCCTCAATAGAAGTTTGTTTTAGAGCGATCGCGCTTTGCCTCAGAGGTGCGATCGCTGTTCAGGTGTAGCATTAAGCAATCTTGGATACCAAACCAGAGGCACGGTAATCGTTCGACCATCCATTAATATGCATTATCGCCCTTTCTAGCCAGCAGAGTGTTACTGGCGCGATCAGCTTTGCTGGTGCCGTAGGCAATCGCTCCTCACTCGACAGCCCAGTTCTAACTGGTTGTTACAATGGGTGGACTAGGGATTAATTTCTGGTTTTTAATTGGCAGGTAGAGGAAAGCAGATTCATGACAATTACTGTGACTCTTAGCCCAGAAGCAGAGGCGAAACTCCTTGAGAAAGCTGCCCGACAGGGAAAAGATGTCGCAACGGTTGCTGCTGAACTGCTAGCCAGTGTTCTAGAGTGGGAAGCACAAGACTACGAAGAAGCTGTAGAAGGCATCCAGCGTGGATTAGACGATTTTGAGGCGGGACGGTTCCGTTCTTTTGCAGAGTTTGCAGAAGAACAACGTCGCAAGTATGATCTGCCAACCAATTTATGAAATACCGCATTGAAATCTCCAGTGTGGCAGAAGCTGAAGCGGATGGTGCGTTCTTGAGGATGTCTCAAGTAACATCACCAGAGAGAGCAAGTCGCTGGTATGAAGGACTGCTAAAAGCAATTGAGTCTTTGTCGGAAATGCCAAAGCGTTGTCCTCTAGCACGGGAGAACGACTACTTTACTAAAGAAATTCGGCAGCTCCTCTATGGTCGAGGGCGCAGCTCATACCGTATCCTTTTCACTATTGTGGAAGGTGAAGATGTGTCTACGGTTCGCATTCTCCATATCCGACACGCGGCACAGCAAACACTGGGTGAGAGTCCGGAATCCGGTGAAACCTAGCACAGCATCGCTACCCAAAGAGGAGTTGCCAACTAATGATCGCGATGATTGGGCGTACTGGACGCGATTGGATCGTTAGATGGGTGGCGATTGGTGTACGTTCTCCTCGCGCTGGCAAGTGGGATACCTCTCGCATTCCCGATTTGACTGTTATTCCTACCCAGCAGTGGCGCGAGTTAAGAACCCGTGAGGCGGTTATCGAACTCAACGAACCCCCTCCGAGACTTGTTATTCTAGGCTTCAGTAGGGATTCAAAACCAATGCTATGACATCAGGAGAATTTATCCTCATATCGAGAAAGCGGAAGGTCAACCCGCACGATTACAACGGATACCGCGTGTGCGCGTTGCTCAGATTGTCATGGATTATTTAGCTTATGGTTGGTCAGTGGAAGAAATGTGCCGACAACACCCTTACCTAACCCTATCAGAAACTCATGCGGCGATGGTGTATTACTTCGATCGCCAAGATGAAATTGACAATGAAATTCGCACTGAATGGGAGCAAGCACAACAGGCAAAATCTCAAGCATCGCCAACTCCATTCTTTGTGCGGATGAAGGCAAGAGGATTGTTATAAGTGGCGATCGCACTCTACATGGATGTTCATGTACCTCAAGCTATTACAGATCTGCACAACTATTAATAAGAATGCATACATCTCACCTCTATGAAACAGATTTTTATGGCTGGACTCAAGAGCAGGTAATGTTGCTCAAAACTCAGCAATGGGAGCAATTAGACACACTCAACCTGATTGAGGAAATTGAATCGTTGGGCAGAAAAGAGCGACAAGAGCTGAGGAATCGGCTAGGAGTGTTGTTAGGACACCTGCTGAAATGGCAATTTCAATCTGACAAACGCAGCAATAGTTGGTTGGGTACAATTCGAGAACAACGGGTTCAGATTAGACCTGTCCGAAATATAATCCGCGCCCAAAAAAATGGTAGAACAGTCTTTTCA
>CAZPRJ010000051.1:0-55052 GCA_964588805.1 uncultured Microcoleus sp. | reverse complement strand
GTACTGGTTTTGGCTATCTCTGTTCGTCCGAAATCAACCCCAATTACATTTTTTGTCTTGATGGGAGATGGAACATCACTCTTGACCTGAATGTGTGCATACCATTCCCCATCCCGATGCTGACAAATTTGAGCGCTTGTTGGGGTCTGCCCTGCCAGTTTTCCTCTGTGGTAGTTACTGGCACGAATTGGGCATTTAACCCGCTTACCCTTTGTACTGATGCTTACAGTCCAGTCTTTTTCAAAAAACTGAAACGTTCTAGCATCACAGTCAAAACTTGTAGGCTTGAATGACTTAACTTTTTTGCCTTTTTGTTTAGCTGTTAAGCGATTAGCGGCAACTCTCGCGCAAGCTCTGACAACATGATTAGCTGTCAGCCCAGACTCGCGCTTGATGTCGTGGTAGCAGACAGCTTGGATTGAGTTTCTGTTGGTTAATTTGGAGTTAACTGTTTGGTTTATGGTGTTGCAAGCTGACGCAAAACTCTCTGCCGTTACAGCGATTAACTGTTGCTGTTCCGTAGAGAGTTGAAGTTTTACAACCAGTGTCAGGACTTGCTTCACGTCTATTAAAAACTCACCCACATGACTGTACCACAAATTGCTGCAAATCAAGGTGTTCCTGAGCTTAGTCGAAGGATGCTACGCTTTTTATCTTGGTCGCAATTCCTCCCCCACTCATCACATCAAATTCTGGACGAATTTTCGTTTTTTTGAGTGGGGGCTTCCTTGCGACATCTTTGGTGAGGTTAAGTCAGTACTATTCGTTTTAACTCTATCGTTGCATACCTTCTCTATCCTTCCTTGGGGTAATCTGAGATGATTAAGTCTCTGGTTAACCCACTTTCTCGAAGGTGAATATGAGTCGCCGTCGCTATTTTTTGTTGTGCATAGCGCTACTGCTAATTGTGCTGTCTTGGTGGGGAGTAACGGCGGCGCGAACGGGGTTGGTGATGCGATCGCTGAATGTGCGTAGTGGGTTATCAGTTAATGAGGGTGGTGTCCCCCTGTTGTACGTTGCTCCCCAAAATGCCAAAAAAGTACCAGGTGTATTAGTCGCGCATGGCTATGCGGGTTCTAAGCAGTTGATGCTGGGTTATGCTCACGTTCTGGTACACGCAGGGTACGCTGTGATGTTATGGGATTTTGCAGGCCATGGGGCGAATGCAACACCCTTGCAGGGGTTTCCATTGCAACAAGACTTGGATGTAGCGTATGGTGCCTTAATTCGGCAACCCGAAGTCGATCCCACTCGTTTAGCATTACTGGGGCATTCAATGGGAAGTGGTGCGGTGATGTCGGCTGCCATTCGCGATATCAACCGCTATAGTGCTACGGTGGCTGTCTCGCCTACTGGTGCCGGGGTAACACCATCTGCACCGCGCAATCTTCAGTTACAGGCAGGCAGTTGGGAGGGGGGTTTTGTTCGGAATGCTCAAGAGTTATTGATGGCGGCGGGTGGAGAGAATGATAATTTAGCTCAGGGAAGGGGGCGATCGCTGGTTATGATTCCCAATGCTGAACACATTACCATTCTTTTTCGCGATGCCAGTCATCAAGCTGCCCTAAAATGGCTTAATGCTACGTTCGGGATATCGAGTACAAGTAACTATGTTGACCGCCGAATGATTTGGTATGGGTTGCATTTGGTGGCGTGGTTGATGCTGTTGGGTGCAGTTGCCCCTGTTTTAGTGGGTTCGACAATAGAAAACCAGATGGAGATACCTGCATTTCGACGCTGGGGGGGATTATTCCTAGCGCCTTTTGTTGCAGGGGGTGTTCTTTTATGGCTGAGTCGGGTGGTGCAACTTCAGAGTTTAGGGGGTGTACAGGTTGGCGGTGCGGTGGGGATTTGGTTTTTTGTGGCGGGTATGGTTTGGTGGGGTGTTTTGTTTCGTTTGCCTCGTGCTACAGGAGGCACGGTTGCGGTTGGAATAGTCCTATTTATCTTATTTTGGATTGCTTTTGGAGCGATGGCGCAAGTGGTGTGGCTAGAGTGGTTAATAATTCCTGCGCGTTTTACGCTTTGGCCTATACTGTCGTTGGCTTGTTTTCCTTGGTTTTTTGCCAGTGCGATCACCCAACAGAAAGTTGGAGTGTTTGAACGGGTGGCTTGGTGGTTAGGGCAAAGTGTGGTGTTAGTTGGTGGCTTTGTTTTGGTGCTTTATTTAGTACCCGACCTTGGCTTTATCTTTTTATTACTGCCCCTGTTTCCTCTATTGATGGTTATTTTTTCATTGGCGGCAGCTTGGCTTGACCGAGTGTGGAGCTATGCTTTGGGGAGTGCCATGTTTTTTGGTTGGATACTGGCGGCAGCTTTTCCGTTGTCGGGTTAGGAATTCTGTATAATTCAACGCTTCGTAGGAGTCATCCAGCGCAAGTACAGTACAAGTTAGTAGCCTAAGATTTCCTTGATAATACTTTTTAGCTCTCGGTCAGCAGGACGTTTAGCGAACTGTTCATGACTATAAATCCACACAGGTTTAACTATGCAGGTAGTTGAATTGACTAAATACATCAATCTGATTTGTCCAGAAGCCCCCTTTGGAAATCCTAAACTCCAGCTTATGAAACGTCCATCCTTCTGTTAATTGAATCTTTCCTGGTAACGGCTCATGACGGGAATTAAGAGGATACTGATCTTCAGTTAAATTTTCTAAGATTTCCGCAACAAGCTCAACAAAGGCAGTTCCATGTACTTTTACAAGTTTTTTGAAGGAACGTTTGAAGTTCTCTGTTTCCTCAATCGAGAAGGGAGTTGAGGTGAGCCAGCACTTCTCCTTTTTGAATGCGAGTATCCGATTGTGAAGTTTGAGATTCCTCCAAAATCTCCGACATTACCGACTCATAGGCAGGGTTGTCACGCTCTATTACATCCAGCTTCTGATGACCCAATGCTTTCATATCTTGAAGCAAAATCTGCTCGGTGGAACGTGCGTGTGATGGCAATCCCTTACGAGCTTTTTTCCAAGGAAACTCAAAGTGGGTCATATCACTAAGTAGATAGGCATGATAGCCACCAAAATATTGCCAAACTTCTTCTAAAAGCTTTTTCTTATCATCAGGAATCTGTGACAATAAATCTTTGCTGGGAATCGGTAGTTGATTAGCTTCAAACTCACTGTAAAACTTGTAAGCAGGAGGACATACAGGGCCATATCGCCATGCTTGAATTTCTTCCTCAAACAATGGTTCATCGTACATCGCCAAATGTAGACTTTGTACATAATATAGAAGCTTTTGAACCTTCATATTGGTCATTTCAGCTTCTATACCATCCTCGTATGCTCTTACAATGAAATAGCGAGCCACATTGAGACAATCAATCATAGCCCAACCCACCGACTAAATAACTAAACAAGTTTTAAGGCAGATATGCATACTGACTATTATAGTTGAAGTTGTCTTGTTTGTAATACATGAATACTACTTATTGAGGCTTCCCATTCCCGGATTAACCAACAACTACTGATTCAAGCGCTTTTGTTCACTCCGATAACGCAATAATTCAGCAATTAAAGCAACGGTTCCTGATAATAAAATTAGGATGACACTTAAGGCATTCACATCGGGTTTAACGCCTGTACGAATGCGACTAAAAATTTCCATCGGCAGAGTAGTGGCACCTGTACCAGCCGTGAAACTTGCAATGAGAAAGTCATCCATACTCAGAACAAAAGAGATGAGACAACCGGCAATAATTGCTGGCATTAATTCTGGTAGTAAAACTCTAATAAAAGCTTGAAAGGGTGTTGCTCCTAAATCGAGTGCAGCTTCTTCTAAATGAGGGTCAAGTCCGACAATTCGAGAGGAGACAACATAGGCAACATAAGAGAGGCAGAATACCACATGAGCGGCAACAATCGTCCACAAACTTAGGGGTATGGCAATCACAGCGAGGAAGACAAGAGTGGCAACGGCGATCGCAATATCAGGAACAATCAGAGGTAAGAAAGAGACACCTCGATACAACGACTTTCCCGGAAAGCGGTAACGTGCCAAACCTACGGCCATCATGGTTCCGAGTACGGCAGAAATGGCAACAGCAATTAAGGCTACAGTCAAACTATTTTGCAATGCAGTCAGAACCCGAGAATCGTCAAATAGTTTTGTGTACCATTTGAGGGTAAATCCCTTCCAATCGGCACTGTAGGCGGAATCATTAAAACTATAAAGTGTCAGCACCAAAATCGGCAGGTACATATAAAAGAACATCAATGCGGAGAAAATAGCCTGCCAAGAAATATTAGGTTTGGATTTAGCGTTCAACATATCCACAGGGATATCCTCCTGCTGTTGATACGAGTGTTTGTCTGCCATGATGCTGTTCCCCTTTTGTATGCATAGATGTAATGGGGAATGAACCCATTACACGATGAGTGGCTAACTTGTTCTCAAGTTACTCGATATTTAACCCTAAGTAGTCGAACAGGTAATCGCTTTTACCAGATTTGTTCCAACTTCAAAACAAAACCTGGGAGTTCTGGATTACCCGTCACGGTTTCAGGATTGTCTAGTTGTTCAACGGCGACACCAGGACGATAGATGTAAACTCGACGCCGCTTCCGGTCAATTAACCATCCCAGTCTCACACCATTGTCCATATACTGCTGCATTTTGTCTTGCAGATGTTTTAAGGTGTCACTGGGGGAACGAAGTTCTACTACAAAGTCTGGAACTATCGGAGCAAACTTTATTCTTTGCTCTTTTGGCAATGCATTCCAACGCTCCAGTTTTACCCAAGATAGATCAGGGGAAACTGTTGCACCGTTCGGTAAGGTAAACCCTGTACTAGAATCAAAGCCTGTACCCGTTCTATCTTGCTCAGTCCAGATAAAAAGCTGACCACTTAACCTAAAGTTACTTTCACCTGTTTCTGAACCCGTGGGTGGCATAATCAGCAGTTCTCCTGTAGCAGTGCGTTCAATGCGTAAGTCTCGGTTGATTTGACAAAACTCAAAAAATTGATCATCTGTTAAATCAATGACGGGATGCATCCGCACTACCAGGGGGGGTGTCTCAACTTCAGTTGTCACCTGTTGTTGGTCTAACATGAGTGCTACTACTGTTTTTACCCTTCTATTGTCGCTAAGTCAGCGACGGCTCAAAACCCCGGAGCGATCGCTCTAGCCGCCACAACGTCTATTTTTGGTCTTGTTGCAGCAGGTTCATTGTTCCTAGGTAACGTATCTGCCACCGCCGCTACTACCGCAGCAGGAATTGTCTCCGGTGTAGCAACGCATCGTACTTTTAAACTGTACGAGCAAGCAAGCCAAAGTTTGGATGAAGCAGTTAAGGTACTTTTGGACGACTAATACAGAGTTCGTAGTTGGCACAGAGCGTGCTAGAAGCGCTGAAGCGCTTACTACAAACCTCAAAAACCAGTAGTCGGTAACTACGAACCCCCAAATTGCATCCGTAGGTTTTCAATATCAGTATCTTCCAACTTACGAAATAGTGGAGGGGGAACCTCAAAGGGATGTCCGGCAGGCAACGCATCAAGCTTAATTGCATCACTCAATTTACTCTTTCTATCCGCTTCATCAAGATGTAAAGCATCAAAGAGTTTTTCTGAAGTAAAGGGAATAAACGGGTTCGATACAATCGCATACAGGCGGATTAAATTAATGCAAGTGCGAATCACTAAAGCCGCTTCTTCCCGATTTTCTTTAATTAAGCTCCAAGGTGCACGTTCATCAATGTATTGATTGCCGACTGACCAGAGAGAATACAACGCTTCTGTTGACTTGCGAAACTCCATATTCTTCAGGCAACCAATCAGTTTACTGACTAGTTTTTCGCAATCATTTTGCAATTGTTGCTCTCGTTCACCCGGACTTCCCCCTTCCGGCAGGGTAGAACCAAATCGACTGGCAGCAAACTTGAGAATTCGGTTGACAAAATTACCGAAAGTATCCGCGAGTTCCTTATTGACTTTAATCTGTAATAACTCCCAAGTAAATTCTGAATCTGAAGATTCGGGAGCCATTGCTAACAGACTATAACGCCAATAATCGGCAGGTAAAATTTCAATGGCTTGGTCTAAAAATACGCCTCGTTTTGAACTGGTAGAAAATTTACCGCCATAGTAATTCAACCAATTAAAACCCTTAATTTGGTCAGCCATTTTCCAAGTTTCTCGCGTTCCTAAAAGCGTTGCTGGCCACATAATGGTATGGAACGGGAGATTATCTTTGGCCATGAATTGTACATACTGAGTATCTTCGGGATGACGCCACCACTGCTCCCAATCTCGCTCCTCGGGTTTTTCCATTGCCCATCCTTTAGAGGCCGCTACATAGCCAATGGGCGCATCAAACCAAACATAAAAAACTTTCCCTTCAAAGCCTGGACGAGGCACAGGGATACCCCAACTTAAATCACGGGTGATACCTCGGTCTTGTAGCCCTTCATTTAACCATTTCATGGCAATAGATTTGGTTAAATTCGGCCAATTTTTGTTTTCATTCACCCAAGCACGTACCTCATCACTTAGGGCAGAAAGCTTTAAGAACAGGTGCTTAGTTTTGCGAACTTCTAAATTTGTACTACCGGAAACAGCAGAACGTGGCTCAATTAAATCAGTGGGGTCTAATACCGAGGTACAATTTTCGCATTGGTCGCCCCTAGCCGATTGATAACCACAGATTGGACAAGTTCCTACAATATAGCGGTCGGGAAGATAGCGCTCGTCATCTAAAGAATAAACTTGACTAATTTCCCGTTCTTCGATAAATCCATGTTCATCCAAACGCTTGTAGAAATACTGGGTTAATTCGTGGTTGTAACTGGAAGAAGTCCGACCAAAATAATCAAAGGATAACCCCAATTTTTGATAAATTGTGGCTTGGAGTTCGTGCTGTCTTTGACAGTAGGTAGCAACATCGAGTCCTGCTTCTAAAGCAGCGAGTTCGGCCGGAGTTCCATGTTCATCCGTTGCACAGACAAACAGAACTGTTTCGCCCTCTTGTCTTAAAAAACGCGCATACACATCAGCAGGAAGCATAGAACCTACGAAGTTTCCCAGATGTTTGATGCCGTTGATGTACGGTAAGGCGCTAGTAATTAAGTACTTCATAGATTCTGAAACTTCTAAGTTAATATGGCGGTTCTCACATCAGTGCAGTATAGCTCGAAGTCTGACCGTTTTAAGGAGAGTCTATCTCTTCTCGGACAAGGCATTCAATAGACAAACGAGGGCTAAAGCCCTTACTACAAACTAAGTCTAAATCACCTGCCAAATTTTAATGGTATTATCCCCACTGCCGCTAACGAGGGTTTGTCCATCGGGACTGATAGCGAGGGCATAAACGTTGCTGGAATGTCCGGTGAGGGTACGCAGTTCTTCTCCGGTGTTCAGTTGCCAAATTTTGATGGTTTTGTCAGCGCTGCCACTGACTAAGGTTTGTCCATCGGGACTGATAGCGAGGGCGTAAACGTAGCTAGAATGTCCGGTGAGGGTACGCAGTTCTTCGCCGGTACTCAGTTGCCAAATTTTAATCGTATTATCCCCACTACCAGTAACTAAGGTTTGCCCGTCGGGACTGATAGCGAGGGCATAAACGTAACTAGAATGTGCGGTGAGGGTACGCAGTTGTTCTCCGGTACTCAGTTGCCAAATTTTGATGGTTTTGTCAGCGCTGCCACTGACTAAGATTTGCCCATCGGGACTGATAGCGAGGGCATAAACGTAGCCAAAATGACCGGTAAGAGTACGCAGTTGTTCTCCGGTACTCAGTTGCCAAATTTTGATGGTATTATCCCCACTACCACTGGCGAGTGTATGTCCATCCGGAGTCAAGGCCAGGGAACACACCCAACCGGAATGATGATTGAGGGTACGAATTTCTGCCCCTGTACTCATTTGCCATTGCTTAATTGCGAAGTTATCGCTACCACTCACCATCATGTGGCCATCGGGGCTAATCACCACAGTCCGCACATTGCTGGCATGCCCGGTGAGGGTGCAAATTTCTTGTTTAGTGGAGAGTTGCCAGAGTTTAATCGTGTCATCCCAACTACCACTGGCTAGGGTTTGCCCATCTGGGCTGATGGCTAGGGTATATACATAAGATGAGTGTCCTGTCAAGGTGTGGACGAGGGAGACGTGGGCAAGCTGGCGTTTGCGTTGGGCTTCTTGTGAGTATTTTTGTGCTTCTTCTTCCTGCTGTTTACGTTTGATTTCTTGGAGTACACCCCAAGCGATGTCTCGATTGCGCTGGGTTTGAGTACAGTGGGGATTGATACGCAGGGCTTGGTCATAATCTGCGATCGCTTGTTCGTGATTTCCCAGTTTATAATAGGCGTTGCCTCGATTGTTGTGAGCATCTGCCCAATTGTGATGAATGTCTATGGCAGGGGTGTAGGATGCGATCGCATTTTCATAGTCCTTTAATTTGGCATAAGCTAGCCCCCGATTGTAGTAAGCATCGGCTAATCTGGGATTGAGTTTAACAGCTTGGTCAAAATCGGTAATAGCCGCTTCATAATTTCCCTCCCGACAGAGGCGCATTCCTCGGTTGTAGCAAGCGTCTGTTACATTGAGTTGCTTATCTTCTCCAACAGCCACTAAACATTGATTCAGTTTTTCAGCATAGTCTTTGTCTTCTAATTTTACTGCTGTTTCCATTATCTCTAGTAACAGAACAAAACTTTGCGCTTCGCTCTCATCTTTGGGTAACAAACCTCGATGATTGAGCCACGATTGCAGGGAGCGAATGAACTGTTGTTTTGCCCACTTTTTATCGCTTAAATAAGCTAAACTTTGGGCTAAATCTAGAGCGAGTTCAGGGATTAAGCTAGACCGTTCTTCTTCGAGAGTTCCATAGACTTTTTGATAATACAAAACTACGGATTGAATCAGTTCTTGTACGACTTCTGTATCTGGTACTCGGTTGGTTAAATTCGGCAGTAGTTTAGGGAGTAAAGGGGGTAAATTATACTGCACTAAAAAGTATTCATCGGCAACTAAGCCTGAAAAGACGCAGTGATAAATAATTAAAAACTGGCATAGTGCCTCGAAATCTTTTTTATTGATGCTATAGCTGAGTTCTAATTCCCTCGAATCAATGCCAACCACTCGAAATCGTTCTTCGCGCAGTAACATTCTCAAGTTAGTTACATTATCTCGACCATAGAGTTTATCAATTTCTTCGGGCTTCTCTCCGGCAGCAATTAACTTTTTGCGTGTTTTTAACCATCGCCGTGCACGGGTTTTGGCAGACTCATACAAAATATCTCGATAAGGCAAACGAGAAATAATGGGTTCGTAGCGATATTTCGTCCAATTTAAACCCCAGTAGGCAATACGAAAATTGAGATAATCGCCATCAACTTCGGATTCTAAGACTAAAGTTGGCTCAGATTTGAGGACACCGAAGAGGGCTTTAATACTGGCTTCACTGTGGAACGATTTACTTACCCAAGCACCGGCTAAAAAGTCTATGGCTCTGCCGGATGTAGAATAGTTTCTGAAAAATTGCCGTAATCCTTCGGCTAGGGTAAGTTCTACATCTGGGAAACGTTTGGCGGCTAGACTAGCCGTGTTGGTAAAGCGCTCAAACTGAAGTTTTGGAGGGGCAAAGAAGACTCGTAGCGGTAAGGTTTCATCCTCTGGATAGGAGTTGAGAATGTCTGAAGCCACTAACCAAATGGGAGAATTTTCTAGTCTTTTTTGTTCTTCTACAATTTGGAGGGAGGTTTGCCGTTGATAGGTGACGAGTTGGCGTTGGAGTGTATAGTTGCGCTCAAAAAGTTCTAATTGTAGAGCTTTCTCTTGTTCTAAACTCCAGCGTTGGAATTCTAGGCTTTTTTGCAAGCGAATATCTTCTGCACGTTGGATGAATGCTTGAAGTTCCTGTATACGGGTAGCATTCAGTTTCGCTTGTTGGGATTGGAATGTTAAATTGTCTCGATGTTTGAGATACTGAAGCTTAAGCTGCGCGAGCTGCATTTTCTCACGCTGTTCGGCCAATGCTTCATCATGATCGACAACAGCGATGACTGTATGAGTGGCATATCCACCATTTTGGGGGAGAAAAAACTGTGAAGCGTCGATGACAGCTTTCTTGACAGTCTTGAGCAATTTCCAGACCATGTAAGCATCCTAATTATTGCTGGCCGATGGCAATGCAACAGGCTCCCTTGTCTGGCCAACCGCTTTTTGCATCGTTGAGTTAGCGTTGCCTGTCCGGTTTGCCATGTTTGCCTAAAAGTGCGAGTTCGCTACTCTTCATAACTACAGGCTGAGGATTGATTCTTCAGGATATACGGCATTTTGTTGGTGGAGTCAGGAGTCAGGAGTCAGGGAGCCAGAAGTCAGGAGTCAGGAGTCAGGAGAAGGCAATTTGTCTGTCTGTCTTTTTTCACCCCAGCTCCCCTGCACCCCAGCTCCTCTGCACCCCCGCTCCTCTGCACCCCCGCTCCCCTGCACCCCCGCTCCCCAGCCTTCTCCTCATCTCTGTTCCTGCAATCTCTGCCGTCTTTGCCGCCGCCGTTCTGCTATAGACTGACGACGCCCCTCGAGAGACACAACCTCGGCCTCACTTGCTTCTCGTGCGACTCGAATCAGTAATCCTGCCGCCACCAAACTGGCAATCATCGAACTACCGCCATAACTAAAGAAGGGAAAGGGCAAACCTGTGGTGGGTAGCATCCCAGTCGCAACGCCAATATTTAACAACGACTGCCCTACAATCAAAATCATCGCTCCGATCGCAATGAGTTGATGTACAACATTCCGCGCATTCAAGGCGACAATCACTGACAACGTGGCGTAAGCCATAATCAGCACCATCATCAACAGGCTACCGGCAAAGCCAAATTCTTCAGCAAATACAGCAAAGATAAAATCGGTAAACTGAATCGGTAAATAAAAGAGTTTCTGTTGTGATAACCCAAACCCTGCACCCCAAGTGCCACCAGAACCAACGGCTAGTAAACTTTGAACGAGTTGATAGCCATCGTTCATGGGGTCAGACCAGGGATTGAGAAACGACATGACGCGACGCCGTTGATATTCCCTCAAGCTGATACTAAGAAAACCCAGCATGAAACCGCCTATCGCCGTACCGCCGATGTGAGAATAGGGCAATCCTGCGGCGAGTGCAATCAGCCACAAGGTTATCCCACATAATGCTGTAGTACTCAGATTAGGCTGGAGCAAAATCCCCAACAGCACCAGGGAAAAAATTCCGATCCAGAATAAGCGTACTGGATTACGAAGTCGATTCCATTGCCCAAAAATTCTTGCCCCTTGTAGCACTAGAAAGGGCTTAATTAACTCTGAAGGTTGTAGGGTCCCTGGTCCAACCGATATCCAGCGAGTGGCACCATTGACTGTAGTTCCCACACCTGGAATCAGGGTAACGAACAGAAACATCAACAATGCAATTACAAACCAGTGCGCCGTGCTCAAAATGTAACGTATGGGCGATCGCACGATCAGATTAAATCCGATCAAACCGATACCGACCCAAATGAGCTGTCGCTTGAAGTAATATAGCCCATCCCCAAACTCAGCATCTGCACTCGGAAACGACGCCGAGAACAAAACAGCTAAACCGATAAACATCCATAAAAATGTCAGCCATTTCAATAAACGAGCATTGAGCGCCCATTCCTGGGGTGAGGGATTCACAAAGAAAATCAGGTCGCGCAGAGTCACTAAACTTGAGTCCCTAACAACAACGCAGAGCTGATAAAAAGCGGTTTGATATTCAATAACACTAACTCAACTGTGTCCCAAATCGCTAATTCATTAGTATAAGATTCGCCTTTTCTTTTTTTTATCCGGCAACTCAAATAAAAAAGGGGTCGTAAATGACCCCCTAACTCTTTCCTGGTCAAAAACCTTTCTGTAAAGATTAAAGTAAGCCTGTATTGGTTCCTTGCTTACCCGTAGCCAGCTCAACCTTGACGATTTTGCCACCCATTTTCATAATCCGCTGTTGTTCGCGGAACCAGTTATCATAAGGAACCAATTTAGTGAAATAAGTATTTTGCAACTCCCGTTGGGTTCTGATCCGGCTTTGGCTGGGAACGCATGCCGTTACTTTAAACATTCTCATGGGGGGTTTCTCCTGTGATGGGGTTAAGAAATTTTAAATTTGAAGGGTTGTTTTTTGAAGCGAACCGTTATTCCAACGATCAAAATTCTGGGTAGGTGGCGATGAATTTCAGCCTACGCAATGCCCCTGGCATTGCTGGTCAAACATTTCATCCAGCTTAGGCTGCACCACAATCACAAAACTTAGGATTTCTAACAGAACAAAGGTCGGGAGTCAATTATCAATACTAGACCGTCAAAACTCATCTTCCTTCTCTATACTCAGGCAAGACTCGCCTCTAACAAGCTAGCACTCACAACTGACTTCCCAGACCTTCATGAGACAACCGACTACAAGCTCAGAAATTAACTAAGACAAGCGTACTGACTTAGCTCAAGCCCGAGCAGATATAGTCAAAGTAAACACCCATTTCCTTACCAGCATCAGCACCCACCAAGCTAGCGGTCACTTCTTTCATCGCTTGGATTGCTTGAACGGTAGCAGAAATAGGAACACCTAGAGAGTTGTAGGTTTCCTTCAAACCATTAAGCACACGCTCATCGAGGATGGAGGGGTCGCCAGCCAACATAGCGTAGGTGGAATAGCGCAGGTAGTAGTCTAAGTCGCGGATGCAAGCAGCATAGCGACGAGTGGTGTACATGTTACCACCAGGACGGGTGATATCAGAGTACAACAGGGACTTAGCAACAGCTTCCTTAACGATGGTGGCAGCATTAGCGCTGATGGTGGTTGCTGCACGTACCCGCAGTTCGCCAGTTGTGAAATAGCCCTTGAGCTTTTCTAGAGCAGCGCTATCGAGGTACTTACCTTGAACGTCAGAAGAGTTAATAACAGCGGTGATTGCGTCTTGCATTATTCTAATTTCCTATCTCACCTAGTCTCTTGAATTTTTTGGTAAAGGCGCGAATGTCGCGTCTTGTTAGCAGGTAAAGGGTTTTACCTTACTGCATTGCACCAATCACGTAGTCGAAGTAAGCGCCAGCTTCAGAAGCATCTTCAGCAGATAGCATAGAAGCCGCAGCATTCTTCAGACCCCGGACGCCTTCGGCCACTGCCGGAATGGGAGTACCCAGAGAGTTGTACATTTCGCGAACACCAACCAAACCGATTTCTTCGATTGGGGTAACATCACCTGCAACAATTCCGTAGGTGACTAGACGCAGGTAGTAGTCTAAGTCACGCAAGCAAGTCGCAGTCATTTCTTCACCGTAGGCATTACCACCGGGAGAAACAACATCAGGACGCTTTTGGAACAGGCTGTCACCAGCTTGCTTGACGATGCGCTCACGAGAGTCGGTCAGGACTTGAGCAATGCGAAGACGACGCTCACCAGAGGTCACAAAGGTTTTAATCCGGTCTAGTTCGCCAGGGCTGAGATAACGTGCCTCGGCATCTGCATTCACGATCGATTTCGTGACGATACTCATCTATGGATTCCTCCAGAAATTATTTAACCAGGTGGGTTTAAACTGGCATTCGCATTTTGAGATCGTTAGCTCACTTTGTCCAATGGGCTTTACCTATCAGCGCAGAGGGTTACTTGAACGAACTCTGCTCCACCTAAAAATTTGTTAAGTATTTTTAGATTTTGCTCAAGGAGTTAGCCATTCATCAGTCAGGGCTACAGCGACCTACCGCAAATATTCTGCGATAGATTGTTCACATTATTCCTGGCTTCGTAATATTTTGTAATATTTATCCTCAGATTTCGCCAGAATTGACCCTATTTTTCTGAGGGATCGACCTCTTTCTTAAAAAATGGCAACAGAAATTAGGGAGTAAGATTTCCCTCCTCCCCTTGCGGACGGTTGATTCGATATGGCGTCTCTATACTATTTGCGAGAAGGAAAAGCTCCTCTGAACCGCCTTGTTTGGTACAGATTCAGAGGAGAACCGATTGAGCCTTCTACGAGAGACTAGCTGCTATCTCAGCTTCATCCATCACGAGGGAGTATTCACCCATTTGCGATGAAATGAATACCCCTAGCTGGCTGAACACTTTTTAGTTCACTATCGGCTAAAGCGGCTGCTGAGAGAAGAAGGCGACAAATCAGACCAAGACTGCTTCACCAAATCAGAAGCTGCCTTCACACTACCGAGGTAGTTACCTGCTGGTAAGGACGGATAGCGGTTGTAAGGAACCACATCCTCGCCAAAGTAACGAGCGTACTCCGGACTATCAATCATTGCTTCTACCGCAACTCTCAAGCCGCCATCGGCTAGCAGTTTGTTGTACTGTCGGATTTCCGATTGAGTGGCAGGTGCGCGTCCGAGTAGGTGCCGGAATAAGAACTCGATCACCTTGGTATTGGGATACGGCGTGTAGAAGCGACGACGGTAGATTTCCGAACTGGCTAGAGCTTTCACAAACTCACGTACCGAAATTTCACCATTGCGGAGTTTGCTCTCCAAGTCAGTACGACGGAACTCCGCCGGAACCTGGCCGCTAAACACATCCATGACCTGACAGTAGATGGCATTCATCACCACGGCCATTTCTGCCTGATTAGCCCCAACGGTCATGCGGAAAATCCGAGAAGGCTTGCGACGGGTGGTGCCAACACCGGCTTCCACGGACTGGCCTTCGCCATTGAGGAAGGAGCGTCCGAGTTCGACGAACTTCGGCTTGCTCATATCCATCTGTCGGTCTTTGGCCTTCAAGTCCGCGATCGCTTTCCCGGTCAAAGGCATCTTCGCCGCATCCATACGCGGCTTCACCGACTCGAAGCTAGGAACAACCAAATCCTTATTCTGCTTGGTGAGTCGGTTATACAGCTTCTGAGTATTCGGGAAGTTGGCTGCAGGCAGCGTCAGGAAGCGACAGTAAGGCACCGTATCTTCACCAAATGCCTGTAGGTACTCCATGCTGTTCACCAGTGCTCCCACAAACCCACGAATCCCTTCAGCCGCCAGGAGACGGTTGTATTTTTGGATTTCCTTTTGGTTTTCCGGTGCACGACCCAAGAAATGCTTGGTTCCCAGTTCGATCACCTTGGTATTGGGATAGGGAGTATAGAACTCCTTAATGTACAGCTCAGAACAGCCAATGCCTTCAATGAATTCCTTAACCGAAATTTCGCCGTTACTCAGCTTGCTTTCTAGGTTCGAGAATTGATTTTTGACGACATAAGGCTCAATATCACGCTCGAACACCTGCCGATAAGCGGCACGAATCAAAATTCCCACCGTAGTCTTATTGGTCAAATCGGTGAGTTTAAAGACCTTGGTTTGTTCGCGCTTGGTAGTGACACCCTGATTCACCCGGAATTGAATATCCGGCTCACTTCGGCTTTCAGTCACTTGACCCAATTCCACAAAGCGGGGGGTCACTTGCTTATCAACACGGGTGGCAGTATCTTCGCCCAGACTACCCAAGCGAACCGAACGCAGTGCTACGCCTCCTGGAGTTAGATAACGTTCGTAGGGAACGGTATCTTCTCCAAACGCCTGAGAGTATTCCGGAGAGTCGATAATTGCATCCACTAAGGCATAAAAGCCCTTCTTGGAGCAGATATCGAAGTACTTGTTATTCTCCTGCCGCCCATAGGTTGGACGACCCAAAAGACGGCGATGGATGTACTCAATCGCCTTACAGACGTACAACGGCGTCCAGTACAGATTGCGGAACAAGTCCGACTTAGCCATCATCCGGATGAACTCGCGTACTGTAATCTCGCCGTTTTCTAGCTTAATTTCCGCCACTTTCAAGCGCTGACCGGAGTAAACTTCCCGTCCAATCACTTGCAGATAACAAGCCCGAATCACTGCTTGGGTAGAGCTTTCTGAGAATTTGACGCTAGAATTAGCGCTTCTTTGGCTACTCATGCCCGATAACGGCAGTTGATCCAAGCGGAACACCTTCGGGCCGAGCGTGCCGGGAAACTCACCCCGTGCCTTGGGATTGCTGTTTTGGTTATTAACGGCTGGACCTCGGTGAATCAGGATACGCTTGGTATCTTTCCCAAAGGGAGCCGGACGAGTGTTGGGATTGCGAGTTTCTTTGGGGAAAATCGCGCCAAACTGAATTTCTAAGGGGTCGTTGCCAGAACCATAAGGATGTTGGTCTGGAAGCGGCTGCTCGTACTTGGCAAATGTTGTGATAAACTGAGGGACTTTGCGGAATGGCGCACTGTACCGAAGTAAATCTTGCTGCATTCCCCAGTTGCGGCATTCTTGGGCTTCTTGACCCAATCCCCGCAGGTAAGGAACCGTCTCTTCACCGAAGTAGTCAGAATATTCTTTAGAATCAACCAACGCATCCACGAGTGCCGCTAGACCGCCCTTGGAAACGATGGAGAAGTATTCTTGAACTTCTTCTCGCGAAGAAGGACCACGACCCAAGAAGTGCCGGAAGGCTAATTCTAGAGCACGGCTATTGATGAAGGGTTCGTAAAACTGTTTTTGATATAGAGGAGATTTACCCAGGCGACGAACGAATTCTTTCATGGAAATCGTGCCGTTCTTAACCTGAGATTCCAAATAGGAAATGGACTGACTGTAAGCGCGGGTAATATCGCGCTCAAAGATTTGTCGGTAAGCCGCTTTCACGACTTCTTGCTTTTCAGATGACGACAAACCTGTTTTCATGACGAACTTAGGACGCCGTTCTGCCGCATTAAAGTAACTTTGAGGCAGTTGCAACCCTTGCTTATCGCCTGAAGGACGTTGCCGTAATTTATCCGAAGGATTTGGGGCTTTAAATTCGTTAACCAGAATTTCAAAGTACTGACTAACGATATTGTTTGCTTCTGCATCGCGCTTGAAATACCCCAGCGAAGCAACGCGCATTTCCTGTAATGCCACTAGGGTGGCATCTCCAGAACAAGCATTTTCAATGATTTCCCGCAAACCTCGAACATTGACGATAATGATGTTCGGGTCGCCAGCGACGATCGCGTAAGTTACATAACGCAACATCCACGCTAGGTCACGCAGCGATTTCTGCATATTTTTAGGACCATAGCGGGCGACGTTAATCGGCCGGAAACCCGCCGGGGACGGCCCACTGGATGTCGCACTAAAAATGTTACGCAAGCCTTCAAAAAAACCACCACCACTTTCTACATAAGTGGCAGTCCCGAGTTTCATGGTGTCTCTGACATCGCTGCCAGGTGCGGCAGTTGCCATCGCCATTTCCTGAGGAACTTCTTCTACAGGTTTTTCTAGGAATGCCATCGGGGAACCCCCGACAAAAATCCGGTTCGCTGCGCGGGAAACAATCAGGTCAGAGTTTTTGCTGATTGTATCTGCAATCTCTATGCGTTTTGTCCCAGAGCGGAAGTAACTCGCGAGTTCATCGAGCTCACCACTTCCTGGGAATCGATCTTGCTGTTCGGCTTGGATGATCGTTGAAACCGGTACCGTTTGGTATAGTTGCGGACGCGCAACCGAGCTTCCACCACTTGCCTTAACACTCATTGGTTCTCAAAAGCTCCCATCGACAATTGCTTTGCTACTGTGTTAAGCCTGACCAGGATGCCAATGCAGGTCACTTTCGCTTACTTTAGGCTAAGCGCATCGGTGTTGACTTCCCATCCGAAACTAGAACAGGATTTCCCGTGACGCCTTCAATAAACAAACTCCTGGGCTTTACCAGATCAGTCTTTAGATTAAAACGTTTCTGTTGTTTTGAACTTATTTGTTAAGAACTGTATAAAACACGTTCCCGTATTTTACAGAGTTATCATAGTTAATTGCCGTTAATCACTGAGAATCACCATAAGTTTTGTTACAGTCACCATCCCTAGAAACTCGAAGGGGCAAAGTCAAACGTTACAAGGGAGCCACACTCAGGAGAGAATTAAGAGGATGAAGAAGATGAGGGAAAGTGGGGAGTGTTTTCTTGTCCACCCATAAACCCCATTTTCATCCACCTGGCAACACATTCTCGTTCGTTATGGATATATCCCACGATACTAGCGCTGCTGTTCAAAAGCTTTATGATACTTACCCATTTCCGCCAGAACCCTTACTGGATGAAGCGCCTCCCGGATACAACTGGCGCTGGAATTGGGTTGCAGCGTATAACTTTTGCACAGGACAAAAACCGCACAAGCAAGACATTCGTATTCTTGATGCGGGATGTGGAACGGGTGTCGGGACAGAGTATTTAGTTCATCTCAACCCCCAAGCGTCTGTAGTGGGGATTGATTTAAGTAGTGGAGCTTTAGACGTAGCGCGGGAACGTTGCCGTCGTTCGGGAGCAGAGCGCGTTGAGTTTCATCATTTGAGCTTGTACGATGTGGGGCAACTCGAGGGGGAATTCGATCTGATTAACTGCGTAGGTGTTCTGCATCATTTACCCGATCCCATTCGTGGTATCCAAGCTTTAGCTCCAAAGCTGGCTCCAGGCGGCTTAATGCATATTTTTGTGTATGCGGAGTTGGGACGATGGGAGATTCAACTAATGCAAAAAGCGATCGCACTCCTTCAGGGTGAGCGGCGAGGTGATTATCGTGATGGCGTGAATTTAGGGCGTCAGTTGTTTGAATCTTTACCAGAAAAAAATCGTCTTGTCAAGCGGGAACGGGAACGTTGGGCATTAGAAAATCAACGGGATGCTAACTTTGCAGATATGTACGTTCATCCCCAGGAAATTGACTATAACATTGAGACCCTTTTTGAACTCATTGATGCCTCGAAATTAGAATTTATTGGTTTTTCTAATCCTCGCTCTTGGCAGTTAGAGCGACTTGTTGGGAAAAATCCGGAGTTGATGGAACGGGCAAAGCAATTAAGCGATCGCGAACTTTATCGTTTAATTGAATTATTAGACCCAGATGTAAGTCATTATGAATTTTTCTTAGGACGTTCACCCTTACCTTCATCGGATTGGTCATCGGATGAAGCGCTTATGGCGGCAATTCCAGAGCTTAATTCTTGTATAGATGGCTGGCCAAGTCAGTGTTTGTTTAATTACGATTATCAAATTGTTAATTTATCAGAACAAGAATTTGACTTTTTAAAAGCTTGTGATGAAAATTTAGGCCAACATCGAACGGTGAGAGAAATTTTAGAAGGTATCAAGTTGAGCCTGGAAGAAGTACGATCGCTCCTCAATCAGCAATTGATTGTGTTAACCGAAAGTTAATACTGGTAATAGAATTTTGCTTCTAACTTACATGACTGCTTCCAAAAATGTGCTTTCTGGCATCTTTCGTTATAGTAGTCATGGGCAACAAGTGCTAATTTGAAGCCAAATTAGCACAGTCACTATGACACAAAGATATCCTCTGGCGGCACTAGGAAAGTTGTGGTTACTAGAACCTATTGATTTCTTTGCTTCCTTTATTGATAGGGTTAATTTTGACACTACTCAGGCAGGTTTCCAAACTGTTCTCGATAGCGAGCGATCATTGCTTCCATTTCGGCCATTTGTTGTTGAGCTAATTCCCGTTGTTGGCGTTCTTGTTCGGCACGTTGGCGTTCTTGCTCAGCACGTTGGCGTTCTTGTTCCGTACGTTGGCGTTCCTGTTCAAGCGCTGCCACTAACTCATCGGGAATCAACAATTTTTCTCCAGTATCTTCTCGATAAAAACCAATGAGTTTTCCTTCAATGGTTAACCGTAGCTGTAAGGGTTCACTGCGATTATCTGTAATTAACTCATAAGTTTCTCCTCGTAAACGATACCCGTGTAATTTTTCGGGTATCCATTCGCCTTTAGGGTCAAATAACCAATATTCTTTTACGCCTAGCTGCTCGTACAGAGTTTTCTTAAAGCTTTTATCCTGGTCTTCTGTCCCTTTAGAAGTCATTTCAAAAATGACAATTGGAACTTGGCCTTCTTCCCATATTTTGTAGTTATCTCTGCCTCCAGGCGCAACATCAAAAATCACCATAACATCCGGAGCAATTCGCAGTTTTGGAAACCCTTGAGAGTAGTAAAGGAATTGGTCGGCTAAAACGGTAGCTTGTCGCCCTGCGAGATATTGTTTAAGAACTTCTAAGGTTGTCAAAATGGCATAAAGATGATCGTAGGTTTCTGCCACAGGTTCACCATCAGCACTGGGGTAAATAATTGAAGGGGTTTGAGGGGTGGAGGAAGTGACGGTCATAATTTTTGGAGATCAGGAATAGACCTTCATTTTAAGGAAAATCCATAGCACAAATTGCACCCGAAATTTATGAATTTTGTCAGGAGATTAATGCGGAATCCATGCCAGGGTGTAATGTAGGGAGTGTCAGGCAAAATTTGAAGGGTATTTAAATATATTCCTCCCTTGTCCGTTTCTCAACCTAAAACGCCTTGATGAGCAAACCCTATCGAGGGGTTTAGTCAGTTGCCGCCGACTTCCCTACTTTGCTGAGGCTTGATTAAGTATTGTTACCGGTACGTGGTATGATACCAATGCATGACTCATTTAATATGAGCCAACATTTTGGACTGGCTGTTGCTGCTACCCGTGAACTTGTCAGACGACTCTCCTCAACTCACCTCGGAAATGGAGGAACTTCCTCAAGGAAGTTCTCAACTCCCCGAAACAGATTCCTCAATGCAAGAGTTTTACCAACTCAAACAGACTCTGTTGTTGGTTACACTTGCCATTACAGGGATTGCGTTTATCAGTGCTTGGGTTTTTTACTCACTTGACATTGCCTTGAATTATTTGATCGGGGCGTGCACAGGTGTGGTTTACTTGAGAATGTTGGCCAAAGACGTAGAGCGGCTAGGTCAACAAAAAAGTCGTCCGAGTCCTGCCCGGTTCGCGCTTTTTATTGGGCTATTTATTGTTGCCACTCGTTGGCAATATTTGCAAATTTTGCCCATATTTTTAGGATTTCTGACGTACAAAGCCGCAGTCATCGTCTATGTGCTACAAAGCACCCTGTTTCCTACATCTAAGTAGGCAAGCAAGTCAGTCAGTCGAACTTTTGACCCTTTCTAGATCGACGGGGAAATCTCCGGAATGGAAATGATAGATGGTTTGAGCGTTCTGAATTCTTTCCCCCTTGCTGAATTAGAAGTTGGCAAGCATTTATACTGGCACATCGGCAACCTCAAAGTACATGGGCAGGTTTTCCTTACGTCTTGGGTTGTGATTGCCATTTTGGTTGTGGCTTCATTGGCAGCAACTCGCAATATCCAGCGAATTCCCAGTGGTATCCAGAATTTTATGGAGTATGCATTGGAATTCATCCGGGATTTAGCGAAAAATCAGATAGGGGAGAAAGAGTATCGTCCTTGGGTGCCTTTTGTCGGTACTCTATTCTTATTCATCTTTGTGGCCAACTGGTCAGGGGCGTTGGTTCCTTGGAAGCTCGTTGAGCTACCGGAAGGGGAATTAGCGGCTCCAACCAGTGACATTAACACAACAGTGGCCTTTGCCCTGCTGACTTCTCTGGCCTACTTCTACGCTGGAATCAGTAAAAAAGGAATCGTGAATTACTTTGCGGGTTATGCTCAACCCACACCAATTCTTTTACCCTTCAGGGTTTTGGAAGATTTCACGAAGCCTCTTTCCCTCAGCTTCCGTCTGTTCGGAAATATTCTAGCGGATGAATTAGTTGTGGGAGTGTTAGTGCTGCTGGTTCCTCTGTTTGTGCCACTGCCCGTAATGGCCTTGGGATTATTCACCAGTGCCATTCAAGCCTTGATTTTTGCAACTCTAGCGGCCGCTTACATTGGAGAGGCGCTGGAAGAGCATCACTAACGAGGTGAAATCCCTCAAAGGATGTCTTGATGCAAGCCCACTTCAGAACTTTCCCAAGTCCGCTTTAAGAAGCGGTGTATTTAAGGTGGAAGTCTCTGTTTCATTGTTCACTGTAGTTTAAAGATAAACAAAGGAAAGTTACCATGAATCCGTTAATTGCTGCTGCGTCCGTTGTTGCTGCTGCTCTGGCTGTGGGTCTTGCTGCGATCGGCCCTGGAATCGGTCAAGGAAATGCTGCGGGTCAAGCCGTAGAAGGAATTGCACGTCAACCCGAAGCGGAAGGTAAAATTCGCGGTACGTTGCTATTGTCCCTAGCGTTCATGGAAGCGCTAACCATTTACGGTCTGGTGGTTGCCCTAGTGCTGTTGTTTGCTAACCCATTCGCTTCCTAGAACTTTACCCCAGCACTCCGGCGATCGCAACATAGTTCGCTCGAGTGCTGGAAAATTTTTCGCCCACCCTTACCGTAAAGTATCCCCATCTCAACTGAAGTAGCTTACCCTTTTTCGCGCTGTGGGGTCTTTTAAATAATGATGACACACTGGACAATATTACTAGCTGTCGAAGCAGCCGAAGCCACTGCCAAAGAAGGGGGCTTGTTTGATTTTGATGCCACCCTACCACTAATGGCACTGCAATTCATTGCCTTAGTTGTGGTTTTGAATGCCATATTCTACAAACCCTTAACCAAGGCTATTGAAGGTCGCGACGATTATGTTCGCAAAAATCTGCTAGAAGCACGAGAACGGCTAACCAAAGCCGAGAAGCTAGCTCAGCAGTATGAACTCGAGTTAGCCGACACCCGCCGTAAAGGTCAATCCACGATTGCGGCAGCACAAGCAGACGCTCAAAAACTGGCAGCCGAGAAGATGGCTCAAGCTCAAGCAGAAGCCCAATCACAACGAGAGCAAGCGGCACAGGAAATCGAACAGCAAAAGGCAGAGGCACTCTCCTCACTCGAACAACAAGTGGATGCTCTGTCACGACAAATTTTAGAGAAGCTCTTAGGCCCTGAACTGGCCAATCGGTAAAGTGATTGTTAGTCAGCGTTAGGCGTAAAATCTCGTAGAAAAAGGGTGTAGAGGTGAAGGTGTGAGAGGAGCTTTTTTAGACAATCAAGCTTTGTAGCAGAAAAAGCAGAGGATTTCTTATTCTTAGTTTTCCGCAAAAGCTGAACATCTTTCCACCCAGCTAACAACGAGCGCTAATGCCTGACGTTCAGGCTTACTAGGGTTCTTAGACTTCACAACTTCACAATTCAAACATCTGTTAAAGCCACTAAATCCCGGAGGATGGGGAGTGAGCTTTCTCAAAGGTCAAGGGAGGAATCGTGGAGTTTTTTGCGATTTCCTATTAAGTTGGCTGGCTACACCAGTCAATTGATGAGCAATAACCAGTCTTTGCAGTTGTATATGGCTATTATGAGTAGTTTCTCTTTCCTGGCTATCGCAGCGGCTCAAGCCGTAGCGGAAGGAGGTTCAGAAGGTGGCTTGGGTCTAAATACAGACATTTTAGATACCAACCTGATTAACCTCGTAATCATCATCGCAGTCCTATTTTTCTTTGGGCGTAAATTTTTAGGGAATACCTTAACTGAAAGACGCTCAAAAATTGAAGAAGCCATTCAAGATGCAGAAAAACGGCAACAAGAAGCCGCCACGGCATTAGCCGACGCTCAACAAAAATTGGCGCAAGCGCAGGCAGAAGCTGAACGAATTCGAGCCTCCGCAGAAGAAAATGCTCAGGCGGCAAAAGCTTCAATTTTAGAAGCGTCGCGTCAAGATGTCGAACGCATGAAAGAAACAGCGGTTAAAAATTTGAACGCTGAGCGAGAAAAAGCGATCGCAGAACTTCGTCAACGAGTGGCCACAATGGCCTTACAGCGTGTCGAAGGGCAACTCAAAGAGCGCATAGACGAACAGGCTCAACAGAATTTAATAGACCGCAGCATCGCTACAATTGGGAGGTAGACCGTGAAAGGGAGTTCATTAACGGCGGAGGTACTCGAACCTTACGCCCAAGCATTGATGGAGTTAGCTCAGTCTAATAACCTCACCGACCAAATCGGTGAAGATGTAGGCGGTATCCTAAATCTCCTCAAAGAATCACCCGAATTACAGGAATTTTTAGGCAATCCTATCGTGAAAGCCCAAGACAAAAAAGCTGTACTGGGCAGGATTGGCGGCGATCTTCACCCCTTCATGAAGAATTTTTTAAACCTCTTAGTTGATCGGCGGCGTATCCTATTTTTAGAAGGTATTTGTAAGCAATACCAAACTCTCCTACGGAAGTTGAAGCAAACCGTTCTCGCAGAAGTCACTTCTGCTGTAGAACTAAATGACAATCAAAAAGCATCCGTTCGCGAAAAAGTCATAGCGATGACGGGCGCTCATCAAGTAGAACTCGATACCCAAATCGATCCAGATTTAATTGGTGGGGTGATTATTAAAGTCGGTTCTCAGTTAATCGATGCCAGCCTGCGAGGGCAACTTCGCCGCATTGGTCTGCGCCTAACCAGTGCAGCATAAATTAGTTATTGGTTGTTAGTTGTTGGTTATTGGTTATTAGTTGCCGACAAACAACAAACAACAAACTCACGAACGACAAACAACAAACAATAAACAACGAACAGAAATGGTTAGCATTAGACCCGACGAAATTAGCAACATTATTCGCCAGCAAATTGAACAATACGACCAAGATGTTCAAGTCACCAACGTAGGTACAGTTCTGCAAGTCGGTGATGGCATTGCCCGGATTTATGGCTTAGACAAGTGCATGGCCGGGGAATTGGTCGAATTTGAAGACGGTGAAGTGGGTATCGCCCTGAACTTAGAAGCCGACAACGTGGGTGCCGTATTGATGGGCGCAGGTCGGGGTATCCAAGAAGGGAGCTCTGTTAAAGCGACTGGTAAGATTGCTCAGGTTCCTGTGGGAGACGCCATGATTGGCCGGGTTGTAGACGCCCTCGCCCGCCCGATTGATGGCAAGGGAGAAATCAACACCACCGAATTTCGCCTGATTGAATCCGGTGCTCCTGGTATCATTCAACGGCGTTCGGTACACGAACCGATGCAAACCGGCATCACCGCGATTGATGCCATGATTCCCATCGGACGGGGACAACGGGAACTCATCATTGGAGACCGCCAAACGGGGAAAACTTCCATCGCAGTTGACACCATCCTCAACCAAAAAGGTGAGAATGTAATCTGCGTTTACGTCGCCATCGGCCAGAAAGCCTCAACCGTCGCTCAGGTAGTAGGGGCACTGGAGGAACGAGGCGCGTTAGATTACACCGTAGTGGTAGCCTCAAACGCCAACGACCCAGCAACCCTGCAATACCTTGCGCCTTACACGGGAGCATCCATTGCTGAGTACTTTATGTACAAAGGGCAGGCTACTTTGGTGATTTACGATGACCTCTCAAAGCAAGCTCAAGCGTATCGCCAGATGTCCCTGCTCTTGCGTCGTCCACCCGGACGGGAAGCTTATCCTGGAGATGTGTTCTATCTCCACTCCCGGTTGTTGGAGCGAGCAGCGAAGCTCAGTGATGACTTGGGCGGGGGGAGCATGACCGCACTGCCGATTATTGAAACCCAAGCGGGTGACGTTTCGGCCTACATTCCCACCAACGTAATTTCGATTACTGATGGTCAGATCTTCTTATCTTCTGACTTGTTTAACTCCGGTCTACGTCCTGCGATTAACCCTGGTATCTCCGTATCGCGGGTAGGTTCTGCGGCACAAACCAAGGCGGTTAAAAAAGTAGCCGGTAAACTCAAACTGGAATTGGCGCAGTTTGATGACTTGCAAGCATTCGCTCAGTTTGCCTCCGATTTGGATGCAGCCACCCAATCTCAATTGGCACGGGGTCAGCGCTTGCGGGAAATTTTGAAACAGCCTCAATACTCACCCCTGAGCGTAGCTGAACAAGTGGCACTAGTCTATGCTGGCTTGAATGGTTATTTGGATGACATTGCTGTGGAAAAAGTCAGCAGCTTTACTCAGGGACTGCGGGAATACCTGAAAACCAGCAAACCGCAGTACATGGAAATCATTCAGAATACCAAGCAGCTCACGGATGAGGCCGAAAGCCTGCTCAAAGAAGCGATCGCAGAATACAAGCAGACGTTTTTAGTCTCTGTGTAATGGGTTGTTAGTTATTAGTGATGCGTTGTTGGTGGATAGTATTTTTTCTAACTACCAACAACTCGCCAACTCGCCAACAAATAACAAATAACTTGCCAACAAAACGATGCCTAATCTTAAATTTATTCGCGATCGCATTCAGTCGGTCAAAAATACCAAAAAAATCACCGAAGCAATGCGCCTAGTTGCCGCCGCCAAAGTGCGCCGCGCCCAAGAACAGGTGACATCTACTCGCCCCTTTGCTGACCGATTGGCACAGGTTCTCTATGGTTTACAAAACCGTTTGCAGTTTGAAGATGTAGACTTACCCCTACTCAAGCAACGAGAGGTTAAGACGGTAGGATTATTGGTTGTAACCGGCGATCGCGGTTTATGTGGTGCCTACAACGGTAACGTCATCCGCCGTGCTGAAGCTCGCGCTCAAGAGCTAAAAAACGAAAATCTGGATTACCAGTACGTCCTGATTGGGCGCAAAGCCACCCAGTACTTCCAGCGCCGCGATCAACCCATTGCCAGTAAATATTCGGGTTTGGAACAGATTCCTACCGCGTCAGAAGCATCAATGGTTGCTGATGACTTGCTCTCTTTGTTCCTCTCAGAATCGGTAGATCGAGTTGAACTAGTTTACACCAAATTCGTCTCCTTAATTAGTTCTCGTCCGGTAGTTCAAACCCTGCTGCCCTTGACTGCACAAGGATTAGAAGCACAGGATGATGAAATCTTCAGGTTGACGACGCGCGGCGGCGATTTTGAAGTCACACGAGAGAAAGTTGCGCCTCAAGTTACACCTTTTCCTCGGGACATGATTTTTGAACAAGACCCCGTACAAATTCTAGATGCTCTCCTGCCGTTGTATTTAAACAATCAATTGCTAAGAGCACTACAAGAGTCAGCCGCTAGCGAACTCGCAGCCCGGATGACGGCCATGAATAACGCTAGTGATAACGCCAGCGAACTGATTACTAACCTCACACTGTCCTACAACAAGGCGCGGCAGGCGTCCATTACTCAAGAAATTCTTGAGGTTGTGGGAGGAGCTAACGCCCTAAGCTAATCAGCATTTAAATGGTATAGCTGGGAAGGGTAGAATGTCCTTCCCCTCAGCAAAAGCTGAACCCAATTCCCAATTAAATGCACAATAGTTTACAAAGTTAGATTCACTCTTAAAATCGAATAAAAACAATGCGTTTGGGATGACTCAGACGCATTTTTTTAATGAAACAGGTGTGGTAAAGTCCGGATTATTCCAAACTCTATTCCTAACGTTTTAATCTACAAACAAAGTTTAAAGAGTTGATGAAGCCTTGAAGAAGATAATCCTCAAGATAGAGCGATTGATTAAATTTTAGGTAAATACTAGAAACAAATCTACTTAGAGAAGTTAAACCCTTAAAACAGCTCTAAGTTAGAATATAAGTGTTGTTTCCACCTCATCATTGAGGTTATCAAACAACAAATTGCCAGGGTAAACTAACTGAAAAACGGGCGTCTACTACCAGCCCATAATTCTCCAATACTGGTGTTTTAATGCGATGTAGAATGCTTGCCTCACCAAGTATTTCTACATAAAACCCGTAATTCTAAGGATTTACCATGCACAACCCAATGGCTTGGAATCAAAGCCTAGTGTTCATCGACTCCCTAGTAGATTATGCCCACCATTCGATCCAAGGCATCGTATCGGGAGCCAAGGTAATATTCCTCGAATCCACTCACGATAAAATCGTGTCCATTACCCAAACGCTTTCCCGGATAACCGATGATTCCAGTACCCACATCGTCACAAAAAGACAAGTTGAATGCTTGCCACTGGGGTCAACCCAATTCAATCCACTTATCCTAGAACCTAACTACGCTACATTTTGGGAACCGTAAGCAAGAGCCCCATACCCGTAAAAGTTTTGGCTTGTAGAAACTGGTTTAGCGATTCGTTTGATACCAATTGGGTATAAGAATGACATATTTTACCCCCTCATAAAACCTGTAAGGGCGGGTTTAGGAATCAGCTTTAGCAGTACCGAAAACTTATCATCAAAACCCGCCCCTACGATAATCTGGTTATTCAAACGGATTTGAAATGACTGATTCCTGGTGGAGGCTACTCCTTAGACTTTTGATGATGAGAGCCTCTTATCTTCCAATAATTGTGCTCACTGTACCGTCCTTGTAAAGTTAACTGCATTTAACCCAATAAAAGCCATATCCTGTAGCGCTTCTCAGTTAGCTCTAATTCACTTGGAGTGCTAAGTACAGGTACGGATTTCTATGGGTAATCGCTTAGGAAACCCATCGCAGACTGGTATTTTCTCAAAATTCTCACTAATGAATTTCACCTAATATCGAATCGTTTTGTCTGTATTTCGGTCGTTCGTTCTTAGTCGTTGGTCATTAGTCATTGGCTCCATTCTAAAGGCTCATGACTAATGACTATCAACCAATGACCAAAAAAAAGAGAGGAGAGCCAAATTTTTCTTGACTCCTCCCTCTCAGGTCAAGACAAACAATACGTAAGGACAAATTTACCATGAGTATCATCACGGTTACGTCTGTCGCTGATAGTGGACAGGGTTCTTTGCGAGAAGCGATCGCCCTTGCTCAAGCTGGGGATACCATTCGCTTTGCCTCCAACCTAGCCAATCAAACGATTACCCTTACATCTGACCAACTTTCCGTCAACAACAACTTGACGATTGATGGGACAGGGGTAGCCGGTTTAACCATCAGTGGTAATAACGCGCACCGTGTCTTTGATATCCTCTCGAGTTCCTTCACTCTCCGCAACCTGACGATTGCTAATGGTAACACCACTGGCGTGGGTGAAGAGGGTGCAGGTGCAGGAATTCGGACGGCCAGCAACACCACATTAGTGGTTGAAAACAGCGTGTTTCAAAACAACAACGCTAATGGCACCGGTGGAGGTGCCATCTTTGCCGGGTTCCAAAGTACCAACACGATTACAGGAAGTGAATTTATCGGCAATAGCTCAAACGGGAATGACGCAACCGGTATCAGTGAACGAGGTGGTGGGGCGATCGCCGTTAAAAGTGAAAGCCAGCTTACCGTGACAGAAAGTGAGTTCACCAATAATACCGGGATTAATGGGGGTGCCATTAACACCGTCTTGAGTGGAGTACGGGTAGAAAACTCAGTCTTTGAGGATAATGACTCAACACGGGGGGGAGCATTCGGCCCTCATACCCGAGGTTACGGGGGGGCAATTTACACCGATGGTGCTTCCGGACAAGCGATCGAGATTCGGGGTAGCCGATTTGACGGCAATCTCGGCGCAGGGCAAGGGGGAGGACTATTCCTGTTTGGCTATGACTCCGATCGCATCGTAGTTGCAGACAGCACGATTATCAATAACCAAGTGGTGAAAGATACCAGGGGAGACTCCTTTGGGGGTGGACTCCGTGCCGGGAATGCGGCCGTAGAAATTACCAACACCACCATTGCCAACAACCGAGCTCTAGAGCAAGGTGGGGGCTTATGGGTAGGAGAGAATACTCCTGTCACCCTAACGAATAGTACCGTCTACGGCAACCGAGCTGAAACGGCTGATGGCACAGGTGGTTTAGGGGGTGGTATTGCTTTAATTAATGGTTCTAGCCCCACTACGATTACCAATACCACGGTTGCCAACAATTACGCAGGCTTTCAAGGTGGAGGATTCTTGGGGGGTGGTGCATCCACAACCCTCACCAATTCAATTGTTGCCGATAACATTGCCAATAATGGAGGCAATAAGTGGAATATTCAGCATCAAACCACCAAACAATTTACTGATGGTGGGGGCAATGTGCAATGGTCAGACCTGAATCTTAATGATGTCATGGTGACGGCCGGTGCAAGTCTGATTGACCCCCAACTGGCTGCCTTGGCAGACAACGGTGGTGCGGTGCAAACCCCTCCCCAAATCGGTAATCCCCTTGTGACAGTAGGGGCGATCGCTTCCTCGACTACTCCTACTCCAACCCCTGGAGATAGTACTCCCCCTAATAACAACACGGGTAATGATGATAGCCTATTCGGTACAGCTATCCATGACACGCTCCAAGGCTTTAGTGGGAACGATACTCTCGATGGCGCTAGCGGTCATGATACCCTCTTTGGGGGGTCAGGCAATGACCAGCTTTTGGGTCAATCGGGCAATGATTTTCTCCTGGGTGGTTCTGGGAATGACCATCTGGTGGGTGGTTCAGGAGATGACATCCTCAATGGAGTCGCTACCGCTACGAACTTAGGAACAGGAGAGATTGATCACCTGCAAGGAGACACGGGAGCTGATCAATTTATACTGGGGAATGCTAACCAGGTATTCTACGATGACGGTATTCCCACTTCTATCGGTCAAGTTGACTATGGGGTAATTGCCGATTTCAACAAACTGGAAGACTCTATCGTACTGCATGGGTCAGCGAGTTCCTATCAGCTTGGGCAATTAACCGATGGGACGGGTATTTATGCCACAGGTCAGGCCAGCAATGAATTGATTGGAGTGGTGACCAATGTTGCCTCTTCCCAACTGAATCTAACTGATTCATACTTTACTTACGTTTAGTTATTTGTTGTTTGTTGTTTGTTGTTTGTCAATAAAATAAATAACACACAACAGATAACCAATCGGTACACGGCTATCCCTGCTTAAACGGAAAGGGATTCCCGCCGCTTTCGGTGAAGTACCTGTTATTAGTTGAAGTTAGAAGAGGGGTTATGTCTACCCCTCTTTCCTCTCCTATTAATCCAATGCGATGCCCATACAAATCGAATTTGCTAACTCCGATCAGGAAATCATTCAATGCTTTCCCGTCATGGTGCAGCTTCGGCCACACCTGACTCAATCGGAATTTATTAATCGAGTCAAGCAACAACAAAAATCAGGATATTTTTTAGTATATTTGGCAGAAAAAGATAATATCAAAGCCTTAGCCGGATTCAGATTTTTAGAAAAGCTATCATCGGGAAAAATTCTTTATGTAGATGATTTAGTTACTGATATTCATCAGCGTTCGGTAGGGTATGGTGCTGCTTTATGGGATTGGTTAGTGAATTATGCTCAAACCGAAAACTGTGCGGCAATTCATCTAGATAGTGGTCTACAACGGACTCAAGCTCATCGATTTTATTTTCGCCAACGGATGCAGATTATCGGCTTTCATTTCGCTTTGTCGTTAAATAAGAATTCATTTGTTTAATGATAAGATTAAAAAATTGATTTTGTAGCAATTCTCACTTATATGTGGTACACTCTTCTTCCTGACTCCCTGACTTCATCAAGGTGTACTTCACAAGCATGAGAAATGCTATATATTGCCACTTCAAATAAAAAATGGTAACAGGACATCAGTTCATCACATTAGCCTATTACCGAAATAAAATTTTATGAAATTATCGGCATATTGAGTCATGTAGCTAGTGTATTGAGCGTAAACTGTCAACGGACAAGACACTACATGAAAAATATGCTAATCAAATGTGTAACAACCCTCAAATTTTAGTTACAGTGACGCCCCTGAGAATCACACTGTTTAACCCAGCAGCGTTCTAGCAGTTTAATGCGGTAGACATACGCGAAAAGCCGGGGATTGAGTACCAATTTGGTTTTGGAACTAAAGACAGGTTGGTTGAGGTATTGCCACACAGGAAATTTAAGCTTGATGTCTTTTGAGTCCATAATAAGAAAAACTTTAGAGAACCGTTGTGAAATACATTGCCACCCTCCAACAGGCTTACCAATCAAGGGCTGGTAAGTCAACCTTGGCACATTTTGGGGTTGATTTTCCTGGTGAGGATTACGGAACACATTGGAATAATTTTCTCCCCTTCTCAGTAGTTTCCCGGAAGAAGCCGAAAACTCTACCGTTCCACTCGGGGGTTTGTTGCAACCTGTAAATGACGGTATGAGAGTTGGGGTACGAACTTATAACTCTAACGAGCGATGGAAGCTGCGACAAGCTAGTTATGCGAATCTTTACGTGAATATCAAAAATTAAATCTGAGGATAAAGTTCTGTTATGGAGTCTAAGGTTGAGTCACGTAAAAGCGATCGCCTTAAGTCAAGGAGCAACCCTAATCACACGTAATCGACAAGACTTTGAGCGTGTCAAAGGTTTAATCCTTGAGGACTGGTCAATATTGTAGGTTAAGTGCCATAGATTTTGCAGTGACATAATTGACAAGTGTGGCAAGCATTTCAAGAAGCTCGTGTTTAATTCGATTGGCCAGTTTCCTGAGCTCGATGGCCATGCATGAGAGGCCGTAGGCCATTGATACCCGCCGCGATCGCACTTCCATTGTGAACCACTGTTGCCATAAGGGGATGTAGTCCTACCGTTGAGGCTAAACCTAAAGCAACTAAATTCGGTACGACTACTAAGGCGGTATTTTGCTGGATAATGTGCATGGTTTGTTTGGCGATCGCGATCGCTTCCACCAAATCATTTAAATTATCATTCATCAGCACCACATCCGCCGTTTCTCGGGCAACCTCTGAACCATTGGCAAACGAAATCGAGACATCTGCATACGCTAAAGCCACAGAATCATTTAACCCATCACCGACAAACGCCACGGTTTTCCCTGCCTCGTGTAACTGACGGATAATCGTTGCTTTTTGCTCAGGAAACGCTTCTGCATGGACATATTCAGAAGGAATTGATAACTCCTGCGCGACGGCATTTGCCTTGGTTGGGTTGTCCCCCGTCAGTAGATGGGTTTCCATGCCATACTCAGTTTGCAATGCTTGGAGGACACAACGGCTTTCGGTTCGCAAGGGGTCTGCATATTGAATCACCCCTTGAAATTCTCCATTAGTGGCGACATACAGTAACGAGTCGCTGGCTGAAATTCGGCATCTTACCTCTCTAGAACAGGTTCGTTGGGTACACCGATGGGGTTCATAAAGGCAGTCAATCCTCACTCCTTCTTGACGCAAAAAGCGAGCACTGCCCACTAAAACCGTTTCCCCCTCAATCTCAGCCCGAACCCCTAATCCCACTTCATAGTTCCACTCACCACGCGGCAAGATTCCGACACCTTGTTCCTGGGCGTAGTGCATCACAGACTCGGCAACGGGATGAGTCAGACGTTGTTCTGCGGCGGCAGATAGTTCCAAAACTCGCGAGGCAGGCATTCGACCCGTTACTGTTTCAATGGCAACAACCGCCACATTTCCCTGTGTCAACGTCCCTGTTTTGTCAAAGACAATCGTATCTACCTTGGCTAATTGTTCCAATGCCCGTCCTGAGCGAATCAAGATACCGTGTCGGGTGGCATGCGTCAGCGCAGCTAGAAATGTTGTTGGCATCGACACCCGAATTCCAGTTACAAAGTCAAGGGTGAGAATAGCTGCAGCCCTGGCGGGTTCGCCCGTCGTCAGCCACATCGTACCTGCTAGCATCAACGCCGGTAACACGGCTTTATCGGCAATGTTCGCCGCATAATTTTCCATGCGAGTATCATGAACGGGAGCCTGCTGTGCTAGCTGAATACTTGCCCCAGCACGGGTTTCATTTCCTACTCGTTCGGCTTTAATATAAAGCTCTCCAGAACGCACTAATGTAGAAGCAAACACACTTTGTCCCGGTTCTTGCAAGACGGGCATAGACTCCCCAGTAAGTTTCTGCCTATCCACCAAAGCTTTGCCTCGCAGTACCGTGCCATCAACGGGAATTTGTTCACCGGGATAGACAATCACAGTTTCACCGGGCTGCACTTGCGCTGCCGGGATTTGTTGTTTTTCACCCTCCCGTTCCACCCAAGCAAAATGAGCTAGAGAATCCAGGAGATCGGAGGCTTGGCTGTGGGAAGATCGGGCTGTGCGATCGCGAATAATATCCCCAATTTCATGCAATGTCATCACCAGCGCCGGTGTCAGCAAGTTCCCCTGCATGGAAGAAAGAGTAATTGCTAGGAAGTCTAGGCAGTCAATATTGAGGCGATGCTGCACGAACAGGCTTTCCATTGCGCGCTGGGCAACCGGCAAACTGGCGATAGCCACCGAACCTGCAATAATCAGTCTAGGAATCGGTAACTGCAACGGCCCACCCAGCAAAGCCAGAACTGTTGCACAAGCCGGAAGCATTAAGTCAGACCAATCATTATCTTCCGAAAACAGGGGTTGAGTCAGTGGCAATTCTTCATTTTCTGTCTTCACTTCCCCAGCTTTAATATCGGAGGCCGCCACCTGAATCAACTGCACTAGATGCCCTTGCATGTCTACATCTGAGCGTTGGTGGGTGTGATAGGTGATGGCAATGGATGCCGCTACCGTATTGATACGCAATTCCATCACATCTGCTTCAGACTTGAGCAAAGCAATCAGATGCCGAGTATAAGTTGAATTAGTGGCAAGTTGAGGAACTCGAAATCGCACCCGTCCGGAAATGACATGAACTGGGTTACAAGCAACCTGAGAATACCGTTTTGTTTTTTGGTCGGATTGTTTCAACGCCACCGTTGAGTTCTCATGTTTGGCGATAACGACTGCGCTGTTTGTTGCTACTAATCCGGTCATGACTTTACTCTCCTACCCTTTTGAACCCCTGATGCTGTTTCAGGTATGGCTTATGGCTGGTCTTCTTTCTATGGGTAAAGTCAACTGTAAAACTTTGGTGAGTATAATTTCTTACTACGAGATATTTATTAACAAAATGCCTTGGATTTCTTGAGAAATATTTTGAATCAAAAGCAGTCTTAACAATTACTCCATAATGTTTTGAAAGTTTTTTATTGATAATAAAATGCAAAAAGTTGTCCTAATACCAATTTATTAAGGTTGCTACAGCTCAGATCCCCCTAAATCCCCCTTTTTAAGGGGGACTTGAAAACAGTCCCTAGTCCCCATCAAACAAAAGCGCAGCATCCTCTGACTTTCCCTCTTTTTAAGGAGAGCGAGGGAGAATCTAAACGGGGGGAACAAATTAATACCAATTCTTATCCCTTCTGCCCTCTGTCCCCTGCCTTCTGTCTTATTTTCAGCCTAATTAAAAACCCTCACCGAATAGGAAAAGGGTTTGAAAGAGGTTAATTTTGTAACTGAAATATACTTTTTCAGTCTTTCTCAGAACTCGACTAGATTGTAGTTCCATTCAAAAAAATGATTCGTGCTGTTTCCTGATCGACAGCCGCACGGGTTCTGCCTACTTTAATAATATAAGACGGAAATCGTTGCTCTAAGGTGAGGAAAATTCCCGGACTGACTCCCATGGCCATTAAGCGACGGACGATGGCTTCATCCTCTGTTTTGAGTGCTGCAACTGTACCGCCTTTTCCCTGTTTCACCGACGAAAGTTGAATCATTTAAACGTTCACCCCCAATACAGTTAGAACTAAATTCATCAAGTATCCCATTAAGAAGGCAAAGGGGAAAATAAATGCCGTCATAGCAATTGTCATTTTCGCTCCTCGCTCTTTAATCATGATTTGCAACTGGGCAATGCAAGGTAAAAATAGGGTCAAAACAACCGCAGCAACTACTAATTGATTGCCACTAAAAATTCCTTGTTGCTGCATATCAAATAATCCAGCCGCGCCATAATCTCTCCGAAAGAAGCCATATAAAAAAATAGGTGCTGCTTCTTTCGGCAATCCTAACGCTAAGGCAACGGGTTCTAGGGCTTTGATAATGACATCAAATAACCCAGTCAATCGCCCAATCCAAATAAAAACGGAAGCCCAGATAAATAGAGGCAGAATTTCCAGGAAATACCACTTCATCCGGACATAAGTTTTAGTCAGAATGTTTTTGATTTTAGGAAACCGTAAAGGGGGAATTTCCATGTAAAATCCGGCAGGTTTTCCAGGTAGCAATTGAGCCATTAAAAAGCCCACAACCATAAAAATACCTGTGATAAATCCTCCCCAGATAAGCAGTGCAGCAGGCTTTTGGGCTAACAATCCCACAATCACGCCCCACTGAGCCGCACAGGGAATTGCTAAGGAAAGAAGGAATGTAGCAATTAATCGTTCTCGTTTAGTTTCTAGGGTGCGCGTCACCATTGTTGCCATCGTATCGCAACCTAATCCTAGTACGATGGGAATCACAGAACGACCGGATAAACCAATGCATTTAAACAACCGATCGAGCATTAGAGATAATCGGGGTAAGTAGCCGCTATCTTCTAATAGGGAAAACATTAAGAAGAAGGTGGCGACAACGGGCAGTACGATCGCAACTGCGTAGCGAATTCCTAAGGTAATGATGCCGTATTCATTGGCAATCAAATCCTGAATTGCTGGCCAGGGAACAATCAGAGCTGTGACTTGGTTGACAATTGGATTGATGTGTGTTTCAAAAGAAGTTTCAATCCAATCAACCAGCGTACCTGCACCAAATTCTCCTACGAATTTATAAATGCCGTAGTAGAGAATTACAACTAAGATGGGAAATCCTGTAATCGGATTAACCGTTAGCTTGTGCAACCACTCCGTGACGAGTTTTGTCTCTTGAGAGGGTTCGGTGAGGACTTTTTTTTCTAGCTTCCAAGCTCGCTGCTGTCGCGCATTGGCGATCGCAAAACTCAGGGGTTCTTGCAGTTCGGTTTCGGCATCTGCGATCGCGCTTTCAATTTCCCTCGCCTGTCCTTGACTGGGCTTTATTTTCTCCCAAAAGGCTGGGTCTTTTTGTAATAGCAGTAAGGCAATGCTGCGCTTAGAAATTGCCCTCGGCAAGGATAATTCGTTCTCGTTGGAAAGAAGCGATTCGATTTTGGAGAGCGCGGCCTCAATTGGCTCCGGATAAGCAACCTGACTGACCATATTCATACACCTCTTGTTTCAATTCCCTTACACCGACATTGAGTGCTGCTGCCATAACAACGACTGGAATTCCTAATTCCCTCTCTAAATGTTCCTGGTTAACTTGAACCCCTAATCGCTGCGCTTCGTCCATCATGTTGACAGCTAAAAGCACGGGCAAACCAGCTTCAATTAACTGAAATGTCAATGGCAACATTCGCCCTAAATTTTTGGCATCCACAACGTGAATTACCAAATCTACAGATTCACTAAATAACAAATCTCTCGCAACTCGCTCTTCTTCGGTAATAGGCACTAGCGAGTACATTCCGGGCGTATCCACCACCGCAAATCGTTGATTCCCTAGCGATGCCTCACCCCTAGAAACTTCTACCGTTGTCCCAGGATAGTTGGACACTGTGACATAAGCACCGGTTAAAGCGTTAAATAATACACTTTTTCCGACATTAGGCGTTCCCACTAAGGCAATTTTAGAAATTTTTTCGGATTGAACGGTCGGTTTTTCTCGATTTTTACGTAACCATTTCAAGAAGCTGTTTTTGCCTTGTCGATTATGGCAGTTGGTGTGGCATTTGTGACATTCCATGCAATTCCTCCATTCACTGAACGGTAATAACTAAAACAACATCCAAGTTGTTTATAATAATTCTCATTAAGCTGCTTCTTTTATTTATATATTGTTCTGCCTTATTAATAAAGCAACTTAATAAGATTTGAAATTGCTCTTATTAATAGTTGTGATACAGACAGAAGTTTTTGATTGTGAAGCGGACTTAGGAGGAAGCCAAAGGGAACCTGAAAGTCTTATACCATCAATATCTAGAAAGATTAAGGAAGGGTAGCACTTGTTCTACCTCACTTGAGAATTACTTGACCTATCACACCCAAAATAAATCTCATTAAGGGCTTGAAACTAACTGCAAATAATCTCAATGTTATTGAGATTGTTCTTAATACATTTCTGCAACCAAATGCAAGGGAGTTCCTGTGGTTCCGGTAAAGGGGGTTAAAGCCGGATTTAGTCAGGACTTACGCAACTTGACGTTTAAACCACGTAGGGGCGCACTGACGTGCGCCCTTGCTATCTGTGGCGTTCCTCCGTAAATCCTATTAGTATGACCTGTGTTCAATCGGCATCTCTAGCCAATCACTTAACTCATAAGCTAACCAATCAAGTTCTGGATCGGACAACCCTTCTGTAGACAATCCCATATTGCTGGGACTAAACCAGCTATTTCCAGAGTTTCCGCCAAATTCGTATTTTTGTGTTCCCACCCAAAGGACAATGCCCGGTTTGACCAACACCTGTCGTGTACCATGTTTGGTTCGTACTTGCTTGTAAAAAGGTTCAGGTTGTACCAGCTTCGAGATATCCCGCCTGGAGCCTGTACGGACACGCTTCAGACCGAATAACTCGTGACTTAAATACACTGAATTTGAATCAATCCGCAGGCGAACTCGACCAAATAAGGTGAAGAGAATCGTTCCAGCCAACATGAGTCCGACTGACCAGTGCAGAATTGAAAACAGCGCAAACCACCCACCCCCTGCTAACAGGGCACCTCCTGTCCACATGGAAAGAAAGCCTAACCACACTATGGCAAAGATAACCATAAAAGCAATTTCCAGGCTAAATCCTGCGGACGGAATTAGGATTTCAATGAACTGTGAGTTCTTTGTGAGCTTGACTTTACTCCCTGCCGGTTGCCGAATAGCTGCGGATGATGTGGGTACAAGGTTACTGGCACTGAGTCCCTGCAATGCTTCACTAGCAGATGTGGGACGTTTCTTGAGGCTGGGTTGGGTCAACCACTTAAGCCAATTAACAAACTGGGGGCTAAGGTTAACGGCTTGGTCAAACTCAATGTGTAAGCCGTCTTCTGCCAAGTCTGCCGGATGAGTGCCTGTGGCTAGATAAATTAGGGTTGCACCTAGGCTGTAAAGGTCAGAGGCAGGCGTTGCCCGTCCCCCAAATTGTTCAGGTGGCATATAGCCGTAAGTCCCGACAACGGTCATCGTGCTGCCTGGACTAACAACCGTTTGAATGGAACCGAAGTCAACGAGGTAAATATTACCAACATGGTTGCCAGAACGGTTGGTGAGTAGGATGTTGCTGGGCTTAATATCGCGGTGAATAATGGGAGGATGCTGTTGATGTAGATAAGTCAGCACCTCTAGTACTCCTTGGGCAAGCTGCTGAAGTTCGGCCGAGGTGAAGGTACGTCCAGTTTTGACCTGTTCTTCTAAAGATAAAGCGTCAATGTAAGTCTGGACTAGGGCAAAGCCTTTGGCATGAGGTAGGTGTAGCTCAAAGTAGTCCAAATAGCGGGGAATGGCAGGGTGCGAGAGCATTTGCAGCGCTTTGGCTTCTCGCTCAAATAGCTTTAAGTCCTGCCACTCAAACTCATCGCTAAAGGTCAATAGCTTGACAACAACCAACTCCTGGGTCTTTAGATCCCGTGCTAGCACTGTGCGCCGTCCGGCTTTCCGGCCAAGTTGTCGCTGAATTTCGTAGCGTTCAACCAGGGTATTGGGTAGCATATTGTCCGGTTCGCGACTTGCCATTTACACCTCCCGACTCTGCCAATAGTTTTGATGCTATTTATTTATCTTGACTACAGGCTATATTTATGCGATTACGGGTTATTACTTGAATTGCATTAATTCAGACTGACGCAGTTACAAACAAGCAGCTAATCCTTTACTCTGGAATACTAACTAATTGATGAATCTCGATCGCCACATTAGGAAAAGCCATCGGATAAATAATTCCGTTATTGACAGTTTTCTTCGTTAAAAAATCGCCATTTTGTAAGTCCCTAAACACTGTTAGTTGCCTTCCTGCCACATCAATCACCCAGTATTCATTGATTCTTGCTTGAGCGTAAAGCGTTCGTTTGGTCTCCAAATCGTAGGTAAGTGTTGTGTCCGCCACCTCGACCAACCAATAAATATCCTCCGGATAAGGATGATGCTTCAGGTAACGCGTATCCGGCAGGCGAACAATGGCGATGTCTGGCTGCGGTTCAGACTCTGCGAGTGTGATCGGATGTGCCTCAAAAATTTCTGCTTTACCCTTCATTATCTCGCGTAAGTATTTGACTCCTCGATGATTTACAAATCGATGAAATTCTCCCTCTGGAGCCATATCCCAAATTTTTCCGTTGATGAGTTCGCAGCGGCGGTGATCGAGAATACCCAAATCTCGCATCTGATGATAGTCTGCAACCGACCATTTTGTTAATGCCCGCATGACTTGAACCCTCTATGGCTGGTCAAATATCTGTTTTTATCCTACTCGACAGGATTGTTAACTTTAGGCAGTCATAAAATTCAGCGGAAAACGAGCCGTAATTCGGCACCCATTGCCGGGTTGGCTATCCACGACTAGCTGACCCCCTAAAGCCAATGTCCGTTCTCGCATCCCTTGCAAGCCAAAGCCAGTGGTATTTGCCTCGACATTAAATCCTTGACCATTATCCTGAACGCTCAACAACAACTCATCGTTAGTCTCTTGAAGCTGTATGTGGATAGCCGTTGCTGATGCATATTTACATATATTTGTCAATGATTCTTGTACAATTCGATAGATCGCCATGTGTACCTCAGCCGGAAGGGGACATTTGACTTGAAGATTGCAAAGGGGGGTGATACCCGTTGCCCGTTGGAAATCGTCGGCTAAAGCGATAATCAGGTCTGGTAAAGAACGCCCCTGTATAGGGTCAGAGCGCAGAGTTGCAACAGATTGCCGTACCTCTTGCAACGCCTGAGAACCCAGATGTTTGGAGCGAGTCAAAAATTCTTTGGCTTTGTCGGGATTAGATTGCCAAAGTTTGAGAGCTGTTTCTAATTGAATATTTAGTGCTGTGAGCGAATGTCCGAGTGAATCATGAATATCTCGAGCGATACGATTACGCTCTTGGAGTGTGGCTTGGTCTTCAATTCGTAAAGCGTACTGTCGGAGTTTCTCATTGGCGATCGCTAGTTTCTCACGACTTTGGCGTTCTGCAACCATCGAATTCATCGATAGCAAAACAAACACAAAAGTTAAACCAAATAACACTGCATACCCCAAGATTAAAAATCGCAATCGCTCCTGAACTAAGGGTAATGCAGGTAGGCGTTGAAAACGGCGGACTAACGTCAGCAAAAATAATAAAAACGATAAACTGGTTACGACTAAACGACCGGGTTGTTGAAAAATTAAGCAACTACGAGTCACCACAATCAGGTAGAGCAATGGAAACAACCGCAGAGAACGACCGCCAGTAAATGAAGTTAATACAATCAGCCAAACTTCAAGCAACGTATAAAGAACTTTGTAAATTAGCCGACCTGTTGGTAATCTTAAACCCATCAACCCAAACCCGATAATAATCAAAACGGTTAGTTCGGGCGCACGATAGGAGCGTAAGTGAGGAACAGGGACAAGTTCAGTAAAAATAGCAACGAATAATAGCATCCACTCTAGGTAGAGTAGAAATCGAAACGGATGATTATGGACTTGAATAGGGCGGCTCACGACAAATAAAAGAAATACATATTGCTACCTTAGATCGTTAAAGTTGAAAACGAGCTGTTCTCTGATTGAGCCGTGTAATATGACCAAAGTCATGGTGAAATAGATGACTTTCTCCTCATGTGGCTAAAGACTTTGAGTTCCTATGATGAGGGCATCGAACTCAAGAACTCAAGAGCGAGGTCACGATGAAAGTCAAACTGATATCCATGTTAGCCGGAGCGATCGCCTTAAGTGCTGTTGTAGCTCCCTTCGCCGTCAACGCTCAAAACAATCCCTCAGTACGGCCTTTGCTAGCACAGGCAAAGCAGCGCCAAGGCAAATGGTCTAAACTCAACTTGACTGACGTACAAAAAGACCAAATGCGTCAAATCAAGGAAGAGACTCGCGCTAAAATGCAAGCCGTCCTCACCTCAGATCAACAAGCAACACTCCAAACCTTGATGCAAGAGCGTAAAGGACAAAATGGACAAGGGCGCAATCGCCAAGCACGGCGGAACATTATGGCAGAACTGAATCTCACCGATGAGCAGAAAGCCCAAATGCGCGAAATCATGCAGGAGCAAAAAGCTCGTATGGATGAAGTGTTAACGGCCCAACAGAAGCAGGAAATGCAACAAATGCGCCAACAGTGGCAGCAACAACGGCAACAACGTCAGCAGGGTAGTTAGGCATCAGTGATTAAGCGTCAGTAGGTAAGTGTAGATAGGTGGGGGCATGGTAGGCTATGCCCCTACTTTTATTGGGTAATGTTGAATTTGGAGTAAACCGTTAAGGCTAAAACTAAAGGCTAGCTGGCTGGTAATGTGTAAAAGTGCCAAACTCACTGCCCTTTTACCCTCAGCTTTAGATGTTTACCATGTCGGCAACGCTCGATCGCATCACTCAAATCTACCATCAGCCCTTACCTGACTTGCTTTTCGAGGCTCAGCGCATTCATCGCGAACACCATAATCCCCGTGCTGTCCAGTTATGTACCCTCTGCAACATCAAAACTGGAGGCTGCCCGGAAGATTGTGCTTACTGCTCTCAAAGCGTACACAATAACACAGACGTTGCACCCCAAGCCCTAATGAACGTTGAGGAGGTGGTTGCTCAAGCACAAGTTGCTAAGGCCAATGGGGCAACCCGCTTTTGCATGGGTGCAGCGTGGCGAGAGATTAAAGACGGTTCTCAGTTTGAGCGTGTCGTGGAGATGGTGCGCCAAGTCGCAGCCCTGGATATGGAAGTTTGCTGTACTCTGGGAATGCTCAAACCCCACCAAGCGGAACGCCTCAAAGCTGCTGGACTCACCGCTTACAATCACAATCTTGATACCTCCCCGTCTTACTACGATCAAATCATCACAACCCGCACTTACCAAGACCGTCTAGAGACCATTCGGGCTGTTAGTGAAGCAGGCATTTCAGTTTGTTGTGGCGGGATTTTGGGGATGGGAGAATCAGTTCAAGACCGTCTAGAACTTTTAGAAACTTTAAGTCAACTCGATCCAGCGCCAGAGTCGATTCCTATCAACTGCTTGATTCCGGTACAGGGTACACCGTTACAGGATGCTCCGTCTATTGACGCGATCGCACTAGTACGCACAATTGCCACCACCCGAATTTTATTTCCTCAAGCAATGGTTCGCCTGTCTGCCGGTCGTGTGGGCATGAGTGATGAATTGCAGGCACTGTGTATGCTAGCCGGTGCCAACTCCATCTTCACCGGCCCCGTCTTACTTACAGCACCCAACCCTGAACGTTCGCAGGATGAGCAATTGCTAGAACGACTAGGAATGATTGCCAAGCCCCTAGTTTAGGTAAGATGCAACTCTTGTCCCCCCTTAATAAGGTTAGGGGGGTGAAAATATAGGACTATTGAATGAAATTGGTGCAAGTTTATACGATAATTTTTTGGATATTGGCTGGTCTTGTACCATCCCTACCCATACTTGGAGATTATTCATTAAATAGGTAATCAAAATGAGTGCAAATACTAGAATAAAAAACGTTTTATTATCCAGTTTGCTATTTCTTTGCATACCATTAGTTGCTTGCTCACCTCAAACTCCTGAAGCATCTACAAGAACTAGTAACAATGAGACAAAAACCTTAGCCATTGGTGCCATTCCTGACCAAGACCCCCAGAAACTGCAAAGAAAATATGAAAAGCTGGCAACTTATTTAGAAAAAGAACTCGGTGTACCTGTTAAATATCAGCCTGTTACTGACTACAATGCGGCGGTGACAGCCTTTAAAGTCGGAGATTTAGAATTAGTTTGGTTTGGGGGATTAACGGGAGTTCAAGCCCGCTTACAAGTCCCTGGTGCAGAAGCGATCGCCCAACGCGAAGTTGATGAACAATTTCATAGCGTCTTTATTGCTAATAAAAAGAGCGAAATTAAGCCTTTTAAAAATAGTTCTGATTTACAAGCTCTCAAAGGTCATACCTTCACATTTGGGAGCGAATCTTCCACTTCTGGACGCTTAATGCCCCAATATTTCCTTAAACAAGCTGGCATAAAACTAGAAGATTTTAAAGGTCAACCTGGATTTTCGGGCGACCATGATAAGACCATTAAACTCGTTGAAGCTGGTACTTATGAAGTGGGTGTAGTCAATGAAAAAGTTTGGGAAAAACGAGTTCAAACGAAAGAAGTAGACTCCAACAAAGTAGAAGTGATATGGCGAACACCCGCTTACTATGATTATCATTGGGTGATTCATCCAGAGGTCAAAAATAAATATGGTGAGGATTTTGTTAAAAAAGTGCAACAGGCTTTCTTTAAGCTAGACCCTAAAGTGCCGGAACAAAAAGAAATCCTCGACCTCCTCGAAGCTAACAAGTTTATTCCTACCAAGGATGCTAATTATGCTCAAATAGAGGCCGTAGGTCGGGAAATCGGCAAAATTAAATAGATAATGACTCCACCCATTTTTGAACTGAAAAATGTTAGCAAACGCTTTGGTAATTTTTCAGTCCTGACGGATATTAATTTAACAATTCAGATGGGAGAACGGGTTGCTCTTGTCGGTTCTAGCGGTGCCGGGAAAAGCACCTTGATTAGCTTACTCAATGGCACATTATTACCCACTTCAGGAGAAGTCTGGCTGCTTGGCCGCAATCTGGCTCAGCTTCGTCCCAAGGCGTTGCGTCAAGTCCAGCGTCAGATTGGTACAGTCTACCAGCAGTTTCATTTAGTGGATAATCTGCGCGTGATTCATAATGTCAACGCTGGACATTTGGGGCGTTGGTCGTTTTTGAAAGCTTTAGTGTCCCTGATATGGCCGCTAGAAGTGGAAACGGCGGCCAAGGCTTTATCTCAAGTCGGGATTCCTGAAAAGTTATATGCTCGAACTGACCAACTTTCTGGAGGCCAACAACAACGAGTTGCGATCGCCCGTGTCCTCGTGCAAAATCCTACTGCTATCCTGGCCGATGAGCCGATTTCTAGCCTCGACCCTGAGCGATCGCGTGAGATTATGGATTTACTGCGCCAACTTAGTCAGGATACGGGTAAAACCCTAGTCACTAGTATCCACGCGATCGAGTTTGCTTGTAGCCATTACCAACGCATCATTGGTTTACAACAGGGACGCATTGTATTTGACACCTCAGCACAAGAGCTCACTAGTACCCTGATTGAACAGTTGTATAGCCTGAACTCCTGATGCCAAAGAGATTTTGACGCCAGAGGTTGAAGATGAGAAATCTAGTTATTGCATCATCCATTCTCCCCCGCACCCTAGCTCCCCAGCTCCCCCGCTTATTGGGGGTATCAACCCTCATAACTTATTTACAAAAATATGTAATACAACTCTTGATTTGTAAGACGATCCGTATTACTCTGTAGATCACTGCGGACTGTGTCCAATAGGTTTGAGTCTTCCTCAGGTAATAATGGGTTTTACCTCCTCCATTGCCTGGGGCTTTTTTTTTGGAGTTTTTGCGTTGTAACCCTCAGAAGCCTCTAAGCGGTATAGTTTTTCTGATCAAGGTTTAATCTCACTAAGTGCCTAGCAGCATAGAGAGTCCTTCATAACCAAAATGCCGATTGAATTCAAAATTCAATCTGTTAGGTTTGACAACTTTGAGTTGGAGTGTTCACAGCCTAACTCCTGGCTCCTGACTCCTGACCCCTGACTCCTCTTTTCCTAAGAGCGTTTTTGGATTGGAATATGAGAAACACCCGGAGTCGCGAATTCGCTGCCCTTCCAGAACGCCCCTCTCTGTTCAACATCAGAAACCTATGGGTTTTAGTGTTTGTGGTGTCCCTGCTTGGGTCATTACACTCGGCTGATGTCTTTGAAAGGGAATTAATCAACGCAGGAGGCTGGACTCTCGTCTGGCGGTTTCTTGTGGCTGCGACTCATCCTGAACTTAGCCCAGAATTACTGCAACTTACCCTAGATGCAACGCTCAAAACCTTAGCCTTTGCCGTCTGTGGCACCAGCTTGTGTGTGTTGTTGGGTGGGGTGGGTGGGGTTTTATGTTCTGAAGTTTGGTGGCAATCTGTAGCAGGAGTCAGGAGTCGAACTCCTTGGTTAGTGGTTAGGGGGATTTTGGCAGTTCCTAGAGGGATTCATGAACTGATTTGGGGATTATTTTTTGTTAATATTTTTGGACTTGACCCACTAGTTGCCGTTTTAGCGATCGCCATTCCCTTCGGTGCCATTACGGCCAAAGTTTTCTCCGAAATCTTAGACGAAACCCCCCGCCAGCCTTTAAGGGCACTCCTCAACAGTGGCGTTCCCCCCCTGAATGCTTTTGCCTATAGTCTGATTCCCCAAGCTTTTCTCAACCTGCTTTCTTACAGTTTTTATCGGTTTGAATGTTCCATCCGTTCGGCGGCTGTGTTGGGAATCATTGGTGCTGGGGGATTAGGGTATCAAATCCTCCTTAGTCTTCAGTCTCTGCGCTATGAAGAGGTTTGGACGTTCCTAATTGCTTTATTTATCCTCAATGGCTTAACCGATTTCTGGAGTGCGTTGCTGCGTCATCGCTTGGGGGCACCCAGTCGCCTAGATTTAAACGTCCTCAATCTTCAAAGGCGTAGAACAATCATTTATTCAAGCGATCCAATTGTGAAGGGGTCGTTTTTGGGAGGGATTCTTCTAGTTCTCTTCTCATTTTGGTATGTCCAAGCCGATTTTTCTAAACTTTGGGCTCCACGAACTGCCCAACTTTTGGCCAGCATCATTCAGGATTCCTGGCCACCCGATAGCAGCCAGCTTCCTCAGCTTTTGACGCTTTCACTGCAAACCCTGGCAATGTCTATCTTGGCGATGGCTGGTGCTGGAATTGGAGGAATTGTGTTTTCATTCCCCGCTGCCCATAATTTCCTGAGGCCGGGAGGAATTTTTGCTCCGAGTCAATCGATGGAATCTGGAGAATCATCCAATCCTCGGAAATTGCCGGGGTGGGGAACTGTTGTATTGATTTTTACTCGGTTTGTGTTACTAGTTACTCGTGCTGTTCCTGAACCGATTTGGGCGCTATTGTTTCTATTTGTTCTGTTTCCGGGGATTTTACCCGGTGCGATCGCCTTAGGATTACACAATTTTGGTATTCTAGGGCGCTTGATGGCGGAAGTGACGGAAAATTTGGATGAGCGGCCGTTGCGATCGCTTAAAGCTTTAGGTGCATCTCGTCCTCAAGTCTTCCTCTATGGCGTCTTACCTTTAACATTTCCTCGCTTTATCGCTTACATCCTCTACCGTTGGGAAGTCTGTATCCGTACCACTGTGATTGTGGGTTTAGTGGGTGCTGGGGGATTAGGCCGCCTACTCACTGAGCAACTAAGTAGCTTTGACTACAAGGGTATGCTCACGACCTTAATTGTTTTTCTGGGACTGACCTTTTTAGTAGACCTTATGAGTGCTTTAGTACGGCGAACAATTAGGTAATACCAAGTTCATAAAGCCATGCAAAAAATAATTCTCTTTTCCCTCGTTTCTAACGTCCCCCCTAACCAAGGGTAGGGCTGTTTCATTCTAGCCGTAGATTTGTTTGACCTCTCCCCCTAACCCCCTCTCCTGTTAGGAGAGGGGGAACTAATTAAAACTAGTTGATAGGAGGATATTTGTGTTTATAGATAAACCATCGCTTTCGCAACGGTCGGGTCAACTTCCAATAAGTTCTACTGATAGGTTTCTCCACCCACTCCGGAATAAATACGCCTAAAATGCCCCGTCCATCATCAACTTGAAACAAGACAAAAAGCCTTTCCAAAAAATACAAAAATAGAATTCCCCCAAAAGCATTAAACAGGTGATTTCCAACATAGATTCCGAAGAACCTAAGAAATAAAAACCTCAACGGAATCCACAGAAAAATCCTAATAATCAATGACGTGGTGATAAATATGAGTAATCGTTGCATTGTTGGTTACGGCTGTTAAAAATCAAAAAAATTTTTGGTTGAGTACGCTGTATAGTCAGAGATTGTCTCCCTTGTCCTCCTTATCCTTATTTATTGCCTTGAAGGTGGTAAGGGTTGTCTGTGACACCCTGTGTTCATTCATCAAACATTGGGAACATAAGTTATTGAAATTCCCTCTTATATCAGTGGTGAAACCTATAGTAAAATCAAACCGGACACCTATCAGGTGTTAGGCACTAAGTGTAACCTCCCTTAGAGGGATATTGACTCAAGCTGCCCTAACCTCTGGGATAGTGGTTCTTACAGTACCGATTTCAGCTCATCGGTGACACATAAAAAGGTCAATCACTCACTCAAAAAAAAGGAAAAACCCTAGATTATGTCGAAATCCCTTGCATCTTCCACATTGACGGCATTGCTGGCGTTAACAGTTGGTTCACTCCCAGTGCTAGCTCAAACTGATACTCCACCAGAAAGTGAAATAGAAATTCAAAGAGAGACAACTACCACAACAACTACAACGACCCTAGATGCGGAAACACTCCTCAACCTCAATCGAGCTAAAAATATAGCAAGAATGGCAGCAGAGAGAGCGAATGGAGGTTTAGGCAGATACCGTGCTGAAAGCTCAATGCACGGGCCAGCATCACAAACCCCTTATGTCGTTAATAGTAATGGAACCTGGACATTTACATTCCAGGGAACTGAACCAGGCGGGACTATCCCGGTTTATCAAAGCGTTGTTACCGTTGATCCGAAGACTTGGAATGTAAACGTAGACCGTAACGGGCGTATAGGGAGTTCTCATCGATAATAAAGTTCAACTCAAACTCCACCAGAAGAGACAATCAAGATGGTGGAGTTGATTCTACAGATTCTTTTGCACTCTTGCAGTTAGGAAGATGTTAATGTGCTAACTTTAAAATCGCACTCTTGTTCCCTTGAACCTCAATTTTGAAGGCTGCGTTTATGCCCTCATCGTCAGAGCTATCCTTCACTCAAAACTTTGTCCACTTCGAGCAGCACGTAGCCAAACTTTTCCGAAAAGAGGGTTGGACTGTTGAATCTGTAAAGCCAAGCTCAGCCAATTACGATTTTATCGTGAAGAAAGACAATCAAGTGGGTGCTGTTCAGGTTAAATGGCTCAAAAGCCCAGTTCAAAAGCCGCAACTTTCTAAGTTTGTTGATTTTTTAGATACTGAAGCTGGACAAAAATTTAATTGTGGTTTTTTTATAACGACACAGGGTTATGGAGGTTCAGCCCGTGCTTTGATTAGAAGCTGGGGTGATGAGACTCCAATTCTCTGCGGGATTGCCGCTCAAAACGAAATTATTTGGATTAATAATAATCCTGATTTGGCTTCACCGGAACCCCCGAAACCGGATAAGATTTATTTTGGGGTTTTTACCTGTAAAGGTGGAGTGGGAAAAACAACGGTTGCTGCTCATCTAGCAGGTGCTTTTGTCCTTCAGGGATTCAATGTAGCATTGGTAGATTTAGACCCTGAAAAAAATCTTCAGAAATTAATTGGAGATGGTGTTTATCTGCCAAAACCTCGAAGTGTAGGGGAGAGTATCGAAGTTTACGATAGAGATGCATGGGATGAAGATGCTGCTCGTGATTCCAAAATAGTGATTTGTGATTGTTCACCTGCCTTTGAGCGAAATCCACAAGAACTGATTAAGAAATTTGACTATTGCATTATTCCCACGACCTTCAATCCTTTAGGGATTAACAAGCACGGGCAGGTCATTAAAGATACAGTTAATGATATCCGTAAAATTAATAAAAATGCTCATTTATTTGTATTAGTAAATAACTTCAGGCAACCTACGCCTCGGCAAATGCAGCTTTTGAAAAATGTATTTTCAGAAGCTTATGTAGAAATTAGCAAAGTTGATGATAAATTTCATTTCATCGACCCAGAAGAAGTCTGTATTCGTGCCAGTATTCAACTTTATTATTGGGGAATCCATTTACTCGAAAATCCAGAAGAACCCCGTAGCGAATTAGCCTTTAAATTGATTGGAGGAAAATGCTTGCCTCGGGAGGATTTTATCGATTTAGCTGATTATATTGAAAGTAAGGCAGGGTTGGGAATTCTCAAAAGTTAGTTTTTTTTATAAATCAAAAAAACTGACCCAACAGGATGAGTATTTTCAACATAAATCTTACCATTGTAATAAAGTCCTGTCGCATAACCCCCATCAAATAATATTCCTTCTCGAATTCTTCCTAAACAATAATTATAAGAAATTCCCTTTAAAACATCATCAAACATAGAAGGATATAGGGCTTGTTTTAAATTAGCATTATTCACTAAAAGAATCACATATCCTTTGGATGTAATCGCAGCCATAGAACGACTAAGTTTTTGACGACAACCGTAGTCGCCTAAATCATTACAAATATCTCTAAATCGTCCTCTTTTATAAAATCTTCCATTGCCTCCGACTGTGTTGTAATTTAAATCAAAATTAAATCTTTCACCCACCCAAATCGTAGCTTTTCGTTGTTTGGGTTTACCGCCTGAAATGGCAAATGAAGACCGTTTATTTTTAAAAGGGCCTGAATACTCCACTCCTTTAGAAACATTGAGTCCTTGAGGCTGATTATTTTTACCTACATAATCTCCATTAATCGCTGCAATCGGTGGATTGCCATCTAATCTTGAATTTTCATCAGAAATAATTTCGCGGAACTGTTTAGGTACATAATCTTGGCGTACTTTACTATTAAAATCTTTGGCATAAAGTTTGTGAGCTAAACCAACACTCACTTTAAAATCTAATTCTTCAGATTTAGGGTCAAAAATAATAACATGATTGATATCTTGATCGGTACGATTTCCTTGATTATCAACTTTGGTAAATTCAAGACTTTCAATAACTGGGCAAGCTTGATTTTGTTGAGCAAATAGATTAAGTGAAGTTAAACCAACAATGCCTCCAAGATTTATTCCACCCTTCACTCCCGTATATATTAATAAGCCAGAAAGAAAAAGCGATAATAAAAATATTTTCTCTTGTTGCTGCATAGAATACTTCAGACGTGAGTTAAGTTGAGCTAGTCAATATTTTAAGGGTCTTTCCTCCAATTACAGCTTGAGCAAGCCGCCTTTGATAATTCTTCAGATTAGACAACATCAGAGTTCGAGACGAGGGGCTACAAGTGTTCAGTTATTCAGCATAAAACATTACATAATTTATTCTCCCATGCTCCCCTCATAATGCAGATTAAATGCACAACAGCTTAACACGCTCCCCTCACTCCCCTCAAACTAAAAAGCCCACTCGCCTGAGCGTGTGGGGACTTTAACAATAACTCATTAGGGGGACATCGCCAATCCTAACTCCAGTGTAAAAATCATCCATCCCTCCAGAGCGGCATGAGTTGTTACACGTTCACGTTAAGCTGAGCACAAAGATTGCATTTGCCAGTGGCGTTGTTGTAATTGATACATATGATTGAATAACTGCCAGGTGTATGCTTCGCTTAACCCGCAAGTGATAGCACCTCGGAGAACCACCTGAAAATACCAATCATTAGGCGCTAATTCTTCCGACAATTTGTTGACAACAACATAGGTACGCACAGAGTTGTAAACCAAACCATGAGCGCGAACCTCTACCATTTCTCGACGGTAGCCACCCCGAGGAACTTCTTCCCGTTCATCAAGAGCATCGCTTAATCGGCAAGGCAAGCGATACAATACTCCTTCCACAGACGCCGTTGCGTCAGGAACAACATCCAAGACTCCACAATTGCGTAGCACAGACTTGCGGTAAAAACCTAACCGATATCCTTTGAGCGTTGCTGGGCCAATCACATAGGAGTGAGTGTTTTCATTAAAGGTTCGTTTCAAATCAACCGGACACATACAAGAGCCATAGGCAAAGTAGTAAAACATCGGCTCTGTCTCCGATTGCTTCTGCATTTGCCTGTAAAAAGCTGCTTCGGAGGTGTGAGGAAACTGTGTCAGGGAATCTTGATGACTGCGAAACCGTGCGCCCATAGTTGCCAAAAACTTTTTATGCTGATTCTCAATAAGAAGGATACCAAATCCACCTTATTGAAAGCAATGTATTCCGATAGGTAAACCGTAGTTTTTAATACAAATTGAATCAATACTAGGGTTTTGTAACGTTAAGACTCCTGCCGTACCTACTCAAGTCACTGCTCTGAGAATGAGGGTAAGTTATTCCTTCTCTTGGTGCTACTGACCCCTAAGTATGCCCTCACGGGTCAATAAATTCCACGTCTGCATAACCATTTGTACCGATTTAGGGAGTTGGTTTTGAGCCATATCAACAAAACGAATCGTACCGTCTTGACTAGTCACTGTCACTGTGATGTAATCCGCAGCACCTCGAGGAGCTGAATAATTCAAACCATCATACTGAGCGATGGGTTGTCTGGAGAGTAACTGTTTAAACTGTTCTAGTCTTTCTGGAGAGACTCTGATTATTTCTGGAGACGAACCCACTCCATTGGGTGCGATGACTCTTTTAATCATTTGCCCATTATTGAGCAGCATAGTTTCTTGGGTTCGACCTGTAAAGCCACCACTGGTAATCACCCGAAAAATCGCGTTGTTCGGTAAGGGGGATGCCGCCTCATTTCCTGGAATAGGAACACCGATGTCTTTGCCCCCAGGGATGGGATTTTCCAACATCACTAGGTTCCCAGACTCATTAGTGCGATAGACAAGATTCTGCCCCTCTCCTGCCACGGCTACCTGCCAACCCGAAACAGTTGCCTGAGTGCAGAGCATACCCGGTTTTGCTAACCCCAGACATCCATCCGACCAATTTCTTGGTTCGCTCTCAACGATACGCAGTCGAGAGACTGGCAAATTCAACTGTTTGGAGGCATCATATAATACCGATCGCGAAACAGTATCCGGTAACTGAGTACTACCACTCTCAGCCATCGATTCATTCAGCCTCACCTGAGAACCATCGGGGGCTGCATGATAAACCCAGCGCTGGTTTTGGCCTTCGACCGTCACTTGCCAAATCAACCTTAAATCCCTGGTGCATCCTTCACCCGGACGTGGCAAACCCAGACAACTGCCGTCCGTTTTAATCGGTTGAGCCTTGACGATACGTAGGTTAGCGGGACTTAACCCACTACGCTGGGATACAGCACGTAAAACGGCATCAGCAGCAGGTCGAGGTAAGTCAAAATTGGGGATGGGAATCCCTGGATTGGGTAGAGGCATATCGGGGTTAGGCTGATTGATACCTCCGATAATGGATGCCTTTTCATTAAACCTGACCTGAGTTCCATCCTCGCTAGCGCGATAAACTAAACGCTGGTTTTGGCCTTCTACCGTTACTTCCCAAGCTTGGAGAGCAATCTCAATACAGGCTTCACCCGGACGGGGTAAGTTGAGACAGCCATCGGTTGTCATAGTTTCAGACTCAACAATACGCAGTTGAGAGGTTCTTAAACCTGTACGTTGAGAGGCCGCTTGCAATACAGCATTCATGACTCTATTGGGTAAGTTGCGATCGCCCGTATTTCCCGTGCTATCCTCTAGCATGACCTGAGAGCCCGAATCATTCGTGCGATAGACCCAACGTTGTTGAGGGCCTTCTACAGCGACTTGCCAACCTGGAACGATAGCGAGTGTACAACCCATATCCCGAACCTCCAAACCCAGACAGCCATTAGGCCACGTCCGCCGTTCAGCCTGAGCAATCCGTAACTGAGACAAAGGTAAACCTGTGCGTTGAGCAGTTGCTCTCAGTACAGCTTGAGTGACAGAACTGGGTAAATTACGACTATCAGGATTAGGAGAGATAGCCTCCTGTTCCAAGCGCACGATACGTCCAGTCGCATCTGTACGATAGGTTACGGTTTGAGAGCCATTAGACATGACAACACGCCAACCGTTTTCAATAAAGACTTGTCCGCACATCTCATCCGGTTTACTCAAACCCAAGCAACTATTTGGCCAGCTTTGTTGATTGTAGGAAACTACCCGCCACTGGCCACGAGCCGTGCGGCTGCGCCGAGCAATGTCCCGGCGAATGGCATTGACTACGGAATTGGGGAGTTGCTTGGCACGAGATTGCTTAAGATTGGTCATGCCTTGGGTGCTGTTGACTGGCTTGGCAGCTACAGCATCGGCTAGGATGATACTAGTACCTACAGATAAGAGACTAGTCAGTGCGATTGCAGCAACCATCTGCTGCGGTATTTCAGGTGTCAGACGCAAGTGTTTCATAATCCGTGTTAATCCGTACGTTGCATTCAGCAAGAGGCAACGTAACGGTATAAATATTGAATACAAAAATTTAAGACGCATAAACTGGGTGGGAGAGTTCCGCCATTGAAATGTTGCAGACCTATCCTCAACTTATCCCCTAATATCAGACGTGGAGGATGCCAGTGTTATTTTTTATTCGACTCCCATGGATTGACGTTCACAACGAAGAATGAAAATAGACCTATCTTCTGACTCCTGACTCCTGACTTCTCTCTTGACCCCTGACCCCTGACCCCTATTTTCAGATTACTTATTTGTTATTTGTATTTTTTAACAAATAATCCAAAACCCATGTAGGAGCGGGTTTAATCGGTAGTCGAAGGCGGCCTAAATTCGTCGGTATAGGCGTTGGCATTCCTCTGCTCAAAGCCTTGATATTACTGGGTTAGGGACGTTTCAATTTTAATGATGTGAATGGCTCAGAGGTTTGGGTTTAGATGCATTCTGGTCAGTTAAATTGCTATAGTTCATGGAGAAAAGAGCCAATCTCTGTGAGGCTATGATTTAGATGGCGGATTCGTAGGCAGCTTTGACGGAGGAAAACAAATGCAAATGGGTTTGCACAATCTGGAGCTGCCGTTTGATGATAATCCTGACGGAGCAAGGGGAACTTTACTGCCAACAGGCGGAATTTCTGGCAATCGTGAGGCCAAAGCTGTGGCGTATCTGCTCAACTGGGTAGAAAGTCACGATTTAGGCGAAGTGTTTGGGCCGGGGACAGGCTTTAGGTTTAAGGATGATGCAGCACCCAATTCTCCGGGAACTATATTGCTCATGCCTGATGCGGCATTTGTGGCAAAAGGGCGCTTACCCGAGGGATGGGATGAGGGCGAAGATACGATTCTCCAGTTGGCACCGGATTTAGCCATCGAGATTTGTTCTAATACTGATGAAGTAGAAGTTCTCAAAGCAAAAATGCAAGAGTCTGTTGCCCTAGGCGTACAGTTGGGATGGTTGATTGACCGACCCAATGGCCAAGCCTGGGTTTATCGTCATGATGGTTTAATTACACAATATCCAGCGACGGCAATTTTGAATGGAGAAGATATTGTACCTGGGTTTAAATTAGCATTGAAATATTTATTGTGACATCTCTATCAGTTAATCAAGAGATTATGGTGGGGGTTTTATAGCTTCCCGATACCCCTACGTTAAGATAAATTGCTAAAAATAGTACTGCCGAGAACGGAACACCCGTGGCATTCTCGCTAAGGATTGAGGATTAAATAAGCTCCAAAAAAAGACAAAGCAATGATAGGGTGAA
>CAZPRJ010000050.1:0-55332 GCA_964588805.1 uncultured Microcoleus sp. | reverse complement strand
GGTTTAAAATTGAGGGGTCCCCACTCGCTGGGGAAACTAATTGAATGGAAACGACTTTTTCTTTATTTTGTTCGGTGGTTTTTAACCACCGTCCCCACTCGCTGGGGAAACTAATTGAATGGAAACCCTTTAGGGAATTTAAAGATGTTCAAACTCAATGTTTCGTCCCCACTCGCTGGGGAAACTAATTGAATGGAAACGCGATCGATATCCTGGAGCCGGTCCCGGTCGTATCGAAGCGTCCCCACTCGCTGGGGAAACTAATTGAATGGAAACTCATTTCCTTGGTCGTCTGTGTATATTTGCGTCTGCTGTCCCCACTCGCTGGGGAAACTAATTGAATGGAAACTCCGCAGTCGAGCCTATGTCGGGTTCGTTGAATTCGGGGGTCCCCACTCGCTGGGGAAACTAATTGAATGGAAACCCGAAGACCCTCTCAGATAATTCTGGAGGGTTTTCTATTTGCGATCGCCACTTCGCAAGCCACCCCTGCTCCCGCCGGTGTTGAGACAATACTGCTCGGATAGTACCAATTCACTAATTCCTTGTTCCCCCCTTAATAAGGGGGGTTAGGGGGGTCGAGTGTGACATCTTTAACGTGAAATGGTTAGGACTTACACCCTTTCTTCTCAGCCAAGAATGTATTAAAGAATACATACAATGAGTAGGGATGTAAAAATTCTTAACGCGGTTTCTCAGCAAATCGGTATATTCTAACAATTTGGGAAGGATTTAATTTTTTTGTAAGAAAGAATACACAGCAGTCAAATCTAAGCACAGGATAATTAGGAATGAATAGCAATCTAGCCACCAAGTTGCGTGAAGGCACCAAAAAAGCGCACACAATGGCAGAAAACATGGGGTTTGTCAAATGCTTTTTAAAAGGAGTTGTTGAAAAAACCTCTTACCGCAAACTAGTAACAAACCTCTACTTCGTCTATTCGGCCATGGAGGAAGAAATGGAGCGCCATCAGTCTCACCCGGTGCTCTCCAAAATTTACTTCCCTCAGCTCAACCGCAAAAAGAGCCTAGAGCAAGACTTATATTTCTACTACGGCTCAAATTGGCGTGAGCAAGTTGCGCCCTCAGCCGCCGCTCAAGACTATATCAACCGTATTCGGCACCTGTCGGCGACACAACCCGAAATGCTAGTTGCTCACTCCTATACCCGTTATTTAGGAGACTTATCCGGTGGGCAAATTCTCAAAAAGATTGCTCAACGGGCGATGAATTTAGCCGAGGGGCAGGGGACTGCCTTCTACGAATTCCAAGAAATTCCGGATGAGAAGGCATTTAAAGCAACCTATCGGCAAGCGCTCGATGAGTTAGAGGTGGATGAAGCCACCGCCGATGAGATTGTAGAAGAAGCCAATGCAGCGTTTGGCATGAATATGAAGTTGTTCCAAGAACTAGAAGGCAACCTCATCAAAGCCATTGGACAGATGTTGTTTAATACCCTGACTCGTCGTCGTAACGGTGGTAGCACCGAACTGGCAACGGCAGAATAGACAACAAAATAAATACCTCAATCTTGGCGTTGCTGAGCAAGGAAGTATTAGGTACGGTAGCTAGGAGTTCATGGGCTTTTTTCAGATTTGCTCTTGATTCTCGGTAGTAGAGCGGGTTTTCTACCCACTAGCCAGAGTTACCGCTCTTAATTCTTTCTTAGTCAAGCAACGCCTTAATCATGTCTGGATAAGAGTGCTAGAAGCATAGATTTGCTAAGAATTCCCCAAATTCCTTGAAAAATTAAGAAATAGTTTCAGCCTAAAGAAAAGGCGATTTAGAGACGACGCAACGAAACTTTACAAAAATAATCAATCTTTAATAAAAAAAAGCAGTAAATTGCAATAATATTCATAGTGGTGTAATACGTGTCATACAAAAATGTATGACAGGTTGAGAGGTCTCACAGAATGGAATCGTGGGCTGCTAACTGTAGTCCTCTTGTTTCAGCCCACTTTCTTCTGTTCAACCTCTGCTCAAGATTGCACCTGCTTGTCACCAAATGCTTTGAATCGTTATAGGAGCTTCTTCTTGACTTAAGATATCCCTCATTAACAAAAACAAACCGGCAACATACCTCTGAGATAGAGCTGAGATTAAGTACGCCTACAGTGATAGCAACAGTTCTTCATGAAATGTCACTGATGGCTTAGAGCAAGGTAGCTAGTTAGAATCAGAGCTTTTTTGCGGTGGCTATCCTCCCTAAAGTGAGCTCAAATGGGCAAGCTAACAATTCTTAGTGGAACGAGTGAGCTTGCCATGCCTCGTTTTGTTGTAACTCAGTGGTTCATCTAATTTCTTAAAAAATTTGTAACGTACCACAGACAGAAGCAAAACCTGGGATTAGAATCGGCTAGATAAAAAAAAAGTTTCTATTTTGACGAGGTGTTTAACATGGTGATTTTTACACCATGATTTAGATTTTTTGCCCCCAAATTTTGAATGAATTGGGGAAATTTTGGTCACTATAATTCCAATATAAGTTAACGATTATTCAAGTTTATATTTGTCATAATTTTATATAAAATTATCAAAATCAATAATTCTCTTGATGCTACAAGCCTTATTGTATATGAGTTACAGAGCCTTAATTACTTTTAAATGCCCTATTTAAATATATTTTTTTCAAAAAGATTCACCTTAGGGACTAGATTTATAGCGATAAGAAATGTCATTATTAAACAAAGAAATTTAGATTTGGTTGCGAAGTTAAATAAACCCTCTGGATGTCACCCATGCCAAGAGGGCAAAACTCTGGGAATGCATCTATCGAATGATGTTAAAACTGTAACTGTTCTTAACAATTTGATTTCGCAATCACTACGATCCCGTCAGGGTATCGCCCCTCGGATTATCACCCTTGTAAACTTGTTAACCTTTAACGTTTTGGAGCAATCACCATCATGTCTCGAATCATTGAAGAAGCCCGTACCGCAACCGTCGATTTCATGATTCCTACCACCCAAACAGCTCATGTCGCGACGTTCACAGGTCGTGGGGGCAATATTCCTGATGGCCGTGGTAGCTTTCAGGATGAAATTGTTGTGACGGAAAACTTTAAAGTTACCGAAGTCAGCGTCACACTAGAAAATTTCTGCCATACCTGGGTTGGCGACTTGACTGTGCGCTTGCGCCATGTTGAATCGGGCATGGTCATTGAATTGTTGCGCCGTCCGGGTCAACCTCATTTCTCTTCAAGTGGCTATAGCAACGACTTGAACGGAGATTATACCTTCAGCGACCACAACACCTACAAATTTGACCAGGCGGCGGCACAGTGTCCGATGATTCCTACAGGAAACTACGCGCCTCTCCAGTCCTTCACGGCGTTTAAAAATCTGTCGGCTGCGGGTACTTGGCGGCTGATCATCACGGATTGTTCGGCCGGTGACTCAGGTTCTATTGGGTCTTGGAAACTCAACTTGGGCTGGGGTTAGAACCAGTAGAAGTTGAATAAAGGCGCTTCTGGGTAAAAATATGAAGCAGCAATCCCGAAAGCTTAGGCTAGGCAACAAAACCTAGAGTGTCAGCAGAAAGACTGAACTTTAAAAGCTCATAGCTCCAATTGAATAGGTTAGTTAAAAACTCTCCTTTTTTGGCTGAGAGAATTTAACCGCATATCAAGGGATGGTAAAGGTTAGGTGAGAAACCTCTGATTTGTCCATCAGCATTGAGTTGCAAATCCGCAGCAACCACGAGGGGCCGAGCTTATCAGATTTCAAGTTTGTTGATGTTGAACTACTCATTTCAGGGGAGACTTGATGAATTTGTCAATTCTCCCCTACTCCGGCGTGATGGTGTGAGGTAATAGTTCTAAGCCTGGTATTTTCATGCACAAAGGCACGAAAAAAAAGAAAATGCACGGCTGACCCAATCTGGGAAAGCCGTGAAGGATTGTTTAACCTCCAAAGGGTTATTCTAAATCCTTAAATGTAACTATCGTTTTGCACCCTTTTTGCGACCATTAGAGCTTAGCTTGTCACCATACAGCTAGCCTCAAAAAGTCAATCAACATAAAGCTTCTGGAGCATGAAGCTTAAAATCAGGAAAAATCCTGTCAAACAAGCTCACCGTAAAGGAGATGTAACGAATCAGATTCTTGATTAGTTCGGTAACTGTTCTTAAGGAACTCTTATTTTACTATGACTCCTGCTTTCAAATCAATCAAAAAGCAGGTAATTTGGGCTTGATTATTTCTATTGTTAATAAAACCCTCTGCGTCTTGTGACTGGAGATACTCAATGATAAAAGACTGAAAGCTCGTTCTAGAGCCCGAAGCTTGATGAATGCGATCGCTTTGAGGCATGAGGTGAGAGCCTCGCTAGCGCTGGACAAAAGCTAAAAATAAAGGTCAGGACTCAGGGGAGGTTCATTTTCATTTTTTTATTGTGCGCGACAGCACATAGTGTCTATTCTGGCGCTAACGATAAGACCTAATTTGAGGGGGGATAGAATTAACCAAAAGAATATTACTCAAAGCCAGCATTGCAGGCACGAACATTTAACCCTATTAGCAATAGGATTGAATATCTTCCCCACACTCATCTGCTAGGAAACAAAGAGCTCGAAAACGTAAACCGACTAACTGTTCATAGAACGGGTTCAATTTACATAGAGGGGGGATATGTCCGATCTTGTGACCTGCGATGATAATATCTCGCTCAAAGGGACATTGAGCTGGAATCAGCCGAGCAATTGAATGCGCCATTTCAGGATTACGGATTTCGATTTGATCAAGCCATTGACGAAACGGCTTTAATAGGTTGTCTAAGAGACTTGGAAGTTGATGGACTCGATTGAACTGATTATTCTCGTCTGAAGCGGCAATAAAATTACCTGCAGCATTAGATTGATTCGCTTCATAAACTACATTCATTAGTTTTTCCTCACTATTGTTCTTTCTTAATCCGATTTGAGTGATCTTGAACGCATGATGAACTCATAATCGGTAAACAGCTAGAGGTATTACCTCAGTTATTGGGTGAATGTATCTCTAGCTTCTATCCATACAGTACAAAGGCTTTACTTTGATTTCTTCCTTCATTTTAAATAAGTTAAAGTAAAGTTTGCACTTATTTACCACAATAATTTCTAATGGTTTTTATCTAACGTGGCTATATTTAATGTGTGATATTTCTTGGCAAAAATATCAGTATCGTAGGAAATAACTTTTAGATTGCTTAAGCAATGCCTGCTCTGACTTTCGGCAGGTTGAATTGATCAATCACAGCTCAATAGCCTCAATCTTTGGCCATAGTCAGAGCTTGATTAAATTATTTTGTATCATAATTTACTTTTTCTAATCTCTAATCAGAAAGAGTAGGGGATGGGGAATTTTCTGGTTCTACTTATGATTACTAGATAAAAAAGAGCAGGCTTTTAGCCTGCTCAAGCAAACAAAAATTGTTGTCAGGGTTAGACGGCTGCCCAACCCCTCTTGAAGTTTGAATCTTACTTCACGCTGACTTTTGCGCCAGCTTCTTCCAGTTGCTTTTTGGCATCTTCAGCCGCTTCCTTAGCAATACCTTCCTTAACGGCTTTGGGTGCAGATTCCACCATATCTTTGGCTTCCTTGAGGCCCAAACCGGTCAGGGTCCGTACCACCTTGAGGATGGCAATCTTCTTATCAGCCGGAACTTCTTCGAGAACCACATCAAATTCAGTTTTCTCTTCGACTTCCTCGGCTGGCGCTCCTGCAGCCATGCCAGGAGCCATCATCATCATGCCACCAGCAGGTGCAGCCGCGCTGACACCAAAGGCTTCTTCAATTTGCTTGACGAGTTCAGACGCTTCTAACAACGTCAGCGTTTTGAGCTTTTCGAGAATTTCATCGGTTGTTGCAGACATTAGTAAACTCCTTTGAGACTATATGTTCTAGGTAGCCTGGATTGACAGGCAAACTTAAAAGGGAAAACTGTAAGGCATTGAGATTGCAGGTTTATGCCGCCTCAGTTGCCTCACTCCCGCCTTCGGAAGCACCTTGCTCTTTATCTTTATCAGAGATGGCTTGGATACAGCGGCCCAGAGAAGCTGGAACTTCGTTAATACTTACCGCCAGCTTGGTGGCTACTCCATTAATTGCCCCAGCAATTTGAGCAATTAGCTGTTCCTTCGACGGCAAGTCGCCAATTGCCTTGATTTCGTCTTGGTTCAAGGCGCGGCCTTCCATTACACCACCGATGAGTTCGGTTTTTTTGGTGGCTTTTTGAAAGTCTTGGTATGCCTTAATGGCACCGCTAATATCCTCTTGAACCAACATAAAAGCGTTGGAACCTTTGAGGAATTCCTTCATCGGTTGCCAATTGGCATCATCTTCGATCGCCGTCCGCATCAACGTGTTTTTAGTGACCTTGCACACGCTGCCTTTGGGGCGAAGACGCCTCCTCAGGTCTGTAATTTCAGCAACAGACAGCCCTTGGTAATCGATCACAACAGCAAGCTGTGACTGGCTCAAGATTTCCTTGAGTTCTGCCACCACTTCCTTTTTGTTTTCTAGTGTTCTACCCATGCGTTATTTCACCTCCTTGGTTGTTTGTGGCTTCAAATCCTAAATTCCCAACAATTCCTCTCGAAAACGAAACCCCGGACGCTTGGCCGGGGTTATGCTTTGGAGTTGGAATGCGATGCCATCGTTGTTCATGCTGATGGCAAAGCAAACAATTCGCGCATTGACCTCGGCAGGATATTAAGCAAAAACGCACCTGCTGTCTTTGGCACAAGCTTTATTGAGTTGTTAGGTGTTCAATGTTGAATTCTTTTAAGCCCTCAAACGATGTTCCTATGCCGCCACTTCACCCACCTTCATGTCACGCAGGGCGCTAATATCGACTTGAATCGATGGTCCCATTGTTGCAGATACATAAATAGTACGCCAATAGCGGCCTTTTGCGCCCGAAGGACGGTTGCGATCAATAGTTTCTTGCAAGGCTTTGAGATTGGTAAGCAGGTCTTCGGGACTAAAGGATGCCTTGCCAAACATGACATGGACGATTCCAGTACGGTCTGCTCTAAATTCTAACTTACCCGCCTTGAATTCTTGAATCGCCTGGGCTAAGTCGGTGGTGACTGTACCTCCTTTAGGAGAAGGCATCAGACCCCTAGGCCCCAAAAGCCGACCTAATTTTGCCACTTGGGGCATCACGTCGGGGGTGGCAATCAGCAGGTCAAAGTCCATCCTGCCTTTCTGGATTTCGTCAATTAATTCTTCCGAACCGACCACATCAGCCCCGGCACTACTAGCTTCCGTGACTTTTTCACCTCTAGCAATCACGGCCACTCGTACCGTTTGACCAGTTCCTTTGGGGAGTACGACGGTGGTTCGTAGCTGTTGGTCAGTATACTTTGGGTCAATTCCCAAACGAATATGGGCTTCTGCCGATTCGGGGAATTTGGCTGTTGCTGTTTCTTTTAAAAGCGTGAGCGCCTCTATCGGTTCATAAGGCCGGTCTTCAACCTTGTTTTGCAGTTCCTGCAATCGGCGCGATAATTTTTTGGGCATTTGTCTCTCCTGGGGTTGCTAACGAAGCGAATACTTCTCCCCCGAATTGGGTTTACAACAGTTTGGGGTGAATGGGAGCCACTAATCGGCAATCCCAACTCCCATATTGCGGGCAGTGCCTTCTACAATTTTCATGGCTGCCTCAATATCATTGGCATTGAGGTCTGGCATTTTCGTTTGGGCGATTTCTTGCAATTGTGCTCGGGTAATCGTCCCCACTTTTTGCTTGTTGGGTTGACTCGAACCCTTGGGAATGCCTGCGGCCTTTTGAATCAACACTGATGCCGGAGGAGTTTTGAGAATGAACGTAAAGCTTCGGTCTTCAAACACCGAAATCTCTACGGGTATAATCGTTCCCGCTTGATCGGCAGTTTTGGCGTTATATTCCTTACAAAACGCCATAATATTCACCCCGTGTTGACCCAATGCAGGGCCAACAGGCGGAGCTGGGTTGGCTTTCCCGGCTGGGAGTGCCAACTTAATCATTGCAACAACTTTTTTGGCCATTTCTAGCTAGTTTTTTGAACTTGGTTAAACTCCAATTCTACGGGCGTATCTCGACCAAAAATCGAAAGTAGTGCCTTGAGTTTGCTCCTTTCGGGGCTCACTTCAATCACTTCCCCTTCAAAGTCTTTAAATGGACCCGATAAAACCAGGATTTTGTCGCCAACTGCCATATCAACTTTGACAATCGGTTCTTGCTCCTGAGCTTGCTTAAAGATCCGCTCGACTTCTCCAGGGCTCAGTGGCACGGGTTTAACATGTCCCCGTCCCCGTCCGTAGCGACGTTTTTGTTCTGCCCCAACAAAATTAATCACATTCGGTGTGTTTTTGACAACCTGCCAGGTGTCATCATCCATCACCATCTGGACTAATACATAACCGGGGAAGACTTTTTCTTCAGAGTGTTGCCGAGAGCCATCTTTGCGAATTTTTACGGTTGGCGTCTGCGGAATTTGCACTCTTAAAATTCGATCCGCGACATCCAGCGTTTGAATGCGTTGTTCGAGGTTGGTTTTCACTCGCTTTTCACAACCTGAGGCCACCTGAACCGCATACCAGTGGGATGTGGTTGATTGAGTTTCTTCCGATAATGGATTGAACTCGTTGGATTCGTCTGCCGCAAAACTCATCAGAATACCTGTTTTGATACCCATACAAATAAGCCATCCACCAAATAAATCAAGGTGGCGCTTAAAACGACCATCAGTAGGACGGCTGCTGATTCGCTAATTAATTGTTGCCGACTGGGCCAGACAACTTTACCGAGTTCTTCTTTGGTTTCTTGAAAAAACTGTCCAAGGTTGAACCCAGATGCACTGTCTTTAGCTTTAGTCTCGGTTTCAGTTTTTGTTTTCTTGGACACAGCCTTAAGTTCTCCCCATGATTATGACTTTGACTGCAACTGACATTTCGCCCCATTCTCAGTGGCTAGAAATTCACCTAGAATTTGTACTCTAAGCTGATTACTTAGTGTAGGATGAATCACTCCATCGACCCTAAGGAGATGAGCGTCCTATCTCATCTGCCGTTACCCCTATCTCTATTAGGTTAGCGTAGAGTGGGTAGTCAGCCTTTTGGTTTTACTCAGCGCCCGCTCCTAGGCTCTATAGCTTCCCAGGAACACAAATTTTCGACGCTAGGCGATCTGCCCTAGGCGGCTGCTCTGAACCTAATGGTTCCGCTTCGCTAACGCTATCGCACTTGGGTTTGGAATTCCAAACCATCAGAACACTAGTAAACACAGCGTTCTGATCGCTGCTACTCTTTACAAGTCTACCTGATATTTTTGACTTTAAATGGAATCTCTTGAGCCTTATCCCATAGTCTGAAAAACATCCAGGCTAAGAGGTGATACTGATTGTAGGATTAAGAGCGCGCCCTGGAGGACTTGAACCCCCGACATCAGGTTTTGGAGACCTGCGTTCTACCAACTGAACTAAGAGCGCACAGAGCGAGTGGGGTAGTTGTGCTTATCCCCTCACTTTTTTAAGTTTAGCGCATTAAGGGCATCAAAATAAAGCCAAAGCCGTACCCATTTAGCCTAAATAGGCCGATCAAAACGCTGTTTGATGCGAGTCGCTTTACCAACCCGACCCCGCAGGTAGAATAATTTCGCTCGACGGACTTTACCACGACGCACGATTTTAATGCTTTCGATCCGAGGGGAGTGGACTAAAAATACCCGCTCGACACCGACACCTTGGAAAACACGACGAACTGTAATGGTTTCATTAATACCACCATGACGCATAGCAATCACAGTGCCTTCGTAGGGCTGTACCCGTTCTTTATTCCCTTCTCGGATGCGGACACCAACCCGAACCGTGTCGCCAACGTGAATAATGGGTAAGTCTGATTTAAGTTGTTCCGCTTCAATCGAGCGAATAATCTCTTGAGCGTTCATCTTTTTTAATAAAAATCACAGCCTATAATCATAACCTGAAAAGGAACTTAGCGTCTAGAGATTTGCTTGAATTCCTATTGAGTAAAAAAAAAGCTTCCAGTCAGATGGAAGCATACTGTTTGTTTAATCAATTGAGCGCATCAGGAACTAGAACGTAAAGGTGGTTCGGATTGCGCCAATAAAGATGTCGTCGTTATCGTTATTGTGACCGGGTGAGGTCAGCCAGATGACACCAGGAGTGAGGGTAATATTGGGTGAGATGCGGAATTTGTAGAATCCTTCCAGATGCAAACCCGTGTCAACATCTCGTCGGCGTCCACCTGGCAGGAGCGCTCCCACACTGGCATCAGCACCTGTGAGTTTAGGCTCCATACCTACAACAAAACCGAGGGTGCTTCCTTGGGTGCCAATATCATTAATGGCTAAGGTTGCGCCATAAGACCAAACATCCGCATTCCCTCTTCCCAGAACAATGGCATCCGTGTACATACCCCAGCCACTGAGAATCAGTTGCGGTGAAAAGGCAAAGGAAGCTTCAACGCCATAGGAATTGCTAACAACAGGACGGGCTACACTAATTTGGGACGCAATACTACCTGTCCCATGACGTAGCCGACCACCCACGATAAAAGTATCGTCACCAACAGTAACAGTGCGTGAATTATCGTAGGCATGGGCATAGGTCGCCGCTATGCGAAAGGCTCTAGCGGGTTGGAATGTGACCTGAGCCAGGGCGCTGTAGTTGCCATTGAATAAGCCTGCTTCATCGCCGGGATCGTTCCCTTCGTCCGTTAGATACCCCAAATCTACTCGCAATGGGCCTCTTTGACCAATTGACACTCCCACACCTACTCCATTAGCACCCACCCGATAAATGGGGCTAAAGCGTCCGAAACGGGATAGAGCACCAGTGCCACTCGATTCAAAGTTAGGGTTGAGAACTTCTACAAAGTCCTCATACTGGAGAGCATTTGCACCCAGATAAACTTGGGCAATGTTTCCAACGGGGAAGCGATAGTACAATCGATCAATCTCGACGTTGCCACCTGTATCGAGTTGGTAACCAAATCGTCCTTCTCGGGTGATGTTGGTGCCTGGGATACCTAGTCCACTTCTGAGCGGACCGAATTCACTGATATTCCCGGCTTGCAATCGAGTCCTTAAAAGGTCACGTCCGGTGAAGCTAGTATCAAAGTTCAGCCGTGCTCGATATTGAGCAACTGTTTCATCGGCAGCGTAATCATTACCTGCCGCATCTTGTTCACCAAACAAATCGGCAACGTTGAAGATAACTTCTCCCCGAAGTTTGGTGGTAGTGGAAAACTGATTGTCTTCTAAAAATCCTACTCGACCTTCAAGCTTATCCACTCGTCCACCCAAGGCAGTCAATTCCGTTCTAAATTCATCCACCAAACGTTGTAGCGTTTCTAAATCTTGCTTGGTGACAAAGCCTTCAGTGGTGCTGCTAATCAATCGCTCAATTTGCTGCAAACAAGCATTAACACCCGCAGCAAATTCATAACGAGTCATGGCTCGATTGCCCCGGAATGTGCCATCGGGATAACCTGCAATACAACCATAACGCTCTACCAAGCTCCGCAACGCTTCATAAGCCCAATCTGTGGGTCTAACGTCGCTTAATTGGTTGACGTTTGTGACTTGATCGAGGGTACTTTCACCTGTACTGGTGTTTGGGTCTTGGTATTGTTGGATTTGCTCCAACATTTCGGATGAGTTGGTGTTGGTGTTGCCTGCCTCTGGCATCTGCTGGGCTAACACATGATCATCCGTGCGGTTTACATTCGCACTAGGCTCTGAACGTTGGAATACAGACCCCGAAGTGTCAGCAATTGGGTTCTCCAGTAACTGGGGTGAATCACTCGGGGATCGAGAAACGAGAGAAGGGCTAGCCTGGCTGGTGGGTTGCTCAACAAGGGTTTCAGGCGCAGATGTATTGCTAACAGTTGCTTGAAAATCAGGCAACTGAGTTGCAGGAATTACAGTCATTTCGGAAGAACGTGTGGCTGTGTTTTCCGAAGCGCTTTCTCGAGCATAGGCGCTACCTGCAAATAAAATAGATGCTCCCAGCAGAGCAGGAGTCAGCCTTAAAAGTTTCCAGAACAGGGTTGACATAACGGTTATTATCCTCTACACCAAATAGACTAACTAGCCCTTGGGCTCTTGTTTAGATTAACTTGTTTAGATTAAACTCTATCAACCGCAAAAAAAAGCCTTCAGTTGCATGAAGGCTTTTTCAATCAATTCAGTCAAGTCAATAAATTTGTGACTAGAAGGTGAAGGTGGTTCGGATAGTTCCTACATAGATGTTCTCATTGGCATCATTATGTTCTGGATTGAAAATCACCAACACACCTGGAGTAATTGCGATGTTGGGGTTCACCCGGAAGCGGTAGAAGGCTTCTAAGTGGTAGGAGGTATCTAGGTCGCGACGAACACCAACATCATTGCCCCGCCCACGAGGTGGCATCCCGAAAACCACACCTAACATACTGCCTTTAGACCCAAAATCAACCAGTGCAGCGTTAGCCGCCCAGTTCCAAGCTTCGGCATCCGATCCTTGGGGAACAATAATGCCGTTGACAATACCACTGTCTTCCGCTTCAGAGTCTTGGTAGCCAACCCAACCGCCAACGGCAAGAGGACCAAATCTTACATTACCCTCAACACCGAAAGAATTAGTCGAGGTAGCAGTGCCAACACCAAAGGGGCGACGAGCAAAGTCACTACCTGTAGACCCAGTTACGTTAACATCACCACCGCGATAGTAGGAACGGAGGTAGGTTAGACCTAAACTAGCAAAATCACCGGCTTTGAAAACTGCTTGAGCAATGGCGGCATAACTACCATCAAATAATCCGAATTTTTCATTGGGATCGTTAGCATCACCCGCCAAATAACCAGCAGAGAGTTCCAGTGCATCCCCTAATTCGTAGGCAACGGTAACTCCTGCCCCACTACCAGCTCGATAGATGGGGTTGAATCGGCCAAATCGTGAAATTGCCCCACTTCCACTACTAGCAAACAGAGGATTCACGGGATCGATCAGGGCATCATAAAACTCACCATTGGTGGCATCAATTTGCACGGTGAGATTTTCGCCTAAGGGGAAGCGATACCACAACTCATCGATTAGGACACCTCCATCTTCAGTAGTATCTCCATCAAATGCGAGGCGAGTCATGTTAGTACCCGTGAGATCCCGACCAAATTCTGTGATGTTCGCAGCTTCTAAGCGGGTACGTAGGCGATCGCGTCCGGTAAAGCTTGAGTTCAACGTTAGGCGGGCTCGGTAACCAGCAATGGTGTTGAGGTCAAGGCTGTCTGGTGCGGGTACATCAGGCGAAGCTTCAGCGAATTCGTCACCAAAGACATCGGCAATGCCAAAAATGACTTCCCCTTGCAGCTTGGTAGTGGTAGAAAACTGGTTGTCTTCTAAAAATCCTACTCGACCTTCAAGCTTATCCACTCGTCCACCCAAGGCAGTCAATTCCGTTCTAAATTCATCCACCAAACGCTGTAGAGTCTCTAAATCTTGCTTGGTGACGAAGTTTTCTGTGGTGCTGCCAATCAAGCGCTCAATTTGCTGCAAACAAGCATTAACACCAGCCGCAAATTCATAACGAGTCATGGCGCGATTGCCCCGGAATGTGCCATCGGGATAACCTGCAATACAACCATAACGCTCAACTAAGCTCCGCAACGCTTCATAAGCCCAGTCTGTGGGTCTAACGTCGCTTAATTGGTTGACGTTTGTGACTTGATCGAGGGTAGTTTCACCTGTACTCGTGTTTGGGTCTTGGTATTGCTGGATTTGCTCCAATATTTCGGATGAGTTTGTGTTGCTGTTGTCTGCCTCTGGCACCTGTTGTGCCACGACACTGTCTGTAGAGTTCACATTATTGGCACTAGGCTCTGAAAGCTGAAGTGCAGAGGCTGAAGTTTCAGGGATTGGGTTTTCAACCAACTGGGTTGAATCACTCAGGGAGCGGGAAGCGAGAGCTCGGCTAGCATCGCTACCGGGTTGCTCAACGATAGTTTCAGGCGCAGCTACATTGCCAACAGTGGGCTGGTTTTCAAGCAACTTCGTTGCAGAAGTTAGAGTGATTTCCGAAGAACCTGTAACTGCGTTTTCCGCCGTGTTTTCCCGAGCGTAGGCGCTACCTGCAAATAGAATAGATGCTCCCAACAGAGCAGGAGTCAGTTTTAAAAGTTTCCAAAAAAGGGTAGACATGATTCTTATTAATCCTCACACCAGATGGATTATCAATACACTCAAAACCTGGACTGATTTGCCCTAATTGTTTAGGCTCAATTAAGCCCTGACTAAATCACTACTCATACATTACAATACCATTTTTATGCACCGAACTTGCGGGTTAAAAAAGTTTCTTTGATGGCAAAAAGGTGTATCACACATCATTGATATTTACAATTGTTTTTATAAAACCTATTGATATGTAATCTGTATCACACCTCGATAGTTTTTAATAAATTTTCAACCTAATTCAAACTGAAGTAATTTGTTTAGAGTCTGATCGACGAATAGCAACGATGGCTGGCTTGGGGGGAGCGTTGGGGGTTTTATCAGGCCAATTTGAACCGAGAGGAACACGGCGCTTTTGCATGAATTCTTGACCATCTAGAGTTCGCATAGAGATGGAGCGATCTTCGTAACCTTCGTCCCCAGCTTTACGAATACCATGCACTTCTCCGGGATGCTGGATGGCTAGGAATAAAGTCTGCTCGTCAGAGGTGAAAAATGGCCCTGTCGTTTCACATTCCATTGGCCCGTAGCCAAATAAATAAACATTCCCTGCATTTGCCCCAGAAGTGGGAATAAACCAGATAGCATTATTACCAAATACCCCTCGCAAATCCGACTGTTTTATCGGGTTACCTTGGTCATCAATCCGGCCTTCGGGAACAGCTTGATTGATTTTGTCCGAAGACATATCATTAACCATCCAGATGTTCCCGCTTTTATCGATTAAAAGATTATCGGGATTGGCAAAACCCGCTCCCCCTTCAGCAGGTTCACCTCCTAACGCCAACATTTTCCACCGGAAGTTCATAGCGTCTGGCTGGTTATCCTCTTCAATCAAGTGCATAATCCAGCCATACTCGTAGGGAGTTTCTCCCTTGGGGCCTTTGAAGATACGGTTATCCGGCCCCCCCTCACTGCCGTCACTGCCAGAGGTAAAGGCAATGTAGAGTGAACCATCCGGAGCTATCTCTGTATCCTCAGGACGAGCGGTTGCCGTTGCCCCAACCGCATTGCCAGCAAAATGGGCATCAATTAAGATTGCACCTTGTTTTTCCGTGGCATTGCCTGTATACAGGTCGCCCAATGTTTTGTACCGCTGTTTGAAGCGCACCATATCCCGGTCTTTGAGGACTTTCTTAATACCTCCTCCCGGACGCTGGGGTAACGGAATCATGCCACCTGCCACAACGCTGGGCATATCGGGATTGATGGAAGTACTCGGTTTTAAGGCAATCCAATTGCCCGTGCCATCCGGGTTGAACTTCGCCGCATAAAGCATTCCTTGTTCTAACAGTTTGGAATTGGCTTTATCTTTAGGGTCGCGAACTTTGTCTTTACTCACAAATTTGTAGACATGACCGCCTCGGCGATCGCATCCGGAGTAAAATGCCAACGGCTTCCCTGCTTCAACTCGTATTCCTACAGCTTCATGGCGATAACGTCCCAACCAAGTATGCTTGGTGCCATAGTCTTCAGGGATTGCGGGGTCTACTTCCACCATCCAGCCGTATTTGTTGCCGGCGAATCCGAAAACATTGCCCAAACCGCCTAATTCTTCCTCATCCGCATAGAATTGTCGTTGGCTTGGGTCGAGGGAACTGCCATCGGCGTTGACTTCTTCCGGAACGAAGCTCTGGAAGTTCTCCACTAAAAACCGTTCCCCAAGGGGTTGTGCCACCCGCACAGTTATTAAACGTGCCAATAATGCGATCGCCTAATTGATCGTTATACCCTTGAACCTGAGACTTGCGAAATATAGCCACCGCCGGACCTGTTGCCTTGAGGTAACGCTCATCCTCCAACCCGGATATCCCTGTAATCCGACGGTCAGCCATAGAATTGGTACGAACCCACCGCCCCTCAGAATTTCGCTGAATCGAGATCACCGACATTCCTACGTCGATTAGCCCTTCTCTGGTAATTTGCTCAATCGCTGATCTACTCGCATCCTCAGCCGACAAAGCAAAAGCATCGATCCCATCCTTGGCCGCCTCCGCTACAGACTCAATCGGCAGTGGCTGACCAATGACCAGCGTATACGTCTCAATCCAAGGCTTGGCACTAATATATTCGTGGTTAACGGTTAGATACCCTTCACCGGGGCTTGTTTCCACAAACGAGATATAGTCATTGTTGTAACCAAACCGAGAATCTCCAACTGGGTCGCCCCAAGCTGCGATCAGGTCGTAAGTAAAGTTTTTGGGCAACACCAAGTCATCTCGAATTTCATAAGTGCTGTAATCCTCGTCGGACACTTGCTTAGCGAGGTTTACGCCTGTTGTTGGTAGGGGCATCGGCCCTTGGACGGGTTCAAAACTCAGAGGCCCTCCTTCTAGTGTTGCCTTTGGGTCGAGGTTGTTCAACGGCCTCGAAGACCTCTGATTACAAGAATTTAGAGAGGAACCTAGGGCTACAGTGCCAGCACTAGCACCCAAAAATAACAAGAAGTCTCGACGCTTGATGACCATTGTGTTTGCCAGTTGAAAGCAATCTCTAGAGAGAAAAGCAAACCAGTTTTTATTAAAACTGTACAGTTATTAGTTTAGTAAAGAGTAAGGTTTTGGTAATCGTAGGGTTAAGCCGATGTGTATCATTAGACACTATGAATGAGCAGAAGTTCACATATAGCAAGGACGCACATCGGTGCGCCCCTACCCAATTCACGCATTCAACTTCTTTCCTCCTGACTCCTAGGTTTAACTAAACTCTTAAAGCCGAGGAGAACCATGAGGTTGTTATTGCTCCAGACTCCTAGCGATGTCCAGTGACAATGTAAGTTACACGTTGGCCGATATTCGTGGCATGATCGGCCATGCGCTCGATATGACGAATGATCAGAGCCAGTAACAGAATCGGTTCAACGACTCCTTTGATATCTTGCTGATAAGCCAGAGTTTGGTAAAGGGTGTCATAAGCGGTATCGACTTTATCATCTAGCTCTTTAATCGATTGTCCGGCTGTAGCGTCTAAATCCGCTAGCGCGACCAAACTGACTGCCAACATCGCTTGAGCATGATGGGACATGACTTCGATTTGACGCAAGCAATCGTGAGGCGGGTAATTGAAGAGTTTAACCGCAATCTCTGCTAAATCCTCCGCATAATCGCCAATTCGTTCTAAGTCTCGCACAAGCTGCATGAAGGCACTCAGAAGGCGGGACTCATGGGCTACTGGCGCTTGCATAGTCATGAGTGTGGCGCACTCCATTTCAATTTGCCGATAGTAGCGATCAATTTGCTTATCGAGTAGGGGTAGGGATCGAGCAGCATCCAAGTTTCGAGCAAATAGGGCTTGATGGCTCAGACGAAACGAATGTTCCACCAAAGCTCCCATACGTAGAACGTCTTGCTCTAGGCGTCTTAGGCTGCGTTCAAAGTGAATGCGGTCGGAGTGGATAGAAGAAGACAGGCTCACCTCGGCTTCCTTCAATTGTATTGAAGTCAGTTATAACTACTATCTACTGTGATAGCAAATCGACGTTAAATCAAAGTAAATTTTTATGATCCGGTAGTTTAATTTGTAACCAGGCTCCCCCTGACTCAGGATGATTTTTGGCTTGTACCGTACCCCCATGAGCTTGAATAATTTGCTGTACGATGGAGAGTCCTAATCCGCTCCCACTACTGCCTGTCAAGGATAACGGTTGCGATGAGTTTTTCGGCTTTTGTCGGGAACTATCTCCTCGATACAGTCGTTCAAAGACGTGAGGTAAGTCAGATTCAACAAATCCTGCTCCTGCGTCGATGATATTAATTTGAGTGTATTTCCGTGCTGGGGAGCTATCTACTGGGCGGGTTGTCTGTTCAGAGTCCCAGGAGTTGGGTGGGGGGTCTGGCGAGTAGAGTTCTCCCTCCAAGGAGGTGATTTCTACCTGGATAACGCCTTGAGGGGGGCTGTATTTAATGCTGTTATCGAATAAATTGAGAAAAACTTGGGTAAGTCGGGCTTCATCTGCTGTAATCCACACACTGTCTGCTCCTTGGTAGTCTAGTGAGAGATGTTTTTGCAAGGCCAACGGTTCCAAGGTTTGCCAAACGGACTGAATCAGCGATCGCAAATTCACCGACTGATAGGTAAGGCATTGACTGGGGTTTCGTTCCAAATGACTCAGTTCTAGCCAATTTTGGACAAGATTAATCAATCGATTGGTTTCATGGAGGAGTTGATCGACCCAACGACGGGTAGGAGATTCTACACGTCCTTGTAAGGCTTCAGCGACCAAATGAATGGAAGTGAGAGGCGTTCTGAGTTCATGGGCGAGGTCAGAAAACCACTGATGACGAGATTGGGAGAGTTCAACTAAAGGTTGTTGATTTTGGATGAACACACCGACTTGGCCGTAGGAGAGAGGCCAACTTGAAGCGCGAAGGGTGAGCGATCGCACTTCACCCATTGCCGCCCCATCTAAACAGGAAGGATGGTAGACCCATTCTTGCACGTTAGGTCTTTGTTGGTGACGAGTTTGCTCGATTAGCTGATCGAGTTCATAGGAACGGACTAATTCTAGAAGTAAGCGCAGTTGGGTAGGTTCCCATCGGTCAATTTGCAACAACTGGCAAGCTTGCTGGTTGCACCAAAGTAACCGATTTTCTTCATCCACCTGCAAATAGCCTAGGGGGGCTACTTCCAAGAGTCGCTTTCCAGTTTGGAGCTTTTCTTCTAGCTGGGCTTTTTGACGGTTGGCTAAGGTGATTTCCTGTCGCAGGCGAGAAATAACCGACAAATCAGTTTTGGAGGCATCTGTGTGTAATGTCCCCAAAATTTGCTTGAGTTGCCGTTGGAGTCGTCGCCACTGCCACAGCCAAAACCCAATTCCTAAAGCCAGACCCAGTAAAAATGCAAATAGGGTCATTCGTTGTCATCGGTTTGAAGGTGAAAGGTTTGCAGGTGTGTTCATTTTAACCATTTGATGCGGTTTAAACGATTGAACTTGCCGCCTTTCCACTCCCTTGCCATACTAGAGCCAAAGCCTTTATTCCCAGAGAAAAGTAAACGTCTTCGCTAAAAAACGATCTCTTGCAAGCCAATTCCCTGGAGTACTGACCAACCAATAGTATTCAATCAGTCCCTGTCAACCAAATCGGTAGCCAAAACCCCGAACGGTGATGAGATATTGAGGCTGACTGGGGTCTTGTTCTAATTTTTCGCGCAGCCAACGAATATGAACATCCACCGTTTTTGTGTCACCCAAGAAATCGGGGCCCCATACCTGATCGATTAACTGTTCGCGTGACCAAACCCGGCGAGGATAACTCATAAATAGCTCTAAAAGCCGGAATTCCTTGGGCGATAAGTTGGCTTCTTTCCCTCGCACCATAACTCGGCACTCTTGAGGATAGAGAATAACCTCTCGCATTTGCAGGATCGGGCTTTGGGGTAAGCTGCTAAAGCGTTGACGACGCAATAAAGCCCGACAGCGAGCAATCAATTCCCGCATACTGAATGGCTTGGTGAGGTAGTCATCCGCACCCACTTCTAGACCCAAAACACGGTCGGTTTCACTGGCTTTGGCGCTGAGAATCAAAATCGGGACATAATTGCCCTGATAACGTAACAAGCGACACAGATCTAAGCCATTCACCTGGGGCAGCATCAGGTCTAATATCAGCAAGTCAAAGGGGAATTCCCCATCAGTAGGCTCTGAATCCTGAAAAAGGGTTAAGGCAGTACGTCCATCGGCGGCTGTACTCACCTCATAGCCTTCTTCTTCCAAGGCTAGAACAAGCATTTCTCGAATTAGATCTTCGTCTTCCACAACCAGAATTCGCGTTGCTTGAGTCAGTTCTGGCGGAGTGGGACTCTGCGGTAGATCGAGAGACAGCATAAATAAGGAAAGTAACTGGGTACTTGAGGTTATATGCCCAGGTATACACCAAAACTATTCCTTTAACGAGAGAAAAAAGAACAGTCTACAAGCATAGTCCTCCTTAAGTACAGCTTGGCACAAACCTGTCATTCCGAGTGTTTTAAGACTTAATAATTTTTGCTGGAGTTTGTTGCTGTTGTCACTGGATTGCAATAATATTCACAGAGTGTAATACAAGTCATACACTTGGTATGACAGATTGAGGGGTTAACAGCCTAAATATGGGAGGGACTCAAACCCTTTCTCTCTCAGGTTTAGCTGTCTGGTTGCATACATCAGGGTGATCTACAACAGCTTCAATATCTGTTCGGATCAAGCAGACTTAACGTTCTAGCCCCCCCTATACTGCACAGTCCATGTACTTGTTCCAACATGGCAAGAGACAGGAACACGCCAGTGAAGGGGGGGGATTTTCTCCCCTCTGGTTTCCACTCCCTAATACGTACTGATGGCTCTATTTCAAGCAATGTTACGGTTCTCTTCGCTACGCCCTTGCTGCGCTAACTGAGAATACTAGCCGCTTGAATTTTCGTATCCAACTTCCCTCCCACCAAGACAGGGGGGAGTTCGTAAAGCTACAGTGCTTTATCCGTAGCTACAAGCTAGGGGTAGGTTCTCTTAAGAGCCATTGTCCATACGGACGGGGAAGAACAGAACGAAGCTGTTGATAGATGAGAAAAACAAACAGAGAAGACCACCCAATCCTACTGACGTTAACTCCAATCTGATGGGAATTTTGCTCTTGACTGGGTTAAGTCTATCTAGAACGTGCATCCTTAAGCCCTGATTCGTCACGCATGGTTTACCCACAAACACGGGTTAAGGCTACCTCATGTACGACTGTTGGTGTCATCGTCTACCGAACCTACATAGCTCAATGATATTGACGCGAGATAAATAACAATGTTGCTACATTTGAGTACTTGGACAGAGGTTGAGACATATCTCGAAAAATCTTCGGGAATTATTTTGCCCATTGGTTCTACCGAACAACATGGGCCGACAGGACTAATTGGTACAGATGTGATTTGTGCAGAATCCATCGCCCACGGGGTGGGTGAAGCGACGAATGCTTTAGTCGGCCCCACGATTAATGTGGGCATGGCACTGCATCACATGGGTTTTCCTGGAACCATGAGCTTACAGCCGAGTACGTTAATTCAGTTAGTTCGAGACTACATTACAAGTTTGGCCCGAGCTGGATTTACTAAGTTTTTCTTTATTAATGGTCATGGGGGAAATATCGCTACCTTAAAAGCAGCGTTTGCAGAAAGCTATGCTCACCTTAGCAATGTGAATCTCCCGAATGCGGATCGGGTACAGTGCCGGGTGGCCAATTGGTTTACTTGTGCTTCTGTTTATAAATTAGCCAAAGAACTATATGGCAACCAAGAAGGTTGCCACGCTACACCGAGTGAGGTGGCGGTGACTCAGTATATTCATCCAGAAGCGATTAAATGTGTTCCCTTAGAGGCTTTAGTGGGGGCTGGACACACGATTTATGGGGCAACGGATTTTCGACGCCGCTATCCCGACGGACGGATGGGTTCTAATCCGGCTTTAGCGACTCCCGAACATGGGAAGCTATTTTACGATTCAGCCGTGAAGGAATTAAGCAGTTCTTATCTAGAATTTTTGAATTCGGATTAAGGTTTTTGGTTATTTGCTATTGGTTATTTGTTTTTTGACTGTTACGCTGCCCCAAAAATACAGATGCGTAGCGCACACCACTAATAACAAATAACACACAATCCCCCGGCTGAAAATCGGGGGATGAGTTAATGTCTAGTTTTCATTCATTTCTTCTTCCATATCATCCTCAAAATTATTCTGGCGCAGTCCTCCGGGCAAGGCTGCAATAATGGCATCAAGAACTCTAGCCACTGGGATGATTTCTAAACCCATGTCGGGTAAAGTTTGCCCCTTGGGAATAATGGCTCGTTTAAACCCTAATTTGGCCGCTTCTTTAAGTCGCAGTTCCATTTGAGAAACCAGTCGCACTTGTCCGCCTAAACCCACTTCGCCAATCATGATGGTGCGAGGATCGACAATGCGATCGCGAAAACTGGCCACCACAGCGATCGCAATTCCCAAGTCGGCGGCTGGTTCCTCTACCCCTAAACCGCCTGCCGAAGCGACATAGGCATCTAATTTGGAGAGGGGAATCCCGACTCGCTTTTCTAGGACGGCAAGAATTTGCTGCAACCGATTGTAATCCACTCCCGTTGTGGAACGTCGGGGTGAACCGTAGCTGGCGGGACTCACAAGCGCTTGCAACTCCACCACAATCGGGCGAGTCCCTTCACAGGCTACCACCGTAGCAGTACCCGGACTCATTTCATCCCGGTTGCCTAAAAATAGCTCAGACGGATTGGACACCTCCTGGAGTCCTTTATCAACCATTTCAAAAATGCCAATTTCGTGGGTGGCTCCAAAACGGTTTTTCACCGAACGTAGCAAGCGATGAGAGGCAAAGCGATCGCCCTCAAAATAGAGTACGGTATCAACTAAGTGTTCTAAGACCCTAGGGCCTGCGATCGCGCCTTCCTTAGTCACATGCCCCACAATCAGCAGCGTAATATTCTCCCGTTTCGCCACTTGCATCAGGGCTGAGGTACATTCTCGCACCTGCGCCACCGAACCCGGAGCAGAAGTTAAGGCGGCAAAGTACAGAGTTTGGATACTATCGATAACAGCAACTTGGGGTTTGAGAGACTCCAATTCTCGCAGAATTTCTTCTAAATCGGTTTCTGCCAACACATAAAGGTTAGAATCGGTAATCGGTTGGGATGTCTTGGCTTGGCTTTCGCCAGCCTCTGAGTTCTTCTGCCCGTTGCTTGAGGACTTACCTCGCTTTTTTGACGCGCCGTTAGAGTTCTCATCTTCAACGGGGGTAGATCCGACACCGAGACGAGAGGCTCGCAGTTTAACCTGTTGTCCCGATTCTTCGGCACAAACATAGAGGATGCGATGCTGATTTGCTAGTTGGTTCGCCACTTGCAACAGGAGTGTGGATTTACCAATTCCTGGATCGCCACCAATTAGCACCAAAGAACCAGGTACAATTCCCCCCCCTAGTACGCGATCGAGTTCGCCGTAACCGGAGGCAAAGCGCATCTGGACGTTATCGGAAATTTCCGAGAACTTAATCGACGATCTCGGTTGTGCTGGCCCTTTTCGCGTGGACTGTTGATGAGAGTAGTTTTTAGATTGCCAACCCCCACGACTAACATTCAAGGGTGTGGGTGCGACAACCTCCTCTTCTAACGAGTTATAGGTGCCGCAGGCTGAACATCTGCCAAACCATTGGGAGAATTGTTCCCCACATTGGTTACATATATATACAGATTTAGTTTTTGCCATGCTGAGGTTAACGTGTTAAAAACAATTAAAAAATTTTGAATAATTAAACAAAAATTAAGAAAAGGGAGAAGTAATCCAAAGACAAAACGTTGAGTTCTTAAAAAACCTTCAGAGAGCGTTATATCTTAGAGGTAAGGTACTAAATAAATTAACAATTTGTTGAGCAGCTTGTAGGAGTATTGGGACAATTGGAAAATCATAAGGAAAAAATCCTCGTTGTCGATGATGAAGCTAGTATCCGCCGGATCTTAGAAACTCGTCTTTCCATGATTGGCTACGATGTCGTCACGGCAGCCGATGGAGAAGAAGCACTAGATACCTTTCGCAACTCCGACCCCGACCTTGTGGTGTTAGATGTGATGATGCCCAAGCTCGATGGCTATGGAGTCTGTCAGGAATTGCGGAAGGAGTCTGATGTCCCCATCATTATGCTAACGGCATTAGGGGATGTTGCCGACCGGATTACAGGTCTAGAATTAGGGGCTGATGATTATGTTGTCAAGCCCTTTTCTCCAAAAGAATTAGAAGCCCGGATTCGCTCTGTGTTGCGGCGGGTTGACAAAGTGGGCGCTTCAGGCATTCCTAGCTCGGGCGTGATTCATGTCAGCAGTATCAAAATTGATACGAATAAACGGCAGGTTTATAAGGGCGATGAACGCATCCGGCTCACGGGGATGGAGTTTAGTCTTTTGGAATTATTAGTCAGTCGCTCGGGAGAACCGTTCTCGCGCTCAGAGATTTTGCAGGAAGTTTGGGGCTACACACCAGAACGCCATGTGGATACCCGTGTGGTTGATGTCCATATCTCAAGGTTGCGAGCCAAGCTGGAAGATGACCCGAGCAATCCTGAACTGATTCTGACAGCACGGGGGACAGGTTATTTGTTCCAACGGATTATTGAGCCAGGAGAGGAGTAAAGAACTTCACTCTATTAAGGTCAAACGTTAAACGTCAAAATTAGCTTAAGGCATGGCTAAACCCGATCAAAACTATGTATTGCGGCAACTTCCCTTGGTTGTTGGGGGATTGGCAGGTATCCTGCTATTGACGAACCGAATGCTTACCTCTCAACTTACAGAGTCTCAGGCGCGTTCTGATGCTTTAGGCGTAATTCTCAGTGCCGTGTTGATTTTGACGGGTTTACTGTGGCAACAAGTACAGCCGCGATCGCCCGAAGCGGTGGATTTAATCGGAGAGGAGAGGTTTGAACTCGCGCCCGATTTACCGGATGAGGTGAAAACAGAACTTGCTTGGGCGTCCCATTTGTTGTTGACGAATACTGTTACGCGATCGCTGATTGTTTTCTATGAAGGTAATGTCCTATTGCGACGTGGAGTATTAGGCGTTAAAAGTGAAGTGACACCGGGAGCGATTGTAAAACGAGTCCTGGAAAAACAAAAACCTGTTTATTTAGTTGACCTCAAACTTTATCCGGGAGGCATTGAGTTTGACTATCTACCCGAAAATACTCAAGGTCTGATTTGTCAACCCATAGGGGAGCGAGGGGTGTTAATTTTAGGTGCCAATGCCCCCCGCAGCTACACGAAACAGGATGAGAATTGGATTGAGGGGATTGCGAACAAACTGGCTAATACCCTGGCGCAATTTGCAGATGATGTTGCTGTAACGAAGAGTTAATCCATGGCTATAACAATTCTTTACTGGGTGCTAATTGCCGTCATGCTGGTTGGTGTTTTCGGGGCAGTAGCTCCGGGTGTTCCCGGCCCAAGTTTGATTTTAGGCGCGATTTTAGTTTGGACTGTAGCTCAACTGGTCGTTGGTTTACCGATTAGCTGGACACCTTTGATTGGTATATTTGTCATTTTGATACTCAGTGCGGCGGTTGAGTTTTTAGCCACTTACTGGGGTGCTAGAACGGCAGGGGCGAGTAAGTGGGGGCAGATTGGTGCAATTGTGGGATTAGTCCTAGGGTTTTTGGGGTTATTACCGTTAGCGTTTTTGGGTGGCCCTCTGTTGGGTTTGATCGTTGGGCCTTTACTGGGAGCATTTATCGGTGAGTTTATCTACCGACGAAATTTGCCGTTAGGGGAGAGAACCCAGCAGTCATTTAAGGCGGGTGTCGGGGTTGTGGTAGGTTCCTTGATTGGAAATTTAATTGAGGGATTATTAGCAATTGCGGCTGTGGTTATTTTTATTGTTTCCACTTGGTCGCAAGTGATGGGAGTCTCTTAAAACTTCTACGGAACTTGTGGAAAAGTACGGTCATAAATTACAAGAAGAAAAGAAAACTCTACATTTCTTCCGCATTAAATCAGGAACCGAAAGAAGGGTTCAACTGTTAGATGATGTCCTGCTTATTAGTAAAGCTGAAGCAAGGATTTGGTATTCCTGTAGAAGACCAACAACATTTATTTGAAACCTTTCATTGTGCAGCAAACGTTGGTGCCATTCAAGGTACAGGGTTAGGATTAGCTATTGTTAAAAAAAGTGTGGATTTACATAAAGGGCAGATTACAGTAAAGAGTGAGATGGGTAAGGGAACTATGTTTACTGTAATTTTGCCTCTGTGTTCTGATCAGGTTTGAGTAGGTAGAAAGATAAATATCCTCTTAGGATGAGACTAGTACTAAAAGTCTATATAGGTGATGTGACATTCAGTTCTCGTTTCAAGTCCCTCTGCACTGTGAATATGAGCAATAACATTGACAAATTCCTAAACCTCAGATGAACGTTTAGGAATTTGGTAACTATCTGCGTTAATCTGTGTGTATCTATCGTTCAAAAATAAAGTATGAAGATTTTTGCAATCAGGTTAAAACCCAATGAAGATTTAAAAGAAAGCCTAAACCATTTTGTAGAAGAGAATAGCATTCAAGCTGGTTTTATCCTAACTGCGGTTGGTAGTCTCAAGCAAACCACTATTCGCTTTGCCGATCAAAATTACTCTCATGTTTTCAAGCAACGATTTGAGATTGTCTCTTTAGTCGGCACTCTTTCTACTCACGGACTCCATTTACATATTTCTCTATCAGATAGACGTGGTAAAACCCTGGGCGGACATCTTTTAGAGGGTTGTATCATCTACACTACTGCTGAAATCATCATCGGCACCAGTGATGATTTTGTCTTTCTCAGAACAGAAGATGAAATGACAGGGTATAAAGAATTAGAAATTCGTTCTAAAATTAAACAGATTTAATCATACCTACAAAATTCCTTTCTCTAATAAAGAAGAGGACTTTTGCCCAGCTAATTAAAGTTATTCAATCAGTGAAATAACTTTTATCCATTGTTATATTGAAAATCGCAATTCTCTATAATTGTCCTCATTTTAGCTATCAATTGCTGAGTAATCGTCTATTTTTGGGTAATTGATACTTCTCAATTGGCTTCACCGGAGTAATCAGAACAAAAATCAGAACAGGATGGTGGGAGGAGAATCCAATCGAAGTCCCCGTCACATCAATAGCGCATCAACCTCTGATACCAGTTTCATTTAATGGTGCTACAGATCAGATCCCCCCTAGCTCCCGTTCAACAAAAAGCGTCAGCAACATCTAACTTTCCCTCTTTTTTAAAGGGGGTAAGGGGGGGATCTGAATCTAGTAGCGAAGGCAAGAAAACAGACCCTAGCCACTTAACTCTAAAATTCCCAGTTTCAAGAGAATGAGCTGAACTCAACCTTGAGGAGAAGTTTGAGGCTTCACTGAGTTAGGGAGTCCAGGTAATCGCTGAGGTTGCTCAGAGGTTCGTGGTTCTGCTAATTTTTGAGACTTTTCTGTACTAGATTCCTCCGGTGAATTGGGTGAGTCTGGGGTACTTTGCCGTTGGGTGGGAGATTGCCGTTGTGTGGGTGTAGTTTGAGGCTTAGACTCTTGGCGCGGGGCAGGAGCTTGTTCCTGTGTGGGCGTAGTTGTAGATTGTGGCTTGGGAGATTGCCGTTGTGTGGGTGTAGTTTGAGGCTTGGGCGCTTGCCGCTCAGTTGGAGCTTGTTCCTGTGTAGTTGTGGACTGTGGCTTAGTGGTTTGCCGGGGTGTCGGCGTGGACTGCTCCGGTGCGCCGGGCTGATTTGTAGATGGTAACAGCTCAATCGGAGTAATTTGACCCGAAGAATTGGGTTGTTCTCCAGGTTTTGCCTGTTGCAACAAGTTTTGACGCTCGGCTGGAGTTAACCGTTGTTCCATGGGTATAATTCGCTCGGATGGGTTGGAACGTTGGCTAGGCGTGAGCTGTTGCAACAAATTTTGACGTTGAGCAGGCGTTAACCGCTCCATCGGAGTGACTTGTTCTGATGAATTTTGGTCTGATGCCGGAGTTTTTCCGTCTGTAGGAGCTGACCACTCCGGTTTTCCTTGTGCTTCCGGGCGGGTTAACGACTCACTGGGAGTTTTGGGTTGGGAGGAATTTTCTTCAGAATTTGGGGCGCTAGGTTGCGATGAGTTAGAGGGTTCTGTTGTCTTTTTCTCTTCAGTTGAGGTTATAGGCGATACGGTTCCCCCTGTTGGAGAGGAGCTATCCATAAAGGTAATCCGAACCTTGTAAGCCTCTTCTTTGCCTGTAGCTGGAATTTTCAGCCTGCGAACAGCCGCTAGCGCTTCCTCGTCAAATACTCCGCTTTGATCAGAGCTGGCGATTACGTTCAGGCTATTGGGGATAATATTGCCGTCTTTATCGACCTTCCAATTGACTTGAACACTACCGGCTGAGACTCCGGATTCACGAGCTTTTTGTGGATATTGGCCCATGAGGATGGGTAGTTCTTTGACTTCACCCTCAACCTGATTACTCTCTTTCCAGCTTTCTTGCTGTTCCTGGAGTTGGGTTTGTTGGCGCAGTAAAGCTTGGTAATCCTTAACGACGTTGCTATCTAGAGCATTTCCTTGGCCGGGCAGTGCCGGAGGAGTTTGTCCAGACAGAGGTGAACCCGTCGCCCCTGAATTCGTGGCAATTTGTGGGTTTTGCTGTAGAGATTGCGGTGTACCTGGCTGAGGCTGGAATAGAGGTGCTGGCTCTAGGTTCTGAGTCAAGCCACCGAGGTCACGACCGAGAACCCGTAAGTTAGATTGAGTGGGTATCCGAGTGTTCTTGGCGATTTCAAACGATGTTTTAGGTGATTTCGCTGATGACTCACCCATCCGCTCAGGTGGCAGAGCCGGTTCTTGGGATTTAGTAGAGGGTAAGTCAGTTCGCAGGGGGCTATCATAGATACCCCGTAATTGTAATTGCTTCGGATCGACGGTTCGCTTGGCCGAAGTTTTCGGTAATCCACTGATAGCGGGTAAATCACCAAAGGAAAAATCGGGCGTGGGTAGCGATGGTAAAGAGTTATAGGGGGAATTCGGAGATAAGGGTTGAAGTTGCTTATCGAGTGCAGGAGGTAATGAGGGCATCGAGGCCAGGGGAGGCGGAGGCAATTGACTCAGTTCTTGGGGAGTTAACTCCAGCAGTTGCACGTTCCGTACAGGCTTAGGCTTATCTGGGGAGGAAAGGGTTAAGTACGGTAAGGATAACCCTAATAGGGCATGAATGCCTACGGACGCCACAACAGCAATACCTGTTGGCTGAACCAATTTTTGAGGAATGTTTTTTAGAAAGTTTGGGAAGCTCTTATTGGGGGTAGCGTAAGACATAACAGTTACAGTTCACTCCGCTGCGTACTGGCAGACAGGTTAATTGTTCAGGTCGTTAAAAGCAATATCCGTCAAGAATCTCAAGCTCGACTTTTAATGATAGTCGAGAGTAGCTGATTCAACAGCACGATCAGACTAAGAATTTGGGCTGAGTTGGACTACAAATCAGACTTCACATTTTGCCCTAGATGTTAGCGTTTTTTGAGTGAATTGGACATAGCCTCATGAGTTAATGGGGAACTTTCACGATGAGTAGGGAAAAATAAGTCAATTTTAAGGTTTGGCGATCGCGCAAATCCTCATAAACTAGTTGTTCCGGTAGCGTTGCCCGTTCCACGACCCAAGCGTGTTCGAGTAGCTGACGCTGCCGTAGGACTTCCCAGACTTGGGAGTAAACGGAACTCACCTTCATGAGTACCACGACATCTGCCCAGTCCAAAATTGTTTCCAATTCCCCCACATTATAGAGAGCCGGAAGCACAACGAGACGCTCTTGTTGCACCGTTAAAGGTATTCCTAAAACTGACGCAACAGCCATGGGCGAACAAACGCCTGGTACAGTCTGGACTACACTCTCAGGATAAAGTTGTTGCAGCGTCTCGGCTAAGTAGGTAAACGTGCTGTAAAAACTCACATCACCCTCACACACAAACGCCACATCTTGCCCCACTTGTAGATACTGCCAAACCTGCTGGGCAGCATTTTTCCAAGCTTGCTCGAGGGTAGCTCGATCCTGCACATAAGGAAACGTGAGAGCCAGTTGTATCGGTTGATGTCCCAACCATTGGGCAACAATTTGCTGTGCCATGCCTGGTTTCCCCTGAACTCCTTTGGGGAAAGCCACTACTGTTGCCTGTTTTAAGATACGTAATCCTTTGAGCGTTATCAGGTCGGGATCGCCAGTTCCCACACTAATACCGTAAAGTGTGCCAACTTTTTGGGTCATATTAAGCTAATCAGCATTTAAATAGCATATTTTATTCTCCCCAGCTCCTTAGCTCCCCTGCACCCCCGCTTAAGCCTGAATCCTGAGCCAGAAAATGCTCGGTAATTTGTTAAGTTTAATGAATGAAAAGGGACTTTTTGAACGACCCCTTCAAAATCTAAAAACCAAAATGCCACTACCGACCGTCATTCTACCGGGCTTTTTTGCAGGAGCTCTGGAATACCGTGCATTAGAGCAATCTCTTAATCAATTAGGATTTCCCGCTCTCACCGTACCCCTACGCCCACGGGATTGGGTTCCTACGGTGGGAGGACGCTCGATTGTACCGATTTTGCAGCAACTTGACAAAACAACCAAGTTAATGCTAAAGGAATACAACGCGTCTCAAATTAATCTGATTGGTCATTCAGCCGGGGGCTGGATTGCTCGCATCTACTTAGGAGAACAACCCTATACCCTGCATAAAGATGTAGAAGAGTCAGCCGGATTATGGCACGCTTACCCGTCTATTGCCACGCTTGTGACATTAGGAACACCCCATGTCAGCCAAGAGCGCTGGACAAAGCGCAATCTAGATTTTGTGAAAACTCATTATCCGGGTGCCTTTTACCCAGAGGTTAAATATGTTTGTGTCGCGGGTAGAGCCATTTACGGCCAACGCCGCCTCGGTCAATGGTTAGCGTATAACAGTTACAAACTAACTTGTGGTATCGGAAATGTATGGGGAGATGGTATCACACCGATTGACTCGGCCCATTTAGACGGAGCTATTAATCTTACCCTTGATGATGTTCTGCATTCTCCTCGGAGAATCGGTACTTGGTACGGTTCTCCGGAGGTGTTGCCATCTTGGGTACAGTATTTAGCTTAAGTCAGCAGTCATTCAAACAAAATGACACGCAGGCAGGGGGAGTTGGGGACGCAAAGAGGGAAGAATATCTCCCAACCCAGTGTCCCGGACAGGAACGCTCAAGAGTCTTTTCAGCCAGAAGCTGGGGGTTGTAGAACTTCCTTTTGAGTGGGTTTGGCCACTTGCGCGATCGCTTTTTCCTCAACGGGTGCAGAAATCGGGACTTCCTCCACTTCTGGCAGTTTCTCCAAAGCCAGACGAGAGGAAGCACTCGCCCCTGATAAGCGTTTCAAAAGTTTGGGTCTGGGATCGTGTAATAAATAAATAATTTGATCGCCGGTTTGCCACGCTTCCGTTGACGATACGATTTGAAAACTCGATTCTCTCTCTAGTAGCAAGGGTACCAGTTCTCCAGCACGAATCAACGCTTGGAGATGAGCTTGCTGAAAGGCAAATCCGGGTTCTTTGAGAACAGTTTTACCCAACTTGACTTGCCCATCTCGGAGGTATTGGTTCCAAGTTTTGATCGAAAGTTGGGGGATAAACGCCTGACTCACTTTCGTTTTGTTTTTGGGCGGATTGGCTTGAGGATCGCGAGAAAAGACGGCCAATACTCTTGGGGGTTGAAACTCCTCTACGGCCCGTTGTGCGAGTACAAAATTGACCTCGCCATTGGTCGTCATCGCCAAGAACGTCCCCATCGAGTCTAGTCCGGCCTCTTCCAAAGCCTCAATATCGAGGCCACTGCTTTGAATCACGGGTAAATTTTCTTGCTCTGCCGTTTCACAGGCTTCAGAGTCGGTATCGATGAGGACGACCGATTCTCCCCGTTCTTGGAATAGACGAGCAATCAAACGGCTTAAAGGATGACAACCGATAATCACAGCCCCCGAGGCTTCGTCATGGCGATTTACCTGAAGTAAGGTGGCAACCCAGCGAGCCGTTAATCCTTGCAAAAACACCGTCATCATAATCGTGAGGAAGACTAAGGCTTTAATCGAGTCACCCCCGTTAATTCCCCGTTCCGTCAGGAGAATGGCAAACAATGACGCGACCGAAGCGCTAACAATTCCCCGAGGCGCAATCCAAGACAAAAATAATTTCTGCCGCCAGTGCAGTCCACTGTTCCAGGTACACAAGGTGATACTGATGGGGCGGACGATAAACATCAGCACGAGAACCGTAAATAAGCTACCCCAACCTAGAGCAAAGATACTGGCAATCGACAGGTCAGCCGAGAGCAAGATAAACAGCACAGAGACACCCAAAGCGGTTAGTTGCCCCTTAAACCTGCGTAACAAGCGCTCCTCGGGCAAGGCAGACGCGCCTACAACAATCCCGGATACTACGGTCGCCATCAGCCCTGATTCTGAGCGAATCGTTTGCGCTAAGCCAAACAAGCCCCACATTCCGGCTAGAACCACTAGGTTTTTCAGGTCTTCAGAGATAAAGTTGGCACGTTTGAGAATCAAACCGAGCAACCAACCCCCACTTGCGCCGATGCTGGCACCAATACCCAGCCTGAGGCTCAAGCCCAAAATGGCTTCTGAAGGACTGGCATCACCATTTAAAATCGTATCGAGTACGACAACCGCGAGAATAGCGCCTACTGGGTCAATTAAGACCCCTTCTCCTTCTAAAAGGGTCGCTACCTGTCGGTCTACTTGGACTTGTTTGAGTAGAGGGCTAATCACCGTTGGCCCGGTGACAACGACTAGCGCCGCATACAAAAAGGCAATCGACCAAGGAAATTCCCCTAACCAGTGAGCTGCCATACCACCACCGAGTAGGGTGATCAGGGTTCCTAGGGTGACTAAGTTTCTGAGGCTTCCAGAAACTTTGCCCAAGTCTCGCAGTTCTAGGTTGAGTCCTCCCTCGAAGAGAATTACGGCCACGGAGAGAGCGACAATCACTTCTAGTCCAACTCCCAGGGTTTGCGGATGCAATAGACCCATGCCATCGGGGCCTAGAAGCATCCCAAACATCAACAGGAAGACGATGCTGGGGACTTTGAGATATTCAGCGACGACCTGGGCACTAATCCCGGCAAGAACCGCCACGATCATCTGTAGTGTTAGTTCAAATGAACCGTCCATAGGCGCTAAGGGTCGCAGGAGATCGAATTGAGTGTAAAGGCTTTAACGGTAAGGTTCAACTTTGTCAACAGAGGGTATAACTGCCGTAGCATTTGAGGTGGATAGTTTGACCATCGCCAAAGCACAACATTCTTCATAACTAGGGTATAACGTTCCACAAATCCTTGCTTTAATTTAGAAAAAGTGCAGTGAGTTATTACTCTAGAAGCTCGGATTGGGCTTGTCTACACGGATTTTGAGTAGAAACAGGATTAGGTTTAAGCGATGGGTTGGATTCATTAATGGGTTGTTTTCAGATTGGGAAAGGTCGAGCCAGGTAAACTTGTGCAGTTTTTGAACTTTTTTTCGACTCGTCCTGTTAGTCAGGCTTTGAAGCTGTATAATTATCACTCGATTTGCGGCAATGCCTCCATAAGTATTGAGTTTAGAGGTGTAGTAATGTACCTATCTGCCAGTAATTTTTTAAATTTTGATTTTTATTTTGAAGGAAAAGTTAAATTGTGATTCATTCCGGGTATTTTAACATCTGAGTTGGGGATTGAAAGTTTTCTTCATGACTTAAAAGGTATTAGCCGAGGGTTCAATACCTAAAATTCAGGATTATCGACGATTAAGAACCACCAAAAATATATGCATCTGACCCAGTACCAAGCTAGAGTAGCAAAAGAATAAAACGACTTGGCGCAAGATAACTTGAATAAAGTAGCAAGCTACACGATTGACGACAACCTGACCTGTCAAATTGGTAAGCTGATTATTGACAGCAATCTTAGCTGCATGCAGGGGAGTCAGACCTGTATGAAGGCAAAGGGCAATACTGGGGCAACTCCACTCAAAAATAGTAATCTCTCAGTCTGGATTTCCCAGGTAGGGATCGGGCGATTGGATCAGGACAGCAGGGCGCTCTGTTTGCATCAAGTCCTTCACGAGTTAATTTCGTAAACATCCTGATTCATCATCCTTAAATAAGGCTGGGAATTGCCAAATGAAAGACGTTACCTTGGAAAGGCACACTGCTGCTATAGGCAATGGCAAATAGCGCTCGGTGAGTCGGATTGCCACGAGGACTCGACTGGCAACAGGCAGCAATCTGAATTGTTGGTAGAGATGGATCATCAAACGTTTACTTGGGGTCGTTCAGGCAACAGAAGTCGCAAAACTGAACGCTGGGTTGATCGACTGTGGATTATAGGTTTACTCCTAGCCGCACTTCTTTTATTTGGAATTAATTTAGGCGGGCCTCCGCTTTTAGATTGGGGCGAGGGAACTGTTGCTTGGGCTGCTCGCCAAATTGCCAAAGCACCCTTGGAACCTTGGGAATGGTTTCATCCGCGAGTGGCAAGCCAGCCTTTTTTGGAAGCACCACCCTTGTTACAAGTATTAATTGCGGGTGCCTATAAAGTGGGTGGTTTTAATGAGTGGACAACTCGTTTGCCCTCAGCAATTCTTAGTGCTCTATCTGTACCGCTTTTATATGCAATGGGTCGAGAAATTTTTCCTTCTCGCCAAGCTGCACTATTTTCAAGCTTAATTTATTTGACATTATTACCCGTCGTGGGTTGGGGGCGTCTGGCGATTGCCGATGGCTCAACGTTATGCTTTGTCATGCTCATGATGTGGAGCGTATTGCGATCGCGTCGTGACTTACGGGCAGCCATTGGAGTTGGTTTAGGGCTGGGATTAATTGCCTTAAGCAAAGGTCTCTTAATAGGGTGTTTACTGTTGAGTGTTGCACTCGCCTTTCTGGCCTGGGATACGCCTCGACTCTTAACTTCAATGTATTGGTGGAGTGGAGTGCTGTTGGGGAGTGCGCCTGGATTAGTTTGGTATGCGGCTTGGGGGCTACACAACCACCAATCCCTGATGTCTATTGATTTAACCTACTTATCCTCAGGGCATTGGGGCACCCCGGTAACGTCTCGCCATCCGGCTTGGTATTCCCTGATTCAAGCCTTAAAATTTTCGATTCCGTGGTTATTGTTCTGGCCGTTTGGGTTGCGATTTGCTTGGGATAATCGAATTTGGGGCTGGGCAAAATTAGTACTCATTTGGTCGGGTGCTTATATGCTCCTACTCTTGGTTTTGATTAATAAACTCCCTTGGTATGGTTTGCCCCTTTATCCGACTTTAGCGCTAGCCAGTGGAGCCTATCTGGCCGATCTTTGGAATGGCCCGAGTCGTAAAGCCTATCCCCGTCTCTGGGGTATCGGCTTAATTGTGCTATCGATTAGCGCGATGGCTGGAAGCATTGCCTTTGCCATTTTGCCTATGCCCGATCGCTCTTTGTCGGTTATTTTTGCCTGCGTGACTTTGACAGCACTCACGGCGGCTGTTTTAGTGATGCGGCACGATCTGCAATTTATTTTAATTCTGTTTTGGGGAATGTACATTTCACTGCTGTTGTTTATGACTTCCCCGTACTGGATTTGGGAGCTAGAAACCACCTACCCGGTGAAAGAAGTGGCGGCGATTCTCAATCGGGGAAGTCCACCGCATCAAACGATTTATGCTTCTTTCCCCTCAGAGCGCCCTTCCTTAAAATTTTATAGCGATCGCCACGTTGTTCCCCAAACCAAGGAAGAACTTCAACGCCATTGGCAGCAAGAAAAACATCCCTATTTATTACTTGATGGTCAAACTTTGGAACGCTTAGAGATAAAAGCAGTTAAACGAGTTGGCCAAACTTCTGGCTGGGTGTTAGTGACAAAATAGCCAGGCAAGAGCTATCACAATTCCCAGGATATTCACTCCTTTACATTTCATCCCCTGGTAACAAGCTAGGGGATTTTTTTAAGAATTAAGGGTTAAGCAAATCGACAAAGAAGAAGAAGTTGCATAGTTGGAACTGATGCAAAGCCTCTAGAAGTAACGCGGACATTGCCTACCCTACTCCTAAGCTGCTTTGCATCTAAGAAAGCATCATGAGGTTAGCTCTAGGAGCAGGGCAACCGGGGAACTCTCGGAGAATAGATTATGCAATATATACTAATTCATCCCCTGCTTTCAAAGCTAAAAACAGGGGATAAGAGGGCTAGATCGATATTTTGTATTCGAGTTCAATGCCGTTGGACACAGGACTTTATCTATATCTATCTATATCTATTCGGCTAACCTTTATCCTTTATCCTTGGAGTTGAGGTTTGCACAGATGAGATAAATATGAAACATACTCAACCTTAGCCAAATTCTAATTCCCAAAAAATTGTGCCTAGAACTTGGCTAATTTACACCCTATACCTCACTAGTCTTTGATCGGTTGGTTAAACTAGGAGCTTTGGCTGGCTATCGGTGACAAAGAACAGTAAATTTCCTTGTTTTTAATCCCTGACTTCGATAGCCGCTTAGGACGCCTCAGCTAGTTCTTCATCATCCGCATCAATTTGCTTTAAGTGAATATGCTTGCGGCCTAGAGTGATTTCAAATTCATCTCCGGGTTGTAAACCCATCTGTTTTGTATAGGCAGAGCCAATCAGTAAATTGCCATTAGACTGCACACTGATGCGATAACTGGCACTGCGTCCCCCGCGTCCATTGCCATTGGCTTTGCTGTCTAACTCAATTCCTTCTGCATCAATCAGAGCGTTAAGGAACTTCATCATATTGACTCGCTCTACCCCGTTTTTTGTAACGGTGAAGTAGCCGCAGGCTCTAGCCTTTTCTTCTTTACTGAGATTTCCCAGTTCTTTAACTTTCTGAACCAGTGCCTCTCCCTCTAAGGGTTCCATTTTTTTCTTTTTAGCCATCAACTTGAATCTAAAACTATTGGAGCAAAGTGGTATGCAGCTATGTAGCTTGACTGACTAGAAACTAAGATAACAAAATCTTAGTGTGATATCAGCTTATAAAACTATATTACACAAATACTGTCAACTGTGTTCGCTATATTTGTTTACTCAGGGTTTGTAACTCTCGATAAACCTCCGCAAGAGTTTGTGAACAACTGATACATCCCGATACTGTTAGTTGTTTCCTGCCTGGATATCGTCTAAATCAACAACAACGCTCGAGGCAAAGCGCCTCGAATTGACCTAAAATCAAGCGAACGGATAAGTCATAATGGCTAAGGTTGATACTATAGCCTTCGTTGGACTGTAATCACAACTAATTGCATAATTAACATCACAGGCATTGCTTACGAACTCAAAAGCAAGAGTGACTTGAGTTGGATAGCATCTCATCGACAACTTTGAGTGCAAAAACAACATACTGTACCCACTGGATTTTCAATTGCTATGAAGCTAACGACTCGCGGACACTACAGTGTCAAAGCACTGTTAGATCTGAGCTTACAGCCCAAATTTAGACCCACATCTGTTAAAGCCATCGCGCAACGACAAGATATTCCAGCGCCCTATTTAGAGAAGCTGCTGATCGAATTACGTCGTGCAGGTTTAGTTAACTCAGTACGCGGTGCTCAAGGAGGTTATCAATTAGCTTGCGAACCAGCACAAATTTCTCTAGGCCAAATATTAGAAGCTGTAGGTGAAACCATCGAACCCTTGCCTCGTCATACCCCTGATGCCTCTCAGGCTGAAGACTGGGTTACTTTTACGCTTTGGCATCGCTTACATCAAAAGCTCAAAGAAGCGTTATACACGATATCACTAGCCGATCTTTACTATGATGCTCGTAGTTGGCAAGCTGCGAAGGGAGAACAAACCAGCTTTATTGTGTAATTTTCTGCAAAAATGGCTGAGTTAGAGAGAGCATTTTATGGTAAGTTTTTTCCGGGTTGAGCAAAAACTAAACCCATTCTTTATATAAAGAGTAAGGTGCCTCGAAGGCTTCAATGGATGCGATCGCTCACCACTCACTTCACGCTGCTATCGTTTTATTGCTAGCTGCCAGTTTAGATTACATTCTTGGCGATCCTTGGGGCTGGCCTCATCCAGTGCGTGTAATGGGCTGGATTATTGCTCAATTTACTCAATTTGTACTCGCTCACTGGCCGATTGAACAGGAGACATCCAACTCAAAGTCAAGCGTCAAACTGCAAAATTTAACAGGATTGACAAGTACAACTTCGAGTGCCAATGGAGATATTTTTCCCCCTATTCCCAGGGAAAATTCTTCGGTTCATCAGTGGCAACGCCGAGGAGCGGGTATTTTATTAGGTGTTGGTCTAGTGATAGGGAGTGGACTAGTCGGCTCTTTAGTGGTTCAAACTGCAACTTGGATGCATCCATTCGTCGGTATTTTTGTAGAAAGTATCTTACTCGCTAGCTGTTTTGCCGGTCGAAGTTTACGAATTGCCGCCCTTGATGTTTTACAACCCTTAAAAACTGGACAGTTAACTCAAGCCCGTTCTAAATTAAGCCAATATGTAGGTCGAGATACAGAAAATTTGGACGAACCAGAAATTCTGCGGGCAGTCCTAGAAACCGTCAGCGAAAATGCTATTGATGGCGTCACCGCTCCTCTGTTTTATGCGATTATCGGAGCCTTTTTACCTGGGGTAGGTACTGTTCCCCTCACCCTGGCGTACAAAGCAGCCAGTACCCTAGACTCTATGGTGGGCTATCGGCACGAACCGTACACAGATTTAGGTTGGTTTAGCGCTCAATTAGAAGACTATCTAACTTGGATACCCTGTCGGCTCACGGTCATCACCCTAGCGTTGGGTTCAGGAAAACCCCAAGTGGTTTGGCATCTATGCCGACGTGATGCGGCTCAAGACCCCAGTCCTAATTCTGGGTGGAGTGAGTGTGTTTATGCCGCCATTTTAGGAGTTCAACTCGGAGGAACCAATTGGTATCAAGGGATAGCCAAACCTAAACCCCTACTTGGCAACCCCATTCATCCCATTACAGCCGACAAAATTGATCAAGCATTAGGACTAACAAGGTATTGTGTTTTAATCTGGTTAGCTGGAGCGATTGCTACCCTCAGCCTACCGATTTTCGGCACCATGTATGTTATCACTGGAAGACAGATCTAATCTTTCTGATAGAGCCTATCCCCCTAGCTAGCCATACAATTAGCAATTAGCCCATCAGGATGTCTACTCAAGTTGTTGAAATTCTTTCAGCCGAAGAATTACGCCGAACCGTTAACCGTTTGGCGTCCCAGGTGATTGAGCACTCGGGAGATTTGTCCCAATTGGTTTTGGTGGGTATCTACACCCGAGGTGTATCGTTAGCCAAGCTATTAGTTCGACAAATTGAAGTATTAGAGCAGATATCCGTGCCAATGGGAGCACTCGATATTACCTTTTATCGAGATGATTTAGATTTAATTAGCCTTCGCACTCCCGCCAAAACCGATATTCCCTTTGATTTGTCAGATAAAACCGTCTTACTCGTCGATGATGTAATTTACAAAGGTCGAACTGTGCGTGCTGCTCTCAATGCTGTAACAGAATACGGTAGACCTCAAGTGATTCGGTTACTGGTTTTGGTCGATAGAGGTCATCGTGAGTTACCCATTCGCCCTGATTTCACCGGCAAGCAACTCCCCACCTCCTCAGAAGAACAAGTTAAAGTTTATCTGCAAGATGTGGATGGACGGGATGGGGTAGAGTTAATCCGCACTATAAGTTCGAGTTAAGCTGTTGCAATAGCAAAGAAGGCTCCAAGGCAGAAGGCAGAAGATTTATTTCAGCCCTTTATATAGCGATTCTTACTCTTCTTGAGGTAGAGTCTCATTCCCGACACCTGACACCTGACTCCCTAACTTCATCAAGGTGTACCTCATCCATCCGTTCTGCTCAAAAGACTCGTCGATGGGACAATCGAGATTGTCCATCAACCTGCTGAGATCGAATTTTTGACCTATGAGCGAAACCCAGACACGTAAGGCAGACCACCTCAGGATTTGTCTAGATGAAGATGTGCAATTTCACGCCAATACGAATGGTCTGGAACGCTACCGCTTTACTCACTGCTGCTTGCCGGAGTTAAACCGTAGCGAAATCGATCTATCGACCCTGTTTTTGGGAAAATCAATGGGAGCACCCTTGCTAATTTCGTCCATGACAGGCGGAACTGAGCAGGCCAAAATGATTAATTTTCGTCTAGCGGAGGTCGCCCAAACCTACAAACTAGCGATGGGTGTCGGTTCCCAACGGGTCGCAGTAGAAAATCCCCAAGTTGCGGATACCTTTGCAGTGCGAGCGATCGCACCTGATATCCTTTTATTAGCAAATTTGGGGGCTGTGCAACTCAACTATAGTTATGGTGTTGACGAGTGCCTGCGCGTCATTGACCTTTTAGCCGCCGATGCCTTAATTTTGCATCTCAATCCTCTCCAAGAATGCATTCAAACTAACGGCGATACCAACTTCCGAGGCTTGCTTGACAAAATTGCATTATTGTGCAGTAAAATTTCTGTCCCCGTGATTGCTAAAGAAGTTGGGAATGGCATCTCTGCCCCAATGGCGCAGAAGCTGATCGAAGCGGGAGTAAGTGCCATTGATGTAGCCGGTGCGGGGGGAACCTCTTGGGCAAAAGTAGAAAGCGAACGCGCCACGAATGAACAGCAGCGCCGTTTAGGGCTTACCTTTGCTGATTGGGGGTTGCCGACGGCTGAATGTATCGTTAATATTCGAGCGATCGCCCCAGATATTCCCTTGATTGCTTCGGGGGGATTACGCAATGGGTTAGACGTGGCTAAAGCGATCGCACTGGGTGCGGATATTGCTGGTTTGGCCTGGCCATTTTTACAAGCAGCGTCAGAATCCGTAGAAGCCGTGGATACCCTAGTACAGCTACTCATCGCAGAAATCACCACCGTGCTGTTGTGTACGGGTAACGCCAGTCTATCTCAGCTCAAACACTCTAACGCCTTACAACAGTTAGCATAAAGGTATCACGGGTTGGGAATGGTCACTCGAGTTCTCTAAGCAAAACTTCGAGTCTGGAGGCTAACCCCACACCCATGATTGAACTTGCATCTAGCTACCCTACTCACCACTGCCTACCCCTCATCCTCAATGAAACAATTTCTCCAGCAAACCTTTGCAAGCTTAGTCGGCAGCCTTGCAGGTCTGATCTTATTCTTTAGTTTAGGGACTAGTGGACTAATCTTCTTGTTGATCGCATCAGCAACAAGAGACACTGGGCCGAACGTTAAGGATAAGTCAGTCCTAGTTTTCGATTTGTCTGTAGATATCAACGATACTGAACCTACCTCAAGTACTAGTGATGTCATTGGCAATGCACTATCCGGCGAGACAGATAAATCTGTCACCCTACGCACGGTTTTAGATACTCTAGAAAAAGCCCGTAAAGACCCGCGAATTATTGCGCTGTATCTGGATGGTAGCCGCAGCAGCGCAGGTGCAGGTACAGGTTTTGCCACGCTTAAAGAGGTGCGTCAAGCACTAGAACGCTTTCGGGCGGCAGGGAAAAAAATCATTGCTTACGACGTAGATTTAGAAGAAAAAGAATACTACCTAAGTTCCGTTGCCGATAGCATTATTCTTAACCCGATCGGCAGTATGGAAATCAATGGCTTTAGCTCACAGCCTGTATTCTACACAGGAGCCTTACAAAAATTAGGTGTAGGGGTTCAGGTGCTGCGGGTGGGGAAGTATAAGTCGGCTGTAGAACCATTCATTTTGACTCAACTGAGTTCCGAAAGCCGCCAACAAACTCAAGTTTTATTAAACGGCTTGTGGAATGAATTTGTCACCACGGTGGGTAAAAGCCGTAAAATGACCCCACAGCAATTACAAGCGATCGCCAATAGCCAAGGACAACTGATGGCATCCGAGGCGCAGCAACAGCGTTTAGTGGATCGAGTTGCCTATCTCGATCAGGTGATCACTGACTTGAAAAAGTTGACTGATAGTGACGAAGACGATCAATCGTTCCGGCAAATTTCTCTCACGACTTACGCTAGAGCAAAGAGTAGCAATGATCGGCCGCGTCACTCCGACAATAAAATTGCTGTGCTGTATGCAGATGGTGAAATCGTAGATGGTCAAGGCAGCCTTCAGCAAGTCGGAGGGGATAGCTTTTCTAAAAAAATACGCCAAGCGCGTCAGGATAAGGATGTCAAGGCAGTAGTCCTACGCATCAATAGTCCAGGGGGTAGCGTCACGGGTTCAGAAAAGATTCAGCGTGAAGTATTTCTCACCCATCAGAAAAAGCCGGTGATTGTTTCTATGGGAAATTATGCCGCCTCTGGGGGTTACTGGATTGCAACAGGGACTAACCATATTTTTGCCGCACCCAATACGATTACTGGTTCCATCGGTGTGTTTGGACTGCGGTTAAATGTACAAAAACTGGCTAATGATAATGGCGTGACTTGGGATGCGGTGAAAACTAGTCAGTATGCCGACAGCAACACCATCTCTCGTCCTAAAACGCCCCAAGAATTAGCGATCGCGCAAAAATCTGTCAATCAAGTTTACGATCAGTTTCTCAATAAAGTGGCTCAAGCCCGCAAACTTCCCAAACAAAAAGTGGCACAAATCGCTCAAGGACGAGTTTGGTTAGGTCAAACGGCCAAACAACTGGGTTTAGTCGATCAAATTGGAGGGATCGACGATGCCATTAAGTATGCCGCCAAGCAAGCCAAATTAGGAGACGATTGGGAGGTGGATGAGTATCCCCAATCTCGTAGCTTAGAGGAACGGATTTTGAGAACATTGACGAGTGAAGTCGGCCAATCCCAGACCAAACTCCCTGATCCACTCACAGCAGAACTGAAGAAAATACAAGAGGATTTGGCATTGTTGCAAGGGTTGAACGACCCTCAAGGGATGTATGTTCGCTTACCGTTTAACTTGCGGATTGAATAGGTTGACCGTTTTTACATTCAGAATTCAAAATCAAGAAGGATTATTTTGAATTGTGCGAAGGGGTTAACTTGGGGCATCATTTATGAAGATTCCGTGAAATTGTAGATACCCTATCAAAATTCAGTGAAATTACGGTTACATTTGGTCATGAGATAGGTAAAGTAGATGAGAAGGTATCATCAATCCAAACTTTACACCTCTATCTATGGGTACAATCAACAAGCGCTTCCTGATTCTGATTGCAGCCTGCAGCGTAGCTGGCGTCATCCTCGGAGGAACCACAAGCTGGGCATACAGTAATCAGTGTTTGCAGTCTGAGAATCTGACGAGTGAGTGCCTCACCCAAGACCCTCTATTGAAAACATTTCAGGGTATGAGTGTTGGCTTATTCGCCGGTGCAGGTGCGGCCGTGGGGGCAGCATTGCAACTCAAGCGTGATTAACGATTCACCCATGTTCAAAATTGATAGTTACGCACACGCTGCTTTGACCCTTTACCCATTCGCGCCCAAAGACTGATGGGTACACTCTCACCTCGGTCATCGACCTTAATTTCCATCCTGACTGGGGGTTTGCGTCGTTCTGAGATTGGGCTAGTAGGTTGTAGGAGTTGAGGTGACTCAGTGGATTCATCCGAGCGAGCAGCTCGCAGGTCATCATTAATTTGTTCTCGCTGGTCTTCAGGAATATAGTAGGTTTCTAGCCCATATTCAATAAAACCATGCTGAGCGATACCGCTTAAGGCTACTCGATTTTCAGGGAGTTGAGAGGGGAGTTCAGTGCTAATCGCAACCGGTTTCCACGCTCGCGGGAGTTTGGAGGTTGGTGTTTGAGTCGATGATTTTCGGGGTTTGGGCGCTTGCAAAATCACATAGACACGAGTTCCTGTCTGGATAAAGCTGGGTTCTTTGTCATTAGCGGATTGCTTGGGTAATTCCTTCCATCCAGGGAGTTTGCGTAAGTTTTCTTGGAGTGAGATATCATATCTCAGCGTCTGGAAATAACCCCGCAAAAGTTCGTAAGGGTCTACGGGTACGGTTTGCAAAATCACAGTTCTGCCCGTCAGGCGAGTATAAACGGCTTGTGCGGGTACAGCTAGAATGAGTACGACTTGAAATAGAAGGGGTAGCCAAAATCGCCACACTCTTGTAGGCAACGAGGCATCATGAGTCATTGGTTCTGAAGGTTCGGACATAGCGCTCAAACCACAATCCAGCAGCAATGATTCCTAAACCGCATAGGAATAAAACGAAGGACTTAAACAGTAGATCGGTATTGTACTCGGTCATGCGACTAAAAATTTGCAGACTCAGCAACACGATACCACTCCAAAACAAGCGGCGTTGACCCTTTGCCAGTCCCTCGCGGATTAAACCCACGGCTAGTAGGAATAACAGTAGGTTGAAGCATAACACAGCCAATGCAGGATTCGTGCCTTGAGTGAGATGGACATAGGGAATGACGGCACTTAAGGCAATCATGCTAGCGACTACACCCGTTGTTAGGGTGATTTGGCGTAGGAGTATTAGTCGCAACCATTCCCACAGGGTCAAACCTGCCAAAATGAGAATATCAATCTGCAACGGCCAAGGGAGTTGTGGATTCCATTCTGAGGAGGGGGCGGATGACCCATTCCACAATCCCAACCAGGATAAAACATAAAACAGCAGACTGAGGAAGATAATGGCAAAAGTGCGGGCGATGTGATCAAAGGATTGGGGGGTAACTGGGAGTTTCCAGAGAGAATCGCTATAAGCCCATAACCATGCTGGAGGTAAGCCACAGGCAATTGCCGCAACTCCAGGTAAGGCACTGAAGAGATTTAATTGAATTAAGTTAGCTTCTAACGAAAAAATGCTGATGATGAGGGCAAGGCGAAAAATCCAGCGTGATTGACACCAATAGGCTAAGGGAATCAATAACAAACCCGACAAGACGGGCATACATTGCACCATTAACTCTAACCAGGAAAACTCTCCCGTTACCCCTAATGTGCGTTGTCCCCACAAATAAGTTAAATACCCCAATCCCATCAACAGGGCTGATAGTATTCCCAGTACGGTAAAACGCAGACTATAGGCCATGGCTAAGACACCCAACCCCCACACCAAGTACAACTCATAGAGCAAATTACTCTGGTGAAACATTTGGGACATCAAAGCCATATTAGCCCCCAATATCAACGCCCCTAATAGTAATAAAGCCTGCCCTAATCGCCTCTGCCATCCATCATGGGGATATCGCCATAGATAAAAGCCCGCCGCATTGATACCGACAAAACCACTCAGGAGTAAAACCGCTCTCAACTCTCGTGTCCAAGCTTGCCAATTGGCGGCAACAAAGGTAATCACAGCCAAGCCTAACAGGAGACTCCCTAGCCCCAGTAAAACCAGGACAAAGCGATTCCGGGCAGAGGTTTCAATCTCATTAAATTGGTAGCGTTGGGATAATTGGTCGAACACAGAATCCTCAATTAATCCCTCAGTAAGCCATTCCTCGGCTTCTTGACGTAACTGACGACGGAATTTTTCGGAAAGCATCATACCTCCCCATTACCCTTTCACCTTTACCGTATTGGTTCATTGTTATGAGCTATCAACTATGAACCATGAACCATGAACGGTTCAGTTAAAGTATGTCCTCTAGTGCCTGAATTAGGCGATCAACTTCCTCTATTGTGTTGTAATGCACCATACTGACTCGCACCACACCTCCCCGTTGATCTAATCCCAAGTATTCTATTAATCGCCTCGCATAAAAGTCCCCAAAGCGAATTCCAATCTTGTATTGATCAATATGCAGGGGGATGTTTTCGCTATTCATTCCCTCGACAACAAACGAAATCGTTGGCACTCGTACCGCTCGATTTGCTTGAGTTTGACCGATAATGCGGATATTTGGTTTACTGGTGAGGTACTTGAGGAAGCGATCGCCAATCACCTCCTCTTGAATGCTAATTGCGTCAAAAGCTTGCTCCATCTGGCTTCTCAAATCGGGAGCAGTTTGTTCAGCATAGGTTTGTTGTGCCAAAGCACTCAAATAATCACACAATCCTAGCATTCCATAACTCAGCTCAAAATTCACATTGCCTGGCTGAAATTTATAAGGAATATTACTCTGTCCAATAAAGTAATGATTGATGCCAGGTATGGTTAATAAATGCTCTTGTTTGCCATATAGCAATGCATAATGCGGCCCATAGACTTTATAGAAACTCAATACATAAAAATCAACATCTAAATCTTGGACATCAATTAAACGATGAGGAGCATAAGCTACACCATCTACGCAGACTTTAGCTCCATAATGATGAGCCAGTTGAGTAATCTCTTTAATCGGATTAATCGTTCCTAAAATATTAGAAGCATGGGTTAATGTCACTAAACGAGTTCGTTCAGTAAGCAAAGACTCTAAATCATCTAGATGTAACGTTAAAGTCTCAGGATTAATTTTCCAAACTTTAATCTTGATTCCTTGTTTTTCCAAATCAACCCAAGCCCCAATATTTGCTTCATGCTCACAATTGGTGACAATTACCTCATCGCCTGGGTTCCACATTTGGCTCATACATAAGGCAAGAATTCGTATCATCAAGGTGGTGGACGAACCCATAACCACTTCTATCGGTGACTTAGCATTAATTAAAGTGGCGACACCTTTTGCGGCAGTGGCAACACGCTCTCCTGCTAATTGGGAAATTCCATAGGATGCACCTAATTGTACATCGGAAGTTAACAAATATTCACTAATTCGCTCTACAACTCGCTTGAGTGTTTGCGAACCTCCGGCGTTATCAAAAAACGTCCACTCACCTGCAAGAGATGGAAATTCCTGACGGACAAAATTAATAGGGAAAGAGATTTGATGAGTCATTTGAAGGCTGAAATCTGGAGTAAGCAATTCAAAATAAAAAATGAAGAAATCGGATGGTAGTTAGTAAGCGTGCAAGCCACTAGCACCCTGTAATTTGTAAGCGCAACAGCTTATGAAGTATACTCTATCTCTGTTGGTATGGTAGAACAGCTTGTAGTGGCTAATTTCTATGCCCGGAAGATGGCAATGCAATAATTTAATGATTCTCAAAGAAGGTCAAGTACCAGGGATTAGCGATCGCCAATTATACTAGAAACCACTGATTACAAGATTGAGAAAGGAAGCTTTAGTTAATGGTCAGCTCTCCTTCATCCCCTTCTACAACCGGAAGCGATCGCTCCACAGAACTAGCTGAATGCGGTTGGCGTACTGTCACGGTAACTCAGCCTGACGGCACCACAACCGAAAAAATGGTGCCGCTTACTCCTGAAGAATTTCTCCATCCCCAGGAAGGTTATCATTTGCCGAATAGCACCTTTCACGACGATGTGGCAGGCCAGGCTAAAGATATCTTGACCCGCCGCTATGCTAACGACTCTACCGTTGGTGTTTTCCGAGATTTGTTGATTGAGTGGGATATTCCCGGACAAGGCGACCACTGCCCGGATACCTTTGTGGCTTTTGGCATTAGTAACAAAGACCAAAATCGCTCTAAGTTTATTGTCGCTAATGAAGGGGTACGTCCTGCTTTTGTTTTGGAAGTCGTCTCCCCTCGCTACCGCAGAGAAGACCGAGAGAAGAAGGTTTTAGAATACGCTCGCACCACAGTTCAAGAGTACGTTATTATCGATCGCCGCAACCAGCGAGGACAGATGATTGAAGAAGTGTTGGGTTATCGACTAGTTGAAGGTCTTTATCAACCGATTACTCCTGATGAGGAAGGGCGCATTCTTTGTGAAACTGTCGGGGTGTTGATGAGCTTGCAGGACGGGCGTTTGCTGATTGAGGATGCGAATACGGGAGAACGTTTGCTCTCTTCGTTGGAGCTTGAAGCAGCCAATCAGGAACTTGAAGTAGCCAATCAGGAGTTAGAGATTGCTAAGGATTCTGCCGAACAACAGGCAGCAGAGATGGCAGCAATGCTTGAGCGCTATCGAGAACTGTTTGGAGATTTGTCGGAGAATGAGGAGGGTTAGGAGATTTCTCAACGGGTAACAGTAGGAATACTTCTAACTAGCCGCGATCGCATCTTAAAATTATGACTCAAATAATAGTTAGAGAAAAAGAATATACTGTTGCCTGGGAAAAATTACCCGCAGATTTTGTTTTATCCGATGACCCAGTGGAAAACATTAACCAACCGCTTCTCGCTGCGGCGTTGACGGAAGCGCTGGATATTTACGGATTTATCACTGACTCAATGTTAATTGCTTCTAACTTTGGTTTGTGTGCCAAAGTTAATGGTAAAACTGTGGTCAAAGCCCCTGATTGGCTTTACATTCCCCGTGTATTCCCGGTGGCTGAGGGAGTGATTCGCCGCAGTTATACTCCTCATGCAGAGGGGGATATCCCTGCTGTGGTAATGGAGTTTTTGTCAGAAACTGATGCTGGGGAATATTCGGTTAGACCCACTTATCCTTATGGGAAAATGTGGTTTTACGAACGCATTTTGCAAATTCCCACCTACGTCATTTTTGATACGGATTTGGGATTTTTAGAAGTACGGCAGTTAGTTTCTGGGCGTTATGAAGTTCAATCACCTAACGCGCAGGGAGTTTATCCAATTCCTGCTCTGGGTTTATCGTTGGGAGTTTGGTACGGCAAGAGATTAGAAACAACTACCCATTGGTTACGCTGGTGGGATGAAAAGGGAAATCTATTATTGTGGAGTTCGGAACAATTGGCTCAAAAGCAGGAGAAGATTGAACGGGAACGCCAACGGGCTGAAGCAGCAGAACAAGAGTTGGCAAGGTTGCGCGAAAGGTTGCGTAAAGCAGGACTTTCTGATGCTGACGGGGAATGCTGATTCGCAAGTACGAAAAGACAACCTAGATCCCCGACTTCTTCGTTGAAACTTGATTCGATGAAGGAATTTGAAATAGAAGTCGGGGATCTGCCGGAAATCATACCGTTATTCAGTTACTTTGTCAGATATAAATAGCAAAGTACCCAGATACTTGAGTCCTTGTAGAACCTGTTCTCGCTCTTGAGCATTTTCCAGCAAGCGATAGGTGAGAGAGCGGCTGTATTGAGGTGGGGACTGGCTCCGATCAAGCCTCACAAACAGAACTTCTCGTCCATTTGTCACCATGCCATAAAGGATAGGTTGAGAAGTGGGGGCACTCAGGAGATAGGTTAGTGCTTGGGGAATTCCAACTGTAACATCGAGGCGAGCTGGTTTGGATTCGATGACTAGTATCCATAAAGCTTCTTGCACCACCAGGATGTCGATTTTGCCTTGAATGGGCGGCATATCTGGATCATCGGTAATTTCGAGGGTGGTGCCAACCTCAGTTTTGATCAGAAAAGGCGGTTGGTAAAAACCTGCCAAATCCAGCAGGGGAGAAACTACGACAAGTTTCACCACTTCTTCTAGGGGAGGATCTTCCTGACTGAGATAGGTGTAGTTGCGGGTTAACCGTTCTAGTCCTTGTTGTTCAGCTTCTGTCAGAGGTGGAACCTGGTTGAGCCATTGTGCAAAGAAGGGAGCATCAGGGTTAAGCCGAAGGTCGAAATGGTGGCGTAGGTCTGCCAGGGTAAGGGTTCGAGCGTTTGTGGGCATGATTATAACGCTAGGCAAGCTGATGACTTCATCAGTCTGCTCCAATCGGACTGTTATACGGTGTACTTAGCTTTCATCTCTTCAATGCTAATGCCTTTTGCTTCCTTTATGCTTTGACGAGCTTGAGCAATCTCTGCTTCAAAACGCGGATCATGCAACATCAATTCTTCCCACCAATCTTCCGCATCTTCTAACCCAATCAAAATTCCTACAGGTTGCCCGTCACGAGTAATGATCACACTTTCCCTCTCGGCAACTTGCAAATAACCTAACAGGTCGTTTTTGACTTCATCAATCGGGACTTGCTTCATTCCTCTCTCCTGCCAAACTCGGCTAACCACCTCATTGCCTCCGATTTCTCTCGAATCCGAAGGACTTCTACTGTGCCGTCTCCATCATTAGTGTACTCACATCGTAGAAGGCTCTCAGGTCGTCAATCCGCAATCGATTAAATCAGCTTCATTAGTTCGCCAGGTTGCAGAAAAGTTTGTACTGGCGAATTGTTATAACCGGAAGGTGGCAATGCAATTGTTTAATGATTAGGAGTAGCGGTGCCAGGTATCGGATTCGTGGAAAGCTAGAAAACTCGTAGTGAAGTAGTTAAAAAACTAAGTTTGACAAAAGCCTGAAGCCACTACATTTTACAGGTTAAGTCTTGACATGAGAGAAGAGAGAGCATAGGATGGACGTTTTTGATGGTAGTAGAACTTATTTAGTTGGTGCCAATGGTGCTCAAGTCTCTGTAAGGGATCAGTATTGGATTGGTACAACGAACGGAGCGACGACGTGATGCTAACGGAGCGAAATAAGGACAAGGCTGGCAGAGAATACTTTCTACATTCTCTTAACAAGGTGTCGTAGTTTCTCCATAACCCATTTTTCTCTAACCATCCTACTCCACGAGCGAAATTTTCACAAGTATCATAATCCGAGTCGGGTTTTCCTCCGACACTTTCCCAGATACGCTTTTGCACACTGAATCCGAAATGCCCCTTGCTATACTTCACCCAAAGTTGGTCAATCTCGTTTAAGATTTGGCTCGGAAACTTTTCACATAGCTCCACCAAGTTCTCATACTTTTTTAGAATCATTACCAAATAAAATATCCTGGCTGTTTCTTCATCAGCATCTCGCCACTTTTTCTGTTGTAAATACTCTTCTAATTGACAACATAAATTCTCATCTGATAGTTCCGAACTAACTTTTCTTAGCTCTATTTCTAAAGCTCTCTCAGCTTCTTCGTTGTATTGAACTTCCAGCATCCAAGAAAAAGCTTGTCTAAATCGGTCTGAATTCTCTCTATCGGCAAACGCTAACCGGAAAATTTCTCGCCATTTTTCCTCGCTTTCATTTTCTCGATATCCCCATAGTTCATGTAATTTTCTCGATGCTTTCTGGTATATAGCATACACTTCTGGTACTTGAGGTAGACAAATACCAGGTATAATATGGGGCAAAATTCGGGAGACTCGATAAACTCGTTGAGACTCATCAGGTTCAGGACTCACTTCTATCAGTCCTAACTCAACCGCTCGACTTAACTGCTCTTTGTAGCCAGAGATAGATTCACAAACCGCCTCTAATGCTGACCAAGGAACAGGAATTTCAAAGACCAAACAATGACTGAGTATTTTCTCAAGAGTTCTGTCTATTTGCTCATACAACTCTTCCCAAATTATTCTCCCCTTCCACTCTTCAGGACTAGCATCGAGTTCACTGAGTCTGGAATCAGCATTTTCTTTCAATAAGACTTCATCATTTAACCATTCCAACAGACGGGGATTACCATCAGCTAGTTGTAATGCTTTTTCGATTAAACCTTTATCAAGCTTCTCAGAGTTAAACGCTTCAAGTCGATTCAGCTTTTTCTGTAAATCTGATTTGCGTAAGGCTTCTAACGGTTGTTTGTAGAAGAATCCCAACAAATCAGATTCAAAGTCATAACGACAGGTAATTATTATTTGATGCCTAGAGTTTGCCTCCTGAATTGCCCAGACTAGCGCCTCTAATATCTCAGCTACTTCTGTTTTAAGAATATACCTTCCTTGGCGGTGTTCTAAATTCCATTCAAAGTCATCCAGCACCAATAAAAAAGGTTTATCACCCACTTCATCCAATTCATAGAATAAGTCCCGCAGTCGATATTTGAGTTCTTCTTGACTTTCTTTTAGCGCTGTCCGTTGTTCCGAGTTTCTGAGCTTGTCTGCTAACTTATTAACAAGACTCGATTGATCAATTTGCCGATAAAGTACTACTACTTTTTCGCGTGTTGAGAAGCGATCGCATAATCTAGCCGCAATCGTACTTTTTCCCAATCCTCCCATCCCATGAATGAGAACTCCCACCTTAGTGTCATCTGTCTTAAGAGTTCGCAAGCAATTTTGTAACTGACGGCGACGACCTACAAATTCCTCACGGCTAGCTACTCTTAACCTCTTGGTTTCTGGGTCAATATATTCGGGAGTGATAGAGGGAGGAGGAACAGGTTTACGACCTCGCGTGACTAAAGCACCTGGTACTTTTCCAGCTACATATAACCGTAATATATGCCAATCACGGGCATTATTTTTCAGCAAGCCTTGATAGGTCAGTGCAACAGCTTCTAACAAAGATTTTCCGGCTGATAACTCTTTGTACAAACTAGAAGCGGTTGTTGTCGCATCGGTATCTTTAACGTTTTGACCCCATCCCAAAACGGCAGTTGCACCTAGATTGAGTAATGCCTCTGCCATTGAGGGAATTATACCTTCATCCCATGAAGAACCCGTCCGACAGCCTGAGAGAAAAATCAGTTTTGGCAGTTGGAATTGCAGTTCGTCTGCGATATCTTCTGCACTGCTATATTCCGGTTCTCCATATTCTGTCTCAGTGATAAAGCAAGGTTGATTACCTTGAAACGTGGCATGACCTGTTAGGTGAATGACATCAAAGTATCCTAAGTCATAATCTTCTACCAAATAACCCAACTCTTGGAGACAGCCGCTTTCTTCCACCGTCAAAGATAAAGGTTTACGTTTCGTTGCGGTTAAAATTTGGGCTTCTTCTGCTTCAAAATCCAGTTCGGGCTTGATTCCCAGTGGAGAAGTTGCCATAAACAAGAGATTCAGCGCCCGATTTTCTGGCTGTTCTTCTATAGTCAGTTGGCTCTCGTTCTCATCCTTCACCCACCGGACTGGAATTATGGCAGGTCTGCGTTCTACCAAAAAACCTCGACCATCGTGCAGCACTTCCCACGGCAGATGAGCGAGTCGTTGGCTTGCAGCAATGGCAAGGACAATATCCTGGCGTTTATGTTTCTCAAGCGCACGTTGAAGATTGCGTTTGCTCCCATCTAACCAGTTGTACAGTGCTTGACCTGTCTTGGCGTAATCTTCAGGAAGTCTGGTGTAGTAGTCGGTTTCTGCTCGTTGAATCAGGTCAGCGATTTCTGCTAGAGGAAGCTGATGGGACTGATTCTCGTTAGGGTTATCCCAGAAGTAACGAAACTCGGCGTCATCGTTCCCCACTAACTTGAGGTCGAGGTGAAGAATCTTCATTTCTGCTGGTTCTTATACCATTTCTCTGTAACACTGCACTTAATTCATTACCCCCTGTAGTCCCCCTTAGTAAGGCAGGGCTGATTCATTCTCTCCAAACCCGCCAGGGAATTTATTCCCTGGCTTATAGCCAAAGTCGGTTTCAACCGACTGCAAGAGATAGGGCGCTTTTAGTCCATTTCAATGGACTTTTTCTATTAGCCCGGAACTTAAGTTCTGGGCGGGTTTCGGGAAAACGAATCAGCCCTGCCTTAGTAAGGGGGACGGCGACAGCCGGGGTTTCTTTGGTATTAATCTTCCAGAATCTCCTTGATTTGCTCTACTGTTGCGTCTTTGAGCAGTAACCTTTTTCCGTTATCCGCCACAATCATCACTTTCTCAATTCTAGGAGTCGTATTTCCTTGCAGGGATTTCTGGTACTTTTGATTTACCTGATAAAGCTTCTCTGCTATCGTCAAGCTTCCTCCCACAATTCCCACAATTGTAGCAATGGTGGCGAGAGTTCCTTCCCGTTCGACTTCATCAAGAGTCTCGTAGCTTCCTTGGACTCCTTCAATTGCCAGAATTTCTTCTGTTGCCACTACAGCATCTTGTCCCTGAATTTCAATTTTCATCTGACCCCACCATCAAATAGACACTGGTTTCCTTTTCTCTACAGCCAGGTAACTACTTTCTCCGGATTTATCACTTCAGCCTCCAGCACCTCCACTCTCTGCTCTAACGACCCATCGTCGAGAGTCAACCAAAACTATCGAAGGAAACCACAGGTGCGCTCGCATATTATCTGCACATATTCCAGTTCATCAATAATGAACACAAACTGAGTAACGTTTGATACCTACTGGATGCTATGTATTAGCGATCGCCAATTATACTAGAAACCAACGAAAAACAGACAACAGTTAACTAACCCATTTAATTTTATGTCAATTTTTAGCAATATATCTCCAATAATCGCTACATCTAGTGCAGCAGTCATAGGATTATTAAGTTGGCGAGGGTTGCAGCAGAAAAAATATAGCTCTTTGCGGATGTTACCTTCTCCTCCAGAACATTGGCTGTTGGGTAACGCGCCTCAATTACTAGCAGCAGCTAAAGAACAAAAATTCTTCTCCTGCTTATCGAATTGGGCTAAGGAGTTAGGGCCTATGTATGTCTTTTGGGTGGCAGGGCAACCGACGGTAATATTAAGCAAGCCCAAAGTGATTGAAGAAGTTCTGACTCGTAGACCAAAAGAACTCACCCTGGTTAGATCTCCTCGACTTCGGAAACTCTGGAAAGACCTATTTGATGGTTCTACAATCATTCAACAAGAGGGGGAAGAATGGCAATGGCGACGGCAGACATTCACTCAAAGCTTAACATCAACTCACCTCAATGCTTACCTAGAAATTATTTGTTTGGGTTGTACGCAAGTCATCTCAAATCTCAAGGATGCTGCTGTGCAGCAAAAAGTAGTTGAAGTAGACCCAATCTTTGCTCGGCTAACTATGAGGCTCATTTCGTGCTTTTTGCTGGGCATTCCTTTAGAAAAAGAGAGTTCAAGGGATGAGATGCCGCCACTGGAAAAGGATAAACTCTATGAAGCATTTGTAATTTTAACTCAGCAATTCTTAGCAGAAGCGGCTGGCGAAAAACAATGGTTAAAGTATTTACCAACTTCGAGCAGTAATTCCTACTGGACAGCCAAAAACTATTTGCATGATTTCATTTCACCCCGAGTTGATTTAGCGTTACAGGTAGCTGGACGTAAGCAGCAAAATACATCAGTTGCGGCCAGTCCTTTGTTTGAGAAATCCATGCTGGTTCATTTGGCCAAACAACCCAAGTTCACAGAACAAATGCTGTGTTCAGAAGCTAAGCTGATGCTGTTTGCTGGAACTGATACGACGGCTCATACTCTCTCATTTAGCGTAGGTGCTTTAGGACTCAATCCCCATGCTTTTCAAAAAGCTCGACAAGAAGTTGATGAGGTTTTCCAAGTTCATCAAGAAATTAATTCAAAAAGTTTAAAACAATTAACTTATATTCAAGCCGTTATCAAAGAAACAATGCGTCTTTATCCAGTATCTAATGGTTCAACTGGATGCCTTGCGATACGGGACACTGTTATTGAAGGAATACATATTCCTAAAGGGACGCAAATAACCTGGTCAATCATGGCAGCAGGACGAGATGCTGAAGAATATCCTCGGCCGAATGAGTTTTTGCCAGAACGTTGGCTCAAAGATGAGCAAGAAAATACTAAACCTTTAACCATGTTAGTTTTTGGTTCAGGCGCTCATCGTTGCATTGGAGAGTCTTTGGCCATGTTAGAGGCGACGGTGATGTTAGCAATGCTGTTACGCTATTTTGATTGGGAACTAGTCAACGGACGCGCTTCACTCGAACAGTTAGGCCAGAATCTCACAGTTTTTCCTGAAGATCGGATGCCGGTTAGATTCAAAGTTCGGGAAGTGTTGTAGGGATAATTACAGCAGAAGTCAGAAGTCAGAAGGCAGAAGGCAGAAGGCAGAAGGCAGAAGGCAGAAGGCAGAAGGCAGAAG
>CAZPRJ010000049.1:0-56217 GCA_964588805.1 uncultured Microcoleus sp. | reverse complement strand
CTTCCCGCCGACTTTTGGTGAGCGTCAGCCGAACGGATAGATAGTTTTAAGGTCTGTCGCTGAACCAAGAATCCTCGCCTATTTATAGCCAGGAGTGTCAAATAAATCGCGTCAGTCCAACCCGATATCGCTCTTTTTTGGTAATGGAGACTTCCCCAACTTCCAAGCGTCCCTTACCGCGAATGGCGATTAAATCTCCAGATTTGACGGTGTAACTCGCTTGGGTAATATCTTTCCAATTCACCCGCACATCCCCTCCCGTAATCAAATCCGCCATTTTGCTGCGGGAAACGCCAAAACCAGCAGAGGCGATCGCATCCAGACGCATCGACGCTTCTACCGTTGTCATCTCTTTTTTCTTCGGTTCTCGAATCTTAAGCTCACTCAGTTCAATTTGTTCGGTTTTGACAGGTACAGAACGAACCTGAGTTAATTGCGTTTCTAAAAACTCCACCATATCAGGTGCCACAATCACCTGAGCACCCCGTTCTCCTAAAACAATAATGTCACCAATCTTTTCTCGCACTAGACCGCTTCCCAAAATTGCTCCCATAAAGTCGCGGTGAGTGGCCGGGTCAAATAAAAAGTTCCCCGCAATATCTAACGCTGCTACCGCCACTTGGGAGGAGTCGAGGGGGAGTTCGGAACGAGCGATCGCTAAACGCTTGCGTTCGGCTTGAGGATACCCACCCCATGCACACAATCCAATTTCTGTCAAGCGTCCAAACGATTGCTGAACATCTACCACTTCCGGTGGCGAGAGAAAATCGGTGCAGACGACTTCCCAAGTTTTAATAGCCTGTTCACCTAAATCGATAACACGAGCAACAGTTTCTCGATTTTCAACGCCTTTGAGTAATTCTTCTCGGGGCAGCATTCGCGATCGCTTTTTTTACACGTCTTTATTTGATTCTAGCCATGTTGGGGTGCAGGGGAGCAGAGGTGCGGGGGTGCGGAGGTGCGGGGGTGCTGGGGAGAAAAAGACAAACACAAATTCCTGACCCCTGACTCCTGACAAAACAATTCAAAATTCAAAATTCAAAATTCAAAATTAAGAAGAATAATTTTGAATGGGAGCGAAGCGACTGACCCCTGACCCCTGACTCCTGACTCCTTCTCTAGAAACCTTAAGCGAGAAAAGATATAATGAAAGTTTGGACTATTGCAATAATAGCGGAGCATTGTGTTGTTGGCGTCACTCAATTTTGAATTTGTGATTTTGGATTAACTCTCTTTTCAGGCCATAAGGCACTTTAAAGATATTGGATTATCGAACATTAGCATTAGAGCGAACAGCCCAAAATAGGTATGGGTGGGATTGTCGTCCATGCCATTGACATCCAAAATCTGAAATCCACAACAGTCAGTGCTACAAAACACCGAAACACTCTAATCAGCATGGGATTATCGCCCATATCAAGTTGAGAATCCCAAATCTAAAATCCATACCTTCACACCAGTTCTATTCAGGGGGGTTATATTAACTGTGGTCGTGCAACTATCAGATCGAACCTACGAAACTAAAACCCAAGAAATTGCCAGACAACTCTTGGACGCAACACGGGAAAAACGCTCCTTTTTTGCCCAGATGCGTGACCAAATGCGCTGGGATGATAAATTACTGGCCTGGGCAATGAGTAACCCCGGTTTACGAGTGCAGCTATTTCGCTTCATCGACACCTTACCCGCCCTACGGAGTAAACCGGAAATTGCTCGTCATTTGCAAGAATATCTCAGTGATGAGTCGGTTGAACTCCCCTCTGCCCTGAAAGGGATGCTGAATTTTGCCCAACCCGACTCGATGCCAGGGCAAGTGGCAGCAACCACGGTGGCAACTGCGGTAGAAACCTTAGCCCATAAATACATTGCCGGAGAGAATGTTAAACAGGTACTCAAGACGATTGAGCGCTTGCGGAAAGATAAGATGGCCTTCTCTATCGACTTATTGGGCGAGGCGGTAATTACAGAAGCGGAGGCGCAATCGTATTTACAAAGTTACCTGGATTTGATGGAACAACTGGCAGAGGAAGCCAAAAAGTGGCCCATCATCGAAGAAATCGATATGGCCGATGGTGAACCCTTGCCGCGAGTGCAGGTATCTGTGAAGTTAACGGCATTTTACTCGCAGTTTGACCCTCTCGATCCTCAGGGTAGCCAAGAACGAGTTTGCGATCGCATCCGCACCCTATTACGCCGTGCCCAAGAACTCGGTGTTGCTGTTCACTTCGATATGGAGCAGTATGTTTACAAGGATTTAACCCTCTCCATTCTCAAAGAATTATTAATGGAAGAGGAGTTCCGGACTCGCACGGATATCGGCATGACACTGCAAGCCTATCTCCGGGATACCGAACACGACTGCAAAGACTTGATTGAATGGGCAAAACAACGGGGATATCCGATTACCGTGCGCTTGGTGAAAGGGGCGTATTGGGACCAAGAAACGATTACCTCAGGGCAGAAAGATTGGCATCAGCCCGTTTTTAATGAAAAAGTGGCCACGGATGCTAATTATGAGAAATTAACTCAGTTATTGCTGGAAAATCACGAGTATATTTATTCTGCCATTGGTAGTCATAATGTGCGATCGCAAGCCCGTGCCCTGGCCATTGCCGAAGAATTAAAAATCCCTCGTCGCCGCTTCGAGATGCAAGTACTCTATGGTATGGGCGACCAATTAGCCAAAGCCTTAGTTAAGCGGGGTGGGTATCGGGTACGGATGTATGCCCCCTATGGGGAATTATTGCCCGGAATGGCTTACTTAATCCGGCGCTTGTTGGAAAATACGGCAAATAGTTCGTTTTTACGGCAAAGTTTGGAAGAACGCCCGATTGAGGAACTGATTGCACCGCCGGTAATTACGGATGGGCAACTGGCGGAAAGAGGGCAGGCATTACCGTTCCCCAATGCCTCAGATACGGACTATTCCGAGGTGGAAGCGCGGAAGAAAGCTGGGGAAGCGATGCGGATTGTTCGCGCCCAGTTGGGTAAGTCTTATTTACCTTTAATTAATGGTGAATATCAGTCTACTGAAGATACCGTTGATTCCGTCAATCCTTCTAATCCCAGTGAAATCCTTGGCACCATTGGCCTGATTTCCATTGAACAAGCCGAACAAGCGCTGCAAGCGGCAAAAGCAGCATTCCCCAGTTGGCGCAAAACCCCCGTCAAGCAACGCGCTGAGATATTACGCAAGGCAGCAGATTTGATGGAAAAACGCCGCGCTGAACTTTCGGCTTGGGTGGTGCTAGAAGTAGGCAAACCGGTGCGGGAAGCGGATGCGGAAGTCTCGGAAGCGATTGATTTTTGCCGCTACTATGCGGATGAAATGGAACGCCTGGAGCAAGGGCATAATTATGATATTCCCGGTGAGACGAACCGCTACGTCTATCACCCTCTAGGAATTGCGGTTGTGATTTCGCCTTGGAATTTCCCGATTGCCATTGCTACCGGGATGACGGTGGCCGCACTCATGGCTGGGAATTGTACCTTACTTAAACCCGCAGAAGTTTCTTCTGTAATTGCCGCTAAAATTGCCGAGATTTTGGTTGAGGCAGGAATACCCAAAGGAGTGTTTCAATACGTTCCTGGCAAGGGTTCTAAGGTGGGAGCTTACATGGTACAGCATCCTGATGTGAACCTCATTGCTTTTACCGGTTCTCAGGAAGTAGGATGCCGAATTTATGCCGATGCGGCCACAGTGCAACCCGGACAAAAGCACCTCAAGCGGGTGATTGCGGAGATGGGTGGCAAGAATGCGATTATTGTGGATGAAAGTGCGGACTTAGACCAAGCGGTGGCCGGGGTGGTGCAGTCGGCGTTTGGGTACAGTGGGCAGAAGTGTTCGGCTTGTTCGCGAGTGGTGGTGTTGGAGCCGGTGTATGATGCTTTTGTGGAGCGTTTTGTGGAAGCGGCGCGATCGCTCAATGTCGGTGCTGCTGAAAACCCCGGTACTCAAGTTGGCCCCGTTGTCGATGCCAATGCCCACAGCCGTATCCGAGAGTATATCGAAGCAGGGCGTTCTGAATCGAAGGTGGCGTTAGAAATGCCTGCACCGGATACAGGGTATTTTATTGGCCCGGTTATCTTCACGGATGTTTCACCGAATGCCAAGATTGCCCAGGAAGAAATTTTTGGGCCAGTGGTGGCGGTGATAAAGGCGAAAAATTTCCCAGAAGCCATGGAGATTGCCAATGGCACAAATTACGCCCTAACTGGGGGATTGTATTCTCGTACTCCATCTCATATTGACCAAGCTGCGGTTGATTTTGAAGTGGGTAATCTGTATATCAACCGCACGATTACGGGGGCAATTGTCTCCCGGCAACCGTTTGGTGGCTTTAAGATGTCGGGTGTGGGTTCTAAGGCAGGAGGGCCGGATTACTTGCTGCAATTTTTAGAACCGCGCACGATTACCGAGAATATTCAGCGCCAAGGTTTCGCACCGATTGAAGGGGCAGAGTAGGGAGCTTTTGAGACTCTTGGTTCGGGGGGTAGGGGAGATTTGGAGGAAGGGACTCGCTCTAAAAATGAGAAGCACTAATCGTCGGAAAAATCTATCTATCCCCCTTAAGAGCTTACTGTTTACTCTTTGTCTGGAGACAGTTTTGCTGACAGGTACACTGAGAGGGGATGCTGCATTCAGGGGAATTGAGTCTGCTCAAGCTACCCCACAACAGTCTGAGTTGAAATATGAAGGCATTCCCCTCGTGTGCTACGTAGAGGCAGCTAAAGCTATTCCGAATTCTGAGCAGGGGAATTTCGAGCGCTTTAATCTTTTAAGTGGAGTTGCCACACAATATTTAAAGTCAGGACAACCGGACAACGCGATTGAAATTGCCACTAGCCTCGAATCAGCCAATGCTGCAGATGCTCTGCTGACTGTGCTTGTGGCGCAACAGATGTTTCTAATTCCCTCAGAAAACACGACGGAAAAGTTACGCATAGCGTTTCAACTTGCTCAAACAATGCGGGGAAAAAGCAACCGTGTCCAAGCCTTGCTCAAAATTGCGGAAGCTGCGGTGCAAGCGGGACAACCCGATCTTGCCCTCCAAGCGATCGCATTAGCAGAGCAAGATGCTCAAACGCTAGAAGAGGCTTACTCCTTAGTTAGGATAGCCGCCAATTATGTTGCCGCCGGACAACCTAGCCAAGCTGTTCAGGTGCTGCCTCGTAGTGAGCAGATAGTTCGGAAAATCTCAAAACCTGACGAAAGACTCACGAAGTTGGGTTGGGTTGCAGGTCGTTATGCGGCGGCTGGACAATCCGACAAAGCTAGTGCCATTTTGGCACCCGTGCTGAAAACTCTCAATTCTTTAGAATACAGCAACCGGAGAAATACGCTACTAGCTAGATTGACAGCCCACTACGGTTTATTTGGAGAAAGGCAGACGTTACCGGGAGCATTGGAACTGGTACAAGCGATCGCGGATGCGGGACAGCGAGATTGGGCACTGACTCGCCTTTGGCAAAGCTATCAATCTGCCGAACACTATGACTTAGCTCTACAAACCGCAAATACCATCAAAGATAGCGAGCGCAAAACCAATGCGCTCACTGAAATTGCACAGGGATATCAGGCAAAGGGAGAAGAGGAAAAAGCGACCCAATTGTTAGCCCAAGCGTTTCAAGTGGCCAGGACAATTCCAGATCCCGATCGACAGTTTTCTGCTTTGTTCCGATTAGTCCTCTTTTACAGTTACAGTCCCTTTAAACAAAAAGACAAAGTAGTAGAGATATTAGACCAGGTTCAACCCTTGGTTACAAAATTCCCAGATACGGTAAAGCAACTTTATACCTTAGACTCGATCGCCAACTCCTACGCGCATATTGGGCAAAAAGACAAAGCCTCTGCTGTCCTTGAACAAGTCCTAACCCTTGCTAACCGCATCCAAGATGCCTCCACTAAAGAGGCTGCCTTCAGGCAAATCGCTAGCAGTTATGCCCTTCTCGACCAGTTCGATCAGGCAATAGCGATCGCCAACCGCTTCCAGGACGCTTCTACTAAAGCTAAAATCTTGAACGGCATTGCACTAACCTACCTAGCTCAACAACCTGAGAAATCCTTAGAAATTGTCAAACGAATCGAGCCACTCGACTCTAAGCTTGCCAACGAAGCTCTCATCCATATTGTTCGCGCCTATGCCACAAAGCAAGAATTTGACCAAGCCTCGCAGGTAGTTGAGCGAATTGAGGATCATGACCTAGTGAACTGGGCACGGGTGATAATTGCCACTGAGTACGCCAAAGCAGGGCAGTTAGACCAAGCCTTGCGAGTTGCCGACACTATCCAAATCAAGATGCAACCTGCTACTAGCAATCCCTCCTCCAATAACGACATCAATTCAACAGAGGCAAGGCTGAAAAACCAGACCTTGTCAGCGCTTGCTCTGGTGTATTCTCAAGCAGAACGCTTCCCTCAAGCATTGCAGGTAGCCCAAATCCTTCAACCGATAGCATTAAAAGACCAGGTACTGATTGCGATCGCCAAACAGCAGGCAAAGGCAGGGCAGTACAGCCATGCTATTCAAGTTGCCAAAACCATCAACGCTGCTAGACAGCGCGACCCATTATTACAACTCCTTACCTGTAGCAATAGCTCAAGCACTGCTGCAAGCAGATCGCACTTTCAGTCGATTATAGAATGAACAGCGATAAGCTAAGCCCTCTAATAACCAGGCTCATTCCCCGGTTTCCACTTAATATTGCAGCCAATACTCGGCTTTTGGTCAGAATTAACGGTAGAGTTTGCGACTACAGCATCCAGGGCAGCTCGTAAATCTTGACCTGTGATTGGCCGATCATTACTGGGTCGGCTATCATCAAGCTGACCTCGGTAAACTAACTTGCGATTTTCATCAAATACAAAGAAGTCTGGAGTACAGGCCGCTGTATAAGCTTTAGCAGTTTCCTGTGATTCGTCGTAGCACAGGGGAAAGGTGAACCCTAGCTCTGTGGCCATTTGTTTGAGTTTGTCGGGAGCATCATCGGGATAATTGGCCGCATCATTTGCGCTAATCGCCACAATAGCGACATTGGAGTTGGCATAGTCTTTACCAATTTTCGCCAGTTCCCCTTGTACGTGTTTCACAAAAGGGCAATGGCGACAGATAAACATGATTAATAAAGCTTGTTTTCCTGTAAAGGTATCCAGGGAAATGGTTTGTCCGGATACTACATCCGGTAAATGAAAGTTTGGGGCTTGAGTACCCAACGGCAACATGGTTGAGGGAGTAAGCGCCATTGATTTAACGGTTCCTGTTTGCGTTGTATCACTGCAACTTAGTATACGCAGGAATCCTTTGCTATTTTGATGCTTTTATAGTACAAATGTACTATTCACAAGTCAGTCATCCACAAATCAATATGAAAGAACCACAAGCCAAACTAAAACTCGTTCGGAGTCAGTGTATTCCTCTCAAGCAACACTCTGCTCAAAAGAAGGCCAAGAAGCCTGCAAAAACAAGCAATCGCCCCAAGTCACCGTTGTCTTTCCCCATCACTACTCCCCTTAAAGGATTGCGCCAACGTACAGCAGAGGGTTTAAGACGCTTACAAAATCAAGGATTGCGTATTAATCGGCTATCAGAAGAATTGGAAGAAGCCATGCTCGAGTTTAAAGCGATGGCGTGTGAAGTAAATCAAGACTGGAAAACGTTTCAATCTTTGCAAGAACCGAGAAGGGCAATTGCAGAAATCTGTCAGTATCAAGTGGTGAATGTTCCTAATATCCAGCAAAAACCTTCGGGTTCATTTATTGTGAACTCCCGGACTGTAGATTTATTCAAAGCAGAACGGGAAGCGGCTGTACTAGCAAAGACACTGCGACATCGTGCTCGCAGAAAACAGCTTAAAGGTTAGGGCAATTGCTCTAATTTCTCCCCCCTTAATAAGGGGGGTTGGGGGTTCCAATTGTGACATTGAAAAAGCCAATTAGTGCAAACTATTTCACATTTAACTTATACAAGAGCGACGGGAAAGTTAACTTATACAAGAAGGAAAAAGGACGGGCAAGATGGCCATCCCACAAGAGTTTTAATATTAACGATTACGTCAACTAGATGTGGAGCAGCTTATTGTGAGGCTCAAGATAATTTATAGTTCATAGTAGTTGAAACGAACTTAGAAACTGGTTGGCCTCTCCTGAGTTGCTTGACTGTGATAGCAGCAAATAAGAACGCTGTCCAACTAAATACAATCTCATGGCAAAAACTCTGCCTGAGTTAGAAATTCGATACTCTCTCCCCGGATTTCCATTAATTTCAATTGTCTTTCCCCTACCCTTGAGTTCTTGTAACTTCATTTCTGACAAGAGCTTAGTACTGATTTCATCCAAGGTTTTTTCGGTATCCGTCTGGGCATTGGTAGAGGGCAAATCTGCGTAGACGACGATATAGGCACCATTGCTGTTTTGAGTACTAATTTGGTGCAACTGAATCGGTTTTCCGTTCCATTCTGCCGCCTGGGTGCTCTGTGGTGAAGGTTTTCTTGGCAGAGAAATTTGGAATTTTCCAACTTCAGAGGTAAACGTTTGCCACTTGGACTGAGCCTGGAGTACGGATGGCTCAATGGTATTGCCTCCGAGTTTCTCAGTTGCCGTAACAGGAAAAGCAAAGCCAAGGGTAGCTAGGAGAAAGGCCGTGGCAAGCATTCTGAGTTTCATTGGATTTCCAGTGGTATGGGAAAAAAGTGTAGCGTCAGACTGGTTTTAAATTACTATGAATCGATTCGGTTACGCTTCACCTTTCTGGCTCACCCAACTGGGTGAAACTCTTCTAATTCATTGAAATAACCAATACATAAGTTAATTTCTGTCAATCAAGGAATATCAATACAGTTGAAAAGTCCATTTATTGATAACAAACCTATCCAATTTAAGCATATTAAAGCTAGACTAGGAATTACAAGTGAAGCATAAATAATTTGGGATAAATAACCTAATCTTTGGCATCAGGAATTGAAAAATATTTAAGCTTCACCGAGAAATAATTTTCTAACTTATGATTCAATTGCCAGGAGGTTTATAGTGGTAATGATATTAGTGGGTATATTTGTTATTTACTACATTATTGCTCTTTATTTTTTGATTACTTGGTCTGGTTTAATTAAATCGCACTCAAAGGAATTTTCAACCGAAAAACATCTTAATTTCATAGATATAGATATTGTAATGGCTGCATTATTATGGCCAATTGTTTTTCCTATCATTGATATCCATCTTATTGAACAAGACCAATTTTTTGAGTAGTAATACTAAATCCGGATTGAACACCTCCTTTTCAGCGTCGTGTGAGGTACGCTCGAGCCCCTTAAATCCCTCTCAAAAAGGGGGGCTTGAAGCTCAATGATGTACCTTGCAAGACGAGGAAACGCTATAAAATCTTTACTACCTTCAAAAATTTAAACTACTAAGGATTTATGATTGAAGTGCTACAGTGCTTCAATCTCAACCAAAATTTCAACTAATTTACGAACTGTTTAGCAAAGAGATTTGAAGATTAGCTGTTCTGTTTTATTAGTTTTTAGTTATTTGCAAATGATATAAAAACTCATCACGAATAATACAAAATTCCCACCTTTGGGTAGAGGGGAGTTAAGCATTAGTCAAGACTCCAGTAGCAAGTGCTGCCAAGATGACTAAACCAAAAATTAAGCGATACCAGATAAATACCCAGTTACTGTTAGTTTGTAAAAAGCGCAATAACCAAGCAATTGAAGCATAGGAGAAAATAGCGGCTGAGATGACTCCCACCATCAAAGGAACCAGTTGAGCACTTTCTATTCCTTCTCCTAAAACACCTTTGAGTTCAACTAATCCGGCTAAGGTAATCGCTGGAATACCCAGTAAAAACGAAAAACGAGCGGCCGTTGCCCGCTCTAAACCTAGAAAAAGACCGGTTGTGATAGTAGAACCTGAACGCGAAACACCAGGGATTAATGCCAGAGCTTGGCCAAAACCCATGATGACGCCATCTTTAACTCCGAGCTGCTCAAAGTTACGCTTACGCTGACCGATTTGTTCAGCTAATCCTAGCAACAGTGCCATTATGATTGAGGCAATAGCGATCGCTGTCGTACTTCGTATTGGTGAATTATCAAAATCTGGAATAAATACTTTAATCAGTAGCCCAAAGAAGACAATCGGTATAGTTCCCAAGGCAATACCCATCGCCATGCGAAAGTCTGTAGACTGATAATTCGCCGTCCGAATCGCTTTGAAGGCTCCAGTGGTGACTTGCACCAAATCTCCCCAGAAATACCAAAGTACCGCGCCAATGCTGCCAAGCTGAATGATAGCTGTAAAAGCTACACCTGGATCGCCCCACCCTAATGCCAGTGGCACAACTTTCAAATGAGCCGTACTACTAATGGGTAAAAACTCGGTTAAACCCTGTACCATCCCCAAAATTGCCGCCTGAAACGTGTTGACTTGAGGAGACTGACTGGTGGCAGAGGAGGCTACTCCTGAAGAGGCATTGGCACTAAGAACTTTCAAGGGGAAAGTAAGGAACGCGCTAAGAACGCCAACGCTTAAGAGCTGGAAATACTTATGTCTCGATCCCATCATGCTTTCCTTAACTTTCCCATAACAATTGGTGTCTACTGCTTCAGAATAATTTTAAGTTCTAAACCAGCTAAGTTGAGATACTCAGCAATTAAAAAGAATCATGGGCATTCTGGCATAGGTTACTAGAAATCGCCAAGCGTATCCGGATACTTTTGATAGAAATCTCACGATTGGGGCTGGGTACTTAAAGTTCCTTTAAAGCCAGGTAGCCTGAGCTGTTGTAGACCCAAAAGGATAAAAATCTGGCCTGAGTCCTATTTTCAAGTTAAGATCATAGAATACCCCTAGGGGGGATATAACATCTCATGTGATATCTTGAGATATGTAAAGATAAGTAAAAAATATTAACGTAATCTTGTTTAACAATCCTTGGTTTTCATCATCTGCCTCTGACTATCTCAGCCAGTCAGACAAATTTCTTAACAATGCGATTACCCCCATTGGTACTCGCCAATCGTGGAGCCTATTCGCTGCTGCCGCTTTTTTGGTGAGTGTACCTGTGTTTATACAAGCGCCTTTGGTACGGCAGTTCCCCCTGTTGAGCTTGGTCATGACGTTAGTATGGGTCGGGATCGGATGGAAACTGTTAAAACATCCTAAAACGCATCTTTGGGGTGATTTATTGCTGGGATTTAGCTGGAGTTGGCTAGCCGGTTCGATTTATTGGGGCTGGTTACGTTGGGAACCTTTAATTCACCTCCCCGTCGAGGCAATGGGTTTACCCTTTGTGATATGGAGTTTGCGGCGGGGTTGGGGTAAAATTGGCAATCTATTTTACTTAGGCTCTTTGTTCGGTACGGTGGTGACGGATGTTTATTTTTACCTCACTGACTTAATTCCTTACTGGCGTCAAGTCATGCAAGTTGATCCAGCACTAGCCACACCAATACTTCAAAACGCGATCGCGCAAGTACAAACCCCTTGGGGAATCACGTTAGCAGCAATATTCGTCGCTACACTATTATTGGTTGGTATGGGGTCATTAGCCAAAAGGCAGCTAGCTTGGTGGGCATTTAGTGGAGCAGTCTTGAGTACAATTTTTGTAGATGGTCTGTTCTGGGTAGCGGCTTCTATGGTGTGAATGCTACTTATCATTTCTTAAGAGCATTTCTAAGACTTAGAGCTAATTAGCCAATATCTGTCCGGAATCCCCTACATGGCTCAAGAATGCATCTACTAAAGTGTAAAGTAAGACATGTTTTAACCCTATATTTGCTTCTGTGCCTGTGGTGACTCTGCGATCCACTCCTTATTTGCTTCTTCCGACCGACACCGGTAATCGCTATCTACCGTTAGTCGGTAGCAATTGCTGGACAGTTGGTCGCAGTGATGATAATAACTTTGTGCTATCCGATCGCTGGATTTCTCGAAACCACGCGATGTTGCAGTGTACCGAAACCGGCGACTTCTATCTCATTGACTTAGGTAGCCGCAATGGTTCTTTTGTGAACGGACGCCGAGTTAGCATTCCTGTGACATTACGTAATGGCGATCACCTGACCTTCGGTCAAACTGAATTAGAATTTCATTGTCCGACTAGCGATCGCCACTCTGACCACCTTCAGGGAACAGAAAAAGAAACCCTAACATCAACCTTGCACGTACGTCGCCTGATCTCGGTCATGGTGATCGATATTCGTGACTTTACCGTACTCACCCGTCAACTGGATGAAAAAATCCTCTCAGCCGTGATTGGAACTTGGTTTCGTCAGTCCGGCGATATTATCCGTAAAGCCGGTAGCTGGGTGGATAAATACATTGGAGATGCAGTCATGGCCATTTGGTTTCATGGCTCTCAAGGTGTGAGCGAACAAGAAGCCCTCAATATTATGTGGGCAGCGAGTACCTTGCATAAAATGACTTCAGCATTAAGCAAACAGTATCCCTTGCCTTTCCCATTACGCATTGGGACAGGAGTGAATACAGGCTATGCGATGGTAGGAAACACGGGTAGTGGCGATCGGCCAGACTACACGGCGATTGGTGATACAGTGAATGCAGCCTTTCGCTTAGAATCGTCTACCAAGCAACTCGGTTTAGATATTGCTTTAGGACAAGACACCTATAGCTACTTGTCTGAGATCGGAAGTCAGCCACTGAACTTTATGCAGCATACCGTTCATCTCAAAGGGTATGATACTCCAACCGTGACCTATGCTGGCAATTATGCGGATTTAGATACTTTTTTGAAAACTAACGCTCTGACGCCAGAAAATGTAGACGGCTGACCAGCGTATGGTTCATTGCTTATGGTTCATGGTTCATAGTCTAGAATGGGGAACTCAGGCGATTCTTTGTTCAAACCCAGATTCCGCTAATTACAATCATAAAATGACCAATTTGGATGAGTTATGCTTGATGATCGGCTTAGACGAGAAACTTTTCTGATGACCAAACGCTTAGCCACCTATTTAGCAGATGGAATCTATGACCTACTTGAAGACTGGGCAAATCAAGAACGCCGCTCTATTAGCAGCTTGGCAGCATTCCTTCTAGAAAAAGCTGTTAGAGAGCATCAGGAACAGATACAAAAACAGCCCCGCCATCTGATAAGCAGCAGGAGCGTTGAGTGCAGTATGTGCGATCGCTTTTCCTCATTTTCCAAGATGTGTGAAGCGTAGCTATCCCGTAGGGAATCGCATCCAGCAATTACAGCAGCCGATTGAGGCGTGGCAAGCGATGCGGTCAAAGTTGGGAGGGAATGAATGAGCGATAGGCTTTCTTCGGTATGCTTCAGCAAGGGCACCCTCCCTCCGTCCGCTGCTTTCGCCTACAATGAGGCTACAGCTCGCGTTGCTAATTAAAGTAACTGCTCTATGCCAGAAATCGTAGAGATTCCTATCGAATTAACCCGATTCCAGCTTCCCCAAGCGGTTCATGCACGCTTACAATTTTTGTTGGATTGTCAGGATGAGGGGTATACGCTGTCTCAGGCAGAACGACAGGAAGCAGAAGGACTTGTGGAACTGGTGGAATTTTTATCTCTACTGCGTTTGCGATCGACACGGGTGATGAAGCAAGCATAGATGGTAACGATTCTGTGCTTCCCTCCGTCGATTAGTCATTCAAAGAGCAGATAACCGTTGTGAATATTGCAGAATATCGCAAATTGGTCAAGTCGCTACTTTTCATATCGACCACATTATTCCTGTCGTAGCAGGTGGCGAGACGGTTGCTGAAAACCTGGCTCTTGCTTGTGTCTCCTGCTCACTTCGCAAGGGTGCGAGGCAAAGTCTGGAGGACTCGGAGACGGGTGAAGTTGTCTCCATTTTTAATCCTCGCCAACAGGCATGGAAAGAACACTTTGATTGGAACGGTGTGCAAGTTGTTGGGTTGACAGCTACAGGTAGAGCAACGGTGCAAGCACTTGATTTGAATCGAGCAACAATGTTGGCGATTAGGGCAGAAGAGGAATTGCTAGGTCGTCATCCACCACCATAAACTTGCATTCTTAGATGTGTGCATCGGAAAAAACTAAAAATTTTTCAACAGATTAGAATCAAATAAAATACCTACTCTGCTGAGGCTGTGGATGATCACATCAGAAACTATCAACGATGTACGGAAAAAGGTTGAGGACAGAGCCACCGCCGATAAGCGTGTATTAGATGAGTTACGCAGTGAGATCCGACCACTGAGAGGCGAAGTGCGCCGGATCAATCCTCGAACAACTACCGCAATCTCTCTTGTTGCTGCCGATGGGGGAAACAATAAAGTTGAGTTTGACCCTTATCTGTTTCAACTGGTTCGAGTTGTAGACTCCTACGGAAGAGAACTATTGCTTGATGTTGCTTCCGCCACCACAAATACTGAGGTGTTATCGAGACAACATCTTGATAACGATGGCATCCCGAAATCTGCCTTGGGTGAAATGATGAAAGATTTGGGAGTTGAGACTCTATGGGAACTCAGTCCCATGATTCCCAATCCAAATGAAGAGAATCCTAAGCCATCATGGGTTTTGGCCTATCGGGATCTGGCAGAGTGGGCAGTTCTTTACCAGATGCTTCAAAGAGATTTTGGAACGGACACTCTAATTGTCCGAGACGGGATACTGCGAAGCAAAATTTTTACGGGTGAACTTTTTATAAGACTGAGGGAAAAAATCGCTGAAGCTATCGAGCGCATTTACCGCCGCACCAAAAGACGTGTTTATCTCGTCGGCTTTTCAAAGAAAAGTAAGGTGCTTGCTCGGTATCGGCTAGCCTTTGCCCTTGAAGACGTTTTGACTCAGGCTTATCCATGCTATGTGGAAATACCAAGAGACATTGAAGCAAAGGCGTATGTTTGGCCAGAGTACGCCAAGGGCGAAGAAGGGGAGGGTGAAGCGCCGAAGTTCGTAGCAGGGAAAATGTTTATGGTCAAATTTGGTAGTCGTCTGAATGACCCGATCTGGCCTGTTGATATTTTTATCCCTCAAGTCGAGCAAGCTCAGCAAGTCGTGGGGTACTTACTGGCAGATGCTCTCGATGGCTTTCCGGTTCCTCTATACCCCCGTTGCTTGCAGAAAGCCCATGAACAAGCAGCTCTTGTGGGATTTGACATGGAAGTTATGGAAGACATGATCGTAGAGGCAGTTCGTAAATCATTCAGTCTTCAAGATCAAAGTGTTGTGGATCGCGTTCGGTTTCAATCTGATGTAAGTATGTTGCGATATGAATAGAACACCCTTATTTACCAAAGAGAATACACGAGGCATCTTCCGGGGTTTCAGTGAAGGTGGGCTTGAAAATCAATGCGGATATTGTCTTGCCTTACCGCATTGATTTTCAAAGTATTCCTATGCATGGGCAATTTCTTTTAGTACAACTGGCCAGTGAAGATGAGGCTGTGTTGGGTCGAATCACATCGTTTTACTCAGATGGAAAACTAACCAGGGAACATGGGGAAGATTTCAGTTTGCGTACTATGGATGAAGACCGAGAGATTCCCGAAGACTTGCGCGAACAATATGTTAAGTATCGGGTTAATATTCGCGTTTTAGGAGTCCTGCGCTACTCAAAGGGACAATTTATTTTTGTTGCCTCTCACCGTCGTCTTCCTCATGTAGGCAGCAGAGTAGCCTTTCCTACGAATGAAGTTCTTCAAGAAATAGTAGGACACAATATCGAAGGAGCTGATTTGGGCTTCTTCGCACTTGGGGAATTTGTCTATGCTGGCAATGATACACGGCTTGAAGTCGCAGACTGGATGCAGGTCAAGTCTCCAACTATTGTCACGCATTTTCCAGTTCAAAATCTAGTTTCCCGTAGATCATTTGTATTCGCACGGGCTGGCTATGGGAAGTCTAACTTGATCAAACTTTTGTTCAGTGAACTTTATAAAACTACACCTACAAAAAAGAAACGCGATAAAGATGTCCCCGTTGGTAGTCTGATATTTGACCCAGAAGGGGAATATTTCTGGCCAGACGACAATGGAAGACCTGGATTTGCTGATGTCCCACACCTACAAGATAAGCTTGTAGTTTTTACTCGTCGTCAGGCTCCTAGTCCTTTTTATAATTCCTTTGTAGCAGGCGGTGTTAAGCTTGATATCCGCCGCTTACCTCCTGCCAGTGTTATTGGTGTTGCGCTATCACCTGAGCGACAGGAACAACAAAATGTTCGTAAGCTTAGAGGAGTATCCCCTAACAATTGGATAGAACTCGTGAACTTAGTTCACAAGGATGGCTATGGAGCGGACTTGGATAAAGTCAAAAAGCTGATTGGTATAGGAGAAAATGCAGAGGCAGAGGCAGGAGCAGCTCTGAGCAACATGGTTTATATAGTCAGAGCCTTGCACGATCCACAAAGTCGGCTTATGGATTTCCTATTCAAAAGCTTAAGGGAAGGTAAGCTCTGCATTGTAGACATCTCCCAGATGCGTGGAGAGCAAGGATTAACTTTGTCTAGCCTTATTCTCCAGGAAATTTTCAATCATAATCAGGATAAATTTACTGAAAAAGAACCCCAAACTATTCCTACCATTGCAGTAGTAGAGGAAGCACAAAGCGTACTTGGTAAGAGCAGTAGCTCTGGCGATGGGCCTTTTGTAGCTTGGTTTAAGGAAGGGCGCAAGTATGATTTAGGCGCAGTAATGATTACTCAGCAACCTGGTAGTATCCCTGTTGAATTGCTTAGCCAAGGGGACAACTGGTTTATCTTCCACTTACTCTCAGCTTCTGACTTAAAGAGTTTACAAAGGGCGAATTCTCATTATAGCGATGACTTGCTAGGTGGTCTATTAAACGAGCCAATACCTGGTCAAGGAGTTATGTGGAGCAGTGTTAGTGCTAGCCCTTATCCCATTTGCTTCCGTGCCCTCTCCTTTGAGCAAATGTATCAGCGGCAGGATGCTAACTACGACAGGGTAGCTGTTAAAACTTTTGCAGCTCAACTTCAAGCAGGATTGAATGGTAAAGTGCATTCTACACCTAATGTATCTGCTCAAGATTTAGAAGAAAGTGAAGAAAGCAATGAAATTCCAGATGAGGTTTTAGAGGAAGAAAAAAGCAGTTATCAGATACCTGAGAAAGGCGATTTTTACGTAGACAGTATAAACTACGCTATCCAACAACTCAAACAACACGAAAAATTTAAGCGACAAGTTATCAATGGCAATGGAATCCCGTGGGGAGTTCTGAGGGGATTAACGGAGGATTTTCTCCCACATGACTTACGTCGTGAAAATCATACAATCAATAATTGTATAAAGCGCACACTTACTGAAGCTCTTGGTAAAGAAGGAGAGTGCTGGAAATCAGAGAAGCGTTCATCAAAGGACGGGAAGGAAATTACTTGGGTATGTCGTCTGGGCTCTGATTTAGATTTCTAGATGCCAAGAGCTGACGCTCGTTCCTTGCTACTGCTTCGCTAACGCTAAAGCCTCTTGCCAACCTCATCCTCATCAGTGATGAGTGCGATCGCTCTCTCAACAAGCTTCGACATATTCACATAGAGTAGTTGGTTCGGGAATTGGTAAACCCTCCTCTCGCAAACCATCCAAGTGAAAAGCGATCGCTTCTTTTATCTGCTGTTCCATCTCTTCAAGGGTTGCACCTGTCGCCACGCATCCAGGTAAATCTGGAACATAAGCTGAATAGTTGCTCTCTAGCTTTTCAATCACAATCGCATAGCGCATTACTCTTCTTCTCCTGCGTCCTTCTCTTCCTTGAGTTGAGCTTGCTTCAAAATGCTGTTTAACGTGCCAGGTGCTAAATCATCAGAGGGTTTACCTGCAATTGTGACTAAACCGGACTTGCTTGAATGCTTGAACTGACGATGACTGCCCCTAGTTCTTGCCAAATACCAGCCATCCTCTTCTATTAGCTTAATCACTTCCCTAACTTTCATGCTGACCCTCTAGCACCATTGCACCCTCTCATCCTGCCAAAACGCGATCGCAAAGTGGTATGTAGCGCGATCGCTCCCACTTCTCACCCATCCCTACAGGTTATATACTATGAACCCCAACAAGAGCCTGACTCGCATACCTGTACCGAGCGGGGAGAAGCCCCTGTCGATTGCCAAATTATATGACATCTTGACAAAATAAATGACGCTAATATGTTTAGCCTGTAATTCCCACTCTACATGGGATTGCAGGCTTTTTTCGTTTATAACGCCCCTAAAAGTTGAATTGACAAATTAGGTGTCCAATCTTAGGATTTTGTCAAATTATACGTCGCAATTTACAAGCAAAGTTTTTTGAGTGATTGCCACATTATCTGTCATCTCAACTAAAATTACATTATGTTTGTATTAGACATCTTTGTTCAATATGAATACGGACAACTATGAGACTCATGCCATAGTCACAGAACTCTCAGATGAAGGAAGGCGGAAACTAGAGATTATCGAGAGTTTAATCGAACCGTGCGATCGCGCAACTTACGGACAAAGACTTAAAGAAGCTGCCAAGAAGCTAGGGAAGTCGAAGCGGACTGTACAGCGATTGGTCAAAAAGTGGGAAGAGGAAGGATTGGCAGCACTCACTCCAACAGAAAGGGGGGATAAAGGCAAGCACCGTATTTCTCAGCAGTGGCAGGACTTTATTATCAAAACTTACCGAGAAGGGAATAAGGGTAGTAAACGCATATCTCGCAAGCAGGTTGCTCTAAGAGTCGAAGCGAAGGCGAAGGAATTGGGTGAGGAAGACTATCCCAATTACCGGACGGTTTATCGAGTTTTACAGCCAATTATTAAAGCACAGGAGCAAAAGAAAAGTGTTCGCTCTCCAGGTTGGCGAGGTGGACGATTAAGCGTGAAGACTCGCACTGGCGAAGATTTAGCCGTGGAGTATAGCAATCAGGTTTGGCAATGCGACCATACCTGGGTTGATGTCTTGGTTGTTGATCAACAGGGAGATATTATCGGTCGTCCCTGGTTGACGACAGTCATTGATACCTACTCACGCTGCATTATGGGCATACGCTTAGGGTTTGAGGCACCGAGTTCTCAGGTTGTAGCCTTGGCGTTACGTCATGCGATGTTACCGAAGCAGTATCCTCCTGAATTTTGCTTGGGTTGTGATTGGGGAACGTATGGTAAACCAGAGTACTTTTATACGGATGGTGGAAAAGACTTTCGTTCCAACCATTTGAGGCAAATTGGCGGACAATTAGGGTTTACTTGTGAGTTACGGGATCGCCCTTCTGAAGGTGGTGTAGTTGAGCGTCCTTTTGGCACGTTTAACACGGAGTTATTTTCCACGTTACCTGGATACACGGGATCGAATGTGCAGAAGCGTCCAGAAGATGCGGAAAAAGATGCTCGGTTGACGCTGCGAGATTTAGAGCGGTTAATCGTGCGTTACATCGTGGATAACTACAATCAACGCATTGATAAGCGTATGGGCGATCAAACTCGCTATCAACGTTGGGAAGCCGGGTTACTGACTGCACCGGAGTTGATGAGTGAGCGAGAGTTGGATATTTGTTTGATGAAGCAAACCAATCGCTCTATCTACCGTGAAGGCTATATTCGCTTTGAAAATCTGATGTATCGGGGAGAGTATTTGGCAGGTTACGCCGGGGAACGGGTAGTTCTGCGTTATGACCCTAGAGATATTACAACAGTCTTGGTGTATCGGCGAGAAGATAAGCAAGAGGTATTTCTTGCTAAAGCTTTTGCTCAAGATTTAGAAACAGAACAGTTATCTCTGGAAGAAGCGAGAGCGATTAATCAGAAGATTCGGGACAAAGGAAAGGCAATTAGTAATCGCAGCATTTTAGATGAAGTCCGAGAACGAGACATCTTTGTTGCTAAGAAAAAAACGAAGAAGGAACGACAAAAGGAGGAACAAGCACAGTTATTCATGCTTGTCACATCTTCTAAACCTCCAGAGGTAGAAGAAGAGGAAGAGACTGAAGTGATCGCAACAGCAAACGAGGCTCCGAAAGTGGAAGTTTTCGACTATGACGAATTGATGGAAGATTACGGGTTTTAAATATGGCGGGAACCAACATCAAAGCAGAAGCAGTGGCTCAACAGTTGGGTGCATTTCAACCTACAGATGAAGCTCTGCAAGCAGAAATTAAGCGGTTACGGCGAAAGAATGTAGTGCAGTTGGAACAGGTAAGTCGGTTACATGATTGGTTAGAAGGGAAACGACGCTCTCGCCAGTGTTGTCGGGTGGTGGGTGAGTCGCGCACGGGTAAGACAGTCGCGTGTAATGCTTATCGGTTAAGGCATAAGCCGATACAGGAAACGGGCAAACCGCCGATTGTGCCTGTGGTTTATATTCAACCTCCTCAAGATTGTGGTGCGATCGATTTATTTCGGGCGATTATTGAGCATCTTAAGTATCAGGTGCAGAGTCGGGAGAAGGTGCGGGAACTTCGCTCTCGGGCATTGAAGGTGCTCGAACGCTGTGGTGTTGAGACGTTGTTAATTGACGAAGCCGATAGATTGAAACCGAAGACGTTTGCTGATGTACGGGATATTTTTGACAATTTGGGGATTTGTGTGGTTTTGGTGGGAACGGATCGCCTAGATGCTGTGATTAAACGAGATGAGCAAGTTCATAATCGTTTTCGGGCTTGTTATCGCTTTGGGAAGCTCTCCGGGCTAGAGTTTCAGCAAGTCGTTGAAATTTGGGAACGGGATGTACTGCGATTACCTGGGGCATCGAATTTGAGTAGTAAGACTATGCTGAAAATTCTCGGACAGGCGACGGGGGGTTATATCGGATTGTTGGATATGATTCTGCGGGAAGCGGCGATTCGGGCGTTGGAGAAGGGGCTAAATAAGATTGATAAGGCGACGTTACAGGAAGTGGCAGAGGAGTACAGTTGATGACAGATTGGGAGATTCAGCCTTGGTTGTTTGTGGTTGAACCCTATGAGGGAGAGAGTCTGAGCCACTTTTTGGGGCGGTTTCGTCGGGAAAATGACCTTACCCCGTCAGGGTTGGGAAAGGAGGCGGGAATTGGAAGTGTGGTGGCGCGGTGGGAGAAGTTTCGCCTGATTCCGTTTCCGTCTCAGCAGGAGTTGGAAGAGTTGGCGAAGGTGGTTCAAGTGGATGCTGGTAGGTTGCGGGAGATGCTACCGCCAGTGGGGGTGGGGATGAAAATGATTCCAATTCGCTTGTGTGGGGCGTGTTATGGGGAAGTGCCTTGCCATCGGATTGAGTGGCAGTTTAAGACAACAAATCGCTGTGAAAGGCATTCTTTACGGTTGTTGTCGGAGTGTCCCCATTGTGGGGCGAGGTTTAAAATCCCTTCTGTTTGGGTTGATGGCTGGTGTCACAGGTGTTTTTTGCCGTTTGCCCAGATGGGGGAGCATCAGAAAGCTATTTGAGAGGAGCGATCGCGAAGTATGCACTAAGTGCGATCGCACAATGGGCTAACTTACTTCCTCTCATCAGGGGAATCTTGCTGCTTTAGTCCTGGGTCAAAAACGATCGCATAGTTTGCCTCTGGCACCAGTTGGCGTAAGATTCGCATATGTTCGTGGGCATCATTCCAGCGACGAAAACGACCAACAGTAAGTCGCTGCATTTTGGGAAGAAGTCTGACGAGGCACCAAGGACTTAATCGTTCGAGGTAAGTAGTCATGAATTCCTCCTGGTATTGCCTGCGGGTTGTTTGGTTAATGCACGTTGAATGAGGTTGGAGAGGGTGGCGCGGGTGGAATCGTTATCTTGCGGGTGAAGCACCCAAGCACTGATAGGGGCGGGTTGATAGGTCAACAGGTAGAATTTGTCATCGGTGACGTAAACAGCCCAAGCAGCTTGTTTGGGTTGCTTGCGGATGCGGTATCCCTGTCGTTTGAGTGCAGCGCGGATAATTTCAATTTCTTGGGCGATACGCCGTCCTGAAGCCCTGCGGTTGTTGGCTTTGCGCTGGTTCGCTTTGAATGTTCTCAAGGTTTTTAGGTTGCTCTAAACAACTAAAGCCACCCTACAAAGAGGATGGCTAGCGAGATAATGTCCAACGGATATTTACATTGGGTGAAAGTTAGGATTCCTATGGGTTGCGCTTGGGAGAACACAGCGCGTTTAAGAGTTGTTCGGGAATGTCTTGGTAATGCTCCAATAGGAAGTCCATCAAGGCGAGATGGCGCAAATCGGAAGGTTGCGGACGGCGGTAGTTTTTACCCCTTCTAAACCAGCGTCGGACGGTAGACATGGAACGAGAGCAGATAAAGGCGATCGCTTCCTGATTCACTTGCCATTTGGCGTAGAATTCCTGCGGGGTCATTCCCAGTTGACAGTAGCCGTAGAAGTCGATTAGGGTTTGCTCTCGTTCGCTGAGAGGACGGGGTTTCATGCGGCTTCCTCCAAGGGTTCGAGGTCGTTTTCCCAAGCGATATCGGCAACTGTCCAAGGGGAACTGGGAGAGAGTTTATCGAGCCAGATGAGGTAGCACCAAGTCCAAGCGCAGTGGTGAGGAGCAAAGCTGTAGAATCTGCCGATCGCAATTCCCCAGTCTGTTTTCTCACCATCAGGAATCCAGCGCAGTTTGTCGCCATATAAGTAGCGGGGGGTTTGAACGTCGGGGAAGTTGGCTGGCAGGTCAATGGATGGGGGCGGAAATACCAAGTGAACTAAGCTGGGGGGTATGTCGGTGCTGCCGTGACGGATGGCGTTTAAGTATCCGGTGATCGCTTTTCCTTTGAGATTGGCGGTTAATTGTCGGATGAGGATGGCGGCTAGGCTTTCGAGTTCGGGTTGGGTTAGGTTCATCCACGCGGCATCGAAGTCAGCATCGGAGTAGGTTTTTAGGCGGCTGAGGAGGTTAGGAATCGCAAAATCTTCTAAGGCTTGTTGATAGCCGTTCTGATAAAGACAGAGGCTATCAGTTCGATAACTTGGTTTTACCATTGTTAAAGTCTCCTTATGTTTGGGAGCCAGAAGCCAGCGGAGAGCCTCGCAAACTTAACCGCTGGCTTTCGGCTTTTTTTCAAATCTAGCACTTATACAGCACATATAAATACTGTATATAGGTTTAACTCGACATAATGGGCTAGATATAGCACAGTTAATGATGATCTGCTTAGACGAGAAACTTTTCCGATGACCAAACGCTTAGCCACCTATTTAGCAGATGGAATCTATGACCTACTTGAAGACTGGGCAAATCAAGAACGCCGCTCTATTAGCAGCTTGGCAGCATTCCTTCTAGAAAAAGCTGTTAGAGAGCATCAGGAACAGATACAAAAACAGCCCCCACCATCTGATAAGCAGCAGGAGCGTTGAATGTATTTTCTGCGATCGCTTTTTCTAATCCTCGAAAATGCGATCGCATCCAGCAGCTACAGCAGCTTCCTTGAGGCTTGGCAAGCGTTGCTGGCAAAGTTGGGAGGGAAGGAATGAGCGATCGCATCACCTCATCCTGCCAAGTGTGATCGTATTCAATCGTATTCAGCAGTTACAACAGCAGATTGAGGCGTTCCTCTGTTTAAAAAAAACGTACAAAATAAAATTACCGTTGTAATACCGAAAAGCAGCTAGGGTCGCCCAACGTTCCCAATCAACCGACGATTGAGAGTCAATGATGCTGAACTCAAGTTTATCTACCGCCGCTGATTGGGGTTGTTATGCCGCGTTCATATGCGCGATACCTTAAAATCTCTAAAGGTTGAACAATAGAAAGAGAGATAGATTTTACCAAAACTCAACTTCAAATTCTGCGGAAAAATCAAAGCTTTCCTCTTTAACTTGTGAGATATCCACCCTCAGGTCTACTTGAGTTGGAATACTTAAGGAAAAGGCTATGTCTAGATTAGTTCGAGACTCTCTAGTAACACTTAATTTGTAAGTTTCCTTCTGTATTGGAATTCCAGCATCTCGTAGTTCAAAAAGACTATTAATATGTTCATCTGAAAGCCATTGATATTTGCTCATGTATTCCCTTGCTTTATCTATCTTTGGCTCAGTTTGCCCATATTCACGTATGAGGCTGATTTCTTTCTTCATTTTTTCTTCAGCAACTCTCTTTGCATCAACTGAACCTTTTCCGGCTGAAACATTAGCATTTCCCGACACTTTCAAATTTTCACTATTTGTTTGAATCTCTACATGTTTTACAGAAACTTTGCGTGCAGCCAGTAAACCACAGAATGTTGCAAAAAGTACACATTTTGCTTTCGCAAAAGCATATGATGCTTCAGAAACATTGGCATAGACAGACGGATCATAAGGGCTTTGGATAAGAAGAGTACCTGGATTAAGTAAACCACTACCTCTGAGTTTTTCTGAAAGTGAGTTATCTTTAATTGAGGACACGTCTAACAGACAGATTTGATCGCTAAAGAATAAATCGCGGACTGCCAAATCAGAAGCACTCGACTGATTTAATTTTTGTAAACCAAGTCGAGACAAAACTAATATGACCCTTCGTTTCTCTGCTTCTTGCGGAATCTGATCATAACTCATAAGTATATATCCCTTAACCCTACAGTTTAGACCCACTAGTCCTCATCTTCCTCATCTTGTAATAATGACGAATGGTTACAAGAGATGGAAGCTTGAGGATCAACACCAATATGGCATTATTGACTGTCAGGAACCCTGTCAATATTAGGACTAGGGTTTGGAGAATCTCCTGTAGATTTATTAGGAAAACTTTCTGTAGATTTTGCTGAACTAGAGGATTGAGTATTTGAGGAATTTGTTCGTAAATTACCCTCCCTAGCACTATCGGTGCTAGTATCACTGCTCCAAAGGTTAGCCCAAAAGCTTTTAATTCTTTCCACATATCTTTGAGAATTTTTTTTTGACGTATATCCTCTATAGCTTTCCTCAGTGAATCTTTAATCAATTCTTGAGTGTCTTCAGATAGAGTTAGTGGAATAGCTTGAGAAAAGCTCAAAACTTCATCACTGACCTCTTTAATCCATGCAGTCTCTGTATCTGGACTCATCTCTTCATTAGGAAAGTTGCCGTAACTTAAGATGGGTGCGAGGCGACCGTAACCATCGCGTTCCTCCGGAATACTTTTAATCACAAAATTTGAAGAAGTATAATAAACAGTCACTTTTGATGAGCTAGATACTCCTTCATGAGAAGAAACAATTTCCTCAATTGTATTGGCAACTTTTTGACGTTCTTCGCTATCTTCAGATAGCTCTAGCCTTCTATGACCCTGAGAAATTATATCAGGAGACAAATTATCAAGTTGTTGTGCTGAATGCCAGAGTAAAGGCATAGGAGAACTCCTTATCTTGCCTCAAGAGTCTTAACCACACGCTCCAAAATATCCTTCATAGTATCGCGTGTTTTTAGACTGCCTATAATTTTTATCATTCCTATACTGTACCTATTTATCACCTTGTTATTACTAAATTCTTTCTCATAGTCTTCTATTTTATTGCTGTTGATGAAATTTTCATCAACTTCATCAAAATGATTGCCAATGATAAATGTTGGTATATTTCTCTTTTTTCCGTCTTTTATCTCTTTTATCCAAGCTTGAAGATTTTGCAAATCATCTTCAATACGCTTCTCAGTTTCTTGCTTAATTTCTTTAGAATTTCTTTTTTTATTGCGTTCATTACTCTTATCTATACCTCTCAGTAATGCACCAGCATGAATGAGGTACAAGACAATATCTGAGTTTTCGACAGACTCCTTCCATTTGCCATTGTCACGATATTCTTCACTACCTGGTAAATCAACTGTCCTCTTAAGAAGAATATTTTTATTTTTACCGCTAATATCAAGATCGATAGATGAGGAGCGAGTTTTTTCAGCGTTTCTTGTCTGCTCCATCTCTAAAGCCTCCATATTTAACATATTGAGGTAACGCAACAAAGTTGTTTTACCAGCACCCCTAGCTCCAATTACTGCTATTTTCTTGCCTGCTAACACGGTAAGAATTTTTTCCCACGATGCTGCTGCCCCAACTCCTAAACCAAATACAGATACAGCGATAAGCGTTATAGTAAGTGGGTCCATAGTTAAGAAGTTATTCGTCTAAGCATTACTCAAGCTCACGTCAAGCAGACCTATATAGTATAGATTGGAGCAAACGATATCTGCTCCATCATGGCAAAAATACGCACCCACGTCACCCATCCCTAAAGGTCATAACTTGCCCCATTCTCGGCTAACCACTGCTTACGATCGCACCAATCACTCACAATCCGCTCCACCCTATCCCAAAACCCATTCGTATGATGCGGTTCAATCAAATGCACCAACTCGTGAACCACCACATACTCAATCATGGTTCGCGGTAGCATCGCCACTCGCCAGTGGAAATACAAATCTCCTTTGTGTCCGCATGAACCCCAACGGTAGCCTAACTCGCGTACCTGCACCGAACGGGGAGAAGCTCCAACACGCTTGACAAGAGCAGCAATCTGTGTATCTAAAATCGGACGAAGGCGATCGCAATACCATCGAATAAACTCTTCTCTCCCCCGTACCTGTGCGTCGTGCTGCAATTCAAAGCGGCTTTGGTAGAGTCTCAAAGGTGGCTGTCGGTTCACACCATCTACCAGTTTGAGGCGATAGCTGCGTCCCAGGTAATAAAACCCTTCTCCTGAAACGTATTCTTTAACAGCAGTGGGGGGATTGAGGGATTCTTTTTTGAGGAGTTTGCTGTAAATCCAGAGGCGTTTGTCACGAACCACCTTCTCCAGCGTTTCCATCGGCACTTCTGGAGGAGATGCCAGGATTAATTGACCGTCCCGTTCGACGGTGATGCCGATGGTGCGACGTTTGGTACTGTGGCGCAGTTCAAAACTGAGTTCGCCAAAGGTGATGGTGGTCATGAAATTATATTATCGGCTGCATCATCCCAAATTGGAAAAAATACCTGGCGATTGAAATCGCGGCTATACAAACAAAACCCGCCTACACGGGTTTTAGAAGTCCGCGAAGGCGGACTTTGTTTATGTAGCCCCAGACTTCTAGTCTGAGGGCTATTTTCTCACGATCATCCAACTAAACTATCACGATTCTTGCGGGCAAGTTGCACCAGTTTATCCGCGACTTCTTCGAGTTGGTCGTAGTCCACTAAATCGTTAGTATCCAAGTAGTCGGCTATCCACCGTCTCAAGTCTTCTTGGACAATGGGACTTGCCCAATTCACCCGCCGCACTTCTTGGCGGATGCGATCGACAATTTCTACAGTAGCTTGGGCGAGTTTGGGCAGTTCTATCTGGGAATGTTCGCCCAAGATGTTGAGGAAGGGAAGCTGAGTTTTCGGGTCGAGTCCGGTTTCATTGGTGGGGCGACCTGCCTGGATTTGTTCGATATACTGGCGTAACGCCTCAACTTTTTCGTCCCAGTTGTCGGCAAGAGAGTCAAGAATTTCTGTTAGTCTTTCGCTCAGGTTTTTGTAATAAACCGGGTCTTCATCAAAGTGGATACTGATGTGGTGACGGGCAGCGAATTCCATTTCTGCCGCTTGTGCTTTAATTGAGCGATGGCGCTGGACGTGGGTTTTGAAGTCCAAGGACAGGATATCAATCGGTGGCACTTTCGGGTCAATTCCTTGGGATTCAATGTATTGGTCAATTAATGCCCGGACTTTCTCTTTAGCGCTGACAATATTGAGTTTTTCATCTCGGTAAAGGTCGGCAACGGATTTTTTAATTAAGCCCAGTTTCTTAGCATCTTTGACATAGGGCAACGCTTCCGGGCGGGGGAGGATGGTGTCGAGGGTGTCGAGGAAGTCTTTGAATGTGTCGTTGAATTCGACTCGCAGGGGTTCGTCTCGGAGTAAGTCTACACAGCTTTCTACGTCATCAATCGTGCAGCCGTTTTGGGTGAATAAGGCAATGACTCGCTGGTGTTTGTCGCGCAGTTTGGGCAACTCTTGGCGAATATCAAACCAAGCATTTTCGATATCCACGTTATCGTAAACCGAGAGGGCAGCCGCGATATCAACGCCGTAGTAATCGACGACTAGCCCATATTTTTTGGTATCGTCATAGACGCGGTTAACACGGGCGATCGCTTGCAGCAATTCATATTCTCTCAGAGTCCGGTCTAAATATAAAACTTGCTCCAGTGGGGCATCAAAGCCTGTCAGGAGCATACTTTTAACGGTTAAAATCGCTAAACTATCTTGCTCGAATGGCTTTTTGAATCGCTCGATGTGGGTTTCTTGTTGACTCTTATCTGTCCACTTTTTCCAGCTTGGGTCGTCGTTTTTGTCGGAGGAGATGACGGTGGCAAATTCTAAGCGGCGGATGGTGTCGAGGTGCAGAAAGGCTAAGGCGAGAAAGCGAGTTTCTGCATCCAGGGATTCTAAGGCATCGGGGTCTAGACTGGCTAAGATGGCGGCGCGAGATTGGAGTTGTTGCACCAGTGCGTGTTGCGCTTCGACAAATGCCTCCTGGTAGCGCACGGCGGCGAGACGGGTAGAGGCGACAACTTGAGCGCGGATGTTGTACTGGTCGATGAAGGAACCAAAGATGCGCCGAGTGGTGCGTTTGGCGTTGGTTTCGATGGGGGTGCCAGTGAAGCCGATGCGGACGCAGTTGGGTAAAGTTTCGCAGGATGTCGAGGAGGTTGCTGGGGTGTAGCATCCCGGCGATGAGCATTTGGCGGGAGTTGAGTAACCTCTCCCCCTGCCCCTCTCCTGCAAGGAGAGGGGAGTCATGCTCCCCCTTCCCTTGCAGGGAAGGGGGTTGGGGGGTTAGGTCGGCGGGTGTAACGTCTTTCCACTCGACATAATGCTCGTAGTTCGCGCCGATGGTTCCTGCTGCTGCCCGTCCTCTAGAGGCAGCTATCATTAACTGGTTGTAGTGAAATAGCTTTTCTGCGCCTTCCGGTTGGCTGCTTCCCCGTTGGTTGGAATATTGCAACAAATCGCGAATGGCTTCGGTGATGGGGTTATCCAGTTTAGGGCTTTTGCACTCGATGACGACAAGGGGGATGCCGTTGACGAGTAGCACAATGTCCGGGACGATAAACCCTCGGTTGCCTGTTGCCCAAGGGGGGTCTACTCGGTATTGATTGATGGCGAGGAAGTTGTTATTTTCAGGATGCTCGAAGTCGATGAAGTGGACGGTGTGCTGTTTGCCGTCTTGCCCTAGAACGGTGGTGCCTTTGAGGAGTAATTCTGTGGCGGCTTGATTGGCTTCCATCAGTCGCTGTGCGCCGAGACGTTTAGTTGACTGACGGCAGCGTTTACTTGGGTATCATCGAGCCAAGGGTTGCCGTTGTCGTCGAGGTTGATGCGCTTGATGGCGGCTTTTAGGCGATCGCTAATTAGGACTTGCTTGAAGTTCTCGCGATCGGTAACTTGGGGGTTGTCCCAACTGCCTTCGATATACTGCCAACCCATGTTGATAAGTTGGTCAATGGTTGGCTTTTCAACGTAGATATATTCTGGCGTTGGTTGGGGCATGGGTTAGGGCAAGGGAGGAACAGAGAAGTCGGTAAACAAACGCACGTCATAGGGTGCAGTTGCTAAGGTATTCGCCAACCTCTGGTCTAAAGTTAGCAAAGGAGAACTGACTCGGTGGCAAAGGGCGACATAAGAGGCATCGTAGGCAGAAATTCCGTAAGCTATAGCAATATTAATCGCTTCTTCCATCAACTCAGCCGTGGAAACAACTCGCAGAGATAGGCTTTTGAGAGTTGCTAAGTCAGCTTGAACTTCCGCAGCCGTATACATTCGAGCGCGGACGTATTTCCAGAAGATATTGGTGAGTTCAATATAAAACAGGTCTGGAATATAGATTTGTGTCTCAGAGATGTTCAAGTGTGCCAGAAGTTGATTAACCTTGGGAGTGAGCGGATCGGCGATAAATCGCTTAATGCCAACGTTGGCATCGATAACACACCGTAAAGGGTTACTCATCTTTCCCGATCCTCACGAAGGAGTTCTGTACTGTCGGGTAGTCCGAAGTCTGCGGGGTTAAGGCGATGGCGTTTGTCAATATCGGCAAGAAGTTGCGGGACAGCTTTTCGGCGTTCTTCCCAGGTGGGGTCAGTTTCAGGGGAAATGAGGAATTTTAGGGGAGGTTGGGGTTTTTGTAAGGCTTGTTTTAGCAGGCTGATGACTTGTTCGTTAAGGGGTTGATTGTTTTGGGTGGCAAGTTGTTGAAGTTGTGCCATTAAGTCATCGGGTAGGTTGTCGATGGTGAGTGTTGCCATAGTATCTCTCACAATTAATAATGGTTTAGCTAGGGAAACTGACAAGATAGGGAAATGTTAATCAGGTAAATAATCTTCGTTTAATGTTGCTTCATGGGTGAAGGGGGAATCTACAGGAAAAGTATCAAGAGATAATCCCGTTTCATCAGAAGCTAGTTCTCTAGCATCTTGATAGCCATCAGCAAAAATTTCTAGGTAGTAAGGTTTTAGACTGGGGCTATCTGCAAAAGCATCTTTGAGCCGTTTTCTGTGTTCGCGGATGGTAGAGCGCCAGCTATTGGTACGTTTATCAGTTTGATATTTCCATTTGAGCAGGTGCATTAATAGTATTCTTAAATTACTTTTCAAGGCTTGTTTTTCTTTTCTTGCCATTCCCTCGATTTCTTCGATTAAGTTATCTAAGTCTATTTCTGAAAAATTACCATTATGTAAAAGTTGGGCTGTGGTGGATAACCAGAGATAAAAGTCTGATTCGTAAAGTGTTTTATCGGTACTAACTGATAATTGAGGGTTCATCGTAATTTACCTTGGATTCAAGTAACTAAATTTTTACTCGCACTTTTCCGGTTAACAGGTCGTGCATCAGTCCTTGTTTCTGGAGTTTGAGCTTTTCTCGGTAGGCTTCTTCTGTGCGGATACGAGTCTCGTAAGCTTCAAGCCTTATTTGAATTGCTCGTTGTTCTTCAATTGAAGGTTTTGCTATAACCAACTTCTGGAGTTCACCAACATTAAAATGCTGTTGAGCGAGTCCACCTTGTACACGAAGAACTTGACCCTTGCCAAAATCTGAATTAATCCACGTTGCGAGAAATGCTGATTCAATTTCTGCACCTGGTCTAGAGATAATAATATCAACGCAGTTAGCACCATCAAACTCTGGAGGAACCACGCAAGACGTTCCTGGGTAGCCTGTACGCACAGTTAGCAGGTCTCCCGTCCGAATCATGCTTTTAGCTAACAGGCGGTTTGATTGCTCAGATATAAATACTAAGTCTGATGGATTTAAACCTGCTTCCCGGACGTTCGCAGACCTTAAAGCAGGAACCCCGGAAGACTGATAATACTGTGATGGCTTAATTACAATACCAACAACTATTTCTCTACAAACTGATTCACAGGTTCGGATTTCCCAATCTTTCGGAATTTGCCCCAGTAGTGAGTCTTTGAACTGTTCAGGGTGCCCGATCGCATCCCTCAATTCCCCATTCTCATCTAACCCCCGTGTCAGCAAGTCGTGCAGCAGTCCAGCCTTCATCTGCTTGAGCTTGGCGATGAGGGAGGAGGTATGTGCGATCGCCTCTTGAACTGTCTGTGATTGTAAATAGTGAAAAACAAACCGTGATGAATTTCCGCGAGAAATTGGAATCCGCGCTAGATTACGATGCAAGTTAGCACCCGCCATTGAGTCAGGAATTTGGGCAATTTTACCGATAGTACCCACCAAAGACATGACGATTTCACCACCATAAAGGCGTGTTCTAGCATATTGGGTATCAAGTTCCTTACTGATTCGGTGTAGTTTGGAAGGTTCAATGTTCCCATGAATTACATCCTGGATTTGGAGAAGCGGAATACCATCAGGAATGTACTCCCCTGGTTTCAAAACACCGTAAGTAATTGAATCTCGTGAGTCTGTTAAATCTTTCAAAGGACAAACGTCCCAATCCTTCGGAATTTTTCCAACTGGCGAATCCTTAAACTCCTCAGTCTTAACCAGAGCCTCACGCATACCCAAACCTTTTATCCTATTGCTGTCCTCTTATTCTTCATCTTCCTCAACAGCTTCTAACATCACATCCTCATAAACCAACTCAATCGAACAGCGAAAATCAACGCTCTTTAATTCAAATTCATCCCCTTCTGAATAGGTATAAAGTTCCCAAACCCCCTTCTCATTCAATCGAAAGCACTCAATAACCTTCTGCTCAGCACTTATTAGCACGTATTCCTTCAACGTAGAAATACGACGATAATTTTGGAACTTCTTCCCTCTATCTTTAGCTTCAGTACTAGGAGAAAGAACCTCAACAATCAAACAAGGGTAATAGATAACTCGAATCGCCCGTCTATCCCGTTCGTCACACGTTACCATCACATCGGGATAGTGAAAGGGTCCGCCTTCCGATACCCCAACCTTGGCATCTGCCATTGAAACTTTACACCCTTTCCCTCGCAGGTGATTTTTTAACGCCGTTGTTAGGTTAACTGCAAGATCGTTATGGGGAATTGTTCCCCCCGTCATCGCAAAAACTTCACCATCGATATATTCATATTTAATCGATTGTTGTTCTTCCCAATCTAAATACTCTTGGGGAGTAAAGTATTGCCGATCTGGAACTGCAACCATAACAACCTCCTCATCATTGCCATTTCAACTAAAACCTATATTCAAACCTGAATACTTTTAAATAAAATTCCTAGAATCTTATCCACATCTTTAATATAATAATTGCTCAAATCAATAAACACATCAGAATCCTCTAGTTTCAGAAACCTCCAAATATCTCCCGTCGTCACCGCTCCGTAAATCGTCTTAATATCATTTCCTTCCTGCTGGTTAAACAACTGTGCCGCTAACATCGCCGCCGCACACTGCCCCAAACAGCTTCTACAGTTGCAAATAAATCAGATTCTTCATCAATCCGTAAGTTAAACGCCTTCTTGAATTTACTTAATGTAGAAAAGTCACTATAAGCCATTTGCCTATCCTTGCTTGTAATTGACTGATAAATCTCTCGATTACCAACCACGCCAGCTAGTGAATTAATTCCCACAGCGAGTAGCTCAAGTCCTCTGAAGAGGATTAATTATTAAGTAAGGCTTTCAGTCCATTTTAATGGACTTTTGCTATTAGCCCGGAACTTAAGTTCCGGGCGGGATAACTGCTCAATTTGCATACCCCAACCCACTCAAAAACTCCGCTCTCAGTTCCATCACCTTCTTCGTTTTCGGCAACTCCCCCAAACCTGGGGCGTGCAACTGCCACCAAGCCGAAAAGACGCCGTAGAGCTTCGCTTCAGTCGCTTGAACTCCAGCATCAGATTCGATAAAAGCTTTGATTTGAGAGCGCTCCGTAACACTAGGAGCAAAATCCAAGTAATCGGTCATTCACATTGCCACGATATTGCAATATTTCTGAGAGGACACCCGCCTTGGTGACGCAGAGTAACCTCCTCCCAGAAACCCATTAAAGATACCTTAGCCCAATTCGCTTTGTCAGGCTTACCAAGCGCCAACCTTAAGCATCGTCATAACAGGACAGGTAATTTGAGTTCACCCAACCTTCCACACCTTTAACGGCAGCGGGGCCATCAACAACGCGCACGTAAACCCAAGTATTATTACCCTTCCTGAGCCATTTAACAGTATTACCATTATTCAAACCAGCTCTTGACCGTCCACCTGGAGAAAAGCGCACAGCGAGTTGACCCGTCCGAATATTAACCACATCGCAAAATACTTGGGGAGATGGATTAACCTCACTCGCTTGATCGCAAGATAAATAGTTGGCATTGACCCAGCCTTCCAAGCCATTAACTCTACTATTTGGGCCATTAACTACACGAACATAAGCCCAAGGCGCACCACCTCGGCGCACGAATGCCACAGTATTACCATTATTTAAACCCGCTCGTGATTCACCCCCAGGAGAGCGGCGTAACGCTAACTGACCTGTTTGGATATTAACCACACTACAAATCTGTTGTTGAGCAATCAGTGTCGAAGATTGTCGAGTATTCTGAGGCGTCACCGAATTTGTGTTAGTAGCAAAGGCAACAGGCGAAAAAGTCAGACCTAGCACAGACAGGGAAGCTAGGGGAATTGTAGCGAGAGAGTTGTTAAGCTTTTTCATTTTTATCACCATCAGCTTTAATTATTGTTAGAAATGGCTCAAGTCGCCTTCAACCTGGATAGAAGCAATCGCAAATTCACTTTGTTGCAGTTTTTATCGCGGCCCTGCCTTAATCGCTGAGTTAGCCATTCCCATTGTCCCCTCCAGCCATGCCTTGTTCGTCTGGCCGGGAACCTTATAGCGGATTAAGTATGACACACCATTTTGCTCCCAACTCAGCGATGAATCTCCGCAATTTGAGCAGGTTGTTTCCAGATAGTAACCTCTGATGCCATTTGCCAGGGTGATAGGATTGCCATCTAGACCCAAACTCTCTGTCGATGCGATGAAATTGCCGACAAAACAGTAACTACCAGAACAATCAGGCGTATAACCAATCCAGATGTTGTAAGATGACTCGTCGGCTGACCCTCCAACATAAAGCTGCTCTGTGTCAGGAGGGAGTTCAGAGGGCAGTAAAATGGGCAATTGGGTTATTTGTAGCTGAGGTAAAACTTCCTGCAGAAGAGGAGCTACGGGTTGTTGAGATTGAGCGATCGCACTTGGTGTTAATACTGCCATTGGAATGGTAACAGGCATCAAAGCAAAGCCAATCAGAGCCAGATTCATCAGTTTTTTATTAAGTGTCATCAAAAACTATTCCTTTGGTCGTAGCACCAGACAGCTCATGCCTTACAGGTTAAGCTTTCTGAGCTTGACGGAAAATGAGGAATATACTGAAAAAAAAGTTTCTCCAACCCGATCCTCTAAGGGAAATTACGGTTGAAAAGCTCAAAGCGTAGATTTGAAATGTGAAAAATTACCTGTTTTTTTCTCCCAGAGTCACATAAGAGGTCATTCAAGAGCCAAGTGACCACTATCTTTGAGTACGATTTCACTACTGGATTTGACTGGACTGAGCGAGACTTAGCGCTAATTGAGCGGCTGCGACGAGTCTTGGGTGTAGAGGTTCTACGAGCAATAACACGCAGAGGTCAGCGCGAACTCCAAGCAACCCAATACGTCGGTGTTTTTCGCTTAGGCAGGCGCACCGTTCAAGTGTTACCCAAAATGTTCCGCTCGGAAGACGAGGATAAGGCAACCAAAGCCACTCGCAATCTTCTTTATCTGCTCGAATACACGGGTCAATTAGTAGTGCGGGAAACGGATGTGACCCAGTTAATGCAAAACAACCTAGACTGGTTTGAAATCCTGACCCGCCTGTTCGCCTCGAATTTAAGGGAAGAGTGGCAGAGAGGAGCTTATCGCAGCTACCAAACCGTTGAAGATGTCTTACCTGTTCTCAAAGGCAAATGGCAACTTTTAAAACAACTCCGCCGTCCCGAACGCCAACATCTTTTTGCCGTCGCTTACGACGAATTCTCCGCCGATAATTCACTCAACCGCATCTTCCGTTACGTTGTCGAACGCCTCTGGCAACTCAGCCGCGACACCACCAACCGCAAGATTTTAGGCGAACTACGGCACTGGATGGAAGAGGTAACACTATTGCCATCAGCTACAGCTAACGATGCCAATCTCATTTCTATCACCCGACTCAACCAACGGTACGAACCCCTGCTTAACCTAGCAAAGCTTTTTCTCGACAACAGTAGCTTGCAATTGTCCGTAGGCGACTTGGCAACCTTTGCCTTTGTCTTCGACATGAATAAGCTGTTTGAGGGATTCATCGTTAACTTTATTCGCCGCCATCGGGAGGAGATTCTGCCAACCGAACTACAAAGCTGCGAGTTGATACCACAGGCATACACAACAACCCTACACCTTGCACGCACGAGTAACGGTGAACCTGTCTTCCGCCTCAAACCCGACCTCGCTTTTCGCAACGGAGATAGTTTTCCCCTACTGCTAGATGCCAAGTACAAACAACTCAAACCCACCGACCGAAAATTAGGCGTATCACAATCCGACTTCTACCAAATGCACGCCTACGCTCATCGCTATCAGTGTCCCCGCGTCCTACTGCTCTATCCCCAGACAGCGGATATTCCCCAACCCTTACAGGCAGAATTCGCCTTGGAAGACAGCGAACGAGTAATAGTTGCCGCCACAGTAGATCTACGAGTGGATTTAAGCAAGTCACAAGAGCGTGACAAATTGGCAACAAGATTGAAAACAATACTGACAAATAAGTATGGATAACCAAATCAAGGATTGGCGTGCGGAACTGCACAACTGGCTACAGGACAATCCCAAGACGATGCCTGATGACTTGCGGCAACTCCGGGAAGAATTTGTTCGACGTTTTCCAAGAGAGAGCTTAGCAGATCTGACTCTTGAAGAATATGCGATCGGCAAGGGAAATTCAGACAGCTTTTGTTACTGGTTAGAACTCAAAACTAAGGAATTGGGAAGTATTAAAGGTGGCAGTGTCGCTAAATTTGGAATTTGGTGGAATAAGAAAGAGGCTAATTGGGCGTGGAACAATGTTTTAGGCAGTGATATCCCTGAAGAAGCATTCCAAAAGCTTAAAGATGGATTATTGGAGTTGATTCAGGCAGTAGAGGCGAACGAGTTTGACAAGCTTGACGAGATTGGTAGCCAACGTTTAGGACCACAGCGCAATTCTTTACGAGTCAAACCCCTTTATTTATATTTTCCTGAAGAATTCCTACCAATCTCCAATCCATCTCATCTAAAAAACTTTCTCAACTATTTTTCTCAGCAACCCCAAGAAGGACTGCACTCCCCAAATCGTCAGCTTTTAAAATTCTTGCGTAGTCAACCTGAGCTTGAAGAATTTGACAGTAGACAGATGATGTGTTTTCTATATCATCTTCTACCCCAAGGTAGTGAGCGCTCATTGATGACAAACTCTGAATCAGCAGAAGAGCTAATGGAGGATATAGAAGCGGAACTAGATCCGTCAACTGTTCCCCAAGAACTCAAGAGGCTAATAAAGATTACGGAACGTACTCGTAACATTATCCTTTATGGTCCACCTGGTACAGGCAAAACTTACTGGCTAAGAAGGTTTGCTCAATTCTTTCTATCCAAGCAACTGCAAGTCCCCATCTCTCCAGAGCAGCGACGGCAAGAAATTTTACAAGGTCTAAGTTGGTATGAAGTAATTGCTTTAAGTCTGTATTCAAATAAGCCAAAAAAGAAGTTTTTTAGAGCTTCGGAATTAGGAGACGAGCCACTAGTTAATGAATACTGGAAGCTAACAGCCACTAAAAAACTAGACAATATGATTCAAGCTATGCTGCAAAGCCACACTGACCCAAGCGTTAAGACAGTTTTGTATGCAAACCGCCGTTCTCCCTTCCTATTTGAGAAAAATGACCAGAAACAATGGTGGCTAACCGAAGCAGGACAGGAGTATGTTGAAGAGAATTTGAGCGAACAATTACAAGAAATTCAAAATCCAAAACAAACTGCACCTGACTTATCTAAATACCTTAAGATTGTAACTTTTCATCAGTCTTTTGCTTATGAAGAGTTTATCGAAGGACTCAAGCCAATTACTGATGAGGAAGGGCAAGTGTGCTATGAAGTTGTAGATGGTGTGTTTAAAAGCATCTGTAAGCAAGCAGAGCTTGACCCAGAGCATCGCTATCTTCTGATTGTTGACGAAATAAACCGCGCCAACATCGCCAAGGTGATTGGCGAACTCATCACACTCATTGAGGACGATAAGCGCCTTGGGGAAAGAAATGAATTAACCGTTACCCTCCCTTATTCCGGTCAAAAGTTTGGTGTCCCATCAAACCTCTACATTCTAGGCACCATGAACACCGCCGATCGCTCAATTGCCCTGCTTGACATTGCGATACGACGGCGATTTGCCTTTGTTGAGTTGATGCCCAATCCAAACCTTCTCAACGGCAAAGAGATAGATGGCGTACAGTTAGACAAACTACTGGCACAACTCAATGCTCGAATTGTTGCCCTACTCAGTCATGACTATCAGATTGGACATAGTTATTTCCTAGACGTGAACGATATCGAAGACCTACACTTCACTTGGTATCATCGCGTGATTCCCCTGCTTCAGGAATACTTTTACAACGACGGTCAGCGCTTACAAGCTTTGATTGGTGAGGATTTTCTCCAACCTGTAGAAGTGGATTCAGCAATCCAAAAAGCCTTAAAAGACTTGTATGACCCCGATCTCCAATACGAAATTGAACAATTGGAAGGGGAGCCTTTTTTGGATGCACTCCGCAAGTTGGCAGAGTAACGGCTAAAGTGATCGCTCAAATTAATTCCGCTCCACGAAAATCCTAGTCGGGTTAAAACCATGAGCCTCTAACAGCGATCGCTTTGCCTCCACTTCAGCCTTGGGAATTCCTCCCAACAAATGCGCTCTCACATCCTGGGGTTCCGGTGGTGGCGCATTATCAGCATAGCGGCGGATATTGCAGTTGTAATCATTCTCTGCCAATTTCTCCTTACTCACCACCGCCGAATAACCACTGAAAGACTCAAACCGTTCAAACACAAACGCTATCTTTTCAATATGCTCAGGACGCAGATAATTCTGAGCGCGACCCGAATAATACTCCGCATCGGCATTAATAAACAACACCTTACCCTGACGTTCCATAGGTTTCGCCCCCTTGGAACGCATCACCAAAATACAGGCAGGAATCCCCGTCCCATAAAACAAATTCGGCGGCAACCCAATCACCGCTTCCAGATTGTCATTTTCAATAAAACTCTCTCGAATCTTCTTCTCCTCACCCCCTCGAAACAGCACCCCATGTGGCATGACCGTCGCCATCATCCCATCCGTCTTGAGAACAGACAGCATGTGCTGAGCAAACATCAAATCTGCCTTCTTCCCTGTTTCCGGACACCACCCATGCATAAACCGCCCTGGAAACTGCATTCCTTCACGGGTATAGTTTTGGGAAAAAGGCGGATTACTAATTACCCGGTCAAAGCGCATCAATTCCCCGCCTTCAGTATGCAAGGGATTGAACAGCGTATCGTCATTATGAATATCCGCATCCCGAATCCCATGGAAGAGCATATTAATCTTGCCAATAGCCCACACCCCGCCATTATTATCCTGACCGTACAGCGCCAGATTTCTGGCATCTTTGCCGCACTCTTCCACATACTGCTTCGACTGAATCAGCATCCCCCCAGAACCACAACAGGGGTCATAAACCGACATCCCCTCTTGAGGTTTCAACAGCCGCACCATCAACTGCACCACCTCACGCGGGGTATAAAACTCGCCCCCCTTCTTCCCCGCAGAATCGGCAAATTCCGCAATTAAGTATTCATAAGCCGCACCCAACAAGTCAGGAAAGACAAAATCCTCATTTCGCAACCGATACCTGCTGAAGTGCTTAATCAGTTCCCGTAGCTTGACATCAGGAATGCGACTTCTCCCCACCTGACGATTGAAATCAATGTGAGTCAGCACACCTGCCAACGCCTGGTTATGTTCCTCCAGTGCTGCCAAAGCCTTATTCAGTCCATCCGCCACATTTTTATGCAGCTCATCGCGAATATACGCCCACCGTGCCTTCTCTGGCACAAAAAAAGCATTTCTGTAGCTGAGAGGATTTTCCGCCCTCTTTATTGCTTCTTCCTCTCCCCGATGTTTGTTTTTCTCTAAGATTTCCCCGTAGTGCTGCTCAAACACATCCGAAGCGCGTTTGAGGAACAGCATCCCAAAGATGTACTCCTTGAACTCCGAAGCATCCATCTTGCCTCGCAGGATATCAGCAGCAGAGAAGAGATGACGTTCAAGTTGGGGTAGGGTGAGTTTGCCCATAGATAATGTTGACTTTTCCTCAAAACGTTCTGCAAGGCGATGCTTACCCAGCCAACTTACTGGCTAAGCGTTGGTGAATTGCATCCAACCACACGGGAACGACGGGTTGGCCTGCTTTTAACGATGCGATCGCTTCCTCTAAGTCAAATTCTACTAACTGGAGCGATCGCGCCTTGGCATTCCACGCCAACATCCATCGTTTCTCAACAAGAGGGTCAACAAATTGCGGTTCCCGTTCCCTAAGTTTTTCCAGATTCTCCCGCGCCACCTCAAAACTCAATCCTACTGATAGCCAATATTCCATCACTGCCAATTCCACCAAATCCGACTGAGAGTAATACACACTCCTTCCCGTTCCCGTAGCACTGATGGCAGGAACAACTACCCCCTTTTCTCGCCAATACTGCAACTGGCGCAATGTACAGCCTGTAATCTCAGCCGCTTCCTTACTGCTGAAAAACGTTTTTTCCATACGTTAATTTTACAAAACACGGTATAATACCTATGTGTTTGTATTAAACAAATATGTTACGTAAATGAGCCAGATAACGATTCAGTGTCGTCTCGTCGCCAGCGAACCAACCCGCCAACACCTGTGGACGTTGATGGCAGAGCGCAACACGCCTCTAATTAACGAACTCCTGGCACAAACGGCTCAACATCCCGACTTTGATACCTGGCAACAGAAAGGGAATCTCCCGGCTGGAGTCGTCAAGGAACTGTGTCAACCCCTGAGAACTGACCCTCGTTTCATCGGTCAACCTGGACGGTTTTACACTTCTGCAATTACGCTAGTCAAATACATCTACAAATCTTGGCTCAAACTCCAGCAGCGCCGAGAGCGCAAGCTACAGGGGCAACTACGCTGGCTCGAAATACTCAAAAGCGATGAAGTACTCTGCCTAGAAAGTAACTGTTCCCTGGAAACTCTCCGCTCTAAAGCAACAGCCATACTTGCTTCCCTGGAATCTCCTGCAACCGATGGCTGTAACACTAATGCTTCAACTACGCTCAGCATTAGCCCTGAGCGCAGTCGAAGGGCTAAAAAGAAGTCGAAGCGGAAAAATAAAACCAAGCAAGCTGAGGAGAAATCTACTCCTCGCCAAACCCTCTTCAACAGTTACGACAGTACAGACGATACTTTGACTCGTTGCGCGATCGCATACCTCCTGAAAAACGGTTGTAAAATCCCCCAACAACAAGAAGACCCCGAAAAATTTGCCAAACGTCGCCGCAAAGCCGAAATCAAAATCGAGCGAATCATCGAGCAAATAGAAGGTAGCATTCCCCAAGGACGGGATTTAACTGGAGAAAAATGGCTCGAAACGTTACAGACTGCTGCCTCAACTGTGCCGGAAAACGAGCAACAAGCGAAATCCTGGCAAGACATCTTACTAACAAAACCCAAAGTCATTCCCTTTCCCGTGGCTTATGAAAGTAACGAAGACCTAACCTGGAGTAAAAACGAAAAAGGTCGTCTAGAAGTTCGCTTCAATGGTTTAGGAAAGCATACCTTCCAAATCTACTGCGACCAACGCCAACTCAAGTGGTTTCAACGCTTTCTTGAAGACCAACAAATCAAACGAGCCAGCAAAAACCAGCACTCTAGCAGCCTTTTTACCCTGCGTTCGGGACGCATTGCTTGGCAAGAAGGAACGAGTAAGGGCAAACCCTGGAACGTTCATCGCCTCGCTCTCCACTGCACGATAGACACCCGTTTCTGGACGGCGGAGGGAACGGAGCAGATTAACCGAGAAAAAGTCGCCGCTTTAGAAAAAACTCTCCTTCGCCTCAAGCCTAAACTAACCTTCGAGCTTTTCTATCGCGCTCGTCTCGTTCCCACTTTTCTTGACCTTTGGAGAGCGATCGCAGCTTATAAAACCCTGGAAATGCTTGAGAAAGGAGACTTGGACGCCCAGCAGAAAAAGCTCAATGATTTCCGCAAACGAACAGAATCTAACCTGCAAAAAATCCAAACTCCTTATCCCCGTCCCCGTCGTTCCTTGTATCAGGGACAATCTCACATCCTCGTCGGGATTGCCTTGGGACTCGACAAACCTGCCACGGCTGCTGTCATTGACGCAACAACAGGCAAAGCGATCACATACCGCAGCATCAAACAACTCCTCGGCGACAACTACAAACTCCTCAGCCGCCAGCGCACTTCAAAACAACGTCAATCCCATCAACGGCACAAAGCCCAAAAACACTCCAAATCCAACCAATTTGGTGACTCCGAACTGGGGCAGTACGTCGATCGCTTGCTGGCAAAGGCAATCATCACTCTGGCGCAGGAATACCAAGCTGGAAGTATTGTCCTCCCAAAACTAGGCGATATGCGAGAGCTTGTTCAAAATGAAGTGCAACTTCGAGCCGAACAAAAGATTCCGGGATATGAGGAAGGACAGAAACAATACGCCAAACGGTATCGCGTATCCGTTCATCAGTGGAGTTACGGCAGACTGATTGACGCGATCGCAGCTCAAGCCTCAAAAGTGGGTATTGTCATCGAAGAAGGCGAACAATCCGTTCGCGGCAGTCCCCAACAGCAAGCAGGAGCGATCGCTCTGTCTGCTTACCAGTTGCGCTCCTCTGCCTAAAATTGAGCGTAGTTGAAGTTTTAGCACTGAGTGTAGTCGAAGCGCTAATGTCCTTCCAATTTTCCGTACCTTGACAATACAATAGTATTAATCAATCGCGCCGCAGGTCATGTTCAGCAGAACCTCTGAACTGCGAAAAATGTGGGTTAGTTTGCCTGTTGGAAAACAGGTGTGCTTTCTGACCCTGGTAGCTGTCCACCCTGATGCTGATTCGGTGCTCTCAACGCACGGGATGATTAACTCGTAAGAAAAAAAGTCTAGCACTTTCGATTTTACGAGGTCGGTGCGCTCCCAGCAACAAGCGGTGTAGGTCTACTACAGCGATGGCTACCCAATCACCTCCGAGCAAGGAGGAATCCACTCCAAATCTTTTTTTCTGACGGGCGAAAGCGGGGGCAAAAACCCCAGGCAGCCGTCAAAAATTTAAAACCCTTGTTTGGACTGGACTTCAGAAGTTTTGGCAGCGAACCATCTTCTAGGTTTTCTTTCTTATTGAGCCAAGATTTTTGTCAGCCGTCAGATGGGCTTCTGAAATGCAGTGCAAATAAAGGGTCTAGGTGGGAAGAGTTTCAACGACCATCTCAGCTAGGGGTGGGTTGAAAGAAGTGCAAAAGCTGAAACTATTTCTCGTCTTAGAAAAAAGGGTGGGTTGAAAGCGAGTCCAGTTGTGTCCTTATATAGCTGCTTTAAAGGCTATAGTCCGATGACAAATAATTTGTCAAGATGACGCTAATCTGACAACGGTGACAAATAATTTGGCAATCGACAACAAAATCACACAACTATTCAAATCAACTTTCCACACCTCAATGGACACAACTGGACTCGAACCAGTGACCCCTACGATGTCAACGTAGTGCTCTAACCAACTGAGCTATGCGTCCGCACAATATCTGATAATACCACAACCGGAAGGCAATGTGCAAATTGTAAACAATGACAAATTTTATGAGCCGATTAGGAACCAAACTTGGTCTATTTAGTCTTAACAGCGACGGCTTTTGCTAAAATAGCTGGGTCGTTCAGCTAGAAAGCAGCATCTTTGACTCAATCAGTAGACATCGGCGGTGTCGATACACTCGCGCAAGAACTTGCAACTATTCAGCAAACCGGTTCCAAGCGAATTGCGTTGTTAGGGTCGCGTCACGTTCCCATTACTCATCAAAGCCTAATCGAAATGATGAGCTATGCCCTCGTGCTGAGTGGCAATCGTCTCATCACATCAGGTGCTATCGGTACTAATGCCGCAGCTATTCGCGGTGCAATGAGGGCTGACCCCAGCTTACTGACTGTAATTTTGCCCCAGAGTTTGGAGCGTCAGCCACGAGAATCGCGCAAGCAGTTGGAACAAGTCATGCATCTGGTGGAAAACCCAGAAAACGATAACCTGTCTCTGGCAGAAGCTAGCGCCTTGTGCAACACCGAAATTGTTTCTCGGTGTCAGCAGCTTATTTGCTTCGCGTTTCATGACAGCCGTACCTTGCTCAAAACCTGTCAGGATGCTGAAGAGCAGCGTAAGCTTGTGACGCTGTTTTATTTCGATTAAGTTAATTATGAATCTACCCAATTCTGCGATTCTGCTTTACTGCATTGTGGCAGCCGCAGTTCTGATTTACCTGCCGTTTCTAGTCGTAGGCTATGAACGGGTCAAGGTAGGATATAACCTGAGTGCGCCACGAGCTATGTTTGAGAAGTTGCCCCCCTATGCTCAGAGGGCAACTTGGGCACACCAAAACTCGTTTGAAGCATTTCCTCTGTTCACTGCAGCCGTACTGATGGCTTATATAACCGGCCAAGATTCGTCAATTGCTGTAGGAGCCGCGATCGCATTTATCATCGCTCGATTGCTGTACTCGGTCTTTTATATCTTCAACATCCCTTTGGCGCGATCGCTGATGTTCGCCATTGGTTCAACTTGCAGTGCTATCTTGTTCATCTTAAGCTTACTTAGTGTAAGTAACTCCACCTAACCCCTCTAAGCTTTATAGAGACGTTAATCTCTGCATCTTGAAGTTTAAACCATTGCTTGTTAGTTGTTATTAAGAAATCAGCTATCCTTAATTTCTGTAATGTTATGGCTTCTACATTTTCCTTTGATATCGTCAGTGACTTTGACCGACAAGAATTAGTCAACGCGGTAGACCAATCGATTCGGGAAATCAACAGCCGCTATGACCTAAAAGACACAAATACCACATTGGAGTTAGGTGATACAGCCATTACCGTTAATACGGATAGTGAATTCACCTTAGATGCCGTTCATACGATTTTGCGAACCAAAGCCGCCAAGCGCAACCTCTCCCAAAAAATCTTTGAATACGGCAAAGTCGAATCAGCCAGTGGTAATCGCGTTCGTCAAGAAATTACTCTCAAAAAAGGAATTAGTCAGGACATCGCCAAAAAAATCACTAAACTCATTCGTGACGAATTTAAGAAAGTACAAGGCTCCATTCAAGGCGATGCGGTTAGAGTTTCTAGCAATTCTAAAGACGACTTACAAGCAGTTATGCAGCGACTGAAACAGGAAGATTTGCCTGTAGCGCTGCAATTTACTAACTATCGTTAGAATCTGTACCTACAATCAATGTGTAGAAAAAATTCTAAATAGAGAACAGCAGACCCAAGGCAAAGATGTCCAAAATTGACCGCCAACGAGAACATCAAGCCAATGAACGAACATTTCTGGCTTGGCTGCGTACCTCTATTGCCTTGATTGGATTTGGTTTTGCCTTAGCCCGATTTGGCCTATTTTTGCGGCAACTAGAAACGGCTGTCTCCCAAGAAGTGACTCCGACTCATTCATTCATGAGTTCCCAAAGCCTCGGTGTTGGTCTAGTGGTTGTAGGAGTGACCATGATTGTTTTAGCCGTGTGGAGATATAACCAAGTCTTTTGGCAAATTGAGCGAGGTGATTATCAGCCTTCACGTCTATTCGTTTGGGCTACAGCCGGAATCGTGATTTTCCTTGGCCTACTGAGTATTCCCCTGCTCTTGTGGCGACAAGGGCACAATCCCAGTAGTTCCCCTTCCTCAAGTAGTCGAGTTGAGCCTAGCAGGGTGCGTTATACCATTTCACGTTAAAGGTGTTACACTTGACCCCCCTAACCCCCCTTATTAAGGGGGGAACAAGGAATTATCTATAACAAGCATTTAGTGAATTGGTATTACCTGATGCACCCTGTAGGTAAAGTTAGAGACTAGAGAGAACTTCTCTTGCAGCTTCTATCGTGCGGTCAATATCTTCATCGGTATGAGCCAGAGACGTAAATCCTGCCTCAAACTGAGAGGGGGCTAAATATACACCCCGCTCCAACATTCCCCGATGGAAGCGGCTAAACTTAGCGAGGTCAGACTTTTTAGCATCCGCGTAGTTGTGTACGGGTTCCCCAGCAAAGAACATCCCGAACATGGCGCTAAGTTGTCCCCCATAGACTTCATGACCGGTTTCTTTGGCCACTTGCAAAAGTCCCTCGGATAGCTTTTTGGTAATACGATCTAATTGTTCGTAAGTACCCGATTTTTGCAACAACTCTAGCGTCTTAATGCCGGCTGTCATCGCCAGTGGATTCCCTGAAAGTGTCCCAGCTTGATACATCGGCCCTGCCGGTGCCACCATGGACATAATATCCTTACGTCCACCGTAAGCACCAACCGGTAAGCCACCCCCAATCACCTTGCCCAAAGTGGTTAAATCAGGCGTCACCCCAAATTTTTCTTGGGCACCGCCGTAAGCAATGCGGAAGCCGGTCATCACTTCATCAAACACCAGTAAGGCGTCATGTTCTTGAGTCAGTAGGCGCAAACCTTCTAAGAAGCCAGCATCTGGAGGAATAAAGCCAGCATTGCCAACGACTGGCTCTAGAATTACACCCGCAATATCATTGGGGTAAGCGGCAAAAAGTGCTTTAACGGCTTCTAGGTCATTGTACGGAGCGGTTAATGTATTGTTGGTGGCAGACTTCGGTACACCCGGTGAATCGGGTAAGCCCAAGGTCGCAACACCTGAACCCGCTTGGACTAAGAGCATATCCGCGTGACCGTGATAACAGCCTTCAAATTTGATAATTTTGTCACGCCCCGTAAATGCCCGCATCAAGCGAATGACTGCCATACAGGCTTCGGTTCCTGAATTCACAAACCGCACCATCTCAATGCTGGGAACCGCATCAATCACCATTGACGCCAAAACATTCTCTAGCACCGAGGGAGCACCAAAGCTGGTGCCTTTTTCGAGTGCTTCATGCAGGGCGGCAATGACTTCTGGATGAGCGTGTCCGCAAATGGCCGGCCCCCAAGTGCCGACATAATCGATGTATTGATTGCCATCCACATCCCAAATATAAGCCCCTTTCACATGGTCAAAAACGATGGGTTGTCCTCCCACCGATTTGAACGCCCGGACTGGAGAACTGACGCCACCGGGCATCAGCTTTTGGGCAGCCGCGAAGATGTGTTCAGATTGAGTTGTTTTAATTGTGGTATTTACCAAGGTTATCTCCGTAGTAGCACGTTTCAAAGTCTGTCTGGGGATAGGCGTATGTCCCGTTGGGTATACCTATGCTAGTGCTAGATGATTATCCCATTGAGCGAATTTCAAAAATTATGTTATACAAAACGAATCAAGATTTACCCATAGAAATTCGTAGCCGTTTACCCGAGGCCGCGCAGGATTTGTACCGCGCTGCTTATAACTCTACTATTCAGTGGTACGGAGAGGCGAAGAAAGCTCATCAAGTTGCCGCAAGAGCCGTCAGAATGAAGGTGGCTCGAGATGCGAGTGTCTTGGTTTAGAGTCAACACTCGCGATCGATTGAGCTCAATCGCAGGTTAACTTACGTTTTCTTTTCACAGGATGGTATCGTAAACGGGTGAGTTATTGCTGGGGACACCGAGCCTGTATGTTGCCTGCTTCACCATCCAATCCTCTACACCAAGCTATTCCCGTTGATCAAATACGCTACGACGAACAGGGACTCGTGCCCGCAATCGTTCAGGATTATTTGGATGGTACAGTCCTAATGATGGCCTGGATGAATCGGGAGTCACTGCATAAAACTCTGGAAACCGGAGAAACTTGGTTTTGGAGTCGTTCCCGTTCTCAACTCTGGCACAAGGGCGAAACTTCTGGCCATCTTCAGAAAGTGCGATCGCTCCGTTACGATTGCGATAGCGATGCTTTACTCGTCACCGTTGAGCAAATTGGCGATATTGCCTGCCACACCGGTGAACGCAGTTGTTTCCATCAAGTAGATAGCACGAAAGCGCCCCCACCTGCCGATACGTTGTCTCAGGTGTTTGAAGTCATCTGCGATCGCCGCGATCATCCCACGGAAAGCTCTTACACCTGTAAACTATTCGCTGGGGGCGATAATAAGATTCTTAAAAAAATTGGGGAAGAAGCCGCCGAAGTGGTAATGGCTTGTAAAGACAATGACGCGGATGCGATCGCCTCAGAAGCCGCAGATTTGCTTTATCACACTCTTGTCGCCTTAGCCCATCATGACGTTGATGTAAAAGAGGTTTATCGGAAATTGCAAGAGCGTCGGAGATAGAGCCAATCGAGTTAAGGATTTTGTCTGAAGTGATATCAATGACCCAATTCGTAGCCAGAAATTATGAAATCGGTATAGATGACTAGATATTATAAGCGTTCTCATCAATTGTAACAATGCCGCCATCAGTCTGATGGCGGCATTGCAATATTAGGCGGATAAGCAATTGGACTGACATACCTCGTCTACCTGAGTGCTTAGGAATCAGGCAGAAGCTTGCTAGAGTAAGCGTCAATCTCAAAAGCAGGAGTCCGTTCGCTGTAGTCTATGTCTGTTCCAGTAATGGATTCAGCAAGCTGTTCAAAAGACTCCGAACGCCAGTTACGCTCGTGGATAGGCTTGGATTGCTCCCCTCGGAAGTAAGCTTGAGTACCGATGACAGCCACAGCAAGCCAACCAACAACAAATAAGGCAATCAGAATAGTCATGAGTACTTTCTCCTAGGATTTTGTTTACTTTTGTAACTTCTTATGTAAATTAATGTAACAAAACCTTGTCAAAAGTGTCAAGTTTTTCTAAAGATTTTGATAAAGATGTATGACGAAAGCCATACAAGAGAATACGGTTGAGCCTGAAATTGCTACCGATAGACGTGTCGGGGGAAATCAGGGACACAGCAATAAGTTCCCAGGTTGATGGCAGGCGGTGGGCGTATGTCACTCAACTACATATCGTTATAATCTAGAGCATCCTCTCCATAAATACAGTGCAGTCACTATCGTTGTACGGAGCGATCGCATAAAATCCCAGTTGTCTATAGAATTTCAAAGCTTGCGCTTGTTTTTGCGCGTTAAATAGATCAAGTCTGACCTTTTTGTAGCCCATGTTAATGGCACACTCGAAAAGCACTTGAGCCATTTGATATCCCAATCCTCGCCCCCGGTATGCCCGAAGAAACCACATTCTCTTGAGTTCGCAAATTTCAAAATTCCAACGGCGAATCGCTCCACTACCCACAACCCGTCTGTTATCCATCAACACTAAGAATGTACCGCCTTGCTGGAAGTAGTCAGCTTGCACGTTATTTATATCTGACATCGTGTCAAACTGTTTAATCACCTCTTCTGTTACGTGAAACATCTCAGAACAGACCTCAAAAATTAAGTGTTTAACTTCTTCTAATTGGTGAGATTGTAGGGGTTGAATGGTTAACCGCTCTGCTAAATCATCCATTCTTCTAAAATCCAAGTAACAATAGAAGAAAATTGTTGCACAGAACCTCTCATGGTATTACCCGACGGCCCACAATCATCACGATTTCTGCGGAGGCTCAAGTTAATATTTCGCCCTTTAGATTACTTAGATGATTATGCTCAACGTTATGGCGATATTTTCAAAATAGGAGGAGAAACATCACCTCCCTTTGTGTATGTGGGTAATCCCCAGGCTGTGAAGGAAATTTTTACCGCCGATCCAAAGCAATTTGAATCAGGCCGAGGAAACGGAGTACTACGTTATTTACTCGGGGACAACTCGCTGATTTTACTCGATGGTGAGCGTCATGAACGACAGCGACGGTTGTTAATGCCTCCCTTTCATGGCGATCGCCTGCGGACGTATAGTCAGTTAATCTGCGATATCACCGAACAGGTAACAAACCAATGGACTATAGGTAAGCCCTTTAAAGTCCGTGCATCCATGCAAGAGATTGCCCTACGGGTGATTTTACGAGCAGTATTTGGCTTAGATGAAGGAGAGCGTTTTGAGCAATTACGACAACTGTTGGGTTCGCTGCTGGATGCACTAGGTTCTCCCCTAAGTTCTACTTTGCTGTTTTTTCCTTCACTACGAAAAGACTGGGGGCGTTTTAGTCCGTGGGGGCGCTTTTTGCAGATCAAAGGGCAGGTGAAACAACTCCTTTATGATGAGATTCGGCAACGTCGAGAGGAAGGTGATTTCTCGCGCACCGATATTCTCTCTTTACTATTGTCTGCCCGTGATGAAGCCGGAGAGGCGATGACGGATGATGAGTTACACGACGAATTGATGACACTCCTCACGGCTGGCCACGAAACCACAGCTTCTGCACTCACTTGGGCCTTGTATTGGATTCATTATCTGCCAGAAGTGCAACAGCGTCTGTTGCAGGAGTTGGAGACAGTGGATTCTCAAGCCGATTTGATGGAAATTGCTCGACTTCCCTACCTCAGTGCAGTTTGCTCTGAAACACTGCGTATTTATCCCATTGCTCCAGGTACGTTCATCCGAGTTCTACAATCACCAATGGAGATTGCAGGGTATCAGTTTCCAGCAGGCACAGCACTCATGCCTTCGATTTATCTGATTCATCAACGAGAGGATATCTACCCCGAACCCAAATGTTTTAAACCGGAGCGCTTTTTAGAGCGACAATATTCACCTTATGAATATTTCCCCTTTGGAGGTAGCAACCGTCGCTGTATTGGAGCCGCTTTGGCACAATTGGAAATGAAGTTAGTACTGGCTACGATTGTGTCGCGCTATCAACTGGCATTAACTCATACTCGCCCGATTAAACCAGTCCGTCGAGGCTTAACATTGGCTCCTCCGGCGGGAATGCAGATGGTTGCAAAGGATGCTAGAGTACATCAACGTGGGAAAGATCGAGTTTTAGCCTGAGTGTTCACCAGCCAATTCTGTTTGAATATGAATGGCACTGACTTAAGCAAAAAATAGTCGCCTGTAGAAAAATCTAGTGGTTTATCGCCTTAGTTTTGATAGGTTCGTAGTTGTGATAAGAGCGTCCAATCATTTACGACAAACTAGGTTTAACCTTTCAAAATTTTTGCGCTGAACTCCTAAATGGGAAAACATAAATCTTCCCCAGGTTTCTTGTCAAAGCTGAATAAAATTTACATTATTTAATTTCTTTTTTTGTAAAATTAAATGACTCCGATTGATAGAGATTTTTTGTAGACTCACTGTTGTTTTCAGTAATTTTACGGATTAATAAATTCAATACTTCTTAATATAATTAGAAGTGAGAAAAAACTATAATAGGTAAAGATTTGTATAGTAGCAGGACGATGAAGTGTGCATCTCCACATCGCTTGAGCGACTCATCTACTGCTGACTGATGCAAAAAAAGTTTTTCACCCCATACCTTGCATCTATATCGAAAAACGATAGAACTTCTGCAAGTTTAACCCAACAGAGACAAGAACTAAACTCTTGAATTGTTGGAGCAACCTCGATAATCCTATCGAGAGAAAAGTATGTTGAAAATTGCCAAACTGATCGATAGCCCTTCCGTTCATCGTCTACTCAATCTTTGGGTAGAGCGTTATATCCCTAACATATCAACCTTATCGTTCATAAAAAATGGGATGGAAATTACCCAAACTGAACTCCTTAAAACCACTACACCGGAGGGAAGAGCCTTAACTCTCTCCAAATTAAATGAGGCGCTTATTGAGCTTAAAAACTATAAAGCAATACTTCCGAACAGCTCTTTGTATGCATACATTCCTAACATTGTTAATTTAGCGGAGGCGAAACGGCTCACTCACTTTGCTTTTTTAGTTTACAAAAGATTGATAGAAATTTACCAAAATCTATCCTATTCAATCCCTTCACAAAACCGATTGTGCATAAACGCAGGAGTTGATAATTTACAAGATTATTTTGATTCTTGGGTAAGACTATCTCTTGAAGAGTTAGCCATTACAATTGCACCCCTATTATTGGAATACAAAGTGCAACACATTGCCTCAAAAGACTGGCGAACATTGGGATTTATTACGACATTGATTAACTTTACTAATCAGTTAATGTTTAGCAATCTCACAGATTTAGAGCAAGCTTTAATTAAGCCCTACTTCATGTTTATTGAAGAACAGATTGCTATCCCTTGGCAACGAGTTTGTGCAGCGGCCGCTTCATATCAGCTTGATAGTCCTGCCTTTATCCTTGTAGAGAAAATGCTGCCTCTATCAGATAACATTGCACAGGCAGTTTACCAGAAACTAGTGACGTTACTGCCCCATCATCGTAGCCGTCGCGGTGGATTAGACAATCCAGAGATTGCTCATTCTTGCCTGCGTGACTTACAAATGTTTCAATCTTACCTTTGGTTGTGTCTTTTAGAAGAAAGTATGACACCCATCGAACAGGAACTCGTTGATTTATGTGTGATGGTTATGCCCGGTATAAATGTGAAATGGGAAATGGCAGAATTATGGAACAAACTCTTAGCCGATGAAATACTCTCCCGTATTACATCCTCTCAAAAACAATTGTTAAAACCATACACTCAAGGACTACAACAAGCTTTTGAGCAAAAGCGCCACTACTTTATAGAACCTCTCAACTCTCTTGCTCCTCCCTTGAATTTACATCCTTTGAAAATGGGAGAAAAACCAGACGATTTTTACTTCCCAGCAGGAATACCTGGAAAGCCCTTGTAATACTTGTATAAAGGCTTGAGTGTATTTTTTAAGACATTAGCAACTTGTCTGTTGCTTCATGCTCCCCCATACGCTCGGATATGGGAATTGATCAAATCAGACCAAGCATTGGTTTGCGTACTTCGTAGAACAGGGAAACAAAATTTACCAAAATTCTAGTTATATTCTACAGAAAAATAATGCTCAAAACTACCAAACTTGCAAATAAAGCTTCGGTTGACTGCTTAACTAAGCTTTGGGCAGAACGTTATGTACCCGACTTATCAATTCTTTCTTCTACCACAGACTGTTTTACTGTTTCGGATTTGCTAGCCGCCTCATCACCCCAAGGGCGTGCACAAACCTTGGCCAAGTTACAGCGTATGGTAGAAATTAACTGCAAATGCGCTGGCATCCAAACGAATGCGATCTTCTCTTATATTCCGAATGTGGTGAGTTTAACGGAAGCTCAAGGAATAGCACGAGCAGCCGCCTTGGCTTATCAACAAGTATTAGAAGTTTATCAACGCCAAGTCAATGTCTCTCCCTTACAGGCAAGCATTCCTGAAAACGATACGATTAATCTATCTACTGATATCTTCAAAGCCTCAGAACTAGCAGGATTATCGTTGTCAGAAGTCCAACAGCTAGCCGATGCAATTGAACCTGTATTGCTGTTATTTCAAGATCAACATTTGTCCGCGATAGATCGACGTGCTGTTGGTTTTATGAGTACACAGTTTCACTTGAGTGCTAAGTTAGTCCTCAACCGTCTGAGTGCACCTGAGCAACTGTTACTCAGTCCGTATTTCAAATTTGTGGAAGAGCAAGTTTGTATTCCTTGGCAGCGAGTCTGCGCGGCGGCAAGTCAGCATGAGTTAGAATCACCCGCCTTAGTCCTCGTTCAGCAAATGTTACCTGCTTCTGGGGCGATCGCGCAACGAGTCTATCGGCGTGCGGTGGAACTGTATCCTCATCATCGGAGTCGCCGAGGTACACTCCGTGAACCCGTGGTAAAAGCCTCTAGTATTCGAGATATAGAGATGTTTCAAGGCTATCTCTGGTTGTGTGTGTTAGAAGGCAATATGTCGGCGGTAGAAGAGGAACTCCTGCCTCTATGCTTGATGGTGTTCCCCAGTATCGAAGTCACCTGGGATTTAGTAGAGCAATTAATGCCGTTATTGATAACAGAAATTCAGACTTGTATTTCATCGGCACAAAAGCAATTTTTACGCCCTTATACAAGAGCGATGCAACAACTTTTTTCTAACCTAGAAGCCAAAGCAATTGAACAGTCAAAAACTGTTTCATGTGCGCTCAAAGCCCGTTAACTTGGCAAAATGGCTAGTGGCTCGGGGAGTATGTCACCTTTGTCAGCCCTCACCCCAACCCTCTCCCTCAGGGAGAGGGGAGCAAGAAATTTATACCAATGATTGAGGCTAACTATAATACAAGCTCTTTAGTAATGTGTGAAGATTAGCTTTATTTCCGCCGCGTTGTACTAGCGACTAGCTCATCATTATTTTCCAATATCTTCATTCCATAATTGAGGATGATGCTCAATAAACTGGCTCATCAACTCCTTACATTCATCTAAGTCTAAATCAATGACTTCAACGCCGTGAGATTCCATAAATTCCCTAGCACCGGGGAAGGTGGCAGACTCACCTGCAATAACTTTTTTAATCCCAAATTGGACAACCGCACCAGCACAGAGGTAGCAAGGCATGAGGGTAGAATACAGTGTTGTACTGTTGTAACTCCCGATTCTGCCCGCATTACGTAAACAATCAATTTCAGCATGGGTTACAGGGTCATCGTCTTGCACCCTCTTATTGTGTCCTCGACCGACAATCTTGCCATTTTTAACTAAAACTGAGCCAATGGGAATGCCGCCTTCACTCAGTCCTAGCTTCGCTTCTGAAATCGCCACTGCCATAAAATCATCCATAGTACTGACTCCTTGAGGGATAAATTTTAAGATACTTCTTGGAAAACAGCAGCTTAAGAAGTTACCAAAGAATTTTATATTAAAGAGAGCGTCATTATTAAAGAATTGTGAAAGCGATTAATCTTCTCGGTTCAACCGGCTCTATCGGTACTCAGACATTAGATATCGTCACGCAGTACCCCGACCAATTTCGGATTGTGGGATTGGCAGCAGGACGTAATGTTGAAATGTTAGCCTCTCAAATTCGGCAATTTCGTCCCGCCATCGCTGCCATCTGTATGGAAGAGAAACTGCCAGAACTCAAAGATGCGATCGCAGATTTAGACTATCAACCCATCCTACTCGCTGGAGATGAAGGAGTGGTTGAAGTGGCTCGTTATGGCGATGCGGATACTGTAGTAACGGGTATTGTTGGCTGTGCTGGGTTATTACCGACGATTGCGGCCATTGAAGCGGGTAAAGATATTGCTCTGGCCAATAAAGAAACTTTGATTGCAGGTGGGCCAGTTGTCCTCCCCTTGGTTGAGAAACACGGCATCAAGCTGCTACCGGCTGACTCAGAGCATTCGGCAATTTTTCAATGCCTGCAAGGTGTCCCCAAAGGGGGGTTACGGCGAATTCTGCTGACAGCCTCTGGTGGTGCGTTCCGAGATTGGCCAGTAGAAAAGTTAGCCAACGCTAAAGTAACTGACGCGCTGAAACATCCCAATTGGTCAATGGGACGCAAGATTACCATAGACTCTGCCACGTTGATGAATAAAGGATTGGAAGTGATTGAGGCGCACTTCCTTTTTGGTCAGGATTACGACCACATCGACATTGTGATCCATCCTCAGAGTATTATTCACTCTTTAATTGAATTACAAGATACTTCAGTTTTAGCTCAATTAGGCTGGCCGGATATGCGCTTGCCGTTACTTTATGCTCTATCTTGGCCGGAGCGTATTTATACAGATTGGGAACAACTTGATTTAGTCAAAGCTGGAAGTCTTACCTTTAGAGAACCCGATCATCAAAAATATCCTTGTATGCAGTTAGCCTACGCTGCCGGTCGTGCGGGGGGGTCGATGCCTGCGGTGTTGAATGCGGCAAATGAACAGGCAGTGGCACTATTTTTAGACGAAAAAATTGGATATTTGGATATTGCGTGGGTGATTGAATATGTGTGCGATCGCCACCAAACTGATAATTGTTCTAATCCTTCTTTAGATGATATTTTGTCCGCCGACCAATGGGCAAGACAAGAAGTTTTGGCGGCTACTAGACTATTAGAGCGTCGGCTCATTCCTCAAGTTCTTTAAATGGAAAACGCTGTTGTCAGACTGAAGCTTTCCCATTCTAAATGCTGAATTTTGAATGGCTTGCTGCCCTGTCGATAAACCCATTGGCAAAGCTGAAGACGCCTTGTTTTCAATAGCGTCCCGCTTAGTTTCGGATGCTTTCATCCTTAATTGCTTGAGTTGCTTTTGACTCGCCTTATCCTTAGCCAAAAATTGGTTGTTAGCCCTTTTAACTTGCTTGAGTTCGCTCTCATGGGATGTAAATAGCCAACATCCATCAGATTGAAACTCTTCTACATTTAGAGTATTCAGGTGACATTGCTCAGCACTGCTATATCGGGTGCATTGACCCGAATTTGGCTTAATTTCAAAGAAGGGGCATTTAATCGTGGCGCAGACGTTCATTTTTGGTGAGTTAGGAGGTTGCATCGCTTGTTTCTCTGCGATGTGAGCTTTATGTGTCAAAAGAATTTGTTGTTCTATCTTGGATAAAACAATTGCACCCAAATCTCTTACTTGACTGGATGCCATAACATTAGCTTTTGTTCCCCTTAATACCAGGATTAGAAATTAAAGCTGTTGCCATAAAGATTAAGACAGCCTCTAAGGACTCAAGCGACCACTGATCATAAATATAAAAGCCCTCTGGCTTCTGCCCTGAAGCCTTTTGCTATAAAGCAAAAAAAAACGCCCCCCTTTCGGAGAGCGTTTTTTATATTAAGCTAAATTGTTAAATTAGCCATTGATAACTGGAGCGGTTAGAGCAACTGGAGTC
>CAZPRJ010000048.1:0-57704 GCA_964588805.1 uncultured Microcoleus sp. | reverse complement strand
AAAAGACTGTTCTACCATTTTTTTGGGCGCGGATTATATTTCGGACAGGTCTATTGAAATCAGCGTTCCCACTGTTTAGTGAATTCTCAAAACCCGAGGGATTGTCTGTCAACAAGCGCAGGGGGTCAACGCTATCCGTATTCGTTCCTAAGGAAGTCGAGGATGCTAGCTCACCCGATAGCCCTGCGGCTGTATCCACTTGTTCAGAGATGGGAGTTGTTGTAGAACCGGAAGCACCGGAGTTGAGATTGCTCATAGAACCTGTTGAGTCATCCACCACATCAAAACTTGATGAGTTGGTATCAGTGGTTTCGCTGTTGACACCCGTTTGCGTTGAAGCCAAACCTGTGACTGCATCAAGTCCATCGATGGTTGCCTCTGGCGTTTGCCCTTGTAACCCTGTTGTAGTTGCGGATGAGTTATCAACAAGCTGCACGGTGAGTACCATGTCGTTAAAATCAGCATCCCCGCCTCCGATTATGTCTTCCCAAGCTAGGCGATAGCTGTCGTTGCTCAGTCCCGATACTTGCAGATGGTCGAAATTATCAGCATTAGCAGCTTCATCGAAGAAAAATACTTGGTCTGGGGAGGTTTGCCCAGCCTGTACTGCAGCAGTGCTACTGCTGGGAACCATGTAGAATCCTAGGCGAGTACCCACATCAAAGCTGAGTTGACTCGATAGGCTAGGATTAGGAGCGCTGTTTGGGGGAACGGAGAAAATGCTTTGAGCTCGGCTGAGGGCAGCTTGCCGATAGCCAGAGGCACCAGGTGCAATACCATTGACCCGACCTAGGTCATCATCAACCACAAAAACCCCGACTTCATTGGTAGCACCTGTCTCACGACTAGCTAACTGTACCTGCAGTTGGGCTTGCCCACTGTTGCCTTCAATGGTAAAAATATCATTGGCATTGACGGTGAGACTGGCTGAAGATGTTGGCGTTGGCGTCGGTGAAGTACCCGAAAATTCATAAGCCCCAATATCAACGATCGCAGAACCATTGTTATCCCCATCCACAGGACGAGTCACGCCTCGTTGGTCGGTTGCGGGTGCAAGGGCATTATTCCCCGCATCAATGGCCGGACTTCCTGGAAGCAAGGCATGGGTTAATATACCACTACCGTTATCCTGCAACGGACCAAGTTTCGGGTCAGCGAGGGTGATACCTACTGTCGCATTGTTGCCAGTACCAGGCAATTGAATATTATTTGTACCACCGAGTTCGCGGTTGGTTTGTTGATTGGGGTTTGAGACACTACCCGCCGTGTTGTTACCAAAAATTGAATTCGTAACTGTAACCGGCTGGTTATTGCTGGTATAAATTGCCCCACCATCGCTGCCAGCAGTATTGTTAGCCAAGGTTGTGTTGACGATGTTGGTTTCGGAACCCCACTGGCCGTTGTATATCCCGCCGCCTCGCTCGGCCGCTTCGTTACCTGAAAAGGTTGTGTTAATGATATTGAAGGGTGATTCCTCCCAATACCATAAACCCCCCCCTTCTTGTGCGGACGTGTTATTAGCAATGGTAGAGTCTTTGATGGTAACGAGCTTACCTGTAACTCGGAGGCCACCCCCTCGGGCTGTTCCTCTGGCGTTCCTCGTCACCTCATTATCCAGAAATGTACTTCCTTCAATGGTCACATAGTCCTGGTCATAACCCCATATTGCCACTCCTCCACCCAGGCCGACGGAGCGATTACCCTCAAATAGAGAGTTGCGAATAATTGTTTGGCCTCCCTCGGTATCCCTCGGTAAGTCGCCTTGGTAATACCGCTCTTGCAGAGGCACACTTGCACCATCATTGTTGATGGCTCCACCCCAACTCCTACTTTCGTTGTTGCGGAAGATAGAGTCTTCTACAGTGAGTGGGGTAAATATGGTGGTAATTGCACCACCGGCATATCCTTCGTTGTTGGTGAACTCACTGCCTCTGACGGTGAGTTGGCTTTTGGTAAAGACACTAATGGCACCGCCAGCACTATCGACATTCTGGGTAGCCTGATTGCCATTAAATGTACTGTTGAGTACCGTGACATCCGCCCCATTTTTAGCCCAAATGGCAGGCCCTTGTCCGGCAATGTTGTTGTTAAACTGACTATTCTCTACGGTGACTGTAGCATTGGAGCCTTGCATCCAAATTGCTCCCCCTGCATACTGATGGAACGCATCAGTTACATTCAAATTCCGCAGAGTGAATTCTCGGCCATCTCCCGATACTTTAAAGATTACGTGTTGCTGATTGCCACTAATCGTTAAACCGGGAGCATCAGCACCATCCAGGGTGAGGTCTTTATCAATTTCAAAACTTCGGGTGAGGGTAATGGTTTGACCGGCAAGACTGGAGGCAAAACGAATTGTATCGCCCGATTGCGCTTGAGCGATCGCTTCTCTGAGAGAACCTTCTCCGCTATTAGCATTGGACGTAACCGTAATGATACTCATGGTCAGTATGTTTTTACGAATTGTTTGTCTTGATGGGAGAGGGAGTAACCTATAAAAAGCTGACTCTCCTCTCTTTTCTTGGGCTATTTGTTGCTAGTCATTAATCATTAGCCTTTGGTGAGTTACCAATGACTAATGACCAACAACTAAGAACAAATAACTCTCTATGTAGACAAAGCTGCTATCGATTAGGTTGAATTTATTAAGTGATAAACCTTGAACAAGACCAATTAATCTATTAGTCATTTGACCTATCGTACAATTCAAACCCATGTTCGTAGCTAAGGCTCTAACCTCAGAAGAACTTGGCTCAATTGGCTGCATGAGGTAGTTTGATACTTCGTTAAATTTTGTAGTGGCAATGCCGTCAGTATCATTAATTTATGAGTTCGCTAGTGCAATAATTTAGGGGAATCTGTTGGTGATTTTTGTTATTTTATATGGCTAGATTCAGGCAAATTTTGCTGTTTATGGGCAAAAATAGATACCTATCAGAAACATTGATTATTAGTTGAATGCTTTAATCATTGAGATTTTATTCTCCTGTGTCTTGCCTAGATAAGCTGGAGATTATTACACTTGTCTCAGAAGATTTACCTCTATTATTGGCTGCAATATTCAACAACCACTCTATCTTGGGAATTAGATATTTAAAGGTTTCATCAATTCTTTAAAAAATCCGGGAACTTAACCATTGCACTTAATTTGTCGTGAAATCAAATACTGAATAAACTCTTACTAATATTTAATCGAGTTATTTTTGTGCTTAAAAAGCAGTTCCCCAAAAAATTACCACCTGTATAAAAGTGGTATAGCTGTCGCCATAAAGGTTAAGACACATTGAACAGCTAAAACAGGCACACATCAGTAAAAAACTTCTGCCTTGGAGCCTCCTGCCTTCTGCCTTTTGCTATATTTCCTAATTCCTACTCCTGACTCCTCTGCCCTAAGCAGCGAAACTCATAATACGAATTAAATCTACAAAAGCTTACTGCTCAACGCCGACCAAGTTTTTGACCTTCAGGGGCGTGGGTGTAATACCGGAGATATTGATCATAGGTACTACTGACGTGACCTTTAACCCCATTGGCAATCAATCCGAGGACACGGGCACGAGACATTTTCAAACTGTATAATACTTCAGTCAACACTGAGCGATCGGTTTTACCGAGTCCCACAACCATCACAATGCCATCCGTATGCGCGGCAAGAATTCTCGCATCCGCTAATCCTAATAATGGGGGTGTATCGAACAGTACCAAGTCGAAGGATTCTTGGAAGCGCTCGACTAAATTCTTCATCTTTTTAGAGGCCAGAAGCCGTGTGGGGTCAGGAGGGATTTGGCCTGCCGTTAACACGTACAAATTGTCCTCTGTATGTGAGAGGGTAGCCTCGTCTGAGGCACATTGCTGAATCACATCATCTACATTGATATCGCTAGAAATAACATTGCTCAGTCCCCAAACGTTTGGTAAATCGGTGGTTTCGTGAATACGGGGACGACGTAAATCGGCATCAACGAGTAGTACCCGCAACCCCATTGCTGCGGCCGCCTTAGCCAGATAGGTTGTCACCGTTGATTTTCCATCGGCAGGTGTTGAGGAGCTAATTACCAACGAGCGAATGGGGTGATCGGGGCTCAAAAATTGTAAGTTGGTGTGAAGGGTTCGGAATGCTTCTAAAAAGGGAGAGGCTCGATAGCCATAAGACCGGCCTTTTAAGTTTAATGCTTCTGTAGGGGGTGTCAAAGCCGGGTCTGTAATGCCGGTTTTGAGTTCTTTCGTATAGGGAATTCGGCCTAAGATGGGTAAACCGGTACTTTCTTTGAGTTCTTCGGGAGAGTGATAGGCTTTGTCTAGCTTTTCTAATAAGAAGGCTGCACCGGCTCCCGCCAGTAATCCCGCAATGCCTGCTAGCGCCAGACCGCGTGATTTGTTGGGAGACATAGGACTTCCAGGCTTTTGAGGTTTGGTAATAGTTTGCCAAGGGGAAGTCTTTTGAGATTCCTCAATTTTTAACCGCTCTTGGACGGCAAGAAATCGGCTTAAACTTTCTGTTGTGGTACTGAGCTGTCGTTGTAAATCGGTGTAACGACGGGCGATATCGGGTAAGTTTCTGATGTCTTGACTCAGCTTCTTTTGCGCTTCAAATGTCTGTTGGCGGCGCACTTGTAGAACCTGAATTTGATTTTTAGTCTCGACTAGCTGTTTGGTGAGGTCTGAGCGCATAGAGCTAGGAGAAGCTAGGGATTCAGCATCGCTGGGGACACCGTAGGCTGTACCCCCTAGAACGTTGGCAGCTTCCTGCTCAACTAAAGGCTCTAATCTGCGCTCTTCGTCACGCAACCGTTGTAGAGTTGGATGGTCTTCTTGTAGCCGCGCTGATTCTTGAGCAATCTTGCTTTTAATTTCCGAGAGTTGGTTGAGTAGCTGTTGGTAGCGGGGAGCATCCGAGAGAGCGGATGAAGCGATCGCTCGATCCGGTGTTACCCCCAATTCGTTCAACTGATCTTGGAGTTCGGTGTAAAGTTTTATAGCTTCACTGAGCTGGCTTTCAGTTTCTTGCCGTTGCGTCACCGTATTGCTGTAGCGGCTGGTCAACAGTTGCCCTTGGGTGTCTGGATCGACAATTTGGTGAGTTTGCCGTAACTGCTGGATTTCAAGCTGAATCCGCTTGACTTGCTCTTTGAGGTCTTCGGTTTGCTGATTGACAAACTTCAGTCCTTGGTCTAAGCTAGTTCGCTGTTCTATTTTCGAGTACTCAACGTAGCCATCCGCGAGTTTGTCGAGGATAAACTTAATTTTTTCAGGGTCTGAATCTTGATAGCGAACTTCTAAGATTTTAGTCTCTCCCAATCGGGAAATTGACAGTTTTCCTCGGAGAGTGTTGTAGTCAATTTCCGGATAGTGTTTCTGAATTTCCTTAACAATGGGAGACATGACCTGAGGACTCCACAAGACTTGGATCTGAGTCTCGTAGTCCGGACTTTCCACACGAATGTTGGCACTTTTGCTGAGCGATTGTGTTAACTCATCAACCTTATCTTCACCCGCTAGTGAACCGATAAGAAGTTGAAATTTGCCTTCGTAGTTAGGAATTTGTTGTAAGACCTTGGTCGCAATTGTAGAGGTGACTGCAATGGCCACCCCGGCAATGACGATAAATCGACGACGTGCGATCGCCAAAATCTTACCCAAATCGAACTTGTCTTGACCCGGCTCCGACAACTGTGTTGTGTAGATTGGAGACATATGAGATAGTTGATTCCCATTGCCATGAGGCAACAATGGCTGATACTCTCCATCTGAACCCATAACTAAAAACGCTTCAGTTCGCGTGAAAAAAGTACTCGTTATTCTCCTCAAGGTCAGAAAAACTGAGTAGAGGATCGGCTGATTCATTAAGCCTTACCAATTACTGATACAGTCTTTGTGTCCTTCGTCAGGATAAACAACTCAATCAACTAATCATTTCAATGAATTTTTCAAAAAATAATCAAAAATGCAACTTATGATAGATACTTACGTCTAATCAAGGAGTTAACAAGTTACCCTCAATTCATTTGTTATTAGATTTATTCAAATCTATTCCGGAAAGTAACCCAAAAATTGGTAAAAGTAGCTTGGAGAAAACGCAAAGAAATAAGATGGGTGGCGTTAATCCCCAGATATCCCGTTCAGTTTCCACTGAATCTTTCAGGCTTGATTGTAAATCAATAAAAAAAGGGAAAGATAGTTTCAACCCTACCGACTCAATAGCGAGGCGAAATGAGCAAAGGAAATTCTCTGGTACGGAACAGCAAATCGATCAAACTGTCAATCATCACCCAGTTTTTTCCGCCTGACTACGCTGCCACAGGGCAGTTAATCGAAGAACTAGCCTTACGGCTAGGACGACTCGGGCTACCCGTTCAAATCTTTACAGGACAACCTGGCTATGCTTTCCATAAGGAGTCAGCGCCGATAACAGAGCAGATTGATCAGGTGACGATTCGGCGATCGCGATCAACTCGGATTTGGTCAAAGCGAATTCGGGGTAAAGCAGTCAATGGACTTCTGTTCTGTTTGCGCTCTGGAGTTCATTTACTCAAAACCCGCAGCCGTGGCGATGTATTACTTTTGACGACAGCTCCCCCTTTTTTACCAGTTCTCGGATACTTAGCTCATAAGGGTTTTGGCGTACCGTATGTTTGCCTACTCTATGACTTATACCCCGATGTCGCTGTAGAACTCAAGGTCGTTGAAAAGGAGCATTGGGCAGTCCGATTTTGGGATGCCATCAACTGTCGGGTTTGGAAGCGAGCACAAAAGATTATCGTTCTCAGTCCATCCATGAAAGACCGAGTGGTGACCAAATGCCCAGAAGTGAGCCATAAAATCAAGGTGATTCATAATTGGGCTGACCCCAATCAAATTGTTCCCATCGCCAAACACCAGAATTGGTTTGCTAAAGCCTTTAATTTAGTGGATAGGTTCACTGTACTGTATTCGGGCAATATGGGTCGCTGCCATGACATGGAAACCATTCTAGAAGCAGCCAAAATCTTAAAAGATGACCCGATTCAGTTTGTCTTCATTGGCAATGGTGCCAAACGGCAGGGCTTTAGAGCACAAGCAAGTCAGTTGGGATTAAAAAATTGTCAATTTTTGCCCTATCAAGACAAACAAAATCTTCCTTATTCTTTAACCGCCTGTGACTTATCCCTGGTGAGCGTTAGTCCCGGTATGGAAGGTTTAGTAGCACCTAGTAAGATGTATGCAGCCTTGGCCGCAGGGCGTCCTCTAGCTATTATTTGTGAACCTCATTCCTATCTGCGCTCAATGGTTCAAGAGGTCGGTTGCGGTGAAGCGTTTAATAATGGTGATGCCAAAAGCTTGGCAGATTTTATTCGGCGTTTGGCAACCGATAGCCAACTGGCTCTTCATATGGGTCAAGCTGGACGTTGTTATTTACAATCCAACTTTACTCCTGACTTGATTGCTCAGCAGTATTCTCAGTTATTGTGCGAGGCTATTGATTATACCTTAGAATTGGTGCCGACTGCCTATGTAAATGTAGAGAAAGTTACAAGTCATTCAGTGCCTCTGCATAAATAAACTGTTCGTACAAGGCGAATTTGGGTTTTCACCAAAAGTCTGGAGTGACGAAACTCTAAACCAGAGGAGACGATTAGCTTCATATTTCCTTTTGAGTTTTTGCCAACCTATTCTCCTGACAGATTTTTTCCCTGTGCTGACACAATGCCATTATTGCTTTGTTTGCAAGGCAAATTGATGGCCGAGATCTACTTTCTTTGTTTGATCGTAGCTGCCAATATGGCGATCGCCCAGTTTGGAAATTCTTGAGTTTTCTTGTTGCTGAGATAATTCTCCTGGCGCTGATGACGGAATATTACTGTCTCATGGCCATATCCTGACGCTACTGGTGACTTATAGCTGTCAGTACAAAGGTTAGGACAGATTTAATGGCTGAAACAACCAACTACCAGTAATAAACATAAAAGCCCTCTGCCCTCTTCCTTGGAGCCTTTTGCCTTCTGCCTTTTGTTATATATCATTACTCCTATAATTTACTTGTGCTTTCATTGAAAGCGTGTAAAATCCGAACGGCTAATATCCAACAACTTTATTAAAGCTTTAAATTAAAACCTTAACAACAACAAACTTTTTTGATAATAAAAATATTAAATAACCGAGTAGTCTCTTAAGAGAGACTTTTGCGGTAGATTCCTCAATTAGCCGATAAACTAACCTAGAAATTAATTTCTAGGTTAATATAGTATGTTGGGTTCTTAAAGTAATCTCACCTCAGAGAGTTGACATTGTTCATACCCAATGAAAATACTCCCTAAGCAGACTCCAAAATTGAGATATTCGAGTAGGGCGATGTTGTTCAAATTAATAAAGCTATTGTGGTATCCAGGTGCTATCTAATATATAAATTATTAAAAATAATTTCTAGTGGGGAATAATTCATGTCTAAAGACAATGAAATTGCTTATCTCAATAACATTGCAAAAGTTCTGAATGTTTCACCTGAAGAGGTTGAAGATTTCCATGTACGTAAGCCATTTTCCGATAAGCGATGTGGTCAGTATTTAATTGATATTGGACAAATTCTGATGATGCTACCACCACCACCCGCACGAATTTTGGATTTGGGTGTAGGTAGCGGATGGACTTCCCAAATGTTGGCCATGAGTGGGTATAGTGTCCTAGGGCTGGACATTGCACCCGATATGATTGCTTTGTCTAAGCATAAAATTACTCCTAAATTGGATTTGCAGTTTGAGGTTTGTGACTATGAAGAATCGATCGATTTTGGCTTATTTGATGCAGCACTGATCTACGATGCGTTGCATCATGCAATCGATGAGTCTAAAGTTATTACCAATGTTTTTCATTGTCTCAAGCCTGGTGGTAAATTTATTACTCTAGAGCCTGGTGTTGGGCATTCAACTTCACCAGAGAGTATCTGGGCGATGGAGAAGTTTGGGACAACAGAAAAAGATATGGAGTATACCCGTCAAGCTGAACTGATGCGTCAAGCAGGGTTTCGTACTATTCGCCAGTATCTTCGGATTAGCCATGTTTTTTTAGAAGATACTGCAACAAAATTTGGCAATCTCAAACAACAGTGGGCGTTTCAGGGAATGCTTCAAAAGACAACCAATGGTTACACCAGTTTGGTAGTCGCTGTTAAACCTGATACTGAACTGAATGAATTAAGAGATCGTATTAGTTTAGCCAAAGATACGATACAAATGTTGCAGACTACACGAGCGTATAAATTGCTGCGGCGGATAGGGGTATGGCAGAATTTAGAGGGAAAATTTCAGCAAGTTTTGAGTATAGAGACTGAAGGTGATGTGAAAACGCTGCAAACTCAATTTGAAATTGTGCAAGATACTTTAAATACACTTCAATCGACCTGGGTGTATCGTGGACATCGAAAATTAGGCCGTTGGGAATACCTGGAAGCATACATTCAAAAAGTTTTGGAGCAGTAGAGCAATTAGTTCATTACCCTAATTTATAAGGGTATAACTACTGCTTCCAAGCATGGGCGATCGCGCGGTATTGTTGTGTTAATTCTTCTAAAGACCTAAATCCATTGGTCGTTACGCCGTTACCTAAGTCGATGGAATGCCACCAAAAAGGTATCGACTGTGCCATTGCTTCTAACTGTTCTTTCGAGAATGCCATTGCAGTAAATCTCAATTTAGATCATAGTAATAGTTTTTTAAACTCAAATTATGGCACTAACCCGTAGAAACCGAAGATTGCCCAAACCACAAGAATCAATTCAAATTTTGCGGCTAGAACCAACACAGGGTTGGGGTTCTTTGAAACTGCAAGAACTTTGGAACTATCGGGATTTAATTTACTTCTTGCTCTGGCGAGAGATTAAAGGGCGGTACAAACAAATGGCTCTAGGGCCTTTATGGTTGGTACTTCAGCCTTTGTTTAGTATCGTATTAAACACGCTGGTTTTTGGGGTTTTGGCAAAACTACCTTCTGATGGGTTGCCCTATCCGCTGTTTAATTATTCGGCTCTGCTACCTTGGCAGTTTTTTGCCAATGGTATGGCTAAATCAGCTAGCAGTTTAGTCAGTAACCAAAATCTCATCACCAAAGTCTATTTTCCTCGCTTGGTGATGCCGATTGTAGGTACGTTTTCGGGCTTATTGGATTTTGCCATTTCCTTCTGCTTGCTGTTGGTGATGATATTAGGTTATGGATTCGTTCCCAAAGTTACATTATTATTAGTGCCACTGTTCCTCTTACTATCAGCACTCACAGCCCTAAGTATGGGGCTTTGGTTGGCAGCATTACAAGCACGGTTTCGCGATGTAGGGTTTATGCTCGGTTACATACTCCAGGCTTGGATGTATGCTACACCTGTGGTATACGCTACCACTGTTATTCCCGATCGCTGGCAGTTTTTCTATCGACTGAATCCCATGACAACAGTAGTGGAGGGATTTCGGTGGGCGCTATTGGGTACGGGAACCCTGATGTTGGTGCCAACTATCCTGTCTGTTTTAGGAGTGTTAGGGCTTTTGGTGACTGGGGCTTTTGTATTCAAGCGAACAGAGCGCACAATTGTGGATGTAGTTTGAGAGTGAGTGTAGTCTAGGAAGAAAAACGATAACTAGCAGAGTGATTCAGGGGGGTTAGCCAGATTGAAATCAGTGTGGGCTACTAAACGGGGGATGTCAACAGGATGTCTGATACGGTAATTCGGGTTGAAAATTTAGGCAAGCGTTACCGGATTGGGCTAAGGGAGAAGGCTCCTAAGTCTTTGCGGGAGGCGGTTGGTGGATTAGTCGGGGCACCGTTTCAGTATTTGCGCTCAGTGCTGCGGGAACCTACGGCTGATGAGGTGATTTGGGCGCTCAAGGATGTATCGTTTGAGGTAAAACAAGGGGAAGTTGTCGGGATTATTGGGCGCAATGGGGCTGGAAAAAGTACACTGCTGAAAATTTTGTCACAAATTACAGAACCAACCTGTGGCTATGCAGAAATTCGAGGAAGAGTTGGTTCGTTACTAGAAGTGGGGACGGGGTTTCACCCAGATTTGACGGGACGGGAGAATACCTATCTCAACGGTACAATTATGGGAATGAAAAAGCGGGAAATTGACCGCCGCTTCGATGAAATTGTGGCGTTTGCAGAGGTTGAAAAATTTATTGATACTCCGGTTAAGTTTTACTCGAGTGGGATGTATACTCGCCTTGCTTTTGCTGTGGCGGCACATTTGCAACCCGAAATTTTAATTGTGGATGAAGTGTTGGCGGTGGGGGATGCAACGTTTCAGAAAAAGTGCTTAGGAAAAATGGGAGATGTAGCAACGAAGGAGGGACGAACTGTTTTATTTGTGAGCCATAATATGGCGGCAGTGAGAGCGCTTTGTAGCCGAGCTTTATTGATGAAAGGTGGGCAGTTGGCTATGGATGCAGTACCAGAAACAGTGACAAGTGAGTATTTATCAGAAGATGATACTGCTAAAGCCAAAATTGTGTGGAATCAGCACAATGCACCTAAATCTTCAGAAGTGTGCTTTATTAAAGCGTATATTTTGAACGATAAAGGTGAATATGCATCTTTATTGGATTGCCGAAAGCAATTCTTTATTGTTGTGGAGTATGAGGTACTAGAGGTTGTCAAGGGATTAAGGATTGGGATTTTAATTCAGAATAATGAAGGAATAATTATATGTGGCTCCAATACAGTTCTAAGTAGTTCCGATAAGCCAAATGCCTGGTTGCAGCCATTGATAAATCCTGGATTTTACAAGACTCAATGTACGTTTCCTGGTTATATTATCAATGCAGGTAGGTATTCAGTTTGTTTTGGTTCAGATAGATTGCCTGACACTATTCCTCTCTTACTAACGCCTTACTGCTTAAGTTTTGCGGTTGAAGATCTAGAAGGTCATCCTCCTTTAAATGAGAAACTTCCAGGGATTTTACGACCAAAATTAGATTGGCAGATTACACCATTAAACCTGTAAATAAGGAACTTGAGATTATTACTAGATAATCATTTTTTAAATTGAAAATAAAAATCATGATGTTTTTTAGACTAATAGAAAAATTAAAATTATATCTCAGGTATCTAGTACTGCTTCCTTTAATCAATGAGAAAATTCAGAAAATTGAAAACTACCTATATAGACTCGAAAGACGGCAAGAATTTATGCAAGAATCCCTAGGAAGAATTGAATCTAGACAATTGAGTAATAGCTCTAGTTCTATACTACTTAATTATGAGTACAGGGTTTTTTCACAATGGGGAGAGGATGGCATAATTCAATTTTTGATAAGGCATATTGAAATTGAAAAAAAAATATTCGTTGAATTTGGTTCGGATGACTATAATATAGAATCCAATACAAGATTTTTATTAACGAATAATAATTGGTCAGGTTTAGTTATTGATGCTAATAATGAAAATATTAACCGTTTAAAGAATAGTTCAACTTACTGGATGTACAATTTAAAAGCTATTCAATCTTTTATTACTAAAGATAATATCAACTCAATTCTCAAAGATAATGGACTGATGGGAGATATTGGTTTGCTTTCAATAGATATTGATGGCAATGAATACTGGGTGTGGCAGGCGATCCATGCAATCAATCCTATTATTGTAATAATTGAATACAATGCCAGGTTTGGACTGGATCTTGCGGTAACAGTACCTTATGATGAAAACTTTGACCGTGCAAAAGCCCATCCTTCCAAATTTTACCATGGTGCATCACTTCGAGCGCTTTGCCTTCTCGCAGAGCATAAAGGATATGCATTTGTAGGCTGTAACAGCAATGGAGTGAATGCTTTTTTTGTACGTAAGGATAAGAAACCAAGCACGATCAAAGAACTTTCTCTTGAAGAAGGCTATATATCAGGTACGTATAGTGAGCCAGTTTTTAAGGATGAAACGGTAATAAAAATATCACCTGATCAGGAAGCCTCTACATTGATAAATTTAAATTTACCACTTATAAATGTAGAAAACAAATAATTGTATGTTTTTAAGGCATTGAATAATTAGAGGTATCGCTCAAGATGAAATGCAATATTTGTCAAGAGAAAACAATGTTTATATTCGCTGAAAAAGTTCTTTTTAAATATGATGTTAACTATTATAAATGTAGTCAATGTGGATTTATTCAAACAGAGGTTCCTTATTGGCTTAGCGAAGCGTACCAAACTCCAGTCTCAGTCTACGATGTAGGTATGGTTCAGAGAAGTTTACTTTGGAAATCGGCTATTGAACGAATAATTCGCAAATTTTTTAATCCGAATTCTAAGTTTGTTGATTATGGTGGAGGAACGGGATTGCTCGTACGTCTGATGCGAGACAGTGGTTTTGATTTCTACAGGTACGATCCTTATAGTAGCAACATATTCGCCCAAGGATTTGATGTAGCAGATTTACCCGATAAAAAACCTAGATTTGAATTGTTAACAGCATTTGAAGTTTTAGAACATCTAGAACAGCCATTGGTTGCAATAGAAGAAATGTTTCAACTATCAGATTCTATTTTGTTTTCTACCCTGCTGCAACCATCTGACCAAACAAAAATCAATCCTCAAGATTGGGCATATTTTGCACAACAGACGGGTCAGCACATCTCATTTTATACTCAAGATGCACTTGCAAAAATAGCGAAAAAATTTGATTGTAATTTATACACAAATAATGAAAATGCACATTTATTAACTGTAAAAAAACTAAATTTAACATCAAATAAAATTAACAAATTGCTCTACCCTACAAGGCTGAAAATATTTTATGAATTTATTGCCAATATGACTAATTCAATAAAAGAAACATCACCATATACAACAAAAGATTATATTTTTATTTGTAATAAAAATAATCTAAACGATTATAAGTAAAACAATAATATACCATTAATTATTTAATTGTTTTTACTTACTTATATTAAATAAAAATATGCTCAAAAAGATAGTGCGGAACTTTATTGGATTACTGGGTTGGGAAATTACTAAAATTCAAGTTCAAAAAAATGGTAATAAAGTTGAGGAATATAAAAATATCAAAAAAGAAGGAGATGAGATTAAGACAATCACAATAGGTAGGTTTGAAATTCTGATCAATAGTGACAATCCTCTTACAAATCTCTTTAAACACTATCCTTATTACTCAAGCGAACTAGGACGTTTAGTAGCTGCAATGCAGAGAAAGTATCCTGGACTCACTCTTATTGATGTTGGGGCTAATGTAGGGGATACCGTCGCCATTGCTCGAAGTGCCGCCGATATCTCAATAGTATGCATTGAGGGAGATAATTTCTGCTTTAGCCTATTGAAACAAAACATCAAGCAGTTTGGAAATGTCAGCGCTTACAACTTATTTCTCGGTGACAAAACTGAAACAATATCTGTAACTTTAGAAAAACAAGGTTGCAATACGACAATTATCCCATCTCAGCAAGAACATTCTCTGAAGTTAGAGTTGACAAGTTTAGATGAATTTCTGGAAAATCATTCAAATTATAGTAACTATAAAATATTAAAAATTGATACAGAAGGATTTGATACAAAAGTCATTCGTGGAGGATTGAATTACATCAAAACCATCAAACCAGTTCTTCATTTTGAGTATAACAGGGATAACATGACTAAAATTGGTGAAGATGGAATATCTACTTTGTTTTTTCTCGAACAATTAGGGTATAATAAAACACTGTTTTACGAAGCAACAGGGAGGTTTGTATTATCTACTTCTTTAAGAAACAAAAACATAATACTGCAACTTCATAATTATGCAGATGGATATAATTCTTCTATTTATTATTTTGATATATGTGTATTTCATGAACAAGATGATGAATTGGCTGATTTATTTATCAAATCTGAAGAGTATTTTAACATCGAAAATTCTGGTAAGCCATTATATAAAATTAGCTAAATATCTCATCTTTATTCTTGATTGTTAGGCTTTATGAAAAGTCTTAAAAAATGGATTAGTAATGAATAACCATGTTTTTTTTAAAATGCTAAAACAGCTTTATCATCGACTTCCCAGTAAGTGGCAAGAACCTGTAAAAGTTACCTACATAGAAATTTTTTATAACAAAAACTGGAAAGAATTGATTGAAGCTGTACGCACAAGTTTGCTCAAAAGGAAATTATTTGGCAAACAAGCAAACTTAGTACCCCCTTTAGAGCAAATGTATGATGGCCCAAGAGACTATGCTATTTTCAAGCAAAATGGTGAAGAATTCTTTGATATTTTTGTTAAACTATGCGGTTTAAAACCTAACCACAGGGTGTTAGATGTAGGAAGCGGTATTGGCAGAAAAACTATACCGTTATTGACCTATCTGAATACAGGTTCATACGAAGGTTTAGATGTTGTAGACAGCCAAGTAAAGTGGTGCCAAGAAAAAATTTCGTTAGGCTATCCAAATTTTCGCTTTACTTATGTAGATGTTTGGAGCAAACATTTTAATCCATCCGGTACGATAAAAGCCTCGGATTACCAGTTTCCGTTTAGCGACGGAGAATTTGATTTTGTAATTTTAGGCTCTGTTTTTACTCATATGTTTGCTGAAGACATGAGACGTTATGTGTCAGAGATTAGCCGTGTTTTAAAACCAGGGGCGAGAGGTATGATTAGTTACTTTTTGTTAAATTCTGAGTCAGAAAAACTAATTACAGAGGGTAAGTCTACCTTAAATCTAGTCTACGAAACAGAGGATGGGTGTAAGGCAGACAATCCCAACAGGTTAGAAACTGCCGTTGGACATAACGAGGGGCATATTCTAAATCTTTATGAAAGATTGGGAATACGAGCGAAAGTCTTTTATGGTTCTTGGTGTGGAAGGACTGAGTTTTTATCTTATCAAGATATTATCGTTTTAGAAAGAATTTAATAAAAAAAAATTCCAGAAACAACAAAAGATATTTTTTAATTTTTAGTGATTGAGTGCTGGAGAGTTGTTAGATGAGCCAGGTATCATGTGGATTCTGTACAGTAATAGCCAAAAATTATTTAGCTTTAGCTAGAGTGCTATGCCAGTCTTTAAAAAAACAACATCCTGAAATACCCTGCTTTGTATTGATTGTAGATAGTATAGATAACAAATTCGATCCTTCTCAAGAAGAATTTACCGTTGTCGAATTAAGTTTACTAAAAATTCCCCATTACCAAGCCTTTACATTCAAGTACAATGCTACAGAACTCTCTACATCTGTTAAACCCTTCTTATTCGAGTATCTTTTTAAAGAATATCAGTTAGAGAAGATATTTTTTTTAGATCCAGATATCTATGTTTACCAGCCTTTAGACCATATTTTTAATATTCTAGAAACAGAATCAATTGTGCTTACACCGCACATTATGAAGGATTTTCCTGATAAGGATTTACTGGTGGATATAACAGTTATTCTGCTTTCAGGGGTCTATAATCTTGGTTTTCTTGGTATTGCCCATAACTTAAATACATTGTCACTATTAAGATGGTGGCAAGAAAAACTTTATGATGAATGTATTATTGATCATAGCAATGCCCGATTCGTAGATCAACGATGGATGGATTTAGCTCCAGCTATGTTTGATAAAGTTTATATTTTACGCGAGCCTGGCTACAATGTCGCTTACTGGAATCTTCATGAAAGAAAGTTAGAGCAGATAGAAGGAACTTGGTATTCTAATGGAAAATTACTTTATTTCTTTCACTTTAGCGGTATAAATGTAAACCATATTGAGGCAATATCCAAGTATCAAAATCGATACAACCTGCTCATTAGACCTGAAATTCGTCCTCTTTTTGAAGACTACCGTCAGTTACTTATTGAAAATCAGCATCGTGAAATATGTAAATGGCCTTATACGTATAATTATTTCTCTAATGGCCAGTTAATTCTAGATGCAGACCGCAAAAGTTACCATAGGCTTGGTTCAAACCGTCATGAACAGTTTCCCAATCCTTTTGATGTATCGGGGGATACTTCTTTTAGAACTCAGCTTAGGAATCCACCAGGAACAAAAGCCTGGAAAAGAAAGATTAAATCTCTGATACCACAACCTGTATTTTATCGGATACGGCAAGCTTTACAATCCAGGCAAAGAATTCCTTATCCTAATTATTCCGACAAACATAAGCGCAGATTTGTTCAAGGTGAAGAAGGCATCAATGTTTGGGGATACATTAAGACTGAATCAGGTGTTGGAGAGGGAGTAAGACGAATTATAAATGCTATTGAGTATGGCGAGTTACCTACTGCCCTCAGAAATATTATTCCTCCTACTCTATCGAGTAACGATCCTACCTATCAAAATTTTTCCGATAGTTGTCCCTACCGAGTAAATCTGTTTCACATCAATGCAGACCAAACAGCTTACACCTTTCAAGATAAAAATGTAAGAGAAGCTAGCCATCAGCGCTACAATATCGGTTACTGGGCTTGGGAGCTAGAAAATTTTCCTGAGATCTGGCATGATGCCTATAACTACTATGACGAAATTTGGACTTATAGCACGTTTTGCGCTAATGCGATCGCCGCTTCCGCACCTATTCCCGTCACTGTTATCCCTCCCCCAATTCGGAGTTATCCCAATTTTCATAAATATGTGCGGGCTGACTTCGATATAGATTTAGAAGACTTTACTTTCCTCTTTGCTTTCGACTTTCAAAGCTTCTTTGAACGCAAAAATCCTTTGGCAGTGATAGAAGCATTTAAACGAGCTTTTCCAGATAAAGACAAATCGATCAAGCTAATTATAAAATGCTGTAACTCTCAAACAGATACCCGTAACTTCATATACCTACAAGATAGCTGCTTGGGATGGCCTATTAAAATTATTGATGGCTACCTTACTCGCGAACAAATGGATAGCTTGATGCAATTATCTAACTGCTATATCTCCCTGCATCGCTCTGAAGGTTTTGGATTTGGAATCGCTGATGCAATGACTTTAGGTAAACCTGTTATAGCCACTTACTATTCTAGTAACACCGATTTTATGAATCCAAGTAATAGTTTACCTGTAAAATATGCTCTGGTTCCTATTACTACCGCCTATGGCCCGTATTGGCCAGGTAATATTTGGGCAAATCCAAGTGTTAATCATGCGGCAGAATTGATGAGATACGTATTTGAAAACCCGAAAGAGGCTGAAGAGATTGGGCAAAACGCCAAAGCTTATATGGAAAAGTTTTTCTCCTCAAGCGTTGTGAGTGATCGCATCAAAAAACGATTTAAAGTTATAAACAGTAAAATTTTGACATAACTCTAGAAACTAGGCTGAGGTTTTGGGTGGTAGGAATTAATTATATTTATAGATGAATTCAGTAGTTATAGGAAGGAACAGTGAAAATTGCTTACGATATATCAGTTCTTGGAGCAGGATACAACTATCCTCATATCCGAACAGGAGTATTTAGAGTTATTGAAAATTTAGCTGACGGGTTAGCCATTTCAAAAGAATGTGAACTGTTTTTTTGTGCGGTAGAGTCATTGCAGCTTTTATATGCATCTTTAGATTATTTAGATTATTTAGATTGTAATTCAAAACTTCAAAAAGTCCCATTTTGTTGTGATAAAAGTTTAAAATTAAAAAGATATCTTGAAAATTATCAACGTGACCTGACTCTAGAAATTAATCAGAAATATATCCTACCATATAGATGGTTATTGAAAATATTGAGAAAGTTGTTTTTCTCTGCAAACCAGTTTATAATTCCCTCTCACAGTTCTCTAATTCCTATTAAGGATTTGGAGAAAGTAAATATATATCACTCTACTTTTTATCCAATACCAAAATCAATAAAAAAAATCGCTGAATCATTTATTACTGTTTATGATTTAATCCCAATTTTATATCCAAATTTTTTTAAGGCTAATAAAAATACTTTTGTTGTTAAGGAAGTTTTAAAAAGTATAGATTCAGAAACTTGGGTAACTTGCATATCCCATTCCACTAAGAATGACTTATGTAATTACTTACCTGAAGTTGACCCTTCTAGAGTGAAAGTAACCCACTTAGCTGCATCCGAACTTTTTTACCAATCTCATAACCATGAAGAAAATAGGAGGGTAAAAAAGAAATACAATATCCCTGAAGCACCCTATCTACTAAGCCTAAGCACCTTAGAACCGCGAAAGAACATCGATCACACAATCCGTTGCTTCGCCAAATTAGTTCAACAAGAACACATCAAAGACTTGTGCCTGGTTTTAGTAGGTTCAAAAGGTTGGGATTACAATAAAATTTTTGACGAAATATCGAACTATCAGTTCTTGAAAGACCGAATTATTGTGACTGGATATGTAGCAGATGAAGATTTAGCCGCTTTATATAGTGGAGCGCTTGCCTTTGTTTACCCTTCTCTTTATGAAGGATTCGGCCTTCCCCCCCTAGAAGCAATGCAGTGTGGTGTTCCAGTCATTACCTCTAACACATCCTCTCTGCCTGAAGTAGTCGGTGATGCTGGGATAATGGTTTCCCCTAAAGATGCTGACACTCTCTGCCAAAGTATGCTTGAGATTTATAACAATCCTTCTCTACGAGAAGCGCTGACCTCGAAATCCCTTGAACGTGCTAAACATTTTAGCTGGAAAAAATGTACGCAACAGACAATAAATGCTTACAAAACAGCTTTGAGTAGTTAGATATGCGTATTCTCTATGATGGACAAATCTATACTATGCAGACGGCTGGAGGCATCAATCGGTACTTTGCCAACTTAATCAGCCGATTGCCTAACGATTTCATTCCAGCGATCGCAGGAATTAACTTATCTAAAAATTCTAATATTACTTTTCCAAATCATCCTAATCTCAAAACTTTATTCGTTAATCAACTAACCTTTCGTCCAAGGCGCATTTCCTACTGGATTGAACAACAGTACAATCATTTAGCCACCTTATTAAATCCATTTGATGTTATTCATCCCACATACTACTTCTTACTTAAACCAAACGAAATTAAAAGGTATCGCTCTCCTATAGTGTTGACTGTTTGGGACATGATTAACGAAATTTTTCCTGAACAGACAGATTCTTCAGGGCAGTTAGCTGAAGCAAAACGCCAAGCCATCTTAGCAGCGCAGGCAATTCTTTGCATTTCTGAAAATACAAAACATGATTTACTTAACAAGTATCCCTTACTAGAGAATAAAGTAACCGTTACCTACCTAGCCTCAGAAATAGATGCCAGTCTTGCTCATGGCTGTGAGCCAGTTCCCTCAAAACCTTATTATTTATATGTAGGTAGCCGCGCTAGCTATAAAAACTTTGATGGCTTACTAGTAGCCTTTAGTAAAGTAGCTTCCGTGCAGCCTAAAATTGCGCTTTCTGTTGTGGGGACACCCTTTAATAAAACAGAAGAAAAACGAATAGCCGAACTCAAATTAAGCGATCGCATTGAGCATTATGGATATGCTAACGATCGCCATCTAGCCAAACTCTATCGTTGTAGTGTAGCCTTTGTCTATCCTTCCCTATACGAGGGGTTCGGTATTCCTCCTCTCGAGGCTATGGCTTGCGGAACTGTTGTAGTAGCTTCTAGTTGCTCTAGTATCCCAGAGGTAGTTGGTGATGCGGGGATACTATTTAACCCTAAATCGACCTGTGACCTAGCAGATATCTTACTTTCCTTGCTCGATAATCCTATAGAACGCGATCGCTTAATTTCCCAAGGATATCAAAGGTCACAAGAATTTAGTTGGGATAAAACAGTAAACCAAACTCTTAATGTTTATAAATCAGTGGCTAGATAAACTTACCTCAGTTAAGAAAGTAGTATCGCCCCTTTAATTATTAAAATGCCAAAGATTAGCAAGGCTCTCACCCTAGAAGACTTACCACCATTTCCACCCGATAAAGCAGGATGGCCTTGGACACAAGCGAGTCAACCCCTTCCCGAACAGATGCCTGATGGTTCTGAATGGCCTCGCATCAGTATTGTTACTCCTAGCTACAATCAAGGCGAATTTATCGAAGAAACTATCCGCTCAGTACTTTTGCAAGGCTATCCTAACCTAGAATACCTGATTATTGACGGTGGTAGTACAGATGATAGTCTTGAAATTATTAAAAAATACCAAAACTATATTAGTTACTGGGTAAGTGAAACCGATCAAGGCCCAGCAGATGCCATTAATAAAGGATGGCAGAAGGCAAGTGGCAAAATCCTTGCCTATCTCAATTCAGATGACGCTTATCTTCCTAGCGCGTTAGCTACTGTTGCAGAAACATTTCAGAATAATCCAGATGCTAAAGTTGTCTCCGGAAACGAGTTGAAAATTGATAAAGAAGGACTCGTAATAGAAAAAACTCATATTACTCCAAAAAATATTGATCGATTAAGTCTATTAAATCTCAATTTTATTTCCCAACCTGCTACCTTTATAGAAAAATCAACCTTAGTTTTAATAGAAGGATTAGATTTAAATATTAAATATACCTTTGACTTTGAACTCTGGTTAAGAATAACTCGCTTTAGCTGTATAAAAATTATTTCTAATGTATTAGCAGTTACCCGTTGGCATGATAACACTATCACACATACTAAGCGTTACGAAATAGGAAAAGAACTTGTTCATATCATTACAAAAGAAATTACATTTTACTTTAAAGATTTAAATCATCAAGAAAAGCAACACATACTTTTTCTCGTCAATCATTTGACAATGGATTTATATTTTGAAAGTCAGAAACCTTGGGGAGCTTTAAAGTATGCACTAACAGCTTGGTGGTTAGCTCCTAATTTTATTTCTAGGTATTGTATTGTCAAGTACTGCTGTAAAAAAATAGTCCAAAAAAGCCAAATCTCTCTTAAAGATAAATATTTTTCTACTTCCATGAAAAATTATCACTGGTCATCTACAGTTAAAGCTGAATTAACAAAAAATGAAACTTATAATTAATCAGATGACTTGAAAATAATATAGCTTTGATTGTTAATAGTATAAAAATTATTAAACATAACAAATCAAGTATATGAAAATTATCTACGATGGAAAAATATATAAGTACCAAACTGCAGGAGGCATTACTCGGTATTTTGCAAATTTGATTAGTAGGTTACCCAAAAATTTCGTTCCTCACCTAACAGTAACTCAGCAACAGAAAGCAATATACCCATCTCATCCTAACCTGCGAATTTGGAAATATCAGCCATTTCGTCCATCAAGATTAGCTTCCAGGTTAGAGAAACCTTTTTTCAGAGTAATTACTGCATTGAATCATTTCGATATTGCTCATCCTACCTATTACTTCTTGCTAACGCATCAAAGTCCCAACAAATATCAGTATCCAGTGGTGATTACCGTTTATGATATGATTCATGAAATTTTTCGTGATCAAATCGATCCAACACGAGAGCATTGTGAACTGAAACGCAAAGCTATTGCTTCAGCCCAAAAACTCATTTGTATTTCGGAAAATACTAAAAAAGATTTAATTCACTGGTATTCAGTTCCTGAAGAAAAAATAACAGTTACTTATCTAGCAACCGGACTAGATATCAACCAGTCTTATGGTGGAGAACCAATTCCCACCCGACCTTACTATCTTTATGTCGGTAGTCGCGATCGCTATAAAAACTTTGACGGTTTATTAGCAGCTTTTGCTAAAGCTGTATCCGTTCAACCCGATATTGTCCTTTGTATCGTAGGTTCGCCTCTAACGGAAACCGAAACCCAACAAATCACCGAACTCAACTTAACCGATCGCATCCAACACTACACCCATGCCAGCGACACTCATCTGGCCAAACTCTACCGTTGCAGCATTGCCCTCGTCTACCCCTCCCTCTACGAAGGATTTGGCATCCCTCCCTTGGAAGCCATGTCCTGCGGTACACCGGTGATTGCATCCAACTGCGCTAGTATTCCTGAAGTTGTTGGCGATGCCGGTTTACTCTTTAACCCCAAATCGGTTAGCGATCTCACTGACCATCTTCTGTTTTTGCTGGATAATCCCCTAGAACGCGATCGCCTCATTACCCAAGGACATCAAAGAGCAAAAGCCTTTAGCTGGGATAAAACCGTCGCCCAAACCGTGGAGGTTTATCAATCCCTCCAGAACTAAGGCTCTCAATTGTCTACCAGGATGCTGTTAAAATCGAGTATTCGAGTCTTTTTGCTTGAGGCACTATGGGGAATACGTTCGGGCATTTATTTCGCGTGACAACGTTTGGAGAATCGCACGGGGGAGGCGTTGGCGTCGCGATTGATGGATGTCCACCGCAACTGGAAATTTCCACCACAGAAATTCAATTTGAATTAGACCGCAGGCGTCCCGGACAAAGCAAAATCACCACCCCTCGCAAGGAAACCGATACCTGCGAAATTCTTTCGGGTATATTTGAAGGCAAAACCTTAGGAACACCGATTGCGATCTTAGTCCGCAACAAAGATACTCGGCCTCAAGATTATAATGAAATGCAACAAACCTATCGTCCATCCCATGCGGATGCCACCTATGATGCTAAGTACGGGATTCGTAACTGGCAAGGTGGAGGACGGTCTTCAGCCAGAGAAACGATTGGACGAGTAGCAGCCGGTGCGATCGCCAAAAAAATTCTCAAACAAGTTGCGGATGTGGAAATCGTCGGTTACGTCAAGCGCATTCAAGACTTAGAAGGCGTCGTTGACCCCAACACCGTCACCCTAGAGCAAGTGGAAAGCAACATCGTCCGTTGTCCTGATTCCGAATGTGCTCAACGCATGATCGAACGCATCGAACAAATCGGACGCAGTGGAGACTCCCTTGGGGGTGTGGTCGAATGCGTAGCCCGGAACGTCCCCAACGGCTTAGGTGAACCCGTATTTGATAAACTAGAAGCAGACCTAGCCAAAGCAGTGATGTCCCTACCCGCTAGTAAAGGATTTGAAATTGGCTCTGGCTTTGCCGGGACTCTCCTCACGGGTAGCGAACACAACGACGAGTTTTATATTGACCCAACGGGTGCAATCCGCACTGTTACTAACCGATCTGGAGGCATTCAGGGAGGCATTAGTAACGGTGAAACCATTATTATACGAGTAGCATTTAAACCGACTGCTACGATACGAAAAGAACAGCGCACCGTGACCCGTGCTGGTGAAGAAACAATATTAGCCGCGAAAGGACGTCACGACCCTTGCGTGTTGCCCAGAGCCGTGCCTATGGTAGAAGCAATGGTCGCCTTAGTATTGTGCGATCACCTGCTGCGCCATCAGGGTCAGTGCCATACTCTCAAGCCTTAGTTTACCAATGGAAACCAGTCCTTCCTCTGAGTTTGTTGTTCAATTCTGGGGCGTTCGAGGTAGCGTACCCTCTCCCGGAAAAGACACCGTGCGTTATGGCGGCAATACCTCCTGTGTAGAAATGCATATCGGTGGAAAACGCCTGATTTTTGACGGTGGCACCGGGTTACGGATGCTCGGTAAAAGTTTAGAACCGACGCTGCCGATTGAAGCCTATTGGTTTTTTACCCATTATCACTGGGATCATATTCAAGGTGTGCCGTTTTTTACCCCAGCCTTTCGCGAGGGGAACACGTTGCATATTCATGGGTCAGCGCCCGATGGTATCGGGATGCAAGAGCATTTTTGTAAACGTGTCTTGCATCTGAGTTCTCCAGTCCCCGTTAAAGAAGTCCGAGCTAACTTGAAATATTACGATTTAATTTGTGGTGATACCCTTACGCTTGATGATATTACCATTGAAACCGGTCCATTGAACCATCCCAATGGAGCAATGGGTTATCGGGTGACATGGCAGGGACGTTCGGCTTTCTATTGCACCGATACTGAACATTTTCCCGATCGCCCTGATGAAAACGTGCTACATCTAGGTCGCGATGCTGACCTGATCATCTACGATGCCATGTACACTGACGAGCAATATCACAGCCCTAAAATGCCGAAAGTGGGTTGGGGACACTCCACTTGGCAGGAAGGCGTTAAAGCCGCTAAGGAAGCAGGAGCCAAACGCCTGGCCATCTTCCACCACGAACCCAATCACACCGATGATTTTCTCGATTCTGTCGAAATAGAAGTGCAAAATGCCTTTCCCGGTGGGTTTCTAGCCCGAGAAGGAATGACGGTGTCTCTCCCGTGACTCCCGACTCCCGACTTCTGACTCCTGACTCCCTATTTTCAGATTAGGCATCATGAGCTGTCGCTCACAAAGAAAGAATGAAAATCCTTCTTCCCCGACTCCCGACTCCCGACTCCCGACTCCTATTTTCAAGTTAGGATGAAAGGCTAAAACCAGCATTAGTGACCAAGAGTACTTGAATCAGATAGGCATCTACCATGCATCAGTCTTCCCTCAAGTTCCGTAAACGTCTTGGCCTCTTGGCAATCGTGGCTTTAGTCTTCATTGCTGCCATCACTTTTCATCCCCCCTCTGTCCTCAATTTTTCTGCCACTCGCCCCAATGATACCCGTGCGGCAGCGACGTTCAACCAACCGATCCCGCGATCGCTATTTGGGATGCACATCGCTGACTCCGACAAAATCCCCTGGCCAGCCGTTGAGTTTGCCACCTGGCGCTTGTGGGATGCTGCGACAGAACACGGTTTAGCCTTTTGGGCACATCTAGAGCGACATAAAGGAGAATGGGACTTTAGAACTCTCGATCATTGCGTAGAACTCGCTCAACGTCATGGAATCGAACTGGTCTATACCCTAGGAATCACCCCCAAATGGGCGGCCGCACGTCCAGATGACCGTTCTGCCTACGGGGATGGCCCCACCGCCTCCGAACCCAAAAATATGGATGACTGGCGCAACTACGTCCGCACAATTGCTAGCCGTTATCAGGGCAAAATCCGCTATTACGAGATTTGGAATGAACCCAATCTCAAGCATTTTTTTAGCGGCAGCGTTGACCAGATGGTAGACTTAGCCCGCGAAGCTTACACTATTCTCAAAGAAATCGATCCAGAGATTACAGTCGTATCGCCCTCGTTGTATACCGATTATGGTGGGGTACACAATTGGCTAGACCCCTATTTTGCCAAGGGAGGGGGCAAGTATGCGGATATTATTGGAGCACATTTCTACATTGGTTACGATAAGACACCTGAGGATAGTTTGCCCTTAGTGCGGGAAGTCCAAGACGCGATGGCCAAGTACGGACTCCAGGACAAACCTCTGTGGAATACAGAAACAGGATACGGAAATAAAGGTGAAAATGCCTTTTATTCCGATGAAGACAGCATGGCTTATGTTGCCCGAACCTATATTTTGAATTGGGCTTGGGGCATGGAGCGTTTTTATTGGTATGCCTGGGATAACCGTAATGTGGTCACGATGTTAATGGTTGAGGAAGATAACAAAACTCTCGAACCTGCAGCTATTGCCTATAGTGAAATTCAAAACTGGCTGGTGGGTTCACGGATGCAAAACTGTGTATCTGATGTCAACAGTACTTGGACTTGTGAGTTGACTCGTAAGCAAGGCGACACAGCCTGGATTGTCTGGAATACCAAGGGCAAACAAGAATTAGCAGTCCCTAAAAAATTTAAGTTGGGGCAAGTCAGGACTTTGCTGAGTAAAACCACTGACTTACCGGAAAATGGGCGCTTGCAGGTGGGAAAGTTACCGATGTTGCTGACTAAAGCTCAATCAAACTAAAGGACTAGCCGTGCGGTTGGTGGCCAGAACATTAGTCAGCCCACTTTGAGGTTCTCCGATCATCACCACCGAGCAGGTTAGTTGTTGTATCAGTGGGGTTGTGACTTCACCAATGGCTAAACCATACGTCCCAATCCGACGCCGTAGCGATCGCAACACCACCAAATCCTGACCTTGAGATGCCCCCAGAATTGCTTGTGTTACGTTATCGTGGGCAATAATTTCAATCTGAGTGGGTGGCGGATTAAGTGATATCTGAGAAACAATCGTTGCTAACTGCGAACGTGTCCAATCTCTCCGACTTTGGGGAGTTCTGGGTTCACAAACATGCAGCAAAGTGATCTGAGCTTGATTAGCCTCCGCCAAAATCTGAGCAAAACGTACCGCTCTCACCGCCGATGTCGATAAGTTCTCCATGGGTACGAGAATCCTTTGGATTTTTAGGGGAGAATCCAAGAGCCTGGCTACGGCTACTAAACAGTGAGCAGACCACAAAACACTATCGGTCACATTCCCAAACAAGCGAGCCCGAAATCCCAACTTTCCGCCCCAACCCAGCACAATCATACTGGCATCTTGTTCACGACTAGCGTGACTAATGGCTTGAGCGATATTGTACTCAATTCGCAGTTGGGGCGACGCCTCAACCCCGAGTTCTCGGCTTAGTTCTTGAGATCTATCAAGTAAGATTTGGCTACGGACAACGGCTCGATTCATCTCGGGGTCATCCATGTGTGCGTGGGCTTGTGCGATCGCCAAGGGGAGAATTTTTCCCTGTTCATGCCGTGCCAATAATGTGGCCATTTCAATCAAATACCGCTCAGTCTGGGGATTAGAAACCGGCACTATCACCGTGAATTCGCCATTTCTGTGGGCTGCGGTTGGCACCTCCAAAGAGTCATTTACCTGTGCTAAATCTGCTGTCTCTGGGATGAGTTGAGTCGCTGCCCTCGTCGTGATTAACGGCCCGAGGATTGATGTCACCAACATCATCAAAATCACACTATTTAAGACCGCTTCATTCAGAATTCCTTGTTGATATCCCACCAAAGTTGCCGCCAAAGTTGCCGCGACTTGTGGTAAGGATAGTGACCACATTGTTAGCAACTGCGGTTGATTGTAAGCGTAGAGCCATTTGATGATGTAGGCCGCCACAAACTTGCTTGCGATCAAGCCCCCAATAATCGCGATTGTTAAGTCAATCGATGATAGGGTTTTGATGAAGGAATCAAAATCGAGCAGTAAACCCATATCCACAAAAAAGATAGGGATAAATAGGACACTGCCAATAAACTCCACCTTTTCTTTAACCGGCCCATCTCCGACCACATCGTTTACAGCTAAACCTGCCAGAAACGCACCGACGATTTTTTCAACTCCAATAAGCTGTGCTCCGACCGAAGCGATAAACACTGCTAGAAGAACGAACAAAAATTGGTTGCCCTGGTCATCTTTAGAGCGACGAAAAAACTCTTTCCCCAACCAGTCAAAGCCAAACAGAATGGCTGCGGAGTAGATGGCTAACGAACTCAACAAAATGGCTAAACTAACGGCTGAAAAGTTCCCCTTATTCACACCTACACAAATGGCTAAGACTAAAAGAGCACCAATATCTGTAAAAATTGTTGCCCCAATCGTCACGGTAACGGCTTCATTGTTGACCACACCCAAACGCTGAACGATGGGATAAGCCAAAAGTGTATGGGAAGCCAGCAAAGAACCAATCAAAATCGAAGCATTCCAACTAAAACCCCCCACCAGAAGTCCTACTAAGGTTCCAGTAATTAACGGCACTAAAAATGTCGTACTACCAAACCCCAGAGAGCGACTTCTAGTTTTGCGGAACTGTGCGAGGTCGATTTCTAAGCCTGCAACAAACATCAGATAAATTTTTCCGATGTCCGATAGCAGTACCATTGTTTCGGACTTGCTATTCAATACCCCAAAGGAGCCTAATAAAAAACCGGCTGCCAGCAATCCGACTAATCCAGGCAGTCGCAACCGCTCAAATATCGGAGGCACCAAGAGGATAACGGCCAAGAGCAGCGAAAAGGAAACAATGGGTTCCCTAAGAGACTGTGTAATTGATTCCATAAAGTACCGATTGAGGAGGTAGATGGCAGGCATCATCGTTGGTGAACCCAGCACGAGGTTATCCAAAGCATTCGCGAAACCCTGTGCCACTACCGCAGTTGAGCCGTTGTCAAATTGTAGCCCGATCGGCTTTTCCTCACTCCTGATCTGGGAAGATAAAAGTCAGGGGTCAGGGGTCAGTTGATACAAATAGGTTTCAGTAAAAATTAAATATGAGCCATCATGTTGTATTAACCCGATCATTTGGAGACTGTCCGATGCAGCTACTGAAAGCAACTGACCAGGATTTTTCAGCCCAATTCAAAGTACTGGTTAACGAAAGACGCGAAGCAACCGTTGATGTCAGTGGGACAGTCCGAGAAATTATCGCTGATGTCAAAGTGCGCGGTAATGCCGCCGTCCAAGACTATACCAACCGCTTCGATCACTACAATCCTCTAACTTTACGCATGAGTGATGCCTTCATTACCGAACAGGCAGCAAAGTGTCCTGTGGTCACAAAGGAGGCGTTGGCACTTGCCGCCGAACGGATTAAGGCGTTTCATCAAAAACAACTGCCCCAAGGCTTTGCTTATACCGATGCCGTTGGAGTAAAACTAGGATTAAAGTGGGTAGCCCTCTCTCAAGTGGGAATCTATGTCCCCGGAGGACGCGCTAGCTATCCTAGTTCTCTGTTGATGAATGCATTGCCCGCCCAAATTGCTGGGGTTCAGCGCTTGGTGATGATGGTGCCGATGCCCAAGGGTGAGATTAATCCGGCCGTTCTAGCGGCCGCTCAAATTGCGGGTGTGCGTGAAATTTATAGTATTGGAGGGGCGCAAGCGATCGCCGCACTGGCCTATGGCACCGAAACCATCGCCCCAGTTGATAAAATTGTTGGGCCGGGTAATGCTTATGTGGCTGAAGCGAAACGACAAGTCTATGGCACGGTCGGAATTGACAGTATTGCAGGGCCTTCAGAAATTCTCGTGGTTGCTGACGACCAAAATAATCCCGATTGGATTGCCTGGGATTTGCTATCACAAGCCGAACACGACCCTAACGCCCAGTCTATTTTAATTACTGATTCTGAATTCTTCGCTCAGACTGTTATTAAATCTGTCAATCATATTCTTGCTAATTTGTCAACTAAAACAGTAGCCAGTGCCAGTTGGGACAAGCATGGAGCGGTGATTGTGGTGGAAAACTTAGCAGATAGTATCCCCTTGCTCAATCAGCTAGCACCGGAACATGTGGAATTATGCGTGGACAATCCGCGATCGCTGGCTGAACAAATTACCTGTGCAGGGAGTCTGTTTTTGGGACGGCATACCCCAGAAGCAATTGGTGATTATGTCGGTGGGCCGAATCACGTTTTACCCACATCACGCTCTGCCCGATTTTCCTCGGGCTTAAGTGTTTATGATTTTATGAAGCGGATTACCTATTTGGAATGTGATGAATCCGCCTTGCAAACAATAGGCAAAGCAGCAATTACGCTAGCAGAAGCTGAAGGTTTACCGGCTCATGCAGGTAGTGTGGATGTACGCCTACAGTGACTTTTTCAATTCAAAATTAAAGATAGTATTTCTCCCAATTGAAATTTTGAATTGGAACCCTCTCCTGCCTCCTGACTCCTGACTCCTGACTCCTGCCTCCTGCCTTCTGCCTCCTGCCTCCTGCCTCCTGCCTTCTAGTAACCCCGAACAACCTAATCTTATGAGTGATTTCCGGCTTGAGACTCTTAAACCTCGCTACGAACAACTCTTTGCCAGTGCTTTGATCAGAAGTAGCTGGCTAGATCGTATTAATCAGACAGTGGAGACGATGATGCGCTTGCGATCGCCCTACTATGATGTGATTGAGGCTCAAACCACTGTACCCTGGTGGTTTACCGGTATCCTGCATTATCGGCAATCCAACTTCGGAGAAGTCCACTTACATAATGGCGACCCCTTGACTAATCGGACTATCCGTGAACCAATGGGACGGCCACAAGCACCTCCGGCCAACGGACTCCTCTACACATTTATTGAAAGCGCCATAGATGCCTTACGAGGGAAGGATTTCCATACCGCTCAAGACCGTTCTATTGCAGCTTGGTTATGGCGATTTGAGCTATGGAACGGGTGGGGGTATGCTATGCGGGGTATCAATTCCGAGTACCTCTGGAATGGAACAAATCACTTTGGGTCAGGACAAAACCGAGGAACATACGTTGCAGATCAGATATTTGACCCCAATGCCGAAAGCCATCAAATTGGAGCAGCCGCACTGCTCTGGTTTCTTTATCACAAAGGAATTATAGATACGAGGATGGAGGGCAATTCACAACCGCCCGTTGCTACGAACGTTCATGCCAATTTCACCCCAGCCCCTAGCCCTGGTGCAGTTCCATTTCAGCCAAACCCCGTAGGACAAAGCGCTATTCAACTGGTAGACGCTTGCCAGGATTACCGACAGCTTGCGGCCCAAGATGCGGCGATCGCATGGTTACAGCAACAACAGCCGGCCTCGGTTTTAGCAGAATTTGCACTACGGTGGGGAACGAACCCCAATCCAGTGATGGCCTCTACCGCCCCTACTGTTTCTACCGTATCGACTCCACCATCCCCTATCCCTGTATCCACACCGCCAACAGCCACAACAACAGAAACTCAAAGTATAGAACCAGAACCTCCCTCAAAATCACTGAATGAGGCAATTTTAGAAGCCACCTTGAGTCTACGAGGCATGGACACTTCTAAAGGGCCAGACCGGGGAAGAAATGCCTGTGCTTGGACATTCAACCATGTCTTACGTAAGGCAGGAATCCCGGAACTGGGTAGTAATCCTAACTTAGTCAAGTCTTTGGTAGACGACCTCAACAATGGCCGAGGTCAGAAAGTTTCCAAAAGTGAGGCGAAAGCCGGTGATATCGTGATTGCGCCTAGATTTGCTCACGTTGGCGTTGGGCTCACTGATGGGTGTCGGAGAGTTCTTTCTAACTCATCTTCACGCGCCAAGTTTGTTTGGGAATCGGGTATCGATTTTGATGGGTCTTATGGTGGATCGAGTACTATTTACAGACTCCTCAAATAAGTAATAGTGCGACTGCTGAGGGCGATCGCATAGATTGGAATAGCGTTAGATATTCAGGAGAAATCTGTTGCAAATTCATCTCTCTATGCGTCGGTTCATTGTACCCACTTTTTTGACAGGAGCAATTTTAAGCCTAGCTTGCATTGCTACAATGAGTAGCCCTTTGAGGCAATCTAAAACTCCAATCCGGATTATGCCCATTGGTGATTCAATTACCCAGGCGGACGGCAATCATAACAGTTATCGCCGTCAACTTTGGTTCAAGTTACGCAAGGCGGGTTACAACGTCGATTTTGTGGGGTCAACTCGAGAAAACTTCGAGAGTCCTTCACCCCTAGCGGACTTCGATCAAGACCATGAAGGACATTGGGGTTGGCGAACCGATGACGTACTCGCTCAAATGGATGAATGGGCACGCCTTAACCGGCCGGACGTTGCTCTGATTCATCTAGGAACCAATGATATTTTCAGCAAACACAGCATGGAAAGTACAATTGCAGAACTTCGAGAGCTGATTTTAACGTTACGCAAGAGCAATCCCCGTGTAAAAGTGCTGCTGGCAGAGCTTATTCCTTGTGGAGACCCAGCGAAAATTCAACAGTTAAATCGACAGATTGTCTACCTGGCCAGAGAAACTAACACAATTGATTCACCGGTGAGGGTGGTCGATCAATTTACTGGCTTTAATGCTAAGGAAGGGTTTGATACTTATGATGGTTGTCATCCCAATGAATCCGGTGAAAAAAAGATGGCAGAGCGTTGGTTTGAGGGGCTTAAACAAGTACTTCCATCTCCTTGACAAAAAGCGATTGGCTTGAGGGAACAATTGCAAGATTCTAACCGTTTTTGGGATAGAGACTGAGGAGTGCAGAGTCGGAGAACCTCTCTCTTGATGCTTTAATCTTATAGCTGTCGTCCTAAAGGTTAGGACAAATTGAACAGCTAAAACGACCATATATCAGTAAAAAACTTCTGCCTTCTGCCTTCTGCCTCCTGCTTTCTGCCTTTTGCTATATTTGTCCAAAGGTATACATAAACGCAAACATTATCATAAACGCCAGTCTTCAATACTTAAATCAGGGTTAATTTCTAGCCCTGATTTCTTGTTACTCTCACCCATTGAAGACGATGACTCTTACTCTGTATACCAACCCTATCCCAGTCAGTATCACAACGAATGCAAGAGAAAAGCTGTATCGCCTCCCTGACAAAGCTCGCAGCCGCTTTTTGAATAAAATTCGGTGTGTGGTGAATGGAGAAGCTTGTACCAAGCAATTTCAGCAGCTTCACCAAACAGGGACAAGAGCGCTATTCCGGATTCGATACAACCGAAATCTGCGTATCATTGCCAGTTTAGTTAAAGACTCTCCTCGCCCGAGTTATCTAAAAATTTTGGATTTTGTTTCCCATGATGATATGGATCGGGGGCTTTTTTCCAAAAACGGACAAGAGTTTACAGTTTTAGATATTGCAGAGTTGTTGACTGAACTCACTCCAGTAGATGATGAAGAAATTACCAATTCTTCACTTTGGGGAGAAAACTATCAACTCAATGAATCCATAGATTTTCAATCTCATCCCAATGATTTTTGGTTACTCGACCCCAGATTACAACAAGACCCAGATTTACAGCTTTCATCAGAACAATACAATATTGTTGAGTGTGAATTACCTCTCTTACTGACAGGTAGTGCTGGTAGTGGAAAGACAACGATAGGAATTTATCTAGCTCTACAGGATAGTCTTCGAGCCTTACAGGAAAATCAAGAATTTAGTTCTTGTGATTTGGGGCAACGTAAAATTTTATACGTTACTTATAATCGTTTTTTGAAAGATTACTCTCAGAGTATTGCTCGAAAATTACTCCCCCAAATTCATGAGATGAATCATTTAGAAATTGATGATTTTACCTCGCTTTGTAAAAAGATAGGAAAAAGAAAGCGGAGTTTTAAGCAAAATCACGGATTTCGAGGTGAACAACAAATCAATCAGCAAAAATTTATTGAAAAGTTTTATAAGCATCGAGCCATAGCTGGAGTAGACCCTATAGCAATGTGGCAAGAAATCCGCCACTTAATTAAAGGCTACGCTCATACTGATGCCCTTGAAATGGGTTTAATTAGTGAGAGTACTTACTTATCGCTAGCGGCAACTCACAGTACTTTAAACTTACCGCCAAATGGTGATTATCAGCGTGTTTATAATTTAGCGGTTCAGTATCAAAATTGGCTGCAAAGCCAAGGCTATTGGGATGAACTCGACCTTACCCACCAATTGCTGATGAACAGCTTTCATCAAGAACAATACGATGCTATTTATTGCGATGAAGTTCAAGATTTAACCGAGATACAAATTCAGTTTTTGTTGTCTTTACTGAAAAGCGATCGCGTCAATGTCCCTCGTTTTTTCCTAACCGGAGACCCAGCCCAAGTCATTAATCCCAGTGGATTCAAATGGAGTAAAATTACTAGCTTAATTCACCAAAATTACTCTAAACTACCTAGCTATCATTCTGGCAAACAAAATCTCAAACCTCAACAATTAACTAAAAATTTCCGTTGTAATGCCAGTATTGTAGACTTTGGACAGCAGATTTTAAAAGTCTTGCGCCAACAAAATCCCCTGTTAGATGAATTGCAGTTTCCTGCTCAAAAAGCAGTCAGACCTGCCAGAGAAAAACCCTTGCTGATTTCGGGGGTTGATGAAAAATCTATCCTGAATGGCCGCAATTCTTTTGGAGAACGAAACGCCATTATTGTGACTAATGATGAAGATAAAAATAAGCTCATTCATCATTTCAGTCAGAATGGAATTAAAACCGAGCGAGTATTAACAGTCCAAGAAGTTAAAGGACTAGAATTTGATGAAGTCCTGGTTTGGAACTTCTTTTCCCATAGTGATAACTGGAAGTCTCGCCGTAATTCCCAAATTCAAGAACTAGAGAGTTTTAAATACACTTGCCTTTATGTTTGTACAACCCGAGCAAGAAATAAGCTCTACTTTTATGAGGAGAATGCTAATGCATTTTACCAATCTCCCGAAATCCAATCCTTTATTCAAAAAGCCACACCTCAAGAACTCAAAGGATTTTTTGAACAGCGCGATATAGAGCATTTACTAAAATCGGCTCACGAATATGAGGAAATGGGGTCTTATAAACAAGCCATAGAAAACTACCTGCGTGCTGGACGCTCAGACTTAGCTATGAAACCAGAAGCTTTGCTGCACGAACAAGAGGGTGATTGGGAAAAAGCAGGAGATATATGGAATAAACTCTCGAAATGGGATGAGGCGTATCGGTGTTGGAAAGAGGTTAATTCTGAACTTTGGCTTGATAAATGGCAGGGAATTAGTGAACAAGATTGGGCGGAACGAGGACGAGCTTTAGAACAGATTAAAAATTATCGTTGTGCTTTTCAGTGCTATCTAAAAAGCAATGATATTCAAGGACAAATCCGTTGTTTAGAAGAACGAGATGAATGGCACTTACTAGGAGATAAGTATTTGGAAATGAGCCAATATTCAGATGCTCAAACTTGTTATGAAATTGCGGCTGAAGAATGGGAACGAATCTATGAGACAGAAAAGGCAATGTGTCTATATCAAAAAGTAGCTGATGCCTGTGAACGGCAAAATAATTGGCAGGAAGCAGCTAAAGCATGGCAGCGTTCAAATCAGTTGAAAAAAGCGGCAAGGTGTTATGAAAAAGTAGAACGTTGGCAAGAGGCGGCTCTAATCTGGGAGGAATTGGGACAATGGATACTGGCGGCTAAAATGTGGAATCAGTTAAACCAATTTACTCAAGCGGCAGAATGTTACGAAAGAGGAGAATGTTGGGAGGATGCTGCTCTAATTTGGGAGAACTTAAATTCATGGCAACAAGCGGCTAAAGCTTGGGAAAAAGTAGGTAATTTATATAAGGTTGCCGAATGCTATGAAAAAGCGGAATGCTGGCTAGGAGCGGCGGTTATTTGGGAGCAGCAGGAAGCTTGGCCAAAAGCGGCTCGAGCTTGGCAACAAATTGCGGGAATTTGGAATCAAAAGGAAGTTTGGCAGCGAGCTGCTCAAGCTTGGCAGCAAGCGGAGGAAATCAAAGAGGCAGCAATTTGTTATGAAATGGCTGAATGTTGGAGTCAAGCGGAGGAGTGTTGGAGTGCAATTAATCAGTGGTCAAAAGTGGCTATTATTCGTGAAAAGCAAGTTGCAGAGGCTTGGAAACAGGCCGGGGAGTTTAATAAAGTGGCTGAATGCTACGAAAGAATTGAAAAGTGGCAGGCTCGTGAGAATGGGAAATATTCTGTGCAATGGTTTCCTTTTGGCAAGCGATCGCGCTCGATTAGTGCTTAGGTTTGGGGTAATCAGCAATTGAAGCTTACGTCCTAACCTGGTTGGCTAGATTTTGGCAGCTTAGAATTAGCAGCGCTGAGGCATCCTCTTCTTGATACCAATTTCCCATAAATATGCTACACAATCCGATCTCCTGCACCCCCTTTCAAAAGGGGAGAGAATCACTCGATCTGTTGCAACTACATGGGAAAACGTTATGAGTACTAGAGTTTGTTGATAACATTATCAGTATGATTGCTTCTCCTCAACAGCCTCCCCTCACGCCCGAAGAATACCTCCAGATGGAGACACAAAGCCCCGTCAAACACGAATATATTGACGGGCAAATCTATGCAATGGCTGGAGCAAGCGACCCCCATGTTACTATTGCCCTCAACCTTGCTACACTTCTTCGTAGCCATGTCCGAGGTTCTGGCTGTCGCGTTTATATCTCGGACATGAAAGCGCGAATTGAAGCCATCAATCGGTTCTACTATCCTGATATCCAAGTCACCTGCGACTCACGCGACTTGGAAACTCCTACCTATAAGCGATTTCCTACTCTAATCGTCGAAGTTTTATCTGACTCTACCGAAGCTTTTGACCGAGGGGATAAGTTTGCTGATTACCAGAACCTAGAGAGTTTGCGCGAGTATGTCCTGATTAATACCAAGCGGCAGCGAGTCGAATGCTTCCGACGCAATGATGAAGGGTTGTGGGTTTTGCAGTTCTACACGCCCCAACAGACATTATTTCGGCTCGACAGTATCGGCTTTGAGGGAACACTAGAGGCGCTTTATGAAGATGTCGTGTTTGAATAATTTAAGAACAGGCGCGATCGTTATCGCGTTCCGGAAATGCATTTGTGGCAATGGCTATCAGGAACAACACGTTCACGTTACTTGTGATTAGCTAAATATATCGCACCTGATTTTGCATCTCATCTGCTGTCACTTGATTAAGAATCACCAATAATCGTTGTGCAATTTCTTGAGGTGAACGGTGAACAGCAAAAATTACACCATAGTGCATCTGTCCTGAAGCAAAATAAACCTGTACAAGCTCTTCATGCATCAATTCGATTGTGAGTCATTAACGTTCTTGCTTGGCTCACTGCATAGGTAAATTGCTCTGCATCAGTAGCCTGAATTTTTCCTGCATCTCGTGCGGTGATTACATCAAAGCCTCTTGCTTTGAGTAAGTCTGCTACCAAGACATTGACATCTTCATCTAAGTACAAACAAATAAAAAGACTGCTCACAAATCTTTAATCAATGGGTCGATTAACTCATCAGGAATTCGATTACGTTCAATGTAATTGTTAATTTCATCTTGATGATCGCTGTAATAAGTCAATGCACTAAACACCTGCGCCAAGGTTAGATGTGGCAACCCTTTGGGAATTTCTTCGGGTGCAACACCCATACGCCAAGTTTCAACAATTGCTCTTACGGGTGTACGAGTTCCCTGAATAATTGGTTCACCACTCAGAATTTGCTCGTCTCTAACAATGTAAAGATATTCCGTTGCTTGAACCATTGCTACTCTCAGAAATCGTTATCGTTTATCTAAATTATCGCTTGAAGACAGTGATCGCATATCTTTTCGGTAGGGTTTACGCGGAAAACCCAACATCTGCTTTTCATTTAACATTCATATCCTGTCCGCGATCGCCATTTAAGCAGACTAATAGCCAGACAGTAGAGATTAAGGTCGTCTTTCAACCTTACAATTGAGTAAGGAAGCTTTCTTGACCCCTTGCTTTGCGTCAGTCCCCCATCAACTTTGTTCAGGGGGAGACACAAAATTATCTCTAAACACTAACACTCATTGGAGATTTCTCTTCTGTTGAAGACTCTGGCAATTTATCCGGTTGTGCCAGAAATTCAGCTAGCTGTGATTCAATTTGAGTTTTGACAATTTCTCGATAGTCTAGAAAATGCTCAATTTGTGCACAAGTAGATAAATAACTACTCAATCCCCCTGGATTGTATCGATACATATTAAATAAATTGCGCCAAAATTGCCAACGTGTATTACGGACAAAACCTTGCCGCCAGCTAACAATAAGCAGTGCTCGAATCACTATCCAATTCAGCTTCTTCTTGGCAGTTTTTCCTTTTTTGGGATATGTGGCTTCTCCTAAGAGGAGGAAATGGCGGTAAGTGCGATCGAGAAAACGTTTGGGTTCGTAGAGTGTCCAAAACGCATCAACATATTCCCGCGCAATATCTTCCAAGGGACGAGTCGGAACAAAGTTCATCAATGTGGTTTGATGAATATCGGCTGATTCACCCCGTAGTCGTCCTTCTTTCTTCAATCGATGCCAAAGCGCCGTATCTGGAAGCGCCTGCAACATACTAAATAAAGCGGTAGGAATTGCCGTTTTTTCTACAAATTGAACGATGCGATCGCCTGCTCCCGATTTTTCTCCATCAAAGCCAATAATAAACCCTGCCATCACCCGTAATCCAGATTTGGCGATCAGACTTACAGCATCACTCAACGAATCTCGCGTATTTTGGTACTTTTGAGTGAGTGCTAAACTCTCTTCATCTGGTGTCTCAATCCCTAAAAATACGGCTCCAAAATTACATTGAACCATCAAATCCATCAATTCTTGGTCTTTAGCCAAATCAACGGATGCTTCGGTGGCAAATGAGAACGGATACCCGTGTTCAACCATCCAGGGTTTTAATTCTTTCAAAAACAACTTCACATTGCGCTTATTGCCAATGAAGTTGTCATCCACCATAAAAATACTCCGTCGCCAACCCAACTCATAAAGGCGTTCTAATTCAGCTAAAATTTGAGCTGGTGTTTTCGTCCGAGGTTTGCGACCATAAAGAACAATAATGTCGCAGAATTCGCACTGAAATGGACACCCTCGCGAAAACTGTACCGACATTTCCGAATAGGCATCAAATTCCAATAAATCGAAACGAGGAATTGGAGTGTGGGTAACATCAGGCTTCTCACCACCCGACCGAAATATACCCGATGTTTCTCCCTTTTTAATCGCTTCTACAAATAAAGGTAAGGTAATTTCCCCTTCATCCAAAATCAAATAATCTGCACCGGCTGCTTCAGCTTCATCGGGTAAAGCTGTGGCATAAGGGCCACCAACAGCCACCGATTTTCCCCTACGTTTTGCCTCCTGAATTTGGACTAAAAAATCCTCCTTTTGCACAATCATCGCGGAGAGAATCACTAAATCTGCCCATTCCCACTCCGCTTCAGTGACTTGACTAACGTTGCGATCGACTAATTTAAATTCCCATGTCTGAGGCAAAATAGCAGCTACTGTTACTAATCCCAAAGGTGGAAGCATTGCCTTACGCCCCAGTAAGGCTAACGTTTTTTCAAATGACCAAAAACTTTTCGGAAATAGGGGATATAAAAGTAAAACTTTCATGTAATTTCAAACCTCATCTGCACTAGGGTTTACTGCTCTCTCCGCGCACGACAAACGAGGAATGCAGCACAGTCCAACGCTACAACGTTAGTGATTAGGGTATTTGTAGTTTTTACAAGTCAATAGGCTTGCACCCGGATAGAATAGGCTCTTCAGACTTGCTTATATGAATCAGTCATATCCATGACAAATCCCAATTGCTTGTAGTCAGAGCGTAAGAGGTAGGGGATACGTCTATTCCAAAATTAGACGTAAAAGTGCGACAGCATACGAGACAGAGGTTCTAACTCAAAGACACCAAAGCTGTCTAGATAGTTCCCGCCAATGTCCACCTCAGTACTTGTAAATCGTTTTAAAATCAGTAAAAAGCTAAAAAAAGGTTGCAATTAATACTATCAATCCAACTTAACTTAGTGTTTGTATTTTTCTTTTTGTTCAATTCAATTATATTCCTAACCCTACAGTGTATCTAAGATTATAAGAGGTAACTTTTAATCAGTAAACTTCTTATTGCTTCTAACCTTATTTCTGATTTTTACCCTATTAAAATTTTTAGACATAGTACCGCCGATAGAGTAGCTCTAGCTTACCACTATACTGCCGAATTAGCGCTAGTTGACGGCGATATAATCCTCGAAAAGTATTGGCAAATAAAAGCGTGTAAATAGCAACACACAACCCAGCTACTGTGGAAATTAAAGCCTCACTAATACCACCTGTAACACTCAGCGTATTTGTCCCGCCCAGATCGCCCACCCTTAGGGCAGAAAACGCATTCATCAAACCGAGAATTGTCCCTAAAAGCCCTAGCAAGGGTGAAACCACAATAATAGTCTCAAACAACGTATTAAACCGTTTTAAGATAGGCAGTTCAGCCTGAATAGCGCTAGCAAGAGCTAGCTGAAATTTTGCTGGAGAAGGGTCTTTGAGTTCTAAAGCAGCTAAAAAAATTCGTGCGATCGGCAGGTCTTTATTTTTTTCTAGCATTAGATAGGCGGCTGGCAAATCTTGGGGATAGAGCCTGAGAACTTCCCGAATAGTACGATTTTGGCGCTTAAGAACTCGTTGCCAAAAGGTCATACGCTCCAAAATTAGGGTGATTCCCAGAATAGAGAATACCATTAGCGGCCACATTACAGCCCCACCCAAGGTTACAGAAGCGCCATTCGCCATTATGTTCTTTGCAATTTACCCATGAAAATCCATCCTGCATCCCCTATCTTCCCATCTATGTGTCAAAACGAAACGATATAACTACCTCTGATGAGCTGTCGCCTCCAATCAAGAAACGAAAGCAAATAGCGCTTGAGTCCTGACCCCTGACCCCTGACTCTTGACTCCTAACTTAAGGATTATTAGGAACCCGCTCAATTTGGGCATAACCACTGAAAATCAGTCGATTTCCCTGAGTTTCCAGGCGATTGATTCGCAAGGTGACGCCATCGAGATTGAAGCGGTCTAAATCTACCATATTATTTAAAACCCCGTCTAAGGCTGTGGTCAAGGTTTGAGAAATGTCCCGTAATGACTCAGGAATGGCATCCGGTTCAAACTGGGTATTTTGGAAGAGGACACGCCTGCGTCGCTCAACGGCAAGAGTTGAGGTCATACTAATCGGGACTAGACCATGCTGAGGTAAGTTAGCTTTGGCAAACAGACGCAACTGATTATTAGGTTGTAGCGTCACCTGCACGTCAGTAAACGAGATGGGTTCTCCCCCAGACAACTCATTCAAGGCTGGAATCGAAAGATTTTCCAGGCGCTTGCGAACTAAGTCCGCCTTGAACGCGTCGTTGATATCAGTTTGGGTGAGTACAACTTGGGCGATCGCCTGTGTGGGTTGTTTGAGCTTAATGTGACCTTGGAGGACTGAACCAAAATCAATTGAGATCGCATCCGTTTCAAACGACATTTCCTCCGCCCGGAATTGCCGACGGATGACCAAACCTCGACCGCTCATCTTCAGACTATCAATACTACCCTGCAACAATTTACTTGAAGGGTAGCAGCGCACCGAAATGTCTACAGACTCGCTTTTCGTAAACAGGTGGCGAATCGTCTTGCTGACAACGGTATTGAGCATCTGCTCTCCCCAATCCGTGCCAGATGGTGTATTCATACCGGCAAAGCCACCAAACATACAGTTGTACATCCACGAGAGTTCTCTTTATCTTTGTAACAAACTGTGAAGAACTCAGCAAACAAGCTCCTCACTAACTCTGGCATTGGGCTAGGTTGGAAATAGCGACTAGCAGCAGCTACTAACCCCAGAGCTACAGGCTCTTAACCTTTCCTTCAGTTTTAGTACGGAAATCGCAGAGCTTGACCATAGAATTTCTTAATCATTTCATTAGTTTTTGCAAAGGGACGCATCAATCCAGTTGCCGTTCATGGGTGTATGGGGCATCAGGAACGAGACAGGGGAAACAATCGTTCATTCACTAGGGACAACACACTAGTACCGCCAAGCCAAACTTTTCATCCCTAATCCCCATAGAGTTAGCATTTGCAGAAATTCCATGCCCAAACATATTTCCCTGGTTTTCTTGGCCAAAAAACCAGAGTACTTTCTCCGTGCTGCCCAAGTTTTGTCAGCCTGCTTAGGGGCACTTGCTGCCCTGTTTCTGCCTGTAATCACCACAGCCCAACCCATTACCTCCGATGGCAGCACAGGCACTGTTGTTACGCCCAATAGTAATCCAACAGTATACGACATCACCGGGGGTCAGCTTAGTCAGGATGGGAAAAATTTATTTCATAGCTTCACTCAGTTTGGATTAGATGCCAATCAGACCGCTAACTTTTTGTCTAACCCCTCCATTTTGAACATTTTAGGTCGAGTCATCGGCGGAAATCCTTCCATCATCAACGGACTCATTCAAGTCACAGGCGGCAACTCCAACCTATTTTTAATCAACCCGGCCGGCATCATTTTTGGTGCCAATTCTAGCCTCAACGTCCCTGCCGATTTTACTGCCACCACCGCCACCCGCATCGGTTTTGGAAATAATACTTGGTTCAATGCCATTGGCACAAATAACTATGCGACCTTGGTAGGGACACCGAGTATCTTTGCCTTTGAGTCTGCTAGCACTCCCGGAGCGATTATCAACGCAGGCCAGCTCAATGTACCCGCAGGTAGCAATCTTTCGTTACTGGGTGGTACCGTCGTCAATACAGGTCAATTAACCGCCTCTGGCGGCAATATTACCGTGGCTGCCGTACCCGGACAAAACCTCATCCGTATTTCCCAAACCGGCCACTTATTAAATTTAGAGATTCAATCCTGTAGTAATAATCCCAATTGTCCCCTAGCTTCTGCCTCCAACTCTCTTCTCCCCAATCCTCTAGCATTACCCCAATTGCTCACAGGTTTGGCAAGTTCACAGGCCACAGGATTAACCGTTGACTCTACAGGACAAGTTATCCTCACCAACTCAGGTGTAGTTGTGCCTCCAACTCCAGGAACAGTCGTCTTTTCGGGTAATACGGATGCCTCTAGCACTACTGCGGGTCAAATCGGGGGTTCAGTGCAGCTTCGGGGAAATCTCATCGGTTTGGTCGAATCCGCACAGGTGAATGTCTCTGGAGATGGGGGAGGGGGTCAGGTGTTGATTGGTGCGGATGTTCGGGGTTCTGATACAGCCCCTAATGAGTTACGAGCCTTTGTCGGCCCGGAGGTCACGATTAATGCCAATGCTGGAACAACGGGAAATGGTGGCGAGGTCAGGATTCAAGCCGATAACGCTGCTCGTGTTTTAGGAACGATTCAGGCTCTTGGCGGCAGTACGGCAGGGAATGGGGGAGTAGTGGAGGTATCTGGGACGAGAAGCCTGACGTTTAACAGTCTCGTGGATACATCGGCGGCGAGTGGGCAACGGGGGCAGTTATTTCTCAACTCGGCAAATTTTGCGCTCATAGATGCCCCAAATCCAGCCCCAAATCGAAATTTAGCCAACAACCCAGAAATCTTACGTACCGATAACCCAACCGGGGCGAACCTCCTATCTTGGGGACAAATAGATACTTTACTCAGCAGTAATAATCTCGTTTTGCAGGGAAACGATGGAATTGCGATCGCGGATATCGCCGGTAATACACCCCCGCTTACTCAAAATAATCTCGTCAGTTTGGGTCAGCAAGCTGGCAGCCTCACCTTGGACTCTACCACCGGAGCGATTACCTTCCAAGACCAGAATGACACCATTCAAACCTCTGGCAGCCCCCTCACGCTCAACGCTGCCACCAATATTAATGCCGGTAACTTCCTCACCAATGGGGGAGAAGTGCGCTTGCAATCTCAAAGGGGCAATCTGACTACCGGACAGATTGATACCCGTTCCTCGTCTGGCAATGGCGGTAATGTCACGTTAGAGGCGGCCAAGGGAAGTATTACCACTGGACAGATTGATACCCGTTCCTCTTCCGGTGATGGCGGTAGGGTTTCTATCAATGCACAACAGCGCATTATTGTCAACTCTATTGATACCCGCAGTTTGGGGAATGGTCGAGGTGGGACGATTGACATCACCACCCCAAGTTTATTTCAAGCCTCTGGCACCAATGGTGACAATACCAGCCTAGCCACAGGGGGCGCGAGGGGAGGTTCTATCAACATCCGGCATGGTGGGGGGACTTTAGGGATTCCCTTTACAGTCGGGTCTGACTATAACGGCATCAATGGCACGGCGGGAGCTATCGTGACGGATGGAAATACTCAGATTCGTTCTGGAACCTTTACCAATCCCTTCACTCAGGGAACTCCTCCTAGTCAGATTCAATTCATTACCCCTAGAACTCAATCTGATGCCGTATCACAGGTGCAGATTGCCGATGCGCCTAATCCCCCTGCACCACAACCTAGTGAGGTGGTACTGACTCCTCCTCCAGTAGCTGTCAATAGGGAAGTGACAGTGGCGGAAGTTGAACAGTCTTTCACTCAAGAATTTGAGCAGTATTTTGGGCGCTCATTGAATGCTGGGAATCAGGATTTAACTCAAACTCGCGAAACTTTAGAGCAAATTGATCGCGTAACGGGTAGTACACCTGCTTTGATCTATGCTGTCTTTGTGTCGGCTGATGTAGACTCACAAACTTCAGCCCAGACATCGATCCCACGCTCCACAGATGAACTGGAACTGATTCTTGTCACCGCCCAAGGAAATCCCATTCGCAAGCGGATTCCCGGAGCTACGCGAGCCCGTGTACTGAACATTGCTCGAGAATTTCGCAGTAATGTTACCAATATCCAACGTCCGAGTAACTACCTTCGCTATGCTCAGCAGTTATACAAATGGCTGGTCGAACCTTTAGAATCTGAGCTACAAGCCGAAAATATCAATAACTTGGCATTTATCTCAGACAGTGGCTTACGAGCTATCCCGATGTCTGCTCTCCACGATGGTCAAGGGTTTTTGATCGAGCGCTACAGTGTGGCTCTGATGCCTAGTTTTAGCTTGACGGATACTCGCTATCGCAGCTTGAACAATGTCCAAGTTTTGGCCATGGGAGCTGATCAGTTCCCTAACCAAAAGCCTTTACCCGCAGTTCCGGTGGAGCTTTCAGTAATTACTCAACAATTATGGCAAGGCAAGGCATTTTTGAATAACGCCTTCACGCTGGAAAACCTCAAAGCTCAACGCCAACAAGGCTCCTTTGGTATTATCCACCTCGCCACTCATGCTGACTTCCAATCGGGGTCGCCCAACAATTCCTATATTCAACTCTCGAATGGAAAGCTACGACTTAACCAGATGCCGCAACTGAATTGGAGCAATCCTCCCGTTGAGCTGTTGGTGTTGAGTGCCTGTCGTACGGCTGTGGGCAATGCTCAGGCAGAATTAGGTTTTGCGGGTCTTGCCGTACAATCGGGCGTGAAATCAGCCGTTGCTAGTTTGTGGATGGTTAGTGATGAAGCGACGTTGGGATTGATGACGGAGTTTTATAGACAGCTCAAGAATACTCCCATTAAAGCTGAAGCACTGCGGCAGGCACAGTTAGCACTGCTCAAGGGGCAGGTGCGGATTGAATCGGGTAAGTTGTACTCTCCCCAAGGAGAAGTGCCATTACCCCCTGCTTTGGCTGAGTTGGGTGACAGGGAACTCACGCATCCCTACTACTGGGCTGCGTTTACCTTAATTGGTAATCCTTGGTAGGAGTTAGAGGTTATACTCCCGTTTGAATGGCTTAGTCGTCAGTTTTGGAGTGACCCAAAGACCAACAACCAATCACTAATAACCGCTTTTGACTTTTGGCTTTTGACCGTGTTGGATTGGGGGAAGAGCGTCTCCAACCTGGAGACGTACCCATAGAGCTTTTACTTTTTTTCACTGTTTTTTTGCTCAATGTTGGACAATAAAGGAATTTCCTCGCTATCCTAATTCCCTCAGATGAGTGATTGGAAAAGCGAGGAAAATGTCCAGAGAATGGGGGATTTCACAACAATATCAGTAAGACTTGTAATACCGCGAGTTGTTTTGGCGTATTTTTGCTGTATTTTGAGGAAAATTATTTTTGAGGCCGTCAAGCCGGAGCGATCGCACTCTGGAAAAGGGCACTTTAAGCGATCGCATCCAGTGTAGATGAGTGATTGTCTTCTGCAATGGCTAACACCCAATCCCCCAATATCTGGTTGACCTGTTCGGGCACTTCATCATGGGGACAATGCCCAGCGTTGAGATAGTGTTCTGTCAATTGGGGATAATATTGACGGAACTTCGCACCTCGTTGTTTGGCATTCATCCAGGGGTCGGCTTCTCCCCACAGCAGCAATAGTGGACAGGTTAGCTGTTTTAATAACACATCCACATTTTCCCCTTGGGGTGATTTGAAGACTGAAGCAAAGACTTGGTGTGCGCCTTGATCACAGGAAGGACGATAAATTTCTTCGACCAACTGTTCTGTCACGGCACTCTGATCTAAATACACCTGAGTTAGGGTTTTGCGAATCATGGAACGCTGTCTGACATATTGGAACAAGAGAAAACTTGCCCAAGGCTGTAACAAAACTGAGCGGCTGACATCGCCCATGAGTTTTTGAAGGGGATTTTTTTGTGGCACCTTCGTATCTGTAAACGGGCCAGCACTATTGAGCAAAACCAGTCCAACGGCGGATTCTGGACGTTGAGCCGCAACACAGAGGGCTGAATAACCGCCTAAGGAGTTGCCTGCTAGTACGGCGGGTTGACCGATGACTTGGGTAATAAAATCATGGAGTTGGTCTCGCCATAAGTCACCTCCATATTGCCAGTTGGGTTTGGCAGAACGTCCAAATCCCAATAGGTCGATTGCCCACACTTCAAAGTTGTTTTGAAGTTCGGCAATGTTTTTACGCCAGTGGTCGGTGGATGCCCCAAAGCCGTGAATCAGAAGTAGGGGAGGGCGTCCTGATTGTCGTTGTCCGGCTTGTACATAGTAAATAGATTGCCCCCGCCATTGCCAATAGGTGCCGGGGATAGGACGAGTGCTGGACTCTCGCATTGCTTGGGTCGTCACGAGAATTATGAAGTAAAGTTAACTTTTCTCAGTCTAGCTTGGGAAAACAGATGTCGGGAATCAGCTACATTACTCTCTAAATAATGGCTGTACTCCATCTTTGTGTTATCTCTTTCTTAAACAGAGTATTAAAAATTTTATCAGGGAGGGATTTGCCCTGGTTGAAGGGTTAAGAATTCTATCCTAGCTCAAGCTTTAGGGTTCAGGATTCAGTACTGCTCAGGCACTCAACACTATTTAGCGCTATTAAATGTATGGAGCTGAATAATGTTTAGTAATATAAAGATTAATGCCACAAGCTTTCCTACTTTATCCCAAGACCTTGTAAACCTTATGAATCAAAGGAGGTAGAGTCGTGTCTGTCGAAACTATAGAGAAGCGTTCAACCGTCCGCAAGCATGCGCCTCGTTACCGCGTTTTGCTGCATAATGACGATTTCAACTCAATGGAGTATGTGGTACAAACCTTGATGACTACCGTAGCGAGTCTCACCCAGCCTCAAGCCGTCAATATTATGATGGAAGCCCACATGACGGGAATCGGGTTGGTGATTATTTGTGCTCAAGAACACGCTGAGTTTTATTGTGAAACGCTGAAAAATCACGGCTTGAGTAGCACGATTGAACCGGACGAATAAGGCGTTGAGTTCGACTGCAAAGATGTCACATTGCTGACTCGCTACGCAGAGTACTCCAGTTCAAAACACGTCAGGGTCAATAGCCCAAATATAAGGCTGATCACATCAAATATTGTCGGGGGTTTGCCCATGTTTGCGACCCAAATTTTTTGAAACCTAATCTTACTAAAATAGCTCGATACCCAGTACCGATAAGGGTGGGCGCATTCCTTTTAATCTTGCTGTTGCTGTGGCTACCTGTAGCAGCACCCATATACCTTTTATTGAGTTTCGACCCGAACTTAGCCACGATCATAACGATGGGGCTATTGTTCGGGGGATTTTTATTATTAATTAAATGGTGGGGTCAGAATGTTTATGGGCGATCGCATCTGTTTAGGAGTTATGGTTTAGAGCGATCGCGTAAAAATGGATTGGAGTTACTCCAGGGTTTAACGATTGGTGTATTCTTTGTGTTTTCCCTGTTCGCCTTAGAAGCGTTACTAGGTTGGGTACAATTCCAAACACCTCAACCTGTATTACCGAGGGTGATTTTAGAAGGATTTCTCAGTGCGCTTGGTATTGGTTTGGCGGAGGAATTAGTATTTCGGGGTTGGTTGTTAGATGAATTGCAAAAAGACTACAACCCGAACACATCTCTATGGGCAGATGCGATTATTTTTGCTGTCTCGCATTTTCTCAAGCCTCTGTTAGAAATCATCCGCACCTTACCAACATTTCCTGCTTTGGTATTGTTAGGGCTGACGCAAGTGTGGGCAAAGCGGGCATCTAACGGCCGATTGGGTTTACCCATTGGTCTACATGCGGGTTTAGTTTGGGGATATTACATTCTGAATATAGGTCAATTATTGAAGTATTCTAATAATATTCATCCCTGGATTATTGGTGTGGATAATAACCCGATTGCTGGGCTTATGGGAGTGTTATTTTTGGGGATTCTTGCTGGGTGGATGAGGAGTCGGGATGTATCAGCGAACAGGATTGCCAACAGGTAAAACGGTGAGGTTAAAGTTAAGATAGTATCTACAGAATTGGAACCTGGAGTGAGGCGGGACTTATAAGCAATAGCCCAGGTGTTTATATTCCTATAACGCTAAGAACAAATAAAACAATTATGGCTATAATGATTCCTCCGTCTTTACCATCTAAAGCCAGTAAAGGCGAAAAAAGGCTCTATAATTTACTCCGTGACAAATTAGCAAATGACTTCTATGTTTGGTATGAACCGATTGTACAAGGGCGCTATCCAGACTTTATTGTTTTAGGCAAAAATTTCGGGCTTCTAGTTATTGAGGTGAAAGGTTGGTATCCTAATCAAATTCTTGAAGGAAACTCTCACTTTTTTAAGATTCGCTCAATCAAAAATAGTATTGAAACTACTGAAAATCAAAAATCTCCTCTGCGCCAATGTAAAGAATATCTAGACAAAATTTTAAATCAGTTTCCACAATACAGAATTTTACAACAGCAGCAAGGTAACTATAAAGGTAAAATAGCCTTCCCTGTTGGTTTGGGAGCAATTATGTCAAACATAACAGAGGAGCAAGCAACTAACCTTAACTTAAACAAATTGTTAGGTCAACCTCAAGTCGCGTACCGCGATGAGTTACTAGCTTGGGAGAATATCAGCAGTGAAAATTTAATTAGACGGTTAGAGAAAATGTTTACAGTCCGTTTTCCATTTCCGCCTCTAACCTCTGACCAAATTAGTACTATAAAAGGTATCCTCTATCCAGAAATTATTGTACGCTCTGAACAAGCTCGTCCTGAAAGTGTACCAGGGTTCTTTGCACCATTACCCAATGATACAGTCCTTAAAACACTTGATAGCAGACAAGAATCTTTAGCGAGAAGTATTGGTGAAGGACATCGTATCTTCTTCGGCGTCTCAGGTTCTGGCAAAACACTTCTGCTAATTGCTCGTGCTAAAATGCTTACTACCGATTATCCAGAAGCTAGAATTCTCATTCTTTGTTTTAACGTTAGTTTAGCATCGCACTTAAGGTCAATTCTTCACCAGCAGGACGAAAATTCTCAATACAAAAAAATTGAAGTTACCAATTTTCACGAGTGGGCTGGTTCAATCTTGGGAAGTTTACCCAGTAGTGTCTCTGGCAACTTTGATGAGTATGTAGGCGACAAAGTTCTCCAAAAACTTTCTTCTTATACTTCTGAACAAAAATGGGATGCCATTCTTGTTGATGAAGCACATACTTTTGTTCCTCTCTGGTTTCGCTGCTGCGTTCAGGCTTTAAAAGATTCAGAAAATGGCGATTTAATGATTGTAGCTGATGGAAGTCAGAGTCTCTACAAACGCTCTGACTTTAAGTGGAAAGAAGTAGGAATTAAAGCTCAGGGCCGTACTATTAGTAAAAATTTTGATCTCGATAAAAATTATCGTAATACCCGCGAAATACTTTCAGCCGCGTGGGGATTACTGAATCGAGTAAACCAACAAGGCGAGATGCTAGACGATGAGGAAGTTACTTTTCCAACAGTTCAACCTAGTCTAGCATTACGCAATGGTTCTCGCCCTCAAATTCATGTAGTCTCTACATCTATTAGCCAGGAACAAGCAGTTATTAATCAAATTCAAAAACTTCATAAATTAGGATGTGACTTCCGTGAAATTGCTATTTTATACCGACAAGCTAACAAGGATGAGCAAAAAAAATTGCAAGAAATAATGAATCACCTAAAAGGTTTAGAGATAGAAAGTTATTGGGTTACTAAAAGTCCTAACAATAAGAAGAAGTATAGTATTAACATACCAGGCATTAGGCTGATTACCTGTCTTTCTGCACTGGGACTGGAGTTTAAAGCTGTTTTAATACTTTGGCTGGAGCAATTTTCTGATTGTTCTCAAAATACTCAAGGTACAATTCTTGCCCGACGACAGTTATATGTCGCCATGACTCGTACTCAAGAATATTTGCACTTATTTACATCAGATAAAAATAAATTTGTAGAACAATTGGAGCAAAGCCAGCATTTTGAAATTGTATCTTATTCCACTGATTTTCATTCCTCTGAGCGCTGAACAGATTGTCACCTGAAACTGGACTTAAAAACTAACTCAAGTTATTTTGTTTTAATCTACAACCACCTCCATCATGACGAACTGAATCACCTCTTTTACTCAAACCTTTCTCAATCGTGTTATTGAGTGTTGAATCCATCAAAAAGTAACAACACTACGAATAGATTCTCCCTTGTGCATCAAATCAAATGCATCGTTAATTTTTTCCAACGGCATGACATGGGTAATTAAATCATCAATATTAATTTTTCCATCCATGTACCAATCCACAATTTGAGGCACATCAGTACGACCTCTCGCCCCACCAAATGCCGACCCCTTCCAAACCCGTCCGGTTACTAATTGAAATGGACGAGTCCGAATTTCTTCACCTGCACCTGCAACTCCAATAATGACACTAACGCCCCAACCTTTATGGCAACATTCCAACGCTTGGCGCATAACATTGACATTGCCAATACACTCAAAACTGTAATCGGCACCCCCTTTGGTTAAATCCACAAGATAAGGCACTAAATCGCCTTCGACTTCTTGAGGATTCACAAAATCAGTCATCCCAAATTTTTCAGCCAGTGCCCTCTTGGCAGGATTAATATCAACACCAACAATTTGGCTGGCACCGACCATTCGTGCCCCTTGAATGACATTCAGTCCAATTCCACCGAGTCCAAACACCACCACTCGCGAACCGGGTTCAACTTTCGCCGTGTAGATGACAGCACCGATACCTGTGGTCACACCACAGCCGACATAACAAACTTTATCAAAGGGGGCATCTTCACGGATTTTTGCCACGGCAATTTCTGGGAGTACCGTATAGTTGGCAAAGGTTGATGTTCCCATATAGTGATGCAGTCGAGTGCCATTGAGGGAAAACCGGCTGGTTCCATCCGGCATTAGTCCCCGTCCTTGAGTGGGGCGAATGGCTTGACAGAGATTGGTTTTGCGACTTAAGCAGTATTCACATTGCCGACATTCTGGGGTGTACAAAGGAATCACATGATCACCCGGTTTCACACTCATGACACCCTCACCCACTTCCACCACTACTCCTGCACCCTCATGGCCAAGAATAGTGGGAAACAGTCCTTCTGGGTCTTTGCCGGAGAGAGTATAGGCATCAGTATGGCAGACTCCAGTGGCCTTAATTTCCACCATTACCTCGCCTGCTTTGGGGCCTTCTAAGTGAACCGTTTCTATCTTTAAGGGCTGACCTGCCCCATAGGCTACGGCGGCTTTAACCTGCACTGATTCCCTCCTCTTGTGTGCTATCAAGATTTTATTTTAAGGGCATATCAGAGAAAGTTAAACATCAAAAATCAAAAATCAAAAACTTAAAGTTATAGGTTTATTTCTCACAAACCTAAGTTAAATTAAATAACCTTGCTGATAAGGGAGTGTGACGGTAAATGTTGTTCCTTTACCCACTTCACTAATAACTGAAATTTCTCCCTTGTGTAAGTCTAGGCATTGTTTGACAATCGCTAAACCTAATCCTACTCCTGGAATTGTCCCTACATTCGTAGCCCGATGAAAGATTTCAAATAAATGAATTTTATCTTTTTCAGGAATTCCAATACCAGAATCTTTAATAGTAAATATTATTTCATTCTCGAGATAATCAATTTTAAAATCAATGGTACTACCCATAGGGGAATATTTAATAGAGTTTGAAATTAAATTATTAAGGATTTCTTGTATTAAATTTTTATCCAGACAAGGAAGAGTTGGTAAATTAGAAATAGATGATATATCTGCCTCAGCTTCTTGGTTTTCTTGATTGGATATTTCCCCCTTGTAGGAATTGGATTCAGTCAATACTATATTGTGCTTATTGCTATCATGCAATTGCCAATATTCAACTAAATCACAGCAAAATTTACTTAAATTAATCGGCTTGGGTTGAAACTCTAGCTTACCTATTTTAGCTTCGGAAATTAACAGAATATCATTCAACATTTGAGTCATACGGGCAACAGCACTTTGAATGCGTTGAAGATGAATACTTTGCTTTTCAGGAGAAAGGCGGCTGCGGTAATGATTTAATAATTCAGTCGAAGTTTGAATCGTCATTAAAGGAGTACGGAACTCGTGGCTAGTCATGGTAATAAAACTAGAACGAAGTTCCGAAAGCTCTTTTTCTTTTTCCAGGCAAGAGCGTATTTCTTCTTCAGCTTGTTTGCGAGCTGTAATATTGCGAACAATCGATAAAATAGAGTCTACAGAATCACTAAAAGAAAATTCAGGAACGATGCGGGCTTCATAAAACTGTATGCCATTTCGCCCAGTAAAACTAAATTCCATTAATCGTTCTTCCTGGGATGTAAAAACTTCTCTGAAATGGGATTCCCAGCAACAAACTAGAGAGTCCGGAAAGTCTAATTCAGGCAATGTTTTACCAATAAATTTCCTAGAAGGAACTCCTATTTCTCGCTCAATTGCTGGGTTGATATAGGTATGGCGCAATTGTTTATCATATCTAGCAATAACATCGGGAGTATTTTCTAAAATAGTTTCTAATTCTTCTTCCCGTTGATACAACGCCTGATTAAGAGTTGTTAATTCCGTTGTCCGCTCTTTTACTCGATGTTCTAACTCCTCATTCAGTTGTCGGAGTGCAAATTCAGCTTCCTTAGTCGCTGTAATATCATGGGCAAATCCATAGCATAAGCCTTCTTCCAAAAATGTTACATTATCCCAAGACAACCACTTATAAGAACCGTCCTTACATCGATAGCGATTTTCAAATCCAATAAATCCTTGATTAGATTTTATCTTCTGCTCAAATACGGCAAGGGTTGGTTGTATATCGTCAGGATGAATCAATTCATACAAAGGCTTTCCCTCTAATTCTTCTTGAGTATAACCTAATGTTTTTTTCCAGGCAGGATTCACCAGTTTTATCTGCCCATCCAATCCGGCGATCGCCATTAAATCCATTGAATAATTAAAAAAGCGTTCGCAGTGTTTCTGAGAACGTTTGAGGTTAGAAAATTGTTCCTGAATTGAATGACATTCTTGGGTAGTAACTTTCAGTTCTTCTAAGCCCTGGATGAGTTCATTGAAAATGCTTTCTAGCTGTTCTACAGTTTGAGGAATTACAGGTGATCGTTTTTTATGAGGATGTATTAGCGTCGGTTGAGTGAATGAGTTCAGGGGGAATGGGCTTAGAGGAGTTATACGAGAGGTAGGTGTTCGGGGTATGTCAAACGTTTTCTTAGAAAGGTGCTGCAACTGTTCTACACACTGTTGTAAACGCTCAATTTTAAGGACGGAATTATTAAGGTTCAAGGGATTTCTCCTACATTTTCTTAAAAAAGATAAAATGAGTTTCAAACTTAACTAGTTGGGAATTAAAAAATGTATTTTTAATAACTTATCAGCCTGAACCCAAAAGCCGGAGAATTATCTGCATTGCCTATAATCCTTTAAACGAAGAATGTTACTGAGTCGATGATAGCTTAGCTACGGGGAAACTGAAAATAGGGAAAGGCGAAATAAAGTTTGAAAACGCTGTAATTTAAAGAAAAAATTAAATGGGTATCCAAGCATCTCTGAAGATGAAAACAGGTTAAGGTGTAATACAAAAGGGAGCTGTATTACATAAATTTATGAGCCGTTCTGTCAAACAATTATTTCTGACAAAATCAGCCCAAGCCCTCCTTGAAAATTCAGATAAATCACCTTTCCTTAACCTATCTCAGTATCAATTATGGGATATTGGTGGACTTGAGGGATTGCAACTGGCGACGTTGCTAATCGGTGATGCTGTGGCTAAAATTGCGCCATTTCAGTCTCTAGACGTGATTTTTACCGGATATCAATATTCGGCCTTGCGTCTGAGTGATGGGCATTTTCGTCTAGGTTTATATGGAGAGTTAGGGCAATATGGTGGCTTGACATTTGCACAAACGATTACACAAGCCACAGAAGGTTTACGCGTATGGGCAAAACTTGGTAACGAAAAGTCTGGAAACAGCCTGGATGCATGGGGGTGTACGATCGCATCAATGCCCTATTGCGCGATCGCTCTTCCTCAATCCACTGCACTCAAAATTTTTGCCCACCTGCAATCAACCCATCGTCTAGACGAATTACCGCCCAATTGCGCCATCCCTACTCATATTGATGGGATTTCGATTTTAATCTGGCGACATCAGCTATTGTCACAATCTATGTTTGAATTGCACACCTCCATAGAGGATGCTGAGGCGATCGAGGTAAAGTTAATTAATATAGAGACTTACGCAAAAACTTCCACTCAATACGAAGATTCGTAAAAAGGAGCAATCATTTGCACCCTAGAAGTGGAATTTTTCTATCAGTCCTGTTATAAAGATAGACTTCCTCACCCATTGAGGAGATCATTGTAAGGAAGATTCATGGGAAGCGAAACAATCGTTCTCTTATCCAGCAGAGAAATTGAAAAAATGCGCCGTGCTGGCCACTTAGCCGCCGAACTTCTCGCTCACCTTGAGCCAATGGTGAAGCCTGGAGTAAGTACTTTAGAACTGAACGATGAGGCAGAACGTTGGACAAAAGCGCATGGAGCCAAAAGCGCTCCCTTGGGCTATCATGGCTTTCCTAAGTCCATCTGTACGAGTATTAACGAAGTCGTCTGTCATGGTATTCCCAATGCCAAACAAATCCTGAAAGATGGCGACATTATTAATATCGATGTCACGCCGATTGTAGATGGCTACCACGGTGATACCTCCAAAACTTTTTTCGTAGGAACACCCTCGCCTCTGGCCAAAAAATTAGTGGAAGTGACGGAGGAATGCTTGAGACGAGGAATTGCGGCTGTTAAGCCAGGAGGGCGCATCGGGGATATTGGCGCGGCTATTCAGGAATATGCTGAGTCTAATGGCTTTTCGGTGGTGCGAGACTTTGTAGGGCACGGTGTGAGCAATATCTTCCATACTGCCCCTCAAATTCCTCACTATGGAACTCGGGGAAAAGGCAAACGTTTCCGCCCTGGTATGGTGTTCACCATCGAGCCAATGATTAATGAAGGGACTTGGGAAGTTGAAGTCTTAGCCGACAAATGGACAGCCGTGACTAAAGATGGCCAACTTTCTGCTCAATTTGAGCATACAATAGCAGTGACAGAAGATGGTGTGGAAATTCTCACCCTCTGTGAAGCTGATTCCCAAGTGAAATCGGCATAAGGGAAAGAGTATGCCCTTGAGTGCGAGGTGCGGTATGCACCCTTCAATCTAATGCTCTATCGGGTTTTGAACCTAAATTGCCAAACCCACGCAACAGTTTGCAAACTTTTCCAATTCTCCTTTTGACGCATTCAGTTTATGCGCTATCTTGAAGAGGAGAATTTTTTCGGTTGCAGATTTTGTTTTCATCGGTAGTTTTGTGTGCTTCTGGTTGTCAACACATTTCTCTCCGAAGTCTCAATACTCTACACTCTGCTGATTGTTGATCTTGGAGAGAATCAATGTCAATTTATGTTGGTAACTTGTCTTACGACGTTACGCAAGAAGACTTAAGTGCAGTTTTTGCAGAATACGGTACTGTCACGCGGGTTCAACTTCCCACCGATCGCGAAACCGGCCGTCCGCGAGGCTTTGGTTTTGTGGAAATGAGTTCGGAGGCTGAAGAAACAGCAGCGATTGAAGCGTTAGATGGTGCAGAATGGATGGGGCGTGATTTGAGAGTCAATAAGGCTAAACCCCGTGAAAATAAAAGCTTTTCGGGACGGAGAAACGATAACTTCTCGCGCCGTTACTAAGCTACAGAAGAAACTTTTCCCACTTCTTTGTGTTCTCTAAGACCAGAGAGTGGACTAGTGTGATAGTTCATCAGATATAGTGCAAGATGCTCGGGCAAAAAGCTCGAGCTTTTTACTGGGTTCGTATTGTAAGAAAAGATGGTTGCCTCACCCCCTCGCTTCTCGGATATTCAAAATCACTGGGCACGTTTATTCCTTGAAGGATTAGCGACTAGAGGTATCATTAGCGGGTTTGGGGATGGTACATTTCGGCCCGATCGCGCCATGAGTCGCGCTGAATTTGCGGCCTTGTTGCAGAAAGCCTTTACCCAACCCAAAAAACGGCAATATGTCCCTTTTACCGATGTTCCTGCCAACTTTTGGGGAGCCCCTGCAATTCAAAAGGCTTACGAAACCGGGTTTTTATCGGGATATCCAGGAAATATTTTCCGTCCCGAAGCCTCTATTTCTCGGCTAGAAGTACTGATTTCCCTAGTCAGTGGCTTAGAAATTCCGGCTAATAGCGCTGAGGCGCTGAATGTATCCTTGCCCGAACTTTATCAAGATGCGGCTCAAATTCCCACCTATGCCCTAGAAAAAATTAAAGCCGCTACCGGGGCAGGGATAGTCGTTAAATATCCTAATCTAAAGCAACTCAAACCTTTAGAAGCCGCAACCCGTGCCGAGGTTGTGGCCTTTGTCTACCAAGCCTTAGTGTATTTGCGAACTGTACCCCCTCTGGCTTCCGATTACATTGTTAGAGTTCGCCCCAAAACCGTCACCGTTAGCCATAGACGAGAATTTCGAGGCGTTTGGGTAGCAAGTGTCTGGAATATCGATTGGCCGTCTCAGCGTGGACTTTCTGTCGAACAGCAAAAAAGCGAACTCATTCAGATTCTGGATCGCATCCAATCCTTAAAATTTAATACCATCATCTTACAGGTACGTCCCGCCGGAGATGCCTTATATGCGTCTCAATTAGAACCTTGGAGTGAATGGCTGACGGGAACTCAAGGACAAGCACCCGATTCCCTGTACGATCCCTTAGAATTTGCGATCGCCGAATCCCACCGACGCAATATCGAACTCCATGCTTGGTTTAACCCTTACCGTGCAGGTATTTCCTCCCAACGTTCGCCCAATGTTCGCCCCCACATCGCCGTTACCCATCCCGAATATGTCTACTCCTATGGCACAAATCGATGGATGGACCCTGGAGCCCAGGTTGTTCAAGATTGGACGTATAACGTTATTCTCGATGTAGTGCGTCGCTATGACGTGGATGGAATTCATCTAGATGACCGAAAATAATGGGATTCAAGCCCCGTCCTTCAAGGACGGCTTTTTCTTGGT
>CAZPRJ010000047.1:0-58775 GCA_964588805.1 uncultured Microcoleus sp. | reverse complement strand
GTTGGCTCCCCACTGACCCAAGAATCCCCCCTTTTCTAAAGGGGGGAGTGTCAACATTCATGCCAGTTTAGATAATCGCTCTCGTGCCATTCGACTTTCTTCAGATAGTCGTTATCAATTGGCGTCTGAACCTGTGGACGAACGATGGATTGGGAAAAATCCTATTAGTCATTCTACGGCTGCAAAGCGGGGACGAATATGCTGATAGCTGATCTAAAAATTGACATACTCCGCTCTTTTCCTACGGCTCAGGCGGAGATCGGTTGTGACCTTATGGTATGGATTGCGAACATGGAAGCGGCCTTTGTGCAGGCGATCGCCTGAGGAACTAGAAACGGATAACTTACCGTCCGGTTTCTTTACGGATTTTCTCACGCAGCTCAAGAGCTTTTGGATAATTGGGGTCAAGTTGGAGTGCCTTATCCAGGGCAACAATCGCCTCATCCCGACGCCTCAAGTCCCAAAGGGCTTCACCTTTAACAGCCCAAGGTTCGGGTACATTACGATTGAGCTTAATGGCTTCATCCAGTGCCCATACCGCCTCGTAGGAGCGGCCTAGCTTTTGCAGAACCACACCCCGACTCACCCAAGCTTCGGGAAATTTGCGCTTACGGATGATAGCTTGTTCATAGAGGGCTAAGGCATCGCTCAAGCGTTTTTGCTCCTCTAAAGCATTACCTTTACCCCACATCGCTTCTGGGTATCTAGCCTTAAGGTCAAGGGCGTCGTTGCAAGAAACCAGGGCTTCATTTGGCTGTTCTAGCTTGTTATAGCAGTAGCATCGTCCCCAATAGGCTTCAGCTTGCTTGGGTTTGAGTTCGATCACTTCGTCGTAACGTTTCATCGCTTCCCGGCACTGTCCAGCTATTCTTAAACGTTCTCCTTCTTTGAGAAGTTCTTCTGCGGTAGGCTTACGAGGTGGAGGCTTGGGTGTTGGTGGTATCGGTGTAGGCATCGGGGTAGGATTGCCGGAGACACTACCTCGGTTGAGACTGCGGCTGGCAAACTGAGTCGAGAATAAGGTTTTGGTCACAACAAAAGTGACACCTACCGCCGCTACCACGGCTAGCCACGGCCAAAGTTTTGCCCACTGGTTTTGAAGTAATTCCTGTCGAGTATTGGGTGGTGTGGTGAGAGTTTCGGTTGGTAATTCAGGAAGTTGGAGTTGAGACAGAGGAGTTGTGGTATCCTCGCTGCCAGAAACCATTTGCGGTGTGGTTTCGGTAGGTTCCCATTGAGTGGTTGGATCAAGTTCGCTGGGTGATTCTATATCCGTAGGTTCGAGGTCGCTAGGAAGCGGTTGTTCTGGAATAGAGGGGGCTTTTGGGGATGAAGTAGGTAGCTGAGGGGGAGGTAGGGGTTCTAGGTATGTGGGTAGATTCTGCAACGCTTCTAGGGCATGAGCGGCTGTCAAGTAGCGATCGCGGAAATCATAACGTACCATTCTATCCAGAACATCAGCCAATTCTGAAGTTACCTCAGGGGCGTGTTCCCGCCAGAGAATTTCCCCGGTTTGGGGGTCTTCACCTAAGCGTTTGGGGTGCAGGCCAATTAATGCTTGGATACCCAGCATCCCAATGGCGTAAACATCGCTGCTAAAGCGAGGATTTCCCGCCAATTGCTCATTGGGCATATAGCCTTTCGTCCCAATAGAAATTGTTAAATTCGTCTCCCCGGTTTCGGGATTAATCACCTGGGAACTAACTTGTTTGACTGCACCAAAATCAATCAGTACAATTCTGCCATCCGAACGGCGACGAATCATATTGGGGGGTTTGAGGTCGCGGTGAATAACCTGTTGCTCGTGGACAAAGGCCAATACCTGCAAAATGTCTTGCAATAAGTCAATGACTTGAGCCTCTGGCCATGGCTTACCCGTTATGAGTTCTTTGGTCAGGGGATGTCCTTCAATAAATTCTAGAGCTAGATAAAACTCTTCATGGTCTTCAAAGTGAGCCAATAGCCGGGGAATTTGGTTGTGGTTCCCCAGTTGATAGAGAACTTCTGCTTCCGTATCAAACAGACGCCGTGCCATTCCCAGCGTTTCCGAAGAATTTGACTGAGGTTTGAGCTGTTTGACCACACATTCAGGGTGTCCTGGCAAGTGCAAATCTTCTGCCAGAAACGTTTGCCCAAAGCCACCCGTTCCTAGCTGGCTAATAACTTTATAGCGTCCACCTAGCGGTTGTTCTGTACTTGTCTGTTGGAAGTCTCCGCTCATGTTGAATTGGTCTACTCACAATCAGTCGCAATCGAACCCGTCAAACGAAACAGATTTTTTCTCTAGTCACCACCAGCATTAGAGTGAATGGATTTTAGCTGCTTGTGCTTTTTAACATTCCTTGATATTTAGGATTCGATGTGCCCACCTCTTTACCAAGACCCTGATCTGGGATACAGCGATCCACCCTCTTCAAATTACAAACTTAGTAGCATTATGGCAGTGTTTACACCCCAAACTGCCATCCTCTTACAGAGGGTTCTCTTTTTAGTTTACTTATGCTTAGGATACTTTCGTTAGGACTAGTTGCCATGGTTAGGATTGCCCAACCTACTTAAAAACAGGCTTGAGTTGTAGTCACTCGCGACCGCAAGGGGACTGATGACTACATTGATACCGAAGCCGTACAAGAGCAAGGGAGCCATGCTACTTATTAATTATTTATTTTGGCGTATGTTTGTCCAAGCCAAACCCGATAAAAATGGAATCGTGGCAGCACAGATGCTAGTTTCCATAAATTGCCCCTAAGCAGATGGCGACAGAAGGCGATAGCTAATTTCATCGCCGAGAGAGAACGTGTCAGCCGCTAGGAATTTGGCGAAGACGAACTCCTGCAATTCTTTCAGGATGGCACCGTGGGAGAGCGATTGTGGAAATTGGCGTGCTGATGATTTGTCAAGTTGCCACAAAAGTCAGGACTCGAATTAGTCCTGTTTGACTTATGCTAACACGCGTACAATCTCATTACCTATCAAACTAGTAAATACATTGTAAGCGAGATATTAGAAATGCCTACCTTACTCCTACACCCTCATCAAATTCAATCTCCACCTGAGCAAATTCCAGAACCCACGCCGTATCCAGAACCTACCCCCTCACCAAGTCCAGAACCGACTCCCTCACCAAGTCCAGAACCGACTCCCTCACCCACACCGACACTGCCCGATTTCCCCCCCGAACTTGACCCAGAATCCCCCTCTAGAGGTCAGTTGTACTAATTTCAAGCTACTGAGGGCGCACGGGGAAAGCGCCCCGATGAATAATGGTTCAAGAACAAATTTGCCTAAGTCCTGAGTTTTTCGCCACTAGCTAAGGCGATGGCATGCACAATACAGGTTCTGCCTGTTGCTCATTCCACACCCAACAGGATTGAGTGCTAGTTAAATTAATGCCACTCACCCAGTGATTACCTTCAGCGTTTCTTAACGAGCGATCGCCAGCAAGTTGGCAAAATCAAGTCGCATTGAAGAAAAACGTGAGCAGTGTTCATTTTTTGATATACGAATGCTGTTCATGTTTCGTCAAGAAGTAAATGATTTGCAAACTTACGAAATATAAAAAATATTATGCCTATTGATGGAGGTTATTGTTTAATTTTATAACTAATATAATCAAGAGCAGAGTAAGCTACTTTGTATTCAAAAGACATTTATTTCAGAGAATTGAGTTAGAAACTATGCAATATCAAACAACAGTAGGTTGGTCACTGATTACTTCAGGAATTGTAACACTTTTACTCACGATCCTTCCCGGTAAATCCCTTTGGTGGGGAATTGCATTTCTAGTGATTGGAATTGTTATATTTTCCCTACGGAAAAGCGCTCGCGTTCCCACACCCTAATACCATTTTTACTAAAGTAGTTGTAGATAGTTGGGTTTAAGCCTGTAAGGGCTAGTTTGGATTGTTACTCAAAATTTTTTATAACCAAGTAAAATGCCTGTAGATTCCTGGCTTATTAGAGAAGTTGGGAATCTCCTTTTAAGATCGAAGCTTTAATTGAGCAATAATAATGCCGATGACAGCCAAAAACGCAGTTGGATAAAAAGCATAAGTATAGCTGCCAAACAAATCCCTAATTTGTCCGGTAGCTAGAGTTCCTAACAAGGCTCCCGCGCCATAAGCGGTGAAGACAATGCCATAGTTCTTGGCATAGTTTTCTGGATCGAACAAAATGAGAGTTGCTGTCGGTGCGATCGCTAACCACCCCCCTAAGCAAAGCCAGAACAAAGAAAAGGCAACCAGATAAGTCAACCCTTGTCCTTCTCCAGCGTTGAGCATTAAAATCGAAGCAATCAGAATTAGCACATAAGAGATAGTTGCTGCTCCCTTGGGCTGAAAGCGATCAGTTAGCCAACCAAATAGGGGACGCCCAATACCATTAAATACCGCAAAGATAGAAACTGTAATTGCTGCGGTGGTAGCATCAAGTTTGATAATTTCCTGTGCCACTGGGCTAGAAATACCGATGGCAGAAAGTCCGACAAAGGTGCCGATGGTGTAGCAAAGCCAGAGAGCATAGAAGGAAGGCGATTGCCATAGTTGTTTTTGCTGGCTTTCAGTTATTTCATCCAGAGTTTTGGGAACCCATCCTTGTGGTTTCCATCCCTTAGGGGGTAGTTTTAAGGTAACTGAGATTACTAGAATAATTGCTGTCAAGCTAATCCCCAGAATCGTAAAAGTAGGCAGAACTCCATAAGCAGCAATTAAGCTTTTTGCTAGCGGTGCAGTTACTAAGGGAGAAAGTCCAAACCCCACAGCCGTTAATCCTACTGCCAGTCCTTTGCGATCGGGAAACCATTTGGCTGAAACTGCCAGAGGAACCCCATAGGCAATGCCAACTCCTGCACCAGCGATTACACCATAGGTAATTGTTAATAGGATGATATTCATGGTTAAGCTAGAGAGAATATAGCCAATTCCCGTCACCACGCCACCAATCGCTGTAATTTTGCCTACGCCAATCCTATCGATGTAAAATCCCGTAACTGGCATCAACAAGGCATAGAGAACTAACAAGAAGGTGAAGGGCAATAAACTTTGGGTAGCGCTGATGCCAAATAAGTCCTCTAGCGGTTTGCGAAAGATACTCCAAGAATAGACAGTACCCAGACACAGTAAGACAAGCGAGCCTAACGGGATGAGAATCCATCTGCCTTTTTCTGCTGGCAAGCCAAAAAGACGTATAGATTGCCAGTTATTCATAATATCTCCTGCACAAAGCCGATCTCTGCTTTCGCCTTTGCTCAGGGTATCAGTGCTGAGATAAAAATTCTAGTATGGACTGCTACGAATCACAAAAAATGACGTACAGCTTTTAGCACAATCAGGCTTAAAAGGATTGTAAAAGCCAATCAATGTACATTGAGCATTCCAGTGCAATTAGATGCAATGAATTAAACAATGTACATTGACTTTCAACCTAATAACTATTCTCTAGTTGCTAAAAACATCCTTGATGCTATCAACAGTACGTTCAACAGCATTCTTTGTGTTATCTACTGCTTCCTTTGTCCGAGCAGCATCTTCATCTGCTCTTTGCTCAATTCGATCTCTATCTCTCTTGGCTTTGCGCTCAACTAAACTACCGTCGTCATCCGTGGCTTGATCAACACGAGCAGCATTTTTATTGGCAGTTTCCTTAACCTTGTCTTTCGTAACTTCGATGAAATTTTTGGTTCGTCCAGCATCAATACTTGCTTTTCTTTGAACTTGATCGCCCGCGTCTGCCGATGCAATTAGGCTTACACTAGGAGCTGCCGTTGCTTCTGTGTTCTCTGTGTTCAAGAAAAACGCACCTTGCCAAACGAAGGCCATCGCTGATAGACAAAACAGAGTCGTCGCTATCCAGCGTCCTGCAATTGAAAACCATTTCATAAAATAATTCCGTTTCATTGAATACAATGTTTATTAGATTTAGCATTCTATTTCTACATCATTTGACTCATTGCTCAAATCGCTCTCCAGAGGGGTTATTTTGTCATAAGTTGTTGAACGAATTCATTAATTAGATAGATTGAATGCGGCGGTTATTGTATTCATCATGCTTGCTCTCCCACAGCTATTCCTTTTGCATAGTTCCGCAGAATGAAACTACGCCATGAGAGGTATTTCTACTGAGGTAATCGCTTAGCAACTGTGGTCTATAATTAATGAGTGAATAGACTCTCTTTCACCGATGAGCAAAACTACCTTAGATCGAGAGCATATTGCTTCAGTTCAGCTAACGAAACATATTCTAAAGCAGATGCATGGGTAGCCGACAAAACCACAGGAGGCGCAGCGCCAGCATCTAATGCTTCCTTCCATCGTGAGGCACATAAACACCAGCGATCGCCTGGTTTCAACCCTGGAAAACTAAAGGCTGGAACAGATGTACTCAAGTCATTTCCCCTTGACTTCGTAAACGCGAGGAATTCTTCAGTCATTTGAGCACAGACAAGATGTGCACCCATGTCTCCCCCTCCGGTGTTGCATTTCCCGTCTCGGTAAAATCCTGTCATGGGGGAGGTGCAACAAATCTCTAATTCTTCTCCGAGGACGTTTCTCGCACTTGTCATCATAGTAAGTTCTTGGTAATAGACCATGTTATGTTATTTCAGTACCATTCCACTTATGTTTGATTGAAATCTCCTCCCTCCCAAATCTGAAGTTGTCGTTCCGCCGCAACAAAGTTATTAATCAATTTAGGGGGATAAACAAAGTGATCATAAGCTAGTGCCATCTGTCTAGCCGCTTCATGATAAGGAACTCGTCCAATTCCTGTTCCTAATCCCGGACAGGCAACTGATTCAATCAATCGCGTTTGTTGTCGGTTGTGTCGTCGCACAGCTAGCAACATTGCCCACATCGCTATGTAAGGAATATCTGTACCCGCAATGGACATGGGAACACGCATAGTAGGAGTGTGAGCAAGAAAGGGATGCTGTGGATGACCCGTTTCTACAATTAAGGATGTACCTACAGGTTGTTCACCTAAATACTCATCTAAGAGTTGATGATGGACTTGAGTCATGAGGGAACGACCAAAGTAACGAATGATGGCAGCATCCATCCCCCCATCCATCAAGCCAAATGAGTTGGCTGGACTCACTAAACAGCCATATTCTAGTAATTCCTCAAAATAGCAATTAACGATTTCAACGTTAGGTAAATAATGGAAATGCTCGTCAAATGCAGCGTACAATAAAGGGTTTGGAGCAACTAAAATAAGTTTCAAGTTTGGCTTAACCTCCACTTGACACCTATTTTAAACGCAAGCATCGCTCAGTATCAACCTTAAGTCATGCAGGGCTACACCCGGAGAGCGATCGCATATCATAGACTGGATTACGGGTAATGCAAGCATATCCTTAAAAATCTCGGGCTAGCCTAAATCAAATCTCACACCGTTAGATACCAGATAAGATTACCATTTTGAGCTACTTCATATTTAACGGAAAAATAATGCCTAGGTTTTTACCTATTATGGCAACTTATTTTCAACAGAATTTTCATCATAGACCCGCTCAATTTCAAAATTTTCAATACTGCTTTCAAACCGATTAAAAATTACTCGTATCTCCCTAAATTCTCCCCTTGCAGTACTGACTCCGCGAGGGCTGGGACACTTAATTTGTAACAACGATTGAAACTCAGTACTTTCATTCACATACCAAGCTTTAGTGCAATTTGGTGCAATAAATCCTTCAATCGCTAGTCGGTTGAGAGCTGCAACACCCAAAGGACTATTCAAAATATAATCCAAATGACGCTCTACCGCTTGTGAGTTCATGCGTTGCCATGACTCTGATTGAGCTTGGCTCATCAATTGAGGTGAAGATTGGCTAACTTGAGAAGCTGGTTTGCGGGGTTCTGATGTTGTAGCTGCCGAGCAACTGACAAATACTATACCTATTCCTAATGTCAAGCAACTTACTAGCCAGCTTACTTTTTTAGTATTAATTAAATTCATTTTGTAAATCTTATAAAAAATATAAAAACACCAAATTTATTGACCAAAAAAATACAGAGTAATTCTCTACAGATTCTTCAGGTTGTTACACAACTCACTCCCAATAATTTTTGTCCCGTGTTTATCTCTGTCATAAGAGAAAACCTCCCAATGTCGCTCAACGGCCACCATGTTTTCGCGCTTTACTCAAAAATTCATCATTCAGGAGTAACAAACTGAATATATCTAAAGATAGATTTTAACCAAAGGGCTCTGGAATCCCCATCCGGCTTTAGGTGAGAGAAATACCTCTACTCCGACTTGGTTGTTTATTATTTATGATTTAAGGAAGATTCAAACTATGAAGGACTAACTTTGAGCGACAATAAAAACATTGCGATCGCTTTTTAGTAGTCCCACAGTAGCCCAAATGCATGAGTCTCTGGACGCCCGACAATACGCTCCTGCTACACAACGCAATCGAGAACCTATTCTGGAGGTACTTTTACAAGTCCTGCCACCCACTGGAACAGTATTAGAAGTATCAAGTGGAACAGGAGAACACGCCATTTTTTTTGCGCCTCGACTTTATCCTCGTCAGTGGATTCCATCAGACCCCAACCCAATCGCACGAGACAGCATAGCAGCTTGGCGGAAACACTACCCTACGGATAATTTATTTGCTCCCATTGCATTAGATGTTCACGACCCCATCTGGGGAATTGAACAGGATGAACGGCCAGAACCGTTGTCAAATTGGGACATCCAACGTGACCCTATTGTGGCAATCGTTAATATTAATATGATTCACATTGCTCCTTGGTCTGCCTGTTTAGGTTTAATGGCAGGAGCAGGGAGAATTTTACCACCGGGTGGCATTCTATATCTCTATGGCCCTTTTAAACTGGGGGGTCAGCATACAGCGCCGAGTAATGAGGCATTTGATTTAAGTCTGCGAACACAAAATCCAGAGTGGGGAGTGCGGGATTTGAATGATGTGGTAGGTGTTGCTCAGGCGCACAATTTGTCGTTAATCAAAACCACGGAAATGCCTGCGAATAATCTTTCGGTTGTGTTCCAAGCCTAACTCATTTCTCTTCATTAAAACAGAAGATGCCAGTACTCTAGGGCGGCGGGTATTTCTATTTTGTTGCATTCTTTTTTGGGTTTGATATAACCTGAGTTAAATCTACAGGTTAGATAAAATCTCGATGGCAGGGAAATAATTATGCGTAAACCCAACAAACTTTACCTGCTATATCGCATTTACGCGATTGTAGTATTCCTAACCGGGATTACTATTAACGGATGGGTACTTCTACATAAACATTTTTACTGGCTAATAGTGCTATTATTGCCGTTTGTATTGCCTGCTTTTTTCCTGACTTTAAGTTTAGCCGCATTTCGGTTTAACTATAGTGCCTTTGGTTGTCTCCAAAACACTTTGCCACCCAACGAACCTATTTTAGAACAAGCGCGTACTACGGGAGGACGAATTGGTTGGTTATCGATATCCGGCTTGCTAACTTGGAGTGTTTATCCATCTGGCTTGGGATTTTCTGTACCTTTTGTAGGCAAGGGATTTATTCCTGTTTCAGACATTAGTAATATGAGAAAGGGTGTAGGTATGCTAGCTATTTATATGATTGCCCATACCAACCCAGAAGTTAGAAGTCCTTTAATTGTCCGCAATACGAATATCTATCAACGATTAGCTCAATTGTTTGCCGCCGAGCAATTGCCAGAAGGTTATATTGACCATTATTGAATTCAAAATTAAAGTTTGAAATTGAAGAAAGGATTTTTGACCAGCTTAATTTTGACTGCTAAGCTAGGGAATTAAAAATTAGTCTTTACGTCAGAACTGCTCGAATAAATTCTTTTCTTTTATACTCTTGTTGACAAGGGTAAGGTTTCTCAATAAACCAATGCTCACAACCCTTTGCAGAAAGAGAAGAAATCTGACTGCCTGCGCTTTCAAAGTCTCCATGCATACAAATATTGCCCTGGTGTTCTCGCAAAATTGATTGAGCGGTTAAGAAAGAAAATTTTCCTGCATTCAATTGGCACAATTGCCGTACTCGGCCTTCCCGAGAATACGGCGATAGCTCATCAGAAACACCAACTTCACTAAATATCTGAGCAAAATCAAAGTCATCTTCTCCATTACACCATCCTTGAGAAACGGCATATTGAATCATATAAGGATGGCGAATATCTCCTGAATTCCGAATACTGAGATTGTTAGAAATTGACCGAGTTCCATTCTGAATTCGTTCAGCCACCCAATAGGCACCTGCCGTTTCTAATACCCAGGCTTCTTGTGAATCAGCCAAAATAAAAGAGTTATGGTAATTCATAGCAAAATCTTCAGCACAATTTCCCCCCTGTCCGTACTGTTCTAATAATGAGGTAATGACATTTAGAGCAGATAAAGCCGTCTCACCTCGTTCTAAGGCTAAGCGCACTAAATCCATTCCCAGTAAACCAGTACTTTTATAGGGTTCAACTGTCCAAACCGCTTCATTTCCAACCACAACCCCGCATTCATTGGCCCCCATTTCGGCACCCCACATCCATCGAGGTTTGGAGAGAATGACAGCAAAGGTTTGCTCCACTTGTTCAATGATTATATAGGTACATTGAACCAACTCATTTGAGCTATATTTTTTGGCAGGAATCACAACAACATCTTGAATTTCACCTTGAGGGCGATCACTATTTTTTCCAAAAATTACATCACCATTTTGAGTGGCATCTGGTAAAGCAACAAATGTATCACACATTACTAACAATTCGTCCTATTCTGAAAATAAGGCAAAGGGCAGAGGGCAGGAGTCAGGAGTCAAGGGAAAAAAAGATTTTTATCCAACGTTTGTGAACGTAAATTCATGTCAGTCTATCTTTCAAGATAGCAAGCATGAGTAAAAACGATGGGGAAGCTTATCCCTTTTACCATGAAAGGAAAGCTGCCTCATCGTTTCAGTAATTTATAATAATCCTAATAGAATCGAGAGGAATGCCTCAATTGCAATTCGTTCATTGTTGATTGTTGATTGCAATGTTGCGAAGCTTCTCGCCAAGTAGGGTGGGATACTCTTCAAGCTACCTCAAGCATTGCGGTGGCCTCTTCTAATTCCCAGTCATCTTCTAGCACCGCATTATCAGTCAGTTTAGCTGAGGCCGAAATCTCCATCCGCGTCAGAAGATGGAGTTGCTCAACAAACGTAGCACCTGCCTCTCCTGCAGCAACATTGCAACCATGCAACATTAGAGGCGCACCTTTAAGGGCAGTTGCCCACATTTTTAGCTCTCTGGCATACTTGTTGAGAGTATTAAGGCTGAGCTGAGTATTGCCCAGATTTACGCATCCTGGAGAACCGTGAGAAACAATATAAACGGCGGCAAGGTTAGCGCGTTCTTGCAATATCTGCGTAATCGCCAAAATACCATCTTGTTGTTGCTCAAGAACGATAACTTCAGCGTCGGGAATCACGCTATTGATAAGAGTTTGAGAGTCATTAACGATTGAATCAATAAAGACAATAGGAATAGTTGTTTGAGGACTGATTGCTGATTTTGCGGTATGATACCTATCTTGAAGAGTTTGCATGGCTAAGTCTTGGTATGTCCTTAGTTTGAAAGTGTGCCAATAATAATTGCGTTCTATAAAAGCTCCAAAACTCTATAGAAACCCTAGCTTTCCTACAATATTCATCCCCTGAACTAAGTTTACAAGTATAGTGTCATAGCTTTAGTAAAAGAAATAGTACTTTTGCATAATCTTCATCAAAAACATAAAGTATGAAATTTGGTTAAAGATATTACGTCCTTCCTACTGCTTACTAAATCTAATTGGAAAATAATGAACTTTTACTGGGAAAAATGTTAATATAGCTAGTTTATTTAAATAGCTTATTCCTCCAACCTTTTTAATCAGGCTGTAGTACTTATCACCCCTAGGTTGATCGTTTATGCAAGTAATTCACTCATTATGAACAAGAGGCTTCAATCTGCCGTACCGCCGTCAATGCAGAGTAGCTAACACCCGCCGTTCCTTCCCCCGGATGGGTGGAATCTCCAACCATCCACAAATGATTGATAGGTGTGCGAGTGGCAAAACCAAAGGGGCCAAAGGTGGGTATACGTTGCCCAATGCCACCCACAACGCCTCGATCGCGACTCGTATAGTAGGCAAATGTACGGGGAGTTGCCGTTTCTTGATGAATGATTGTTTCAGGTTTTAAGTAAAAATATTGAGCAAGTTTTGCGATCGCATCTTCGGTATACTGTTGCTTTAATCGATCGTAATTCTCTTTTGTCCCTTGCCACCATTGAGTGGTATCTGTAAAAGAAGAGGCAATCAGAGTCGCTTTGCCTTCAGGTGCGCGGCCATCTCCAGGCTGACTAACCGAAACGAATAGAGAATTATTTTCCCCGATTGGGCTTTCATAATTGTAGAAAAATTGTAGATGAGGAGGACAATTGAGGGGAATTGCACTTTGATCAACACCAAGATAGATGACAAAAGCACCCGATGCTGGTGGTAATTTCTCCACTCGCTGCTGATAACCCGAAGGCGCTTGTTCTCCTAATAAATGAACCAAGTTTTGTACGGTGACATTGGCAACCACTTCATCGGCAGGTTCCATCCAAACTTTACCCGTTTTGCGATCGCAAATTTTCACACCTGTTGCTTGACCACCGGATACTTCAATCTGTTCAACAGAGTGCCGCATCAGCAGCTTACCGCCCCATTTTTCCAAAGCGGCAACTAAGCGATCGCTCAATACCTGCATACTTCCCTTAAGATGAAATAACCCCTGCGGTTCTTGAGACACTCCTAATGCTGTTGCTGCATAGAGTAGCGCTGTTTCATCCGCATTGACTTGGGAATAAAGTTTTAGCTGTAAATCTAGAAACGTTCTTAAGCGTTGATTGTCATACAATCCATACAAACGCAACGCATCCCCCACGGTCATCAAGGTAAAGGGTACAGTAACCAAGGTATCAGGACGAACCGCCAAGGTTAGCTGCCATAAATCCCATAAGTTCCGAGGTGGCAAAACGGGGTCACGGGATTGGAACTTCCAACTCGCTTCAAACAACGTCGCCATCAGTTGCCAAAAGGGTTCGCTACCCGGAAACTGCCGTTGTCGTTCTACCTGCCATTGTTCGGGGTCACGCCAGATGTTAATCGGTTCAGTTTCGCCTGGGAGAAAGACCGCACAAGCAGGGTCACAGGGGGTTGCAGCAGGTAAATCAATCTCTAACTCGGCAAAAATTCGTTGATGAATACCCCCTACTTCTAAACCTGCCACCTGAGTTGCACCAACATCGAAGGTAAACCCACGACGCTTAAACGTAGAAGCACAGCCTCCAGGCACAAACGCCTGGTCGAGGACTAACACTTGATGGCCTCGATGCGCCAGTAATGCCCCAGCCGTTAGACCACCAATCCCGGCACCAATCACAACAATGCGGCGGGATTTGTGGTTGCTAACACGATGACTAGGCATTCAATAAGCTTTACATTACTTAACGCTATACCCATTATCTTAAAGCAAAATTTGTTGACTGATCCAAACTGATACCTGTGGTCTGGAGCAGAAAAAGCTCCCTCTTTGGGGAGCTGGTGAGCAAAACGTGTCCTGCGATGAGCAGCGTTACTTAGATTGTAGCTGTTACAAAAGTTAATGAAGATTCGATTTTTTAAGGCCAATCATTGATGAGGTATGGGTCAAACCCCTTGGCAATCGTATCGGTTCGGGTAGGTTGACAGCGTTCAAAATCGATTGAGGGGCGTTAGGCTAGTAGTAAGTGGTTTCTCGCAAGCGATCACTAGGGGAGATTTTTCTCATGCTAGGCATAAAAACGAGGTATGAACGTGATAAATCAGTAGTTAGCCTACCTAGAGTTTCCTGTATGAAAGCCATATTAGTCTGTACGGTTACAGCGTGGTTCTGCTCAACCTCTATCGGTTGGACACAGACTTTAGCACCGATTAATCAGATCGCTAACTATCGACTTGAGCGCGATGTAGCCCCTTTTCCCAACTTTTTCAAACAAGGAAGAGAGAACCTCAATACAGAAATACAGCTTCTGTATCAACGGGAAAATACACAAAGGACTTCAAATCAATCTCCACCCGAATCTCCTCTTAGGATTAATGTTCAACCACAGGAAGAACTCGAGCGCCTACCTCAGATACGACCTAGTGATGTTCCATCTCAAGAGGAATAGTCAACGGCATGGCCGTGAGTTGAGTCCGGTCAATCGTCCTGGTATAGTAAACGGGTGAACTATCACTTAAGCTAAAGAGTTAGCTGGAGAGTTAAGATAGGAAAATACACAAAATCATAGTTGGAGAGGTGGCAGAGCGGTTGAATGCGGCAGACTCGAAATCTGTTGAAGGGTCACACCTTCCGGGGGTTCGAATCCCCCCCTCTCCGTAGGTAGAACTAGCTTAGTATCGATAAAAATTTCAGGAGTTTCAGCACAGAGGGTGTTGAAACTTTATTTTTTGGATTTTATTTGAATTTTGAATGATTGATGTTTACTCCTTGGGAAAGAGTTAAGAACCATATCAAACGATCTAAGTTGAGAGCAATGAGTAAAAAAATGATGGGTTAATGTCTGTTCAAACGAGAAAATCATTAGCCCCAACTCAAGCATAATTAACAAATTGGAGAAAAGTTTATGAGTAATCAAGGGAAAAAAGTAGTACCCCAAACAAATCCCTCACAAGCTGAACCGGGAAGAGGTACACCGGGTAAGCAATTGGGTGTGCAAACAGCCCAGACGACAGCAGTCAATCCCCCTGATGAGAGGATTCCTTCCGGTGCTGATATTGAAGAAAATGTGAGAGAAATTGAAGCTCTCGAAGAACAAGAAAAAGGTACAGGAATGAGAACTACCGACGGGTATGTTATTGATGAATCAGGACGACTCAATAACTATGCCGTTGAGCCAGAACCTTATGTGGAAGAGAAATAATTAAGGGTTGTTTCTTCTTAAGATTGAGCCAAATCGCTTCTCGAACTTCAAAATTCAAAAATGGTCAAAACCAACCTATATCTTAGATATAGGTTGGTTTTTATTTGTTCATTCAATCTAAGTAATTTCTGAGGCTGGGGGTTGTTTCTCAGGTTGACGAGTATACCAGTATGCCCAGGCAATCAGCACAGCTTGAAAGGGTAGCCTAATCCAATACATTAATTGACTGTGGGGAATTCCTTCAATTTTGATGTTATGTAAAGCTAGATAGATATTGGCAGGAAAGACCGCAATAAAAAGGGAAATTAGTCCCCACGCTGCCGCTACGCTAACAAATGGAATCATTAAACCAATACCACCAAGAATCTCGAAGAACCCACTCAGGTAAACGGAGGCGAAAGGTGGGAAAGGGGGTGGCACAATGCGAGCATATTGTTCTGGCCTAAGGAAGTGGGTGATACCGACAATGATGATAGACACGGCGAGTACACCCCGGAGAATTTCTTTACGGCGATGAGTGTTGTGAGGTGCTTGATGCATAAGATACATAGGAAAAGTGCTATTCCACGGTAGAGTGTGCGATCGCTTCTGTGCGTCTATCGGGAGTTAGCTATTAACGAAAGCAACTCTTTGTCCTCTTGTTTTCCATGTTCACTCCTGGCGATTCCTCGATATAAAGCCTGCAAAAACTAGGAATAACTTCCTTAAGACCATCCAATAGGTAAAGTTAAAGTGAATGCAGTTTGTCCAGATACTATCGGGTCAAGCCTCAACTCGCCACCATGTGCCCGTGCGATTTCCCGTGCGATGCTCAACCCTAATCCAATTCCCTCCACTTGACGAGTCCGGGCTGGATCAGCACGATAGAAACGGTCAAAAATGCGGTTGCGATCGCCAGTTTCCTCGGCACAGAGGCACTAGGCTTTGCAGATTGCAAACCGGGACGTGGATTATAAAGGAAAGATCGCGGTGGACTAACAATTGTTAACTCATGAAAATGGGATAATTCAGAGTCAGGTGTTTCCAATCTTGTGGTTGGCAGCGGATGACCTATTGACTGGGAATATGGGGCGAGTGCTAGCTGTGTTACTCCGAAGGGTTGGCGATACCGGAATAGACCGCATTTTTGGAGCATCTCTCTCCTTCAAAGCTTTAGCAATCCGTTCTCAGTCTACTGGGTAGCTACCCTCTATCTTCAAGCAGCCCAACATTCGGTTTACTGTACTAATTTTGCGTGTGCTAGATTGCACGTAGCAATTTCGCTGACTAAATATGGCAAAGCTGTCAAAGCCTCAGCAGCAATTTCTTCTGCTGTTTACAGGAACTGCACTCGGTTCTTTTGTTGGGTATCTGATTAATCAGTTGCCAAATATTCCAGATTTCCCAAATAAGGCTCAGATTGTGATTGGCTTGGTGACGCTATTAACGCTAATTTCGTTTTTTGTAGCTTGGAAGTTGGCGAGGCTAGATGGGGAGGGGAGTGTCGATAAGCCGGAAGAATACGCAGTTCAGCAAAGTCGGGAGAAGTTGCTGGAGCGATTGCGGAAGACGTGGATTAGCGGCGTATTGGAGAGGTCGCTATACCATGAGGCGCGAGTGGAGCTAGTGCTGAAAGAGGTGAAAGACCAGAAGCATGAGACATTGCCGCCAGGAACGCGGGTTATTCAGAAGTTTGACGAGTTGGGTCAGGGTGGCACAATGCTGATCTTGGGGGAGCCAGGATCGGGGAAGACAACAACACTGTTAGAGTTGGCACGGGATTTGTTAGAGCGGGCAGAGCAGGATGTCGATGTGCCTTTGCCAGTGGTATTGCATTTGGCTGCGTGGAATCGGAGGGATTGCAAGAAGTATAGCTGCTTACGGTTTGGAAGAAGTCAGCCAGAACCCCAGAAGATAGAAAATTGGGTAGTTGAAGAGTTGCACAATAGTCCGGTGATTGAGGATTTGACTGGCAAGGATCGGCACTACGAAATTGATCGGAAGGTGGCTCGGTATTGGCTTAGGGAGCAGCGATTAGTTTTGTTGCTAGATGGCTTGGATGAGGTTGCTCCAGAGCAACGACAGGATTGTGTTAAGGCGATTCGTGAATTTAGGCAGGCGTACCGTTTAGCGAAAAATCTAAAGAAAAAATTTTCTATTGACGAGATAGATATTTTTTGGATTATAAAAAACTCTAATAATAGTGCATGGCATCAAAAGACTCAGGCAGTAATCACTATCTTGTTACTTTTGGGATTCGCCGTGATGGTAAATATGCATTTCCTAAGTAGTAATAAAAATATCCCTACTTCTGGCTGGTCACTCTACTTTTCAATTTTTACGCTTGGAGTATTCTTTCTGGGAATTACTGATTATATTTTTGCTTCATTCGTAAAGCCTGAACTAAAAAGGTTTGTTATTACCGAAAAACCTTTAGAGCTTATGCGAGCTTATATATTGGCTTTACGGAATGTTTTAACCTTTGATTTATATGAACTTGACAGAGGGGAAATTCCAGGATTACTCTTTATTGTTTTAGTTTCGTTTGTCTTTTCAACACAATCTTTACATTATCTTCAAAAGCTACCTCAGAACGTAGTACACAGTCTACCTACTTGGTTAAATATTTCTCTTTTGTGGTTTGCCCACATATTCTTTTGCTTACTGATAGGACTTGCAGTAACCTTTTTTATTAGGTTACTTTTACATTACTTGCTCAGAGCGTTGTTAACAAAGGCTGGACTTCTTCCGTGGAAGTATCATCAATTTCTCAATTGGACATGCGATCGCTTTATTCTCCAAAAAATCGGCGACAGCTACATCTTCATTCATCCGATGCTACGAGAACACTTCGCCCAAATGGACATCGACGCATTCATACAATGGGCAGACGCGAAGCCAAATTGACTTGAATCTATAGTCCAAAAGCGTCTGTACAGGAACTCTAGTACCCATAAAAACTGGAGTGCCACCCATAATCTCAGGTGATGCACTAATAATTAGGGAGTCTTTGAGCATAAATCTTTGACCTCCAGGTTCCGTACTTAATAGTTTATCAAGTCTCATGGGACAGAACCCTCCAGTAGCTATGCTGAAGAAGCTTGCACCTCACATTACAAAACTGTAATTGAGACAAAGGGCAAACTGTAATTTTGGTTGAACTTAATTGAAACATAGACAAGTTTCTACATTCGACCACTCCCAGACATTCCAGCCAGTACGAGACTCTCACCGTAGGACTAAAGACAAACCTCTTCTCCATCTTCACGTTGCCCTAGCAGGATATGATGTCGTTTCAAATGAGGAGCCAATTCTTCTAAATCGGAGTCCAATAGCCGATCAATCAGTTCCACCACTCCTGCACCACGAGCTCCTTGGGTAACTAAATCCGCCCGTTCTTTGAGCATAGGCAGGGCATTGTCAACCGCAACCCCACATTCACAAAAATCAAGGAAAGCGTGGTCGTTCTCTGCATCCCCGATCGCAACGGTATTATGGGGAGATAATCCTAACTCTTTGAGTGCGGCATCCAGTCCCGATGCTTTGTTTAAGCCAGGAGGCAGCACCATGACGGCACCTTTGTTAAAGATAACTTGGTGTTCGAGTCCTAAGTCACGGATAACTTCTAGAACAGTATTTTCATGAGGATGCCAAGTGGCCACAATCACCTGTCCCACCGCCAAGGGGTCAATCCCTCGATCTTGCAGCGCTTGGACAAATTTCTGGGGGGGTGGGTCGCCTAATGGCTTGGCTTCACGAGTTGACGGTTGATACAACAAGGCTCCATTTTCAACCACCACCCAATCACATACATTAATCTCAGGAAAGACATTGAGTAAGTCATCGAGATGTCGCCCTGTCACCAAGATTAATTTTCGCCCAGACTCTCGCAGACGCTGAATCGCCTTTAAGGTATCCTCATCCACTCGTCCATTGTGTGCCAGTGTGCCATCGTAATCCGTTGCTAGTGCTATGTAACGCATCCGTTTGTTTCCTTCCCCTATCCTGAGCTAATCGTACTTGAGTCTCTCTAAAGCCATATCCCACTTGGGCCATAGCTCTTGGAAAAGAGGTTAGAGAGAAGATTATTATATTACAATTGTAATTATTGTATTACGATCAGACCCTGCCGCTACCACCCATGAAAATAAAATTCTCCTGACTTTTTAAATTCAAAATTCAAAATGTAAGAGGGATAACTTGGAGTTGGAGTACTCGCAACCTAACTCCTGAGTCTTGACCCCTGACTCCTGACTCCTGACTCCTCATTGGTAGATTATGAACTGTGAATTGTGTGAAAGAGAAGTCAATCGTTTAACCGTCCATCATTTAATCCCCCGACAGGCAGTAAAGCGCAAAAAAGCTGATCCAGGGCCAACGGCCAATATTTGCTCGGCTTGCCATCGTCAAATCCATAATTTATTTGACAATCGACGTTTAGCTCAAGAACTCAATTCCATAGATGCTCTCAGGCACGAACCTCAGATGGCCAAGTTTCTGGCGTGGGTGAGGAAACAAAATCCTGATAAGCGAGTCCAAGTGCATCGTAAAAAAGCGGCGTGGAGTTGAAGTGAACCCCTCAAGCTAGCGATCGCCTGATTAAGTCACAGGAATTTCAAAAAGAACAGTCAGTGGTGTCTTCAGCTACAATTTTCCGCACCCGTGTGAATGAAAATAGGGGCTTATAAAGAAACGGAATTAAAGAGCTGTCTGTCAACACAACTAATTGATGAAACCCCGAATCATTGTTTGTGGCTTGGGTCGCACTGGACATAAAATCTTCAGCTTGCTAAAGCAACAGGGAGCAGATGTAATGGGTGTCCATGACCAGCCTCTGTTTGCAGAAGAAAATGTCATCATTGGCGACTCACGGGCAGCCTCGACCTTGCTAGCCGCAGGGATAGAGAATGCTCATACGCTAGTTTTGGCGACTAATGATGACGCCTTGAATCTGGCAATCTTGACCCAGGCCAAAATTCTCAATCCCAAAATTCGCATTATTAACCGATTGTTTAATACCGGGTTGGGTGAACGCTTAGACCAAACTCTAGCTGACCATGTGAGCCTGAGTGTGTCAGCTTTGGCTGCACCGGTATTTGCCTTTGCCGCCCTGGGAAATGAAGCGATTGGGCAACTGCGGCTGTTTAATCAAACTTGGCCAATTTACGAAGAAGTCATCTACGACAATCACCCTTGGTTAGGACGCCGTTTGAGCGAACTGTGGGAAGACCGATCGCGGATGCTGATTTATTATCTACCTGTAATGGGTCGAGTCGCTTTGATTTCGGCAGTCCAGGAAGGGCAAAAGTTACAAGCAGGCGATCGCTTAATTATCGGCACCCAACCCAATGTCCGTAGCCGTCGCCAATCGTGGCTGCGTAAACTGCTCAAAGTTCTAACCAACTTGCGGCAGTTTCAAAACCACGCTCAACCGATGTTGGTGGTGGCACTCACTCTGTTTGGCATGATTTTTCTGGCAACCCTAACCTATGTGTGTGTCGATCAAAAAATATCGATTGTGGATGCCCTCTACTTTTCTGTGGGTATGATTACGGGGGCTGGGGGTCAAGAACAAGTCGCCGAGAAAGCCCCCGATAGCATCAAAGTTTTTACCGCTGTCATGATGCTGGTGGGTGCCGGGGTAATCGGGATTTGTTACGCCCTCCTCAATGATTTTGTCTTAGGAACTCGCTTCAAACAATTTTGGGATGCAGCTCGAGTACCCGCACGACATCACTATATTATTTGTGGTTTGGGGGGAATTGGCGTGCAAATTGTCAACCAACTCCATTCCCACGGCCATGAAGTTGTCGTGATTGAACGTGACCCGAATAACCGTTTCCTTAATATTGTCCGTTCTCAAGGCATCCCCGTGATTATGGGTGATGCTAGTTTATCGGCAACGCTAAACGAAGCCAATGTTAAAAAAGCTGAAGCACTTTTAGCCGTTACTAGTAACGATACCGTTAATTTAGAAATTGCCCTAAGTGCCAAAAATCTTGCACCTAAATTACCCGTTGTAGTTCGCAATCAAGACCCTCACTTTTCGCAGATGGTGGAGCAGGTTTTTGAATTTGAAGCTGTGCTTTGTCCGGTGCAATTAGCCACCCCATCTTTTGCAGCGGCCGCTTTAGGAGGACAAGTTTTGGGTAGCGGCATGACCGGTAACACGCTATGGATTGCATTAGCGACCACAATTACCTGTGAACATCCTTTCTGTGGACGCCGGGTTCAAGATGCAGCCATAGATGCCGACTTTGTACCTCTGTATATTGAAACTAAATGCCAAAGGATACATGGTTGGGATTTATTAGAAATTGCCTTGAGTGCAGGTGACGTTTTGTATCTAACGATGCCTGCATCTGGACTCGAGCAATTGTGGCGAGTGACTCCTCCTCAATTGATTGCCAGTTAAGGATAGTTAACTCAGCTAGCTCATCTGTTTATCATTCACAGCTCCCATTTTGGCGGTCAATCCAGCTATCTTGATGTGGCCAGCAGCAATTTCGGCGTCATTTGCATTTATGCTGCCTGTGGCTACACCTCCAAATGCGATTGTGTATTCTCAGGGATATTTCCCTATTGCTACGATGGCCAGAGCTGGGTTTATTTTAAACATCATGGGGATTATTTTGGTCACTGTATTGATGTATTTCGTGGCTGTTCCTCTGTTGCACGTTATGCTTTAATCTCAGCCAAGTTTGGAATTGTTGATGGGTGGGGATACGGTATTACCGTGTCCTTTTTTCGATGGGTTATAGAGCCGTTTTTTCCTAATGCAAAATTCATTGAAGAGGGCTAAATTTCTACCGCCCTAACCCCTTGTTAAGGGAGGTAATATTGATGATTTTGAATGTAGAATTGCTCATTTTGTTTCCATCCAAGCCAAGCATTTCTGCATTTGCTGCTGCATGGTTTGTGCATCAGCCTGGTAACGCCGGCCATGTCCGGGTAGCACCCACTCAAATGAGTAATTGGTTAACTTACGCATGGATTGGAGTAACTCAGACCACGAGTACCAACAAGCGTTCCGGAAGGCAATAAGCTGCTGATACTGATTAGACCAAGCAAGGTGATCGCCTGTGAATAAAAACCGATTATCGTATAGTAAAACGGTATGACCTTTCGTGTGACCGGGAACTGGAATAATCAGTAAGTCGGGTTCAAGTTGAAACGGTTCGGAACCTGTTAGCTGAAGTTCAACCTCACGAGTTCCACTGCTGATGTCGTCCTGATGCAGAATTCGCTTGCATCCAAAATGTTCGGCATACTTTTGATGATCGGCAACATCATCTCGATGGGTCAAATACATATAATCAATTCCACCCATTTCCTCCAATCGCTTGACGAGTGGGGGTGCAAAACGAGGTGAATCAACTAAAACATTTCCCTCTTGGCGTTGAATAAAGTAGCTCGCTGCACCATAGGAATGTTCAGAATGATAACCGCAATGGTAAATATTATCTGTGACTAAAATTGGAAAACTTTGCTGAGCAGCTTTAATATCCTCCGGCTTTTCTACTGTACCGATGGAGGCAGTTGGACAAGCTAATAGGGCTTGCAGCGATCGCAAACGTTCAGTTTCACTACTAGGTTGATGATACACTGCCGACTGTCCCCCAGCCTCGTGGAACACTTCCGGAACCATCCACCGACAAGTATCACAATCGATGCAAGTGCTATCAACGTAAATGTCACCGCTAACGTTTTCAGAGCGGCGTTGGTTAAGATGTGCCATTTTTTTAGTTGCGGAATTTAATCACCTATCTAAATCATACTCATTACGACTATGTTTTGTGGGGATAGACGAATATCCGCTTCTCATCGTTCGTAGTAAGCGCTCAATTCGCTCAAGCGTAATATCAAATGCGTTTGAATAACCACATTATCGTAGGGGCTCACTTTAGGGATTAACTTTGTCCAGTACCCACAATTTGACATCAAAACCCGCCCTTACAGGTTTTATGGCCATTTAACCGGATTTGGTATAACTCAGCTATTCCCGATGTAACTGGTATCCTAGAGGACGGACTCCGATGTCCATCCCCCAAGAGTTTTAATATTTGCGATCGCGCCAATCAGATGTAGAGCCGCTTAGTTCATCGCATTGATTGTAATGGCTTCGTAGTCGGCACTTTAGCGCTAAAGCGCTTACTACGAACCCATGAGATTACTTCTACTCGGCTGTGGCTAATTCTGTGCTGCCACGAGAACGACGACGAGTGATGGTGTTGTACAACATTTGCCCAATCGCCTCAATCAAATTCCCTTCCAATTCTTGGAACATCTTCTGATTCATCTTAAAGGCAGCATTGGCTTCATCCACAATGCGATCGCAACACGCCTGATCAACCGCTAATTCATTCAATGTCTGACGATACTTAGCTTTAAATTCCTTAGCATCCGGAATCTCCGGAAATTCATAAAAAGCCACCCCTTTTTCATCCGTAATATTCATAGCTGTTCGGGCAATTCCTTTGAAAATTTGTCCTCCCGATAAATCACCCAGATACCGAGTGTAGGAGTGAGCCAGTAATAATTCTGGTTCATATTCAGAAATTTCTCTGATACGCTGCACGTATGCTTCACCCGCAGGCGACAGTTGAATTTGCTCTCGCCAATTTGCCCCATAGTAATACGCCAAATCTTGCTCTAAACTCTGTTGGCGATGAAGTTGAGGAAAGTCAATTTTAGAGACAATGGGATGATTGTGGAGCCTCGCCATTTCCTCTTCCATCGCTGAATATACGAAATAGAAATTAGCTAGCAGCTTGCGGTAGGATTTTTTCTCAACCACTCCTTTTAAAAAACACCGCACAAAACCCACATTTTCTGCTAGAGTGTGCGCTTTTTGAGTGCCTACACGTAATTGAGTTGCTAAATTGCTGCTCATACTAAATCGTTCAATCTACTTTAACGTGAACTATCATAAAGAAGGTTCCCGCTCATCGCCTAGTCCCCAAATGGGTACAGTTTAAATTGTTCAATGACTAGTTCCCTGCACGGTCTATTTCAAGCGATCGCCTCTGTCCGCAATGAGCGCGAACTCCAAGCCGCCATTGTTGACCAAGTAGGAGCGCATTTTGGCGTACAAGGTTCGGGTATTTATCTTCTCGACAACCCATCCACGAGTGAGGTGGTTCAGGGGATTCCGGATGCCTGTGTAGAGCGTAACCCAATTTTGCACTACGTGGTTGAGCGCCATGTTCCTGCCCATGAGGGACTCGTCTTACCGTCGGGAGACTGGAAGGCTATTTGTCCCCGCCACGACCATGAACACGTCATGACTGGCCCAATTGTCAGTGAGGGGCGTTTAGTGGGAACAATAAACTTTACCCGCAACCAAGGAACTTCAGCCTTCAATGCCAACGATTTGGCAGACTTAAGTGCTCTATGCTTGCATTTATCGGCTAAGTTCGCCACCCTACAAACTCAATCTCCACCCTTTAACTCTCCATTCACTAGCCGCTTAACGCCACGAGAGTTAGAAATTGCGGCGCTAGTTGCCCAAGGACAAACCAATAGCGAAATTGGTGCAGCACTTTGGATTAAACCCGATTCCGTCAAGCAAGCCCTAAAACGGATTTTCCGCAAACTTGAGGTTTCCACTCGTGCTCAAATGGTCGCACGGCTGCAATTAGCAGCAAGCAGGGAGCAGTGATACTAAGAAGTCAGGAGCCAGGAGTCAGAAGTCAGGAGTATGTCTTTTTTTTCTCCCCCGCACCCCCGCACCCCAGCACCCCAGCACCCCAGCACCCCAGCTCCCCCGCTACTACTAGCCAAATTGAGCCTAGGTTCTTGAGCTAGTTAACAGTACTATTATTTGAGACTTAAAGGAACACAACAATCGACATGAAAATTCTATTTGTAGCTGCCGAGGCCGCGCCTATTGCTAAAGTCGGTGGCATGGGGGATGTTGTTGGGGCATTACCGAAAACTCTAAGGCGGATGGGGCATGATGTGCGGATTTTCATGCCTTACTATGGTTTTTTGCCGGATAAGATGCAAATTCCGAGTGAGCCAATCTGGCATGGATATGCCATGTTTCAGGATTTTGCTGTCTATGAAAGTGTTTTACCTGGAACGGATGTTCCCTTATATTTGTTTGGGAATACGGCTTTCGCAGGTCGTAGTGTTTATGGAGGGGAAGACGAAGACTGGCGGTTTACTTTGTTTGCCAATGGTGCGGCTGAATTTGCTTGGAATTATTGGAAGCCAGACATTATCCACTGCCACGACTGGCACACGGGTATGATTCCGGTGTGGATGCACCAATCACCCGATATTAGTACGGTGTTCACCATTCACAACCTGGCTTATCAAGGGCCTTGGCGCTGGCGTTTAGATCAGATGACTTGGTGTCCTTGGTATATGCAAGGGCATAATACGATGGCGGCGGCGGTGCAATTTGCAGATCGTGTCAGTGTCGTTTCTCCAACTTATGCTCAACAAATTAAAACGGTTGAATATGGTGAAACCTTAGAAGGGTTGATGTCGTTTATCAGTGGTAAGATTGTCGGTATTGTCAATGGTATCGATACAGAAAGTTACAATCCTGAGACGGATAAATACATTCACCAACAATTTAATGCAGATGCGATTGAGGAACGCCGTGCGAACAAAATTGCGTTGCAAGAAGAACTGGGTTTACAGGTAAATTCCAGTACTTTCCTGATGGGAATGGTGACGCGCCTAGTAGACCAAAAAGGGATTGATTTGTTGATTCAAGTACTCGATCGCTATTTGGCTTATACAGATAGTCAATTTGTACTTTTAGGAACGGGCGATCGCTATTATGAAACGCAAATGTGGCAGATGGCATCCCGCTATAAAGGACGAATGACTGCTCAACTTCTTTACAATGATGCCCTTTCTCGACGCATCTATGCAGGTTCTGATGCCTTCCTCATGCCTTCGCGGTTTGAACCTTGTGGAATTAGTCAAATGCTAGCGATGCGTTATGGTTGCGTTCCTATTGTACGGCGCACAGGCGGTTTAGTTGATACCGTGTCTCACCACGACCCGGTTAATCAAACGGGTACAGGTTACTCTTTTGACCGCTATGAACCCTTAGACTTTTATACCGCAATGGTACGTACGGCCGAGGCGTTCCGCTTTAAAGACCAATGGCAAACCTTACAACAGCGAGGGATGCGGCAAAACTTTAGCTGGGATAAATCCGCCGTCGAGTACATCCGGATGTATAAAGAAATCTTGGGATTGCCTCAAGATGAACCTACAGAGGCAAAACCTGAGCAAGAATTATCGAGTGTAGGCAGGTAGGCCAAATCTCTCTTCCCAGTCTTCCCGACAACCGAAGTTTCTCCTTAATATTCCCCCCTTGATAAGGGGGGTTAGGGGGGTGATTTCAGTGGCTTCTTAAAAGAAAACTCAATAATACCTAGCCATCAAACTTGACAGTGGTAAGTAAATCAGTTAAGTGATTACGGTATAAATAATAATATCATCGATATCTAACCATATCGATAATAATAATCCCCAATCCTACTAAGGTAAGGAGTATAAATATTAATGTAGTGCGTCCCTTAGCTGTTTGAATATTTATTTCGATATTGCCAGTTTTGAAAACACCACCAACCAACCCGATCGCACCGATAATTGTAATTATCAGCCCAATAATTATAGGGTCTGAAAAATCCATATAACAAAATCCTTAGTATTCCTTTCATCTTGACTATAGACTGGACATTAGCAAATTTGAGAATTGTATTGCCATACCAAAGGCTAATTTTGAACAACTCCTCGCTGTGCGGTTGGTTTAGCCTTAAGATTCGGTTCTGGGTCTTGCGCCACCCAACCTTGAGCCGAATAGTAACGAACTTCAAAATGCAAATGGGGCTTGTCGATGTCAGGGCGTCCGGATGAACCCACAGTGCCTAACCGTTCTCCAGGCTTAACCGATTGACCCGTTCTGACGGATACCTGTTGTAAATGGGCGTAACGGGTTTGTCGCCCCCCTTGATGATTGACAACGACTAAATTTCCATACTCCCCTTGTTCACCCGCATAGGCAACCGTTCCGGCATCAACACAGAGTACAGAAGTACCTGGACTAGCGAGTAAATCAATCCCACTATGAAACCGAGCTTGACCTGTTTTTGGGTCTTCGTGCCAACCGTAACTTAACCCGATAGAAGTACCAGTTGATAAGGGATAACTATTAAATCCAGTGTAAGATTCTGTAACTTGGCGTTTGGCGGCGGATGACCAATTTACACCCGGAATAAACACCACCCCTGGTTGATCTTGACAACCATTGAGCTCGTATAAAACATCAGCACGAATGCTATAGGCAGAGGCAACATCTTCCCAGCGAGAACCCGCCGGAACCCGGACTCGGATACCATTAAACGGAGGAATTAAAAGTTCTTGGCCGGTAGGGAGCGATCGCCCCTTTACACCAGGATTTAAAGCCAATATGGTTTCAGGAATCAGACCGTATTTGCTGGCAATATCCTCTAAGGTTTCACCCGCCACAATTTTGTGACGAGTTAAGCGTGAAAGTACAGGTGGGGGACAAGCTTTAGGAGGGGTTAGGGGAGTTTGTGCCAGGGCAAAATGTGTGGGTATCCCAGACAACAGGGAGCAAATCACCGCAAAAATAGAAAGCTTGCCAGATAAATTCATGGATGTTTTCTTCAGTTCGCTTGCCAAAGCTACTACTATTCTATAAACTCCTGACTCCTGACTCCTGACTCCTGACTCCTGACTCCTGACTCCTGACCTCTCAAAGTACCCGTAAAATACTCGGAATACTATCAATCGCCTCTAAACTCTGTATTTCATCTAAAGCTTGGCGGAAATTGCCTTCTCGAACATCATGAGTGACTACCACAATTTCTGCTAATTCTTGGCGAAATCCAGTTTGCACAACAGACTCTAAGCTGACATTATGCTTGCCAAAACTGGTGCCTAAATCGCCAATTACACCTGGAGTATCTTTAGTCAAAAACCGCGCATAAAAACGGGTAACGAGTTCTGACATGGGAGCGATCGCGCAATAATGTTGATGAGCGCAACTCAACAAGGGATGGAGTTGATGGGTTTCCCCTGCGGTTTTGAGAACTGCCGCAATATTCAAAATATCGGATACCACTGCGCTGGCCGTTGGGCCTGAACCGGCACCAGGCCCAGAAAATACCACCTGTCCTAGGGGTTCACCTTCGACCAAAATTGCATTATAAACTCCATTAATACTGGCCAAAGGATGAGTATCGGGGACTAAAGTCGGATGAACTCTCACTTGCAACAAGTCTTCTTCAACCGAGGCGGCTACACCGATATCCTCACGTTTAGCAAAGGCCAATAGCTTAATTGTAAAGCCTAATTTCTGTGCATAGGAAATATCGGCGGCACTAACTTGGCGAATTCCTTCACAGTAAACATCTTCGAGCTTAATGCGTCCGGCATAGGCTAGGGAAGCCATAATCGCAATCTTATCGGCGGCATCTAAGCCATCCACATCCGCCGTAGGGTCAGCTTCGGCATAACCTAATTTTTGAGCATCGGCAAGAATATCGCCAAATTCTCCTCCTTCATTTTGCATCCGGGTCAGGATGTAATTGGTAGTGCCGTTGACAATGCCAATCACACTATGAATCCGATTGACACCCAAAGATTGCTTTAGGGGTAAAATCACAGGGATACCGCCCCCCACAGCAGCTTCTAGGAGAACATAAACCCCTGCCTCTTCTGCGGCCTCGAAAATTTCTGCCCCATAGCGAGCAATCACAGCTTTGTTTGCGGTGACAATATGCTTACCTTGACGAATAGCTTGCAGAATCAGCGATCGCGCTGGCTCTAAACCACCCATCACCTCAACAATAATATCTACCGCCGGATCGGTGACAATAGACTCTAAGTCCGTTGTCATTAATTCGGAGGGTAATGAAACAGCTCTGGTTTTTTCGAGCGATCGCACACCCACTCGCTGAATCTCAATCTCTTGCAACAACGGCTGACGCCCCTCTGGGTTTAGCAAAATTTGCACTGTTCCCGTGCCAACCGTTCCTAATCCTAGTAAACCGATTTTATAAGTCACAGCCGTTGTCCTGATTCCTACGGGTTCTGGTGAAGTTGCGAATCACTAGTCTGGTTACTGATCACAACTTTTTTCCTCTTAACTAGAGTACTGCGCCTCGGAGAGAGTAACGCTCATTCCAGAGAATTTCGGCAAAAGTTAACCTAGCGAGTGAGAAATCCCCCTGACCCCAAAGGGGACTGGGGGATGAGAGCGAGTCAGCACAGTAGACTAAGGAAGATAAAGTCACTTTACAGCAAATAATTTAGTAGTCCTCCTATAATGGTGTGTATAAAGGAGGTGATAAAGTTGGTAACAAGAAGAGTAACATTCAGGCTATATCCTAATAACAAAGCAACGAAAAAATTGCTTTGGGCAAGAAGGATGCACAAAGATTTATACAATTCAGCAATAGCCAATCGTGACACTCAGTACAAAAAGTTTGGTCGTAGTATCAGTTACTTTGACCAACAGAACTCGTTACCAGCACTAAAAGAAGAATTGACGGAATACAAAAAACTCGCTTCTCAAAGTCTGCAAGGTACTTTGAAGCGAGTAGATATGGCATACCAATCATTTTTTAAAGGGTTGCGGGGTAAACCTAAATTTAAGTCAATACGTCACTATAGCGGCTGGACATATCCAGGTCAATCTGGATGGGCAGTATATAACGGTGGTAAAAACGGATTCTTGAACCTGCTAGACCTTAAGTTAAAGATAAGGATGAGAGGGCAAGCTAGAACATGGGGATATCCCAAGACTTGCACGATTGTCTACAGAAAAGGTAAATGGTATGCCAGTATAACGGTAAACTGTACACCTAAGCGAGAAACTGCCCAAGGGAGTATAGGGATTGATTTTGGGGTGAATCATGCGCTTGCCTTTAGCAATGGGGAGAAGAAAGAAAATCCTCGTTGTCAGCAGGAAGCAAGCCAGAAGATAAAGAAAGCATCACGTCAACTAAGGAGAAAGAGAAGCCCGAACCATAAGAAAAAGGTGAAGGGTTCCAAACGATGGAAGAAAGCTAGAAAAAGAGTATCGGATATTCAAGCGGATGTTGCCAACAAAAGAAAAGACTGGCAACACAAGGTAACTACGCTGATAGTAAGCGGTAATAGCCTGGTAGCTACTGAGAAGCTGAATATCAAAGGGATGACCAGCAAAGCGAACAAGGCAAGTAGGAAGAAACAGAAAACAGGACTAAACCGAGCAATTCTAGATGTAGGGATAGCATCGATGATAGGGATGCTGAGATACAAGCTAGAGGAGTGCGGTGGTTTTTTGATTGAAGTACCGACAAAGAAAGTGAAGCCGTCCCAGACTTGCCCATACTGCGATCATCAGAGAAAGAAAGAGCTATCTGAGAGAGTACATCTTTGCTCAGAGTGTGGCTACACCAATGACAGGGTTATGTCGTTTACAGCGTCTACAACGTATATATAGCAATAGTTTTACGTTGTTGTTATTTTCTACAGCGTAAAACTTTAAGACAGTTCCATTATCCCTCACTTGACATAAGAAAGCCCTGGTCAACTGCCAGGGCTTTGTTGTTGGGGTGGTCTTACTCAAACCTGTTTCCTTTAGTGTTGACTGTCCGTTGTCCACTACCACCAGTGCCCATCTTGCTGTAGAACTCATTGATGGCCACCTGAGAAGTGGTCGAAAGCATCCACAACGGCACCGCCAGCATGAAGCACAAGTCGCCAAAAAACACGATGCCTACAGTCACCCAGAAGTTCTGAACTTTGTAGTAAGTGCTGACTAAATCAACGCCATACACAAAGATAAATCCACCCAGAATAAACAAACTTAAAAAGCCATATCCGACTAAATTTAAAATACGCTCATTGGTATCAGAAATGGCAGCTAATCGCTTGGATTGCATATAAAGAATACGCCAACTTACTGGGTTAGTGGCTATCGCTCCAAAGGCACTCGCCAGTGTAGCCAGAATAAACGCCATACCTCCAGATAAACCCGGAAATACCAAGTCGGCTTTTGTTGTTGTGGCAATCCATTCCCGGCTTAAAGAAGCATCAACCCAAACGGCTAATCCTCCGGCAAAAAGTAGCGCGATAGCTCCGAATCTATACATCCAAGGCGCTCTCATATTGTCCTCCTTAATTAATTGAGCCTGTGATAACAATTGTTTGCGTAAGGTGTCGGGTTTGCCTGTCAGGTGTCAGGTGTCAGGTGTCTGTCAGGCTTGATTTTTCGTACCTGACACCCACACCGCAGCTAGTAAGCTCTAAACCTGACACTCCCCTCTGACTCGTCTAATTCGCCGTATCCCATATCTTCAAGTAGTCCTAAATAGCGGCGAATATCGTTGCTGTTTTTGCCCTTAAGTACAGCAAAATCTTTCCTAGCAATCTGGCGAACTGATACCCAATCACCTTGCTCTTTACAAAACCGCCAAATAGTCCTTAATGGCTCTCCCAAATCGTCAGAAACTTTCAGGTCTGTAGTTGGTTCCTCTTGCGGTTCCCAATTACTGATTTGATGAAAGACTCTTTGAGGGTTTAAATCAGGAGTAAAGCGCTTCACTAACACCTCTGGATGACACCAAGATGGATGAATGGAAATATCAATCAAATCTCGCAATTTTCCCTGCTCATCTTTAAGGTTGGCAATGTGTCCTTTAAACAGAGGAGCATACCCTTCTCGATTGGTCGTTCCCGCAAAATAAACCTGAATGATTCCCCGGTCGATGGCTTTTCTTAACCCTTCGGCATTTCCCAAGAATGCTAATCCTTTGTCATGGGAGATGAGAATCGGTGCTTCGTGCCCGCCTCTGACATCAGCAATGCACATTTGTAAGAGTTTTCGTGTCTGTCCTTGCAGTTCCTTCTCGTCGCCGTAGCGGGTCAGTTCGTCAAAGATGGGTGTAACCCAAGGCTTGGAATCATCGCCGTATTTGATTCGCTCCTCCAAGGCTTCAATGCGCTCTCGAACGGCGGTGTAATCGTAATGCGCTCCAACGGCGGGGACTCCCATTTCAATGAGAGACTTCCAGGAAGAATTGCGGTTGGCGTGTAGGCGTGGATCTGCGATTTCGAGTTGGTGTCCGAGTAGGATGTGCCGCAGTAGAGCTAGGAATGCTGCAAAGTAGGATTTGTAAGACCCAGATTCGCCATAAATCAAAACCGGCTTGTGCAGCAATTCCAGTAGCCACCCTCCTTCGTAGGTTTCCACAAATCGCCATAGCTCCTCAATGGGGTTGGAGGAGTGACTTACTGGAAGCGCTGGTGTGACTTTTTTTGAGGAGCATCCCCCCTCTCGATTACTTCTGGGTGTCGGTGCTGGGGTGGCTCGTAAACCTGCTCAGTTGTGTAAGGCAGATAAGAGGGTTCCTCACCCGCCTCAATGCGCCGCCGCTCGTCTTGGTAGCTTTTGAACAGCACGGCACCGACCGGAGCGGCCACTGACCCAGCGAGACTGATAACAAATGCAATGCACAAAAAGGTGTTCATCGCCTAGTACCTCCCAGCGATTGGGGCAGTAGGGTGCAAATGAGCGCAGTGAAAAACAAGATGACAATCGCCCAAGCGAAGGCTTCAATGTTTCCGCCTTCGGTTCGGTTGTAACGGCGGTTGTCGGAGTTATCGGTGTAGGTGTAATGGTTGACCACTGTGGGCTGAGATTCAACATAAACCACCTGTGGTTCTAGAGAACGCTGCTCTAGTGCCGTTAGACGCTGCTCTAAGGCGCTTTGGCGATTGTCCAGTACCGAGAGGCAGTCTGCGACCTTCTCAAACCCTAAGCGCATTTCTCCCCGCAGTTGGGTTATCTCGGCATTAAGCTGGCTTTGCATTCGGGCTAAGGCTACTCGGTCATCGGCTTTAGCCGCATCAATCAGTTTTTGGATGTCTCCTAAATGCGCTAATTCCCGCTCTTGGACGTAACACAGGGCAAGATACCCAAACGCTTCAATTAAGTTGGCTTGGTATCTAGTTGGCGTTACGGCCAGGGCATCATTGACTATCTCAGCTATTTCGGTTTGTTGGTATGGGGTAATATCTGACATGAAAAAGTCTCCGCTAAAATGCTCCAGTCGCACTCTGGAGCATGATTGCTGTTGTTAACCCAGTTCGCAGGCGATGCTGTCGGACAGCGCCCGAATCATTGGCTCAATGCGAAACTGTTCTTGTTCATCACAAGCAAAGCCAATAATCCAAGTCACAAGCTGCTCAGAAGACCAAGCATCGCTGTTAACGCTTTCGATAGCCTGTTCGATTAGCCGTTGGTTAGTGGGAGGTTGAAGTGATTGCGCCCATTGATGCTTGCTAATTTGATAGGCAGTGAGCGCAGCACGGAAGGTCAGCCGTGCCTCAAATGGCATCTCCTCTAGGTATTCCCCGTACCGAGCGACCATCTGAGCGGCAATCGGGTTTTTTTGCAGGTTCACGTAAAAGTCGATTTTGTGAGTCATGGCTTACGCTTGTCCCGTGTAATAACGAATTGCTTGGATAAGTCGCTGTTCTTGGTGGGAACGTTGATAGCCTGGGTTTTTGGCTTCGTAAGCCAGGATTCCAGCCGCCTCGCTTGCCACGTCTGTTGGTACGCCTTGAGACTCCAAGGCTCCCTGATACGAGCGCTGAAGACTCTTGAGTTCAGCAAACCTTTGTCTGACCGCTTCCTTAGCTTGTGAGAGCATGGCTTCACACAATCCCAGCAGGTCAGAAACTCCCAGCTCCTGAATCTGCGGTAGCATCGCCCAGAGTTCATCGCGCAGGGCGGCTTCCATTTGTTGAGCGGCATCGGTTAAGGTGAATTCCTCGATAGCACAGGCGATCTGTTTCTCATCCGTTGCTGCCAGCCAGTTGAGGATTGCCGCCATCAGGGAGTACTTTTCTTCAGTACCCATCTCTTGAAGCTGCGCTCCGAAGTGTGTAGAGAGTTGGTCGAATACAGTTCCATCTCCGGGGGTGTGAGACGTGAAATATCCAATCGGTTTTGTCATGATTGATGTGTCCTTACGATTCGTTAGGGTCGTTTGGTCAGGAGCCAGCATCCGGCGTGGAATCTGTGATGCTGGCTTGCAGTTCATGCCACTGAGTGATGAATTTTTGGTTAGCCTCTGTCCAATAGGCATCGCTGGAGTTGCAGCGATACCAGTCAATCAGTGATGCCGTTAACCCCAAATGAGCGGCAATCCAAGCCTGTTCATAGGCTGTCCAGTCACGCTGGCAGTCAGTGACGGCTTGCCAGATAGCGGCTTCGATTTCTGGTGTGCTGTGCGGTTCGAGGAACAGGACATCGAGTTCCTGACATTGCCCTTGCCCTTTGCACAGAAAACACTTAACGCTGTGTTGTGTCGTCTGAAACTCAATACCAGAACCGTCGCAGTTGGGACACTCGACTTCTCTGCTAGAGGAAAAGCGTCGGTCAAACAAAGCATCGAGTTGTCTATCAGATTGAAATAGAAATAAAGTCATGTTTGACCCCCTAAAGCTCAATCGGTTCTAAACTGTCACCTGGGTCAATTAGTTCGGTCTTAGTCGCAATTGGCTCAGATGGTGGGTGAGCAGTCGATACGGGCGAAGTGTGACCATGCCACCAGTCGAGAAATACTGGGCCAAACTTCCTGACCAACATCCCCACTGCATCGGCACCCGTACTGACGCCGGTGGCTTTCATGATTTCGCGCACGATGTCGGCATCGTCGGGTTTGAGGGAAATACGCAAGTTCTCACCCATCACATCTCATCCCCTTAACGTTGGCCACTTGAGGCAGTGGAGCAATCTTGAAGCGACCTTTGGACGTGGCACACAGAGGTTTGGCTAAGGGGGCTGAACCGCCCACAACTAACACTTCACCCAGTTGAGACAGGTACTTCGCCCATCCCAGTTTGAGTTTGTCCCTGATTTCACCAAGCCACTCATCTCGGTACTGGGAGAATTTGTCGCCAAAGTTGATGTCGGTTGAGCCGTAGGTGAAGCTCCCTTCTGCAATGGCGTCCATAATCAGCGTTAGGTCGGGGCTGGTATCCATGCTGATGAGCTTGGGATGTTTGGCGACTCGTTGAGCTAAGGCATAAGTGCCGGGAAGAATCACCCGACCGTCCACTGGGAACATTCCAGAGGGCAGGTAAATTTGAGCGATTGAGGTTTTGCCACCCAGGTCGAGGATGCCGTTGGGTCGCTTGTACTGGAACCAACCTTCCTGCATCGCCAATCGGTAGGCTCCAAGGGTTTCTGGTTGGATTTCCACCTTACGGATGTGAATGGTGTAATCTTCACCGTTGCGGTTGAACTGGTGAATGCCTTGCAGTGACTCGATAATGACCTTAATTTTGTCTGTCGCTAGGTGGTTGGGAGTACAGACGACTAAGGTTTGAATGACGCACTGGCGCTGTCCTTTGGGGAGTTCGATAGCTGCCAGACAGAGTTTGCCTTGAAGGTTGGCTTTCTCCTGCTCAAAGGTGGCTTTGCCTTGCAGGTCGGCTGCGAGTTGACCCACAACCCAGCGCTGCCCTTTGCAAGCGGCAGGCCCGTCGTTGATGTACTCAATCACGGCGGAGTCTGGGCAGACGGGAGCGATGTCGTAAGGCTCCAGGTCAGCGTAGATGCTGGGCATCAGTTTGAGTTGATTTAGTCCGTCACAGGCTGCAATGGAACGGTTGCCTGCGTCAATGGCAACGCGACTCCATGTCAGGATTCCTGGTGGCGTTGAAACGCCATGAAGTTGCCGTGGGTGGCTTGTTGTCATAGGTTTAATTTCCTTGTGAAAAGTCTTGGAATGTTGAAGGCACAAGCGCTTGAGGCTGATAGCAGTGGTTTCTGTCGCACGTAGCCATTTACTGACAGAAAACACAACAGATTGTGTTTGCTTGTGTTTTGTGGCTTCAGTGTATCGCTGTTTCGCGGTTTCTTGCAACCACGATACTGCGAAGCTAGCAAGAGTCAGTATGCGAGAATGAAAGAAAAAGCGAAACATCGAGGAAGCATGGGTAAAAAATCGCCAGATATGGCGGAAATTAACGGCTATATTTCCAAGGAACTGAAGCGAAAGTTTAAAACGGCTTGTGCTGCGGTGGATAGACCAATGTCTGACGTTTTGATTGAGCTGATAGAAGGGTGGTTAGCTGACCAAGAGGCACAAGAAAAACCCCCTGCCGGAAAAGGCAAGGGGGCAAAGTGATAGCACCGAAAAAACTGACTTGTTGGTAGACAAATTATTAGGCTATTCTGCGGCAAAAATAAGATTGATAGCTTGTGTTAGATGGCAAATCCAGAACGCATTATTCGGATAAATATTCCACATGATATTGAGAAGTTTTCAGAAGAAAAATATCAACTTGTTCTGAAGGCTAAAGATGAGGAGATATTTCGATTAAATACTATGCTAACAACAGTGCTACAACGCCCTAGCTTTTATACACAAACATATCAGAACTACGGAGATATTATGTCAGAACGTAAAATCAGTATTGACCAAAGTGGTGCATCAATCGGTGTTGGCTACAGTGAGAACGTTAACAGTGAGCAAGTTGGTGGCACTATCCACAATTACCCACCAGAGCAAAGGCAAAATCTAGCTGATGCAGCAGCAGAGATTCAACAACTCCTGAAGCAACTAGAGGAAACTTATCCTACAGCCACTGAAGAAGAAAAAGAAACGGCGTTAGCAATAAAAGTTCAGCAAGAGATTAAGCATAATCCAACATTCAAAGCACGGCTACGCAGTGCCCTGAAAGAAGGTGGGATTGAGGCATTGAAGGTATTATTCGCTCCTATTGGCATTCCGATTGAAATGGTAAGAGGTTGGATTGAAGCAGAAGCTGAGTAACTTATTGCCAAGTCTTTAAGCTTATTGAGGCTCTTGAAACACTAGGTTACGGAACTGCCCTAGCGAAGGGTTAAACAGCACCTTACAAACCCCAGTCGGGCCGTTTCGGTTCTTAGCGACTGCCACCTCCATCACCCCTTTTTCAGGTGTATCTGGGTTGTAGTACTCCTCTCTAAACAGGAGCAAACCCAAATCCATATCCTGCTCAATATCCCCACTGTCTTTAATATCTGCCATCGATGGGCGTTTGTTGGTCTGCCCCTCCACACCTCGGTTGATTTGAGCCAGACACACAAAGGGAACCTCAAACTCTTTCGCCATGTCCTTGAACGCACCAGAGAATGAGCCGATAGCCTGTGCTCGATTTCCTGCTGCTCGGTTCCCTAGCTTCTGGATGTAGTCGAGTACCACTAACCCTAACTGACCCCGCTCTGACTGAATCCTACGCAGTACCGAGCGCATTCTGGAGGGATTCTGAAGCCCTGCGGGGGTGTCATCGATGATGATGGGCAGTTCCGCTATCGTCCCCACTGCCCTGCTCAACACTTCCCACTCGCTCTTATAGATTTTGTTCTGAATCAACCTGAAAGAATCAATTCCTGAGTGCATGGACAGGAATCGTTTTGTGAGTTGAGATTTGCTCATCTCGGCACTGAAGAATACCACTGGCATTTCTCCAAGGGCTAAGTGGTTAGACAAATGACACGCTAGCCAGGTCTTACCCATTGACGCCCTAGCCGCAATCACAATCAAGTCCTGTCGGATTAACCCACCTGTCAGCCCGTCCAGGTCAACAAGACCCGTGGAGATTCCTGAAGTCTCTCCCCCTTCAAGCTGTTGGTAAGCAGCAATTAGGCACTCACCTATTGACTCTGGCTCGAATCGGTCGGATTGGTACTTGGTCGTGTGAAAGATTTTCTGCTCGGAGTGTTCTAAGACTATCTCCAGTTCGATGCTAGTTTCTTGTGCCAAGGTGATGATTTCATGGGCAGCAGTAATGAGTTGACGGCGCTGGTATTTGTCCAGGATGAGTTCGGCGTAACGGTCGATGTTTACGGCTGATACGGTACACTCCACCAGTTGGGCTAACTTGGACTGACCGCCAACTTTCTCCAAGAGTTCGTGGTCATACAACCAGGTGGTTACTGACATTAAATCGACCAGCTTGTTTTTGCTGTGAAGCACCAAAGCTGCTTGATAAATAAGCTGGTGGGCTTTGATGTAGAAGGCATTGGGATGCAGGATATCAGCCACGATGCTGATGGCGCTGGGGTCGATGAGGATGCCTCCTAGTACCCCTTCTTCTGCGTCTATGTTCTGGAGTACTACGTTACTCATCAGTTCCTCCAAACAGTTGTTTGATTTGGTCTAGTGGCACTAATTCTTCATCGGGTTCGGGTGAGGCGGTGTAGATTTCTGGCTGAGGTTGAGGAAATTGATGTGGGGGGTCTTCCTTTGTCCATCCCTCGGTAATCGCTTGGACTAGGAACCCACTGACGTTTCTGACATTACCACTGCCCATTGCTTCCTCTAGTGCTGCTAGGGCATTGAGGACAGTTTCTTCGTCAACCGTCTTGATTTTGCGGGTTAGGGTGCTGTTGAGTTTGATTCCCAGTCGGTCTAGCTCGTCCTTGATGCGGTCGGTGATACCTCTGGTTTTGCCCTTATCGATAGGCGTGACCTTTGGGTTGTCGGTGGGGGGTGCTGCTGGGTGGCGAGAGCGGCACTCTTCTAACTGCTTTCTCAATTCAGCGTTCTCTGCCCTGAGACGATCTGCCAGATTCTGGGAACTTTGAGCTTGATAGAGCCTACCCGTCAGCGATTCGTTAATCTTCCGTAGTTCATCAATCTCTCCTCTGAGCCGCTTATTTTCTGCCCTCAAGCTTTGGATAATTACAGTTTTGGAATTATCCGATGCTGCTGGAGGCTTTTTGGGTTTACCTTGATTTTTCTGTTGGTCGCGTAAGGTTTCAATCCGACTGCGTAAATCAGGCTGTTTGTAGAGGTAAGCAGTAGAGACATTAGCCGTTTGAGCCACAGTAGAAAAGGTAATTTTATGCCCCTGTTTAATCATCTTTTCCAGAGCTTTATCAACCCGTTCTTCTGCCTCCTTTGCCTTCTGTGCTGCCGCCTCTTGTAGTGCTTCAATCTTCCTGTTACTCATGACGCTTCCTCTAGTGATTTAATAACTTTCTGCAAATTCGCTTTAACGGGTTCGTTCTTTTTAACTTGCAGTTCCCATCCACAGTTCCGAGCTTTATTTAAGACGTTCTCAGTTCTTTCTAGGGTGTCTTTCAGGACAGGTAAGAAGTTCTTATTAGTGCGCCAGTGAGGACAGTTGTAACAACCATCAAATCCAGGAATGTCGCAGTCTCCCAACATTGTCGGTCTAGCACAGTAACCGTGTTCTAATGCTCTGGCTTGAACCTTTTTTTTGAACCATTCCAAGTCATCGCCGCTAGCTAAAACTGTCTCCTCTAGTTCGGCGGCTTCACCTTGAAAGTTTACTACTCGTGTTTCGTGATATTTTTCAATTTCTTTTCTGAGCGTTTCGTCGTGAATATAGGCATAAACCATCGTCATTTCTGGAGATTCATGCCCTAAGTAACGTTGGACAATATGCTGTGGTACTCCGTTGTTAATCATGCGAGTGCCTACAGTGTGGCGGAATTGATGACTCTGGAAGTTCCATCGCTTTCCAGAGTTATCTTTGATATCACGTTCTTCTGCTAATTTTTTTAAGTAAAGCACAAAGCTAGAACCCTTTATAATTTTGGGGGCAGGCACAAATTTTGTAGAATCATTTATTCGCCCACAAAACAGATATTGAAAATCTTCTCCTAAGTTATCTCGAATGTAGTTTTGTTGCTCCTGAATAACTTTTGCTAATTCATTAGATATCGGTTTAGTATGCTCTTTTCTCAACTTTGACATCCAATATTGAACAAAGTAGTGACCTTTAGTATCTTGTTTTAAGCAGTTAAATTGAAGCTGGCACAGCTCACCAATTCGGAAACCACATTCCTGCAAAACAACAACCATTCTCATGATTGGCTCAGGCAGTGCGTCTAAGTTTTGGTTAAGCTGCAACATCACCTCTTCTGGAATATAACGAGGTTGCTTTTTTGTTCGACGTGCATAATCTTCTGGTCGTATTAAATAAGGTTCAACACTAAACCATCTATTCAGTATCCCTGTTTCAAAAAATACGGCTAAATTGGATATTGCTCCTTTTTGGGTTTTAGAAGCTATTCCTTTTTGGTTTAAATACCCCACATAATCAACGATTATCGAACGATTAATATCATTTATTGTTCCTGTGTATCCTGATTTCTCTAAAAAATGAGAAAAATCATTCATCGTTGAAATTACTCGCTGTAGACTATTAAATAACCTATTCGCTGCACTATACAAAACAAATCTTTTAGTATTTATTTTCAACCATTTTTGCCTAATTTTAGAAAAATTGAATTTACTCGTACTAGCATGAATGGGAGCCTGAAGTCCTATTTGTTTAGCACTCCAAACGTCACTATCAAAATCAAAATCAGTAGGTACTTTTAATGGCTGCCATTCAGGTTCTAAAACAAAATGGCGATTACAGTCTTTACAGGAGTATTGCTTTTTACCTTGTGCGGTAGTTCCCCTCTTAAAATAGTGATTGCTACCACATTCAGGGCAAACAATACTACTGTCTCTCTCTAGAATTTTCCATTGAGGATTTAAATGAAATCCGTGATTACATTCTTTGCACGTATACCTTTGTTCTCCTTGTTCAGTAAATCCTCTTTTCCAGTAGTAATCGCTAACTCCACAACGAGGACAAACAATTGCATTTGGGTCTATTTGTTCTTTAGTAAAGTGCCGATTACAGTCTTTACAAGAGTATTGCTGCCTGCCTTGTGCGGTAGTTCCCCTCTTAAAATAGTGATTGCTACCACATTCAGGACAAACAATACGATTGTCTCTCTCTAAAATTTTCCATTGAGCGTTTAAGTAAAAACTGTGCTTACATTCTTTGCACGTATACCTTTGTTCTCCTTGTTCAGTAAATCCTCTTTTCCAGTAGCTACTACTCTCACATCGAGGACATTTAATTTCCTTGTTAGATGCAGTTTGTACAACTTCTAACTGTAGAGACTCCGCATTAATAGACTGCTTTGATACCTTCTCTTCCACTTACTCTTCCTCTCTTGTTCTCAAATACTTTTGGTACTCTTCCATCAAGTCATCTTCTGTCAGATGAACGTAGGTGTTGATGGTAGTCTGGATATCTGCATGACCCAATCGCTTCTGAACATAGGACATATCCCAACCTGCCTTAATCAGTTCAGTAGCGTGGGTGTGTCTTAACAGGTGTGGTGTGGCTTCTTGAATTCCTGTCTTCTTGGAAAGTCTTCTAAATAAACTATCAACCGTTTTATAGGTCAATGGATTACCAACTTTCCCTTTACCTGGAGCCTTGGTTACTACAAAGATAAAATCACAGTCAATATCTTCTGGATACTCTTCAATCAAGTAAGCTGAGTACCACTGCATTAGCTCCTTACTGACATGGACTGTGCGCTCTACTCCAGACTTAGCTCTGACGTAATTGGCGTTATCAGCTCTGGGAACAACATGAATTTCGTTGACTTTACCCGTCACCAAATCTTCATGCCTTAGCCCCAATGCCTCACCAATCCGAAGTCCCGATTCATACAGCAAGCGAATTAGGAATTTGTCGCGCAAACTGTTACAGGCATCAACTAAGCTGTTGACCTGCTCTGGTGTTAAGCATCCTGGAAACGTCTTAGGTTCTTTGATTTTTAACAGTCGCGTTTTAACTTCCTTCCCCTTACTGATGTGGTGCAGGAACGGCTTGTATTTCTTTCCAGGTTGCACCTGAGAGCGATAAAGGCTGTCAGCCCCTTCAAACGCCCCTAGACGCTGGTGGAAGTCATAGAACCCGCCCACAGTCGTCAGGCAGTGATTGATGGTCTTTTCGGTGCGTTTAGACACCTGTGGCTGAATGGAAATGACACCAGCATTGGGATTCCTCAGCCAGTGGATGAAGTCTGAAAGCTTCTCCAAATTGACCTCTTGCCAATCAAGCTGCTTGTCCTGTAGGTATTCCCAAAACAGCTTGAGGTTGTGGGCATATGCCTGAATCGTGTTTGGTGATCGCCCCACACTGTCGAGGTAATGCAGGTACTTCTGGATTGGCTCAACTGGAAGATAGTCGTCGTCCAGCACCATCCAAATCGGATGACTCGAATCTGGGAGGATGCCTTTCTGGACTTTCACCTGCTTATCTCATCAACGATGGTTACATCATAGACGTTGTTAAAAATATAGTCAATACACAAAACAGCGTAGCTATACGGGGTCATATCTGCTACGCTGTTGTTGTTGTTGTTATTTAATTATTTAATAGACTTAAACAGGGATGTAGCCGCAGCAATGGTAATGCTGTCATGGGCGCTTGGGATAAGCGTCCTGAATCGTGGAGATGTCGCCACTACTTCTAAACCCAGTGTCCACACTGGAGGGTGGAAGCAAGCGGCATTGAGGAAGCGACAGAAACCGTTTGAGAGCGCAGCTCACTGACGGTAGTTCATGATAGATTCTATCGGCTGCTCTCTTGCCATTATGGTTCTCTGCCTCAATCCCTGCTGCCTCAACCCCCTAAATCCCGATCAGCATAAATTCTGCCAAACGTGCGGGGCTAAATTGGTGTCTCTGCTGAGAAACCGCTATCGAATTATCAAACCCGTCGGTGGAGGGGGATTTGGTAGAACCTTTTTGGCGGAAGATAGCGATCGCATGAATGCCCCCTGCGTAGTTAAACAATTTTCTCCATCATCCCAGGTGCAATCCAATTCTTGGGCATTGGCTAAGGCCACTGAACTCTTTTACCAAGAAGCGATGCGGCTATTTCACCTAGGAGAACATCCCCAAATTCCTAGTTTGTTTGCTCACTTTGAAGACGACAAACGATTGTATTTAGTGCAGGAGTTTATCGACGGGCAGAATTTACTCGAAGAATTGTATCAAGTTGGCGTATTTAATGAAGGGAAAATTCGGCAGTTGCTAACCGATTTGCTGCCTATCCTACAGTTTATCCACGAACAGGGCGTAATTCACCGAGACATCAAGCCTGAAAATATTATGCGCCGTCGTAAGGATGGCAAGTTAGTGCTAATTGATTTTGGGGTTTCCAAGCAGGCAACCGATACAATGCTGGGTAAGGTGGGAACTACAGTGGGAACTCAAGGCTATGCGTCTCTTGAGCAAATGCGAGGACAAGTTTATCCGGCTAGCGACCTTTATAGTTTAGGGGTTACTTGTATATGTTTGCTGACTCGACAGCTACCGACCGAATCGGGATTGGATAGTACTTATAATGCTCTTGAAGGTCGGTGGATGTGGCGCGAACATTTACCCAACAGTACAACGATTAGCGATCGCCTTGGCCATGTTTTAGACAAACTGCTGCAAAATTTAGTAAAAGACCGCTATCAATCTGCCCAAGAGGTGTTACAAGTCCTAAATGCTAATGAACTCAATTCATCCTTGGGTATGGATTATCACAAACTCAGGGATTTTTTGGTGGCGGCGAAGTGGAAGCAGGCGGATCGAGAAACGTTAGCAATTATGTTGAAGGTATCGGGGCGTGAAAAAGAAGGGTGGCTACGGGAAAAAGACTTGAAAAATTTTCCTTGTGCAGACTTGTATACCATCGATCAGCTTTGGGTTCGCTACAGTAATGGACACTTTGGATTTAGTGTGCAAAAGCGGACGTTTTATGAATGCGGGAAGAATTATCAACTACTGGGCGATCACATGGGATGGCGTGCGGGGGGATTATGGCTAACTTATGATGCTTTTACCTTTGATTTAAGTGCGCCTCAAGGTCATTTACCGAGTGCTGCTTCTCCTAAAGTTTGTGTAGTGTTTGGTGCTTCTGGGGGTTCGACTCTCTTCTCTCGTTTGGAAGTGTGTCAATGATGTTTTTGAAGGCGAAATTATTTTATTCTCTCAGTAGAGGAAGTTGGCAGCAAAGCCTTATCGATTCAACAAATGTAGTGATTCAGGCATAAAATAATGGATAACTTAGCTCAAATACATCTAGAGCTTGCTAACCAAGGCGTGCAAGAGGTTAGTGAAGTTGAAATCCAAACTTCTAACTTAGGGGCAAGTTGGGATGCGGCAGGATGGGATGAAATCTTTAAAGATGAAGCTAGATAACCCTGTAAGACTGGGTAATTGGACAGAAATTAATACTCAGAAGGCTTCATCCTGTAACTCTATGCGATCACTTAATTCCTTCGGAAAAAATTTCTAATCAATTCACCAGGGCGCACGTCAGTCTCCCCTTTTGTTGCGTTCGTTGCAAATATCCCCGTAAGTCGTAGTTGAGGGTAATGGGAGAATTAATCGGGAAGCAAACCCGAATAGGCAAAATCTTGGGTTAGCCGTTGCGATCGCGTAATTCCCTTGCCCGTCGTACTTCTTCTGTTACCATCTCACTCGCTACTAATTTTTCGGAGAGTAGCAGCAAAAAGTAATCCGCTTGTTCTAATTCTTGGTCAATACGTTGCGGCCAATTTTCTCCTAGTCGGATGCTGGCTGCTGCCATAAATGGCTGATGTTCTGAGGTTTTTAGGGCTTCAAAGAATTCTTTGGCAAGCGTTGCATCGGGGTCTTGAGAACGGTAGCTGATAAATACTCTGGCGCTTTGGGGAGTGGGTTGCAGGGATGGCATAGGGGTAGGGTAGAAGCGAATGAAAATTTGAGCATTTCTATCGTACTTCTACCATCAGCTTTGCCCAAATTTCGTTCATGTTACTCAAAAAAGTTCTAATAGATAGTATGCGATCGCGCCTCTTATTGCCAATGCGATCGCATTTTTTATCACAATAGTTGCCTGCAAAGGACTTAATTAATGCATGATTTATTCAATTTTTTCCTAAATATTTACAAAAACTAATATCTCTAATATCATCAGTGGTGTGACGCACCATTACCCTTTCTAGCTTGCATCTTTGTCGGTAAGCCCTCTCATCCGCAAGTATTAGTACTGAGCGGAAGCTAAGATTAAAGTGTACAATTCCATGTTCAACCCATGATGACTCCCAAATTAATGATTGAACCGACTTATTGGTTGGAAACAGGAATCAAACTGGAAAAGATTGATAATCTCAATTTTTTTAAGTTTACCGATGAGCTGCAAGCTCGTTCAGATGAGCTGCTAGAACGAAGCAAATCTGGATTAATTACGCCGGAAGAAAAAGCTGAATTAGATGGTATATCTGAGTTGGCGCAGATTTTTACCTACGCTAATTCTGTTTTGGCTGCTGAATCAACATGGTTCCCAAATCCATCCGAGAAATCGTCGGTGAAAGAGCAAAATACCTCTGTGAATACTGTCACTCCCCAGAATTCGTAAATACTGACCGCTTCACTGTAGATCATCTTGTTCCACGGTCTCTAGGAGGCTCGGATGAACTGGAAAATTTAGCTTTATGTTGTCGTCGCTGCAATGAACGTCGCTATAATTTTACATCGGGTATTGACCCAGAAACTGAGGAAGAAGTTCCTCTATTTAATCCTCGCAACCAGCAGTGGTCGGAACATTTTATCTGGTCTTCAGATGGTATAAAAATTGTGGGAATAACTTCAACAGGTCGGGCAACCTGTCATCGACTCGATATCAATGATGAACATCATGGTAATGGGTTTATTCAGAAATCTCGGCGGCTTTGGGTGCGAGTTGGGTGGCATCCTCCCCAGGAAGATCCACGCCAAGAAAGCGATAATTAATTGAGTGCAAAGTGGCGATCGCATTCCCCATCTCTACAGGTTGACGACAGGCGATCGCACTCTCGCAGAACTGATGCAACTTGTAGGGGCGCTTTCTCTGTCATTGGTGTTAACTTAAGCCCAAAGGCTGAAGCCTTGGGCTATAAAAACCAAGTCCGCCTGCGCGGACTAACGAAAATTGAGCTTTCTATAACCCGCGAAGGCGGGTTTTGTTTGTGTAGCTGCGGTTTCAACCGCCAAGCTAATGTCATGATGTGCGATCGCGTATCGTCCTCAAATGCTCCGGTTCATCGGTGGATTCCCAATTCTCGATAATACGCGACTTAACCACCTGCTCAATCAACTCCGCTTCGCTACCCACAGCGATAGGAAACGGATCAGACTCAGAACACTATCAATTTCATCAATAAAAACCACAATCCCGGCCTTATCCGCCAACGCCTGCGCCACTCCCCCAAACAACAACTCCTGAATAAACTCACTCAAGCGCTGCACGGGCGAAAGTTCATCCCGTTCCCTCCACCAACTCCGCAGATTAAACTGTTTCGATATCTCTAACCCACTCACTAAAGAGCGAATAATCCCGGCATACCACTGTTCAGCCGTTAAATTTTGACTACCAATATTCGTTAAATCAATCGCCGCACAAGCAAACCCTTCTGCTTGCAACCGCTTCATTGTCTGCACCCGCAAGCTAGACTTTCCCATCTGCCGCGAGTTCAAAACATAACAAAATTCTCCCGCCTTGAGTGCTTGATATAACTCTGTATCCGCCTGTCGCACCACATAACTGGGGGCATCAATGGGCAAACTTCCCCCGACTTGATACTCGTAAGCTGAGTTAGAGGCGGTATTCATGAGATGCCCTCAATTAACGCAATAGTAGATGTTGGGAGTCAGGAGGTGTAGGGGCGGGTTTTACTTAAGAGTTCTGCTTTCCCATCGATCTCTCCAATCAACCCGCCCTTACAGAAATCAGGAGTCAGGAGGAAAGACTTTCATCATTTCATCATCCCGTAACTTCAAGCGATCGCATTATCCCTTCAGAAAAAATCCCTAAACCTCAACTGGATGCTGCCCATAAAACGGCAATGCTTCCTCCCAATTAGGGCGCTTCCCCTGCTGCCAATCGATATAGGCAAGTTCTAACAAACTCGAAACCGAGGCCGCTAATCCCCCACCGGCTGGAATATCAATTAACTCATAAGCTGTCTGCCAATTATCCAATGTTTGCTGCCATTGTTCTGGAGTCAACACCGTATCTGGAAACAAGGCCGTCAACCCACCCTCCGATGCCGATACTTGATAAATAGCCGCAAATAATTGCCCCCGTTGGGCAGGCATTTGCACTGCTACTGCTATATTCTCCCCCCCGTTTCTAACGTCCCCCCTTACCCCCCCTACCCCCCTTGGTAAGGGGGGAGTAAAAGGAAAAGCCTTTGTTCTTGGGAAATTAGGGAGGTAGGGGGGCTGGGGGGGATCTAAATGTAGCGGGAGAGAGTTTGGCCCCAATGGAGAAAGGTGTGCCCAAGCGACTGCGGCCAATGTCGAAATGGCAAACAAAGGAATATCCAACTGCTGTGCCAACGTCCGCGCTGTAACAACACCAATACGAGTTCCTGTAAAGCCTCCAGGCCCCTTCGCTACAGCCACAAACGCCAAATCTTGCCAAGTCTGCGGCGCGAGAAATTCAGCCAAATATTGATGTAAATGAGTAGACAAATCGCGCCCTAAATCCCACGTTTGACTACGGTGTTCATTACCAAAATTGCTGATGGCTAAACCGAGTTGAGGACTACTGGTGTGGAGGGCAAAACCGTATTGGTGAGAATCGAGACAACTGGGCATAACTTAGAAAATTCAAAATTCAAAATTCAAAATGAAGAAATCCACTGGTAGTAAGGCTTTGGGCAACTTTCACTATCTAATTTGTAAGGACAACAGGTTGTAATTCTGGAACTTTTGGCGATCGCATTATCGGTAGGAGTATACCAATGTGCGCCCTTGCTGTATGTGGTATTCCCCGTAAGTCCTATGTTTTTCTACCTTCTGAAGGACGTAAAAATGTCATCAATTTACGAAAATTTATGTATACGATATTGACTTCCAATGTATTACGTGCAATACCGAACCAAAAACCAGGATAAAATTTACCGTCCGCATATTTGGTTAAACATCGACCCCTTAAAAGTTAAGCAGAGAATCGACAGGATTACTCGTAAGCTGGAAAAGGCGCGGCAGGAGTTTGAATCAAATGAAGCGGATAATCTTTCTGATAAAAGTCCTTAGCCATGATTAATTTAAATAGACAACCCAAGTTAATAATTCATGATTCATAAATAAATCCTCATTGACCAAACTGCCATATTTTAATTGTTTTATCCTGAGAACTACTGGCAATCATACGACTATCGGGACTTATAGCCACAGAAGTTACATCCGCTAAATGTTCCGTCAGAGTATAAAGCAAGTCACCGCTACCGGGATGCCATAATTTAATTGTTTTATCACTACTCCCGCTTAATATAGTATTTCCTTGAGAATTAATTGTTACCGAATTAACGGCCGCTGAATGTCCAGTTAACGTATTAAGTAATACACCTCGGTCTAAATCCCACATTTTAATCGTACTATCAGCACTCCCACTAATTAGAATTTGACTACTCGGACTAAAGGCTAAGGAATGAATTGCATCCGAATGTCCATCCAGAGTTAATAGAATTTCTCCAGTATTTAAATTCCAAACTTTAATCGTTTTATCTGCACTCCCACTCGCTAGAATTTGACCATTGGGACTAATAGCAACGGACTGGACGGCCATAGAATGCGCTGAAATATCGTTTTTAACTTCTTTTGTATCCAAATCCCAAATTTTAACAGTTTTATCGGCACTCGCACTCACTAAATACTTACCATCTGGGCTAATAGCCAGAAATTTAATCCAACCCGAATGTTGACACAGAGTATCTAACAACTCCTGGGTTTCTAAATCCCAAATTTTTATCATATAATCCCAACTTCCACTGACAATAATTTTGCTATCGGGACTAATAGCAACGGCATCAATTAAGCTGGAATGTCCTGAAAGAGTTGCCTGTGATAATCTACTGTTGGGATTCCAAATTTTAACCGTGCGATCTGCACTCCCACTCGCAATTATCCCCCCATCTGGACTAAATGCGATCGCCGTAATTGAACTATGATGGCCAGTAAGCGTCCGCACACAGTTCCAGGTTGGCTTAAGTGATTTAGGTGCAGTATTGGATATAGGTGTAATACGAGTAGTTAACTCTACAAATGTTTCTAAATTCGTTTTCGGATTCAGGTCTTGTAAAATATCTAGTGCCGATTGATAACGCTGATTAATGGCATATTCCAGCATTTTATTCAAAATTCTTCTGAGTTCCTCACTTACGGGATGGCAAAGATAATCTTGCCACACCCAAATACCTTCTAGGCTATTAAATAAATAGAAAGGATGAATGTTCGTTAATAAATAAATACAAGTTACACCTAAACTATATAAATCACTACTCGTTTCTGCTTTCCCTCTCAATTGTTCAGGTGCCGTGTAAGCTGCCGAACCAATCAGGGTTCCGGTTTTAGCCAAGGCAGTTTTTGTAGTAAATTTAGCCCCACTAAAATCAACAAGAACTAGTGAATTTATCTTGTGCCTATTAGGTTCTCTGGATAAGGAAACATTAGGGAGAGGAGCAATAGAATGGATAATATTATCTGGATTAATATCTCGGTGAATCACATGATATTCGTGAACAAATTGAATGACAGGCAATAGTTCATTGAGTATTTGCCGAATTTTATTTTCCTTAAATGTACCTTCAGATTCTAGCTTTTTCGCTAAACTTTGTCCTTCAATAAAGGTTTGGACTAATGTTGGTGCAGGACAACTATGAACTTCTGTATTCAAGGGTTTTTCCCAAGTATCTGGTTCAAAATAAGCCAAGAGTTCAGGAATCTGAGGATGTTGCCCAAGTTCATTTAATCGGATGACTTCTTGCCGGAACATTTCGGCGGCTTTTTCAGGATTATTCGTACCTTGATTACTTCCAGAAAGTTGCTTAATGATGCAACGGGATTTAGTGGTATCTTGTTCATCTATACCCAGGAAAGTACGACCAATCCCTTCTTGGCTCAAAGGTTGCAACGCACGATAGCGAGCGCCTAATAATAACCGAGTTCCACAACTTGAGCAAAACCTAGCATGATTAGGATTACTGGGTTTCTGGCATTTAGGATTAAGGCAGTAACTCATAAAAATTTAGCCTCATTTTGAACTTAAACGTCGAAGCTATTCATTTTAATTGTGTTAGCACTTAGACTTTTGTAGCAATAAATCCAACTTGCGCCCTTGTAAAGCGGAATTCCCCATATCCGCGAGTTATTCTGACTCGAAAACCAATTTTTCGGAGTTCCTTAGCAATTACTGAACTTTGGTACAGTTTTACACGGTGAATTTCTTCACTCCTGCGATAACAGGTTCCGATTTGACGGAATATTGTCATTTTTCGAGCTAACTGATTATTGGTTCTATCTTCTTCTTTAGTCAGCAAGATTGCCCAATCTTTACCTTCCGAATAACTCTGTTGAGGATTAGAACCTTTTACATACCCTGGTTCTGCAATATCAAAAATAAATATGCCTCCAGAGTATAATGCTTCATAGATTCGGACTAATAGTTCTTGCAATCCTGCAAAATCATGTTGATCAAATTGATAATTTAAGCATTCTCCGATTGAAGTTACAGCATTACACCTAGGAAACTTAAATTGTAGAAATGATGTTTTTTGAAAGGACGCTTTTGGAGCTTTAACTCTGGCTAAATTGAGCATAGCCTCAGATAAATCTATCCCCAAAACTTCATAATTAGCTTCAGTAAGGGCTTTTGCCCAGATGCCACTCCCACACCCTAAATCGACAACTAGACCTTTGTTTATACTTTTTTGGCATAATATTTCCAGGAGTCCAGGTGCAGATTGTTGAGCAAAAACACCAAATCCAACATCGTGAATGTAAGCTAGATCTTCTTGGTATCCTTCAGTCATATCTACATCAATGCTCGAATTGTTAGGTAATCAAGCTTGGGCACTCTCGTTACTCAATGCTATTCCACTGATTGGTGCATAGCACATTTTTAGTCCATTTTAAACCCCTTAATAAAGTTGAATCGCCTATTGCAACTTTATGTAAAAATACGGATTATAAAAGAGTAAAATAATTCTCGTGTCCAAACCGCATTTCGCACATCCAACGATCATATTGGGTGATCTCATGACATAATGGGACGGAATAATTTCCCCAAACGTGTCCTCAACAAGTTAGCTTTGTTGAGAGTTTCAGGTGAGCAGTTTATGTGAGTTAAATAACATTAGAACCCTCGTCGAGTATGAATCTTAGCGTTGAATCGCTAAGTGTGACCCGTCAAGGGCGAAATGTGGTGTGTCCAATCAAGTCCTATCAGGAATTTCGTGCAAGCAAATACAGTCCTCAAATCATCAATTAATCAAGACTCATCCAGTCGTACAGCAGAACCTACCTTTACTCTCCAAGACTTAAAGGCTGCGATTCCGGCTCACTGTTTTGAACCCTCAGTGAGTCGGTCTTTTTCTTACTTTTTTCTGGATATTTCCATCATCGCTGGACTCTATGCGATCGCCTATACTCTGGATTCCTGGTTATTTTTTCCGATTTTCTGGTTAATGCAAGGAACCATGTTTTGGGCATTGTTTGTGGTCGGCCATGATTGCGGCCATGGTTCTTTTTCTCGCTTCAAATGGCTCAATAACTTAATGGGTCATATCTGTCATATTCCCATCTTGGTGCCATACCACGGTTGGCGCATCAGTCACAGAACTCATCATGGTAATACCGGAAACATTGAGACGGATGAAAGTTGGTATCCAGTCACACAGTCAAAGTATGAGCAGATGCCTTGGTATGAAAAGCTATTCCGCTTTTACTTGCCACTGCTAGCTTATCCAATTTATCTGTTCCGGCGATCGCCCAATCGCGAAGGTTCTCACTTTCTGCCCAAAAGTCCTTTATTCCGTCCTTCCGAAAAATGGGATGTGATTACTAGTTCTGTGCTGTGGGTATTGATGCTCTTCTTCTTAGGCTGGCTGACTTATCAATTTGGTTGGCTATTCTTGGTGAAGTACTACTTAGTCCCCTATGTAGTATTTGTCATGTGGCTAGATCTAGTTACATTTTTGCATCACACCGAGCCCGATATTCCCTGGTATCGCGGGAAGGATTGGAATTTCTTGAAAGGTGCGCTATCGACCATTGATCGCGACTATGGATGGATTAATTCTATCCATCATGACATCGGCACCCATGTGGCACATCACATTTTTCTGAATATGCCCCACTATCACTTGAAGACAGCAACAGAGGCGATTAAACCCATTTTGGGTGATTATTATCGCCAGTCGAATGAGCCGATTTGGAAGAGCTTTATTCGTTCTTACTGGGCTTGTCATTTTGTCCCCGATCAAGGTTCTGGAGTTTACTATCAGTCTCCCACCCATGGGAACTTAGACTGATCGCTTTCTGGGCTTATTGGTTGATTACATGAACTGTAATAGGTTCTTAGTAAGCGCTTGAGTGAATTGAGCGCTTACTACAAACTCGATTTAACTTCTCAATTTTGCAAAAGGTTATGATTGTTAGCAAGAAAGCTGATTGCTGATGGCACGGACGAAGACGGAATGGAGCAAGAATTTTATAACCGAGGGGTCGATAAAGCACGTCAAGGCGACTTGGAAGGCGCAATTGCCGAATTTGACCAAGCCTTAGAGCATAATCCTCAGTTTGCTGAAGCTTATTATAAACGGGGTATGGCTCGTTTTGATGGGGGCGATCCCCCAGGTGCGATCGCCGACTATACCCAAGCGTTGCAGTTCGATGCAAATAGTCTAGAAAGTTATTTTGCCCGAGCCTTGGCGCTCTTGGCAATGGGGGAAGCCCAAAAAGCCATTGAAGACGCCGAAAAAGTCCTACAAATTAATCAAAATCACGCGGCAGCTTATAAGCTTCAGGGTACAGCTTATCGTCGATTGGGAGATAATTCAGCCGCCATCGCTAGCTTGAAAAAAGCAGCACAACTCTTCCTCCAACGTAAAGATGCGGCCAGTTGCCGTCAATGTCTTGATAGTATTAACGAAATTCAATCCTCCCAACTAGCGCGTTTAAGCGGCCCACAAACACAAGCGTTTTGTAATCAAGCTATTAAAAAGGTCAATCGAGGAGATTATCGTAGCGCACTCGAAGATTTTAACTGGTTATTACAAGTCGATCCTAAAAATGCCAGAGCCTACTGTTATCGAGGAATTGTACGCTCCAAACTAGGTAATCCTCAAGGCGCAATTCAAGATTTAGGGCAAGCGATGCAACTCAATCCTCAAGATCAACAAGTTCGTTGCCATCGAGGATTGGTTCGGATCGAACTAGGGGATTATGGCGGGGCAATTGATGATTTTAATCAATTACTTCAGCAAAATTCTGAAAATATAGAAGCGTACACATACCGAGGCCATGCCCTTTGTAAGCTCAAAAATTATCGGCAGGCGATCGAAGACTATTCACGAGCCTTAAATTTTAAAGCCGATGATGCCCAATTGTATAGTCATCGAGCCACGGCTCGCGCTAATTTTGAAGATTACGAAGGCGCAGTAGATGACTATCAAAAAGCGGCCAATCTCTATTTCGATAAACAAGACTGGACGAATTATCGCCAAGTTTTGGATAAGATTAATTGGCTAGCCTCAAAATCACGGTCTGCGGCTCAAAAACGAGCTAGTAAACTCAATAGTGAGGATGTTTTTATTAATCAAGAAAAACAAATTCGCTCTAATGCTTACTCCCATGCAGAATTACGCAATCGGCTCCTAAGAATGGTAGGAGGTTACTGGGAAGTAGTAGAGCGATTGATTGAAATAGCCAAGAAAAAAAATCCGGGAATGCCGGAAAATTGGTATTTGGAGAAGGTGATTGAGGATTTAGAACGCGATCGCTAAAGGTTCCAACATAAAGATCACCTCCACCTTCGCCACCGTCGCCGATTACCCGGATTTAATGGGTTTTCAATGACGAAATCGGCGACGATGAAAACTCTAGACATTCCCAAAGGTGGGGATTGGGCCGCCACGAGGGCGCGAAAACGAGGGCAAATCAATTCGCGTAACGTTGCGGCTTCTGACAGCTAGACGGTAGCTGACACTTTGTAACTCAGCATGCAGTTGTCGGTTTTCTCGTTGCAACATGGACACCTTTTCTCGCACAGGAACCATGCGTTCAGCAAACTTTTGCCGATAAATGCGAGGAAGTTCCTCCACTACTTGCTCCAGCATCCGCGAACGTTCGGTGAGTTCTTGAACAGATTGCCGGAGTTGATAAATTTCTTCATCACGGCTGGTAATCTGGTCTTGGTAAAACGTCACCTGTTGCTCCACATCTTGGAGTTGTTCTCGCAAGACACGCATTTGAGCCTGATGACGTTCTGAAACCTCGGCAGGAGGTGTAAAGTTAGCGTTGCCCTTGACAAGACGAAACAATTCCTGAGATAGCTGCTGTACTAGCTGATCTCTCAATTGCAACTCTTCTCGCAAGTGAGAAACTTCAGATTGAAGCGTTTGTAGGGTTGGGGTTTCAGTCTGGATCACGATTGCTATCAGCTCCGATACTATATTACTCCCAATGGCAGCAAACGAGAGGCAATATTTATTACCTATCCCATTGCTTGGTAAGAAGGATTACATTACTATAATCCTCCCTTCTCACCAACTGTGCTGGCAACCTCTCCCGCAAGCGGATTGAGTTGATCGGGTTAATGCTTGACAGAGTAACGCCAAAATGATATTTCTGGCAACTGATTCACTGGTGACTTGTCAATCCTGGGCTGGGAGTACGGGCGGGTTTACTCGCATTGATGGGTAGGAAAGCAGATATCTGGGTAAAACCCGCCCCTACACCTCCTGACCCCTGAATTCTACAATTATTTGTGAGCCATAACCGATTCATACTGTTTGATCGTCCTCTCCCAGAAACGGGTGGGTTCTTCCGAGGGGAAGTAACCGCTCATCGCTTCCTTAGCATTATGGGATAGGCGATCGCGCAATGCTTGCTCTTCAAGTTCGCGCAGACATTCGGCGGCTTTTTGTGGGGTGTCTCCAATCATCGCCGTTTCACCTTGTTCCATGCGAAAATGTGCCCCAGGTGCTGAGCGTCCTACTACAATAATCCCCGAAGCCATCGCTTCCTGTAAAATCAATGCTCCTCCATCCATTTGGTTGGATACCAACAAGGCTTGAGGGCGGTGGAAATCTTGAGCTCGATGGTGAAAAGACAATCCCTGCCGTTGCTCAAATTTCCAGTAATTTCCTCCCAGTTGCTGGTACTGTTTCTGGGTTTCGTTAATAAACTCAGGATTTTCTAGGGGAAATGTGAACAGTACCCCTGATTCCCGTTGCTCTTGGGGAATAAAGGGAAATGTGTTATTATCTACGACCTTGGGAACCATTTCGATCGCTTTTCCGGGATAAGTTTTGCGGCAGATTTCCTCCATATAGGGAGAATCTACCCAAATCGATATCCGGCTATCTTGATAGTTAAAATTATTTCGCGTATGAAAAGGAACTTGCTGATAGGCAATAGCTGGACCTTTCACTTCATTAATTAATTCTGTGACGTAATCAGGAATAATACAAATATCATCGTCACGGCGATCAGACCAGCGAATAAAGGGTAGATTGTGAAGGCCATCTTTGCCATAAGTATCTTTCCCTCGAATCGTTGCTAGTACTGATTCTGTACCGCACTGACGAGCCAACCAGCAGTGACGCATGATGTTGAGAGTGCCACCGGAGACGGCATCACTTCGCATGGTTCTCAGCCGTGTCCAATCTTTGACAAATTTCAAGCGAAACTTAAGACCAAGATCGCCCACTTTTTCCCAAAATCCACTGTAATCTAAATCGGGAATCAAAAATACGAAGCGCATTGTATAACCTCTTATCAATCTAAAGCTCAAGTGTCAATCAGATCGGCTTCGATTAAGATTGAATTGAACTGTCAGAACATAGCCTCAATGAGTGTCCAAAGTAGCGTGGAAAACATAAAATTTGGTACTGATGGATGGCGAGGAATTATCGCTGATGATTTTACCTTCTCGAATGTATGTAAGGTAACTCGTGCGATCGCCCGTTACTTGGACACTGCCTATTCCCAAGAGCGTCCGGTTTTAGTGGCCTACGACACTCGTTTCCTTGCTCATCGATTTGCTCATACGGCGGCTGAAGTTCTGGCAGATTTAGGATGGACGGTGAAAATAACCGAGCGGGATTGCCCTACTCCAGTGATTGCTTATAATGCCCGTCATCTGCAATCAGCAGGGGCATTGATGTTTACCGCCAGCCACAATCCTGCACCCTACTGCGGCATCAAGTATATCCCGGATTATGCAGGACCAGCCACACCTGAGATCACTGACAAGATTGTGGCTAATCTCCCAGAGGCTGAGGATATCCCCCCAAGCGGCAAAAATGCTGAGCGAATTTCTACCTTTGACCCTAAACCTGATTATTTACGATTTATTTATACCCTCTTGGATGTGGAGCGCATTCGTAGCGCCCAATTAACGGTTAAATATGATGCCCTATATTCCACCTCTCGGGGCTATTTAGATGCTTGCCTAGAGCATTGTGGCTGTCACACAGAGACATTTCATACCACTCGTGATGTACTCTTTGGCGGAGGAATGCCCGAACCTAAAGGTGAACAGTTACAAGGTTTAGTGGAAGTGGTGAAGCGAGAGAGTGCCGATTTGGGTTTTGCCACGGATGGAGATAGCGATCGCTTTGGTATCGTGGACGAAGGCGGTAATATCCTCACTCCCAATCAGGTACTTCTGCTACTAGCGCGTCACTTAATTCAAAATAAAGGCAAAACGGGGGCTATTGTGCGAACGGTTGCCACTACACACTTGTTGGATAACTTTGCCTTGAAGTATGGTTTACCCATTTACGAAACACCAGTAGGTTTCAAATATGTGGGTGAAAAAATGCGTGAGATGGAGGTTTTGATCGGGGGTGAAGAATCGGGTGGCTTGAGTATTCTTGGCCATATTCCTGAAAAAGATGGGATTTTGGCTAATATGCTGGTAGCTGAAGCGATCGCCTATGAAGGGAAGCCTTTAAGCCAGTTAGTCGAAGAAGCCGTGGCCCAAGCGAATGGCCCTCTCTACAACAAGCGTATCGATTTACGTTTGAGTGATGCTTACAAAGTCGCCATTCTAGACTCTTTTACTAAAAATCCCCCAGCAGACTTAGCGGGAATGAAAGTTAAAGAAATTGGTCATAAAGACGGCATTAAACTTTACTTAGAAGATGGGGGTTGGGTGCTTTTGCGTCCATCGGGAACTGAACCGTTGATGCGGGTTTATATGGAATCAAATGCACCAGAAAAACTAGACTTAATCACTGAAATTATGGAGTTAAAGATTAAAAGACTCGAGCCAAATGAACGCTAGCGCTAGGGGAGCGGGGGAGCGGGGGAGCTGGGGAGCGGGGGAGAAAAATACTAGCTTGGAAAGGGGGCTATCAATACGGATTTGGTATTACAAGGCTCATTCCATAGAATAAATCTGAGGATTCTAAACCAATAACTCCTAACCTATTATCATGAGAACCATTACTAATTTACTGACAGCTATCGTTCTGGCTGCTTGGCTAGTAGCGATCGCCATTATTTCTATCCAGAATATTACACCGATTAACTTGAAGTTCTTAATTTATGAAACTATTCAAATTCCCTTTGGGATTGTATTAGCTTTGAGTGTCGGTGTTGGTGCTATTGCCGGGGCGATGGCACCGATACTCTGGAAAATGGCAGGAGGACAGCGAGAACCTTATTATGAGGAAGAAGATTTTTGAGGTTTGGATAAAATTCTAACGATTTTTAAGTGGGAGAGAACGGCGGATTTGTTGCCATTGCTTCAACCACTGAAGTAATTCAGATTCCCTCATACGGCGTTTTCGAGGGGGCATTTGCAACAATTGTTCCAATTCTGCGGGGGGATGCCCTGTTTGCTGCACCCAAGCATCAATTAAAGAGCGAGTATCGAGGGATTCCTGCCCTAAAAAGAGTGCTTTTTGTAGTTGCAATTGTTCTTCTTTACCCACAACATCTACTATAAATTCGCTGCTTTCAGCTTTTTGCAAAACACCCGCTAAAGCTTTGATATAAGCTTCGCTATTATTCACAGCAGGTGGGGCGATTGTGATGGGTTTACCAAAGCGACGATTTCCCGCCCAAATCGCTAGAAGCAGGATAATACAGCCCTGTACAAAGACTAAAAATACAGGAGTTTTTGCTAGATAACTGAATGGATTGCTTTGTTTTTGTCGCTTAATGACATCCTTATCTTTGTAGCCGTGTTCATATTCATCCACCCACACCGAGTTTTGGATGTTGGTATTTTGTGAGATAGGTGTGACTACACCCCCATAGCCCTCTATAACTCCGGGTTGAGTTACTAGTTGTGCGAGCAATTCATAGTTAGCTGAAAAATCCTGAAAGGCATTGGCGGCGAGATAAGGGGTTGTGGCGTAGATTATTTGTCCTTTTCCCATCGCCTCTTGCCAAACAATTGCACCGAAGCGATCGCCTAATAGTTGTTGCTTCTGTTTTTTATCCCACTTTTCATCTGGGGCTCGGCGTCGGGTGTTAATTTTCACGTTCCCCATTGCTGTTGGGTGTAGGGTACTAAAAGAAGCTTCTGTAACGGGTTGATGAACTCCTAAAAGCACTAGAGTATTGCCCTGTTGCACCCACTTTTGTTCAGCCTTATTCAGGGTAACGGGTGTGAGAGCGGTTTTAACACGCAATAAAGTCTTGGGAGTGGGGGAATTTTTGAGATTCGCTAAATCGGCAAAGGGTTTTCGCCAGCGTTGGATCGAGGTTCCCCGTTGTTCCATGAATGCATACCAAGCGCCGTACCCATCCGGACTACGGCTATAGCTAGAACCAATCTGGAGTCGATTATTGGCAGGTGCGGCGATGAGGGTGAGGAGAATAATCGCGGCAATTGCGATCGCACCCAAAAGCCATAATCGCCGAGGGGAAACATTCATAAGCTCAGACGGATCTAAATTGCATACTTTGATGATGAGATAAAAACTCTTATTCCTTCTGCCCTCTGCCCTCTGCCCTCTG
>CAZPRJ010000046.1:0-61711 GCA_964588805.1 uncultured Microcoleus sp. | reverse complement strand
CAGGGGTCAGGGGTCAGGGGTCAGGGGTCAGGGGTCAGGGGTCAGGGGTCAGGGGGTCAGGAGTCAGGAGTCAGGAGTCAGGAGAGGGGAATTTTCAACTTTGGTTGTGAGTGTTCTGGTTTAAACCCTCGTTACTGTTTGATGCTCTATTTTTGTGCCTAAAAGTTTTAAAAACTCTGCCAACCAATGGGGATGTGCCGGCCAAGCTGGTGCTGTTACCAAATTGCCATCCACCATTGCTTCATGCGGCGGAATATGAATATAAAGCCCTCCAGCACGAGTCACATCTGGCCCACAGGCAGGATAAGCGGTGCAACTTTTGCCTTCAAGGACACCAGCCGCCGCTAAAACTTGCAATCCATGACAAATAGAAGCAATAGGCTTATTCTGTTGAGCAAAGTGGCGCGTAATTTCTAATACTTTTTCATTGAGGCGAATATATTCTGGTGCTCTCCCACCAGGAATAACTAGAGCATCATAGGTATCAGCAACAACTTCATCAAAGGTCGCATTAAGGGCAAAGTTATGACCTGGTTTTTCACTATAAGTTTGGTCGCCTTCAAAGTCATGAACGGCTGTTTTTACCGTTTCTCCTGCCTTTTTATCAGGACATACGGCATGAACGGTATGTCCTACCATCTGCAAGGCTTGAAACGGAACCATCACCTCATAGTCTTCTACAAAATCACCCACGAGCATCAAAATTTTCTTTCCCGTCATCGTTGTAACCTCTTCAATTCAATATCGGCTGAAAACGATTAGTTGATGAGTTATTAAGGTAGCTTGTAACTAGCAACTCGGACTACTAGTTTACCTTTACGTGGGTCTTGGGTAAATACAAAGGCACCTTTTTCGGTTTCGCCACTGGCCAGAAAGTCCATATTTTGTTCCCCGCTTTCCTGAATTTCCCCATTAACCCGAAGTTCAGCAATGACTTGGACAGACTCAGCCGTTTCTCCCCCATCGTTGGCAATAGAAAAAGGAATATAAAATTGCCCAGGTTCTTCGCGAATTTCACCGGACATAGAAATAGTGAGAATTGGAGGATGATTCTTTTGTGTCACCCATTTATAAATAACTAGTCCGACGATAACGGCCACAATCAACAAAGCAATACTAAACGTTGTCCATTCAGCCGGGGAACGAGTTTGTGATTGTTTTGTAGAATTTGATAAATCTGTTTCTTTCATGCAGCCAAGCGTCCTGCGGCACCACCAATGGTTGCGGGTAATCCTAAGATTAATGTGTTGCTCAACCACAGCGTCCAAGGGTCATCAAAACTCAATCGATGGAAAAAAAATAGCATAAAAGCTGAGGCTAAAAGTGAGACAAGATAGGACATAACCGTTTCACTAATGGGTTTCTGAAAAATACCTTTTTGTTGTCGGCGTTGTTTTTCTGTAGTAAAGCCAGCCTGGAAAACAATACCATAGGAAACGGCCAACGATACAGCAATAATAGCGAGTAATCGGGGCGCAGCGATGGCAGCATCCAGCATGGGAACTTCATCAGTCGGTGCAATATTAAAAGCAATAATCATGGCACCAATTAAAGTTGCACCAATATCAGTCAAAGTTTCATAGAGGTTAGATTCCTCTCCTTGGTTTTGAGAATTTTGCTCATTGGAGGATGACCAGCGATCGCCACTTAAAAACGCACCTGCTAAAGCTGCACCCATAGAAAATGGCACACTTTCTAAAATTATCTGGCCTAGGGCTTCATTCAGGGGCGTTTCTGCATCAATTTCCCCTAATAAAATTAAAATACCCGCCGCACAAACTATACCAATAGCCAACGCTTCAACACTATCCATCACAGTATCAATCATCTGCTTACTTTGAGTTTTCCGGAAGCCCTCAGTATGGATGAGTAGCGCAACAACCACAAAGGTAATGGCTAGTGTTGCTAACATTAAATGTGGGGGGATTTCAGAGCCAATCCACCAGACTTCCATGGTATAAAGCAGGGGAATACCAAATAAAAATCCACCCGATGCACCTCGAATCATATCGTCAATTTGATATGACCAATCATGGGAATATTGACGTTTTTTTCGAGTGCGTTTTGCCATTATTTTGCATATCCTAAATTACAGCAGAAGCTAGGAGTCTCCGAGTCAGGAGCGCACAAGACGATTATTCACAGGGATAGACACAGAGCATCGGTTTCCAACTCATCCATGCATCCGTGTTCTAATCTGCGTGGTGTAGTCGCATGAGAGGCGATTAGCAATAAGAAAACTGCCAGCAAGTCTGTATTCTAGCTGACATAAAATAATGTTACCAAAGTCTGATAATCTAGAAATTTATCTATCTAATTGAGCTTTGAACTTGTTGCTGTATGCATATAACCTATTCCCTAACCGCACATTGCACGTCCTCTCCCTAATTCGTAAAACTCCAACTTTTCTGTTGCTGGTGTTCAAGACACAATGGATGCTGGGATTAGCGGCAATCAGCTTGAGCGGATTCGCTAGCGATCGCGTTTTGGCAGCACCGTCTCCCAGCGCACCTGTTACAGAACCAGTACCAGAAGCCATCTGTCCAGCTCAATTGGGAACCGCCATTGAAGCGATTACGAACCGTCCTCAATTTCATCGTGCTCGTTGGGGGATTTTAATTGAACCCCTATCATCCCAACCGAAAAAATCGCCAATCTATCGCCGTGATGCCGAACGTTACTTTATTCCCGCCTCAAATGTAAAGTTGTTCACGACTGCTGCTGCCTTGCTAGCACTCGGCTCAGACTTTCGCATTCGTACTTCCATTTATGACGAGGGTGCGGGTAAACTTCGGGTGGTAGGACGAGGCGACCCCAGTTTAACCGATACCCAACTGCGAGAATTGGCGCAACAGCTCAAACGCCAGGGTGTCCGCAATATCAAACATCTCATAATTGATGAGAGTCGGTTTCAAGGCGAGAGGTTACATCCCAATTGGGAATGGGAAGATTTGCAATTTTACTATGGGGCATCAGTCAATAGCTTAATTTTGAATCAAAATACTGTAGAGCTAAAGCTATCTCCTCAACAAGTAGGTGAACCGTTGCAGATGAGTTGGTCGGATGTGCTGGCACAGCGACAATGGCGCATTCAAAATGAGTCCGTGACTTCAGAAGCCGGAACCCCTAACTCAGTAAGCGTTACAGGCATTTTAGGTCAACCAATATTAAAGGTTAAAGGACAACTGGCAATTAATAGTGAACCCCTTACCTTTGGATTAGCCATTCTTGACCCAACTCAGTATTTCTTACAACACTTTCGCCGTGTTTTAGCACAGGAAGAAATTCGGGTAGAGGAGGCATCTGTCATCACTCAGCCTCCCACGAATAACCAACAGGAATTAGCCGCGATTGAATCCCCACCCTTAACCGCTTTAATAGGGGAGACAAATCAGGAGAGTAATAATCTTTATGCAGAAGTGCTGTTGCGGACTCTGCAAATATCAGCAAAGAGTGATTCTAATTCTAACCCTGATTCCGCAGCGCTCGGACTCCAACAGCTCAAAGCCACCTTAACCACATTAGGTGTTGACCCAGAAAGTTATGTTTTAGTGGATGGTTCAGGATTATCTCGTCATAACTTAGTCAGTCCTGATGCGATCGCACAAACCCTGCAACTCATGGCACAAACACCCCAATCCAGAATTTACCGTGCTTCCTTACCCCTTGCGGGTGTAAGTGGTACGCTCAAAAATCGTGTACGCGATACCCCCGCTCAAGGCCGTGTCCAAGCCAAAACGGGTGGGATGACTGGTGTTTCTGCTTTATCCGGCTACCTAGATATTCCCGGTTATCAACCTCTAGTTTTCAGTATTATTGTTAACCAATCTGACCAATCATTTCGGGATTTACGTCAGGCGATCGATGAAATTATTTTGGTGCTAACTCGCCTACGTTCTTGTTAAAAAAAGCGCCCTAGTGCTTCTCAGTTGAGTTAATCACAGTCAAACCTAATGGCTAATATCAAGCCTTGCGCGGGGGGACTGGGGGAGACGCATGTCCCCCAGTGGGGGGTTTGGGGGGCTAGTCCCCCAATCCGGGCTTTTCTTGAGGCGACTATTTTTCACTTAAGTTAGTGTCATTTCTCTAAAATTATTTACGTTTTAGGAAAACGAGGCTCCCACCAAGAGTACCAAGAATACCAAGCCGACTCTAAAATGGCATAAGCCTCTTCAGGTTTGAGCGTTTCCAAAGGTACAGACATTACATTCCATAAACAGCGCCAATCTCGTAATTCTTCCAAACCTATAATCCATAAAGCCAATCGTTTCGGTTGTAAATCGTAAGTGTTTCGATTTTGTCGAAATTGGTCAAATGTTACCGTACTTCCGCCACGAGGATTAATACAAGAACTGAGATAAGCTTGATTTTGATAATTAAAAAGGAGATGAAAACCTATGTTTGGATTTTTGCGAATTAATAGTGAAGCAGAATTTTTTTCCTTAAAAAGATGCTTATTCAGAGAATCTTTAACGTCTGCTGAAGTCCTAATAATATAATGGCTATCAATATTCAAAATCAGGCGGTGTTGTTGATAGCGATATTGCTGACTTGATACAAAATTCGGATCATCCGTAATTTTAAAGGGTTTACTCTCGACCAACTGCCATCCGGATAAGGGAACAGTAGCTGGAAAAACAAAAGGAGCCACTCCTAACTGAGCTTCACGGGGAAATATGAGTGTCTTGAAAAAAACCAATAAAACCGCCACAAAAATGGTAGCCAATAACCAAGTTCTAACAGTTTTCCAGGAATTCATGTAGATTAACACGGCTGATACGGGTCTTTATTATTTGGCTGATTTCTCAAAAAGAAAAACCAACAAAACAACCCAAAAATACCGACTCCAATTAAAGGAAAAATTTGAGCTCCTGACCCTGTATGCCAGTACTCAAAGGCTTTTAAATTTGATTGAGCCACGAGCAGAGCTAAGATCGCAACGCGGATTCCATTCACAAAAAACGCTATAAAAGCAGCAATAAAGGGGATAGCAAATTTCTGTTTTCGGTTAGTTTCATTGGGAAACATAAATAAGAATAGCAGAGCCAATCCCAAAAGCTGAAGCATTCCATTCACACCACTACAACCAAAACCCACCTCTACTTTTCCCGTTGGCAAACTAATAAAAAGTCCTTGACGAGAAACTGAAAATCCCATTACCCAAAGCAAGAAAGTAGAGAACTTAGCTGTTAAAGCAGTAACATCAACAAACCGCAGAATTAAGCCCGATGGGATGATAATAAAACCCAAGAGTAAAAGTTCCTGCCAATATTGCTTTAATCCCTTGGCACCGGAGACTAACAGCGCTAAACCCACGGCGGAAATAAAGGGTGAGAGGCGCAGAAAAAGATTGTCATCGGCAATCAGGGAACTTTTTAGTAAAACTGAGGCAATCAGTGATGCACCGAAAAAGCTGGAAAAAACACCGCTATTCATCTTAAGATTGTCTCGTTTTTCCCAAATTAATGAAGAGATAGCCGCCCAAAATACAAAACTAGTACTCAGGAGTTCTAAATTATTGGCTTGAAAGGTTAAGGTTAGGTGAAGACCGATTAAACCCACGGCGATGCCGATGACCCAAAAGTTAAATCCTGCTGACAGTTTAAGCTTATTCATTGGAGTAATTCCAAGTGAGTGAGTGGGGAATTAAGGATTGGGAAGTGGATTTTTAAGGTTGAATGTTTCTAAGGATTGGGATTATGAGCTTGGACAGGGTTTCCTTCAGAATCATAGACTTCTAAACGCATTTTGGCATTATCACTAATGGCTTCTAGGGCTTCCCCTAAAGTCATAATATGATTAACAATACCGCTTTGAGCATTGGTGTCTCCTCGAGCTTTAGCTGTTAGGGCGGATTGTTTCACGAGTTGGGTGTAGGCAGGTGTCAGCCGAACTTTAATGATATTGTTGATAATCCCGAAGTTACAAACCAGGACTTTACCCTGACAAGTTTGTTTTAAATCACTACGGGTTTGTTGTAATCTTACTGCTAACTGTAGCTTACCTCTAGCTTGCTGAAGTGCAGCAGAATACGTTTTAATCAGAGGCTGTGCCTTACTGTAAAAAAAGGTTTTTTGAGGAATCTGCTGCATGTGAGTCAGGGCATCACGCCAATGGGTTGAGGCTACTGTCCATTGATTTTCAAATTGGGCATTTCTAGCCAGTTCAGCGAGGCGAAGTCCTTTGGTATAGGAGTTGTAGGCAAATTGTTCTTGGGCTTTTTTATCGCGTACCCGAGTCATTTGTGGCAAGTACAAAGCCGATAATTGCTTAGCTTCTTCATAGGCAGTTGTTCCTTGAGGAATCTGCTGAAGACGCTTCATTGCTGTTTGCCAGGTAGCATAGACGAGTTGCCAGTGTTCTAAGGACTGAGCAACACCTTGACGCGCTTGGGCAATTAAGGCTGCATCTTTGGCTTCTTGTAGGCGTTGTTGCGATTCTCGCTCATTGACTAAACGCTGATTGGCTTGGGTTAAATTCTGTTTGTATGCTTTAATTTTTTGTTGAGCTAAAGGCTGGAGATTGCTATCGGTGGGTAGTTCTTCCAAAAGTGCGATCGCCTCTCGCCAAAGTCCTTGAACTTCAATCCATCTCGTTGCCGAATGGGGAGGATTTTCACTCCGAGATGCGGCTCTAGCTCCCGTTTTTAAGGCTCTCACCACACTTGCCACCCGATCCGCTTGAGCTTGATAGGTTTTCAAATGCTCTTGGGCTTCGCTGTGATAACCTGACCAAAAGGGAATCGATTGTAATAGATTAATCGCCTCTTGCAATTGAGATTGGGCTTCTAAAACTTCTTTCCCGGATTGAGGATTTTGCAGCCGTGTTAAACTCGTTTGGCTCAAGTCCTCTGCTTGGGTGATGGCTTTACAGGAACTCCCCACTACGCAGGGACGGGTTAAAACAAACAAACTTGCGGAAAAAACAAACAAACTCAACCCGACTCCTGCCACCACTAACGGTAACAAAGCCTCTTTGGATTTAGAGTTTTTGGGTTTTACTTGCGGTGTTTCCTCCGGGGGTTCTTCTAGCAGCGAATGTTCCTCTGGAATCGGTTGGTCCCAAGGGTGGGGAGAATCGGGAGGATGAGGTTCGGTTTCGACTGTATGATCGGCAGTAGGTGTATCGAGACTCTGTTCATCCTCATCTAGAGTCGAAGTAGTCGCAGAATAGGATTCTAGATTGAATGAGTAGAACGAATAGGGTTGCTTGTGGCCTTGTACCCTCAAGTAAATTTTGACAGATGGATAATTTAAGCGAGGTTGTTCTCGGATAGCGCCTTCCACAAAGCCAAACACTTCTTGGGAATCAGGGACGACAGCTTCTGGATGCTCCACTAAAATCACTAAAAGTTGGTTTTTGGGAAGACATCGAACTCGAAGCGGAACAGGCGCAGACAGTTGGGACTGTAGGCTGTCTTGTAACAGAAGTGCTAACGTTTCTAAATTGTTGGGGCGTGTCGCTGTTTTCATTGGACTACACCGTTTTTCCAGGTCGTTGGGATTGAAGATAAGTTTAAAGTGTACAGCGACTTTTTAGGACGGGCGATAGCGCTTTGTTCGTACCCACCTGCTACAGGATGACCGAAGGGCTGTAGGGCGATCGCCAAAACCTTTACTCCTATCGTGATATTGGATGCTAATCTATTCGCCTCCCGTGATTAGCCAGCCATGTTCTCCCAGCAGATAGAGGCATAAGTTTCTGTTCCATTGGAATCATAGACGAAAAAGCGTCTGAGTTTCCAACAATTAATTCTGCTTTCAGGCAGGATTGAGTCTAAATCACTCAGCTCTGGCACCGTTCTCTATTAGCAATTTGTAGTGGACTGTCTCACCTAAAATGATGCAATAGCAAATTGACTCATAAATTCCAAATCATTGATTTTCCCTAATGCACAAAGTTCGCTGAAACAGTCCACTACCGAGGATTCTTGAGAATGGTGCCAGATGTCAGAATCACCCTCGTTTTAATACTCAACCAATTATCATGCCGTCTTCGCCTTTAGCCGAACAAGTTATTTTAATCACCGGTGCCTCATCGGGTATTGGTGCTGCACTGGCGCGACGGTTAGCGGCAGAGTTTTTGGGTATTCGCTTGGTGTTGGCGGCTCGCAATCAACAAAAATTGCAGACGGTGGCGACGGATTGTGAGAAGGTTGGTGCCGAGGTTTTGGTTGTACCGACTGACTTAGGGCAAGTTGAGCAAGTCAAAGCTTTAGCTCAAGCAGCGCTGGATCGATTTGGTCGAGTTGATGCTTTGGTGAATAATGCTGGATATGGGCAGATGGGGCCGATTGAATTGATTGCACCTGAAGACGCTCAACAGCAATTTGCGGTTAATTTTCACGGGCCCTTAATTTTAATTCAATCTCTAATCCCGGTGATGCGTGAGCAAGGGAGTGGACGAATTATTAATGTGAGTTCTTTGGGGGGACGTATCCCGTTTCCGGCAGGCGGAATGTATAGTGCCTCTAAGTTTGCCCTGGAGGCGTTGAGTGATGTCCTACGAATGGAGTTAGGGGCATTCAACATCAAAGTCAGTATCATCGAGCCAGGGCCGGTGAAGACGGAGTTTTTTGATATTGCTGGCGATCGCATCGATTTGAATGTGCCCCCTTCCAAGCAACGGCTATATCATGGAGCTATCCAAGCTATTAAAGAAATCGAACAGCAAACAGCCGCTTTGGCCTGGAGTTCAGAGCGGGTAGCCGGTGTGATTATTCGCGCTCTTCGTGATCGCCATCCCCGTTCCCGCTACATCGCAGCAACGGGAGGGACTATAATGTTATTCCTTATGACTAAAGTCATGCCACGGGGGTTGGTCGATCTCTTCTGGAAGCGTTTCTACCGCATTAACCAGGTGGAAAGAGATTGGAAAAATCGCTCTCAAAGCGTAAGGTAGCGAACCAATTGAATTGTTGAAACTTGATAACTTTATAAAGGTTAAGAGTTTATAATCTTTAGCCTTACCCAAACCCTTTTATGGATCTACTTGAATACCAAGCCAAAGAGCTATTTCGTCAGGTGGGCATCCCAGTTTTGCCGTCTCAACGCATCAACCATCCCACCGACTTGAAAAATTTAGAAATTCCCTATCCGGTTGTCCTCAAGTCTCAGGTGCCTACGGGAGGTCGGGCAAGAGCGGGTGGTATTCGCTTTGTAACGAATACTATTGATGCGATCACAGCCGCCAGAGCCATCTTTAACCTTCCTATTCTCGGTCGATATCCTCAAGTTTTACTGGCTGAATCTCGCTACGATGCCGAGCAGGAATTATTTCTAGCCGTTATCCTCGATTATGGCATCGGTCGTCCTGTTCTCTTGGGTTCTTCACAAGGGGGGATCGATGTAGCGGCGGTGATGGAACACATGCATCGAGTCGTTGTCGAGCAAGAATTTTCCTCGTTTTATGCACGGCGTCTAGCACTCAAAATGGGACTACAGGGACGCCTCATTGAATCGGTAAGCGGAATTATCCAAAGGATGTTCCATCTATTTACCCACAAAGATTTAGATTTAGTCGAAATCAACCCCCTTGGCATTAATGTGACGCATGAAGTTATGGCGCTAGATGGCAAAATTTCAGTCAATGATAATGCTCTAGGACGCCACATAGAGTTAGCACGGCTAGCCTCAAATATTCCCGAAAACTATATTAAGCCTCTATCTGGACACAATTGGACGGATACTGAAGGCAATATTGGGATTCTCTGTAATGATACCTGTCTGGCAACGGCCACATTAGATTTGGTGTATCAAGCTCAGGGAAAACCCGCCAGTTGTCTGATTTTAGATGGGTATGCAAGCTGGGACGTGCAATCGGCTTTTTCTCCGGTACAACAACTCCAAAATGCACTCCAGCAAATGACCCAAGCCACAGACATCAAAGTAATCTTAATCAACATTTTGAGTAGCACGGCAGCGACTGAAGAAGTAGCGCGAGTGATTGCCAATTGTTTACGGTCTATGTTTGGCAAAACCTCCAATCTCAAGCCCTCAGACTGGGCAGAGCGACCCATGGCCAGTGTAACGTCTCGTTCGCGCCCAGAGCGAAATCATAGCCACTACTCTGACTCTGAGGAATCGGTAGCGCTGGCTGAACTCCCTCAATTTGTGATTCGGACGGTGGGCGGAAAAATGGATACGATTAAAGAGCGTTTAGGGGATATCCCCGTCCACTGGATTGATAATTTGGATGAGGCCGTCGCCCAAACCATATCCATTGCTCAATCTTAAGTCGTTAGACGGGAGATTAGGGGTATAAGTCACAGAGAAAAGAAGCCCTATCACTTTTAGATTCAGAGGCTCCTGCTGCTAACAGACTTTATCCCAGAAAGCGCCGACTTCGTGACGGGAAGCGGCTTTCTCAAACCTTTTTTCTCTAAACCATAATAAAATAGCAGCTTTTAGCTGTATCCCAGTGGGGGGCATCATACAGTATTACAGTTTTGCCATAATGTGATATATGCCTAGGTAGAGCGCAGTATAAAAGGTTAGTATCTTGACTGGATTTCGCAAGTTTATGCTCTCCCTATCTTGAGGTGAGTCCCATCTAGGAAGAGGAGTCTGCTTTTGTTAAGCTCAATCCAGCATCTACTCAAGCTAGGACCAGGAAGCAATGATGAACTTGATGTCAGACCGCAAACCCCTAGGACAGGACGCTACGCAATCACTGGATTCTGACTATGCTATTCCCGTCAATCCTAATGGCACCCACGGTACAAAGGTGGGGACTGAAATTCTAGTGAAGCCCAATTCAGAATCAATTACGTTTACCCATCAAGCCCCTCTCAGCTTGACACCCAAAAGTAAAGTCCTCATCCAGGGTATTGCACAACCCTTGGGTTCTTACTACGCTGCCCGGATGAAAGCCTATGGTACGAATGTAGTGGCTGGAGTCAGTGCAGGCCAGGGAGGGCAAAAATTGCATGGGATTCCGGTATTTGACATGGTGGAACAGGCGTTACCAAAAACCGGTCCTTTGGATGCCACGATTATTTTTGTGGAATCCTACCGGGCATTGGATGCAGCCCTTGAAGCAATGGATGCTGGCATACCCTTGATTGTGCTAGTCACCGGGGGAGTTCCTCCCTTGGATATGGTGCGTTTGCTGCGAAAGGCCGAAACGACGAGAACCTTGATTGTAGGCCCAAGTAGTTCGGGTATTATTGTGCCGGGAAAAGTTTTACTAGGGACTCAAGAGCCTGAATTTTATACCCCCGGCCCGGTTGGGTTGATTAGTCGTGCGGGTACACTCACCTACGAAGTCGCTCTAGCATTAACTCAGGAAAAACTGGGGCAATCCGTCAGCATCAACTTAGGTACAGAGGCAATTGTGGCCTCTTCATTTCGCCAGTGGTTGTCGGCTTTAGTTAGAGCTGAAACAACCAAGGCGATTGTGTTAGTGGATCAAGCTGGGGGAGGCAGTGAGGAGGAAACGGCCGAGTATATTGCTCAGGCGATTGATAAGCCGGTGATTGCCTATGTGGCTGGATGCCATACTCCCGTTGATAAACAGGTGAGTGATGCCTGTGCCATTATTGCCGCTCAGCTCACAGAACCAACTACAATCGGGACGACGGCTCAGCATAAAGTTGATGCCTATCGACGGGCGAATATCCCTGTTGCCGAACGTCCTTCACAAATTCCAGAATTGGTGAGGAAGGCGCTGAAAGGATGAGGTTTTGATGACTAATTTTACAGTTTGGATGTGAGGATTTTGGGGTCGGTGTTCGGTGCAGCATGACTTGGGCGATCGCAACATCATCCACCTTCCTCTAAAACTAAAACCCACCTTCCGCACCCTGAAGTGCACACTACAGATTTTTAGGGAATTGGGAGTCGGGAGTCGGGAGTCGGGAATCGGAAATTCAAGAGCTGCCTATTTTCCGTACTAAAGGTATTCTTTCTTACTTATAAACCCGTAAAAATCCCGTAAATACCGATTGTGACAGTAGGGGTGCGGAAAGAGAGCTAAAATCCACGAGAGGAAGATACCTCTTTTGACCTACCTTGTTGTGGCTTGTCAAGCTATTTTTATATCTACAGGAAGACCCAATTCCTGAAATATTTTTACATTATGTAATTAGGGGATTCTATGGGAAAAATAATATTTTCCTAGGAATACTTTTGATGTGTAATTAACATTACTTTACTCCATAAACTACGATTTAACAATGCCTGAAACTGTCAAATCTAAAATTACAGATGACCTTCAAACAGCTAAAGAAAAAGGTCAACTACGAGCGGATCGGATTCGTGAAATTGTTCAGTCTGCCGTATCCCAAACTACCTCAGAGTTCAAAGAAGGCTCAGGGGAGATTCGTTCAATTATGAAAGAGGTAATCTCCGTCATTGTCGAAAACTTCAAAGAAAAAGGAGGAGAAGTTCGAGAAGAGATTACTGCCTCCATTGAAGGTGCTATTAATGGACTCACTCAAGCTCGACAGAGTACAATCAATAAAACACAAGCGGAAGTGAAAAAGTTACAAGAGCAAATTGACTCAGAAGAAACTGAACTTCAAAACCAAGTTGATCTGGTGTTAGCCGATATCGAGGAAACGGGTAAAGATACCAATCCCGATATTCAATCCTCAATTGAATCTGCTATCAATTCTATTAAAGATAGTGAAGAGGCGTCTTTGATGCGAAAGCGCTATGCTCAACTTCAGACCCAACTTGCAGTTTTGCAAGCTAATTTATCTGCACGTTACGGAGAACGTTACGAAGAGATAAAAAGCCATTTAGATGATGCAAAAACTTGGTATGAGCGGGCTCAGCCCAAGGCTGAAGCCACAGTCGGGCAAGTTCAGCGAAAGCATACAGAGTTTGAAAATAAGCTAGGTGAAGCGGGTACAGCCTTAGCTAGACGAGAAGAACGAGTTAAGCAACTGTTGAAAGAATTGTGGCAATCTATTACTGAGCCAGCCGAAATTAAGAAGTAATCGGACTAGCTACTAGCTATAACATGACGGAAAATGAAAAGGGAGTAAGGAACTCCCTCTTTTTTTTTTTATGAATTTAGTATTGGGTTGGGGAATTAAAGCAGCAAAAGCGGGCAATAGTAAACTCACTTGCCCGCTCTTGAAAACCAGATGCTGCTAACTGCACTTTAGATTTCAATCTTTAAATAAGCGCTTTTCTGTTTGTTTTACTGTACATCTGCCTCTCTAAGTACTTGCTTCTTGTGTTTATGCGCTTATATTTCTCTAGCCATGTTTTCTTCATGCTTCACGATAACCCAGAGTGCATGGATACTACCGGGCAGAATGCCTAGCAGCGTCAGCAGAATATTAATCAGGAAAGTCGGCCCCGCTCCAACAGTTAGGAAAACACCGACAGGAGGTAGAAATACAGCAAGGATAATTCTGAGGAGATTCATAGTGTTTTTGTTGATTTTTACTAAACTTACGTTGCTTCTATTGTCCTGAATGCATTAGCCGATAACCTCTCTCCTAAGGATTATTAGTGATAGGAGGTTCGGTTTTCTTGAATTATTAATTAGGGTTTTCCTCTCTTGCCGGATTAAACCTTTTTATCACTCTTGAAGTCTTAGGATTTTGGTCAATGACTATCAATTTACAGACTGAATATATCTATCTCTGTAGAGAGGTCTAAGATTAGCAGAGCGTCGAATATTAAAGATAGATAAACCAAATTAGAAATTTACTGTTTGTAAATTTGAGGAAGAAACTATGCTTGGAGCATTTTTGACTTTATTAGCTACGGCATTAAGCCTACTAGTCGTTGATATAGTAGTACCAGGAGTAAATCTTGCTACATTTCCTGCGGCCTTAATTGCTGCTCTAGCGATTGGATTAGTTAACTCTTCAGTTAAACCAATTCTGTCCACAGTATCGATGCCGCTAAATTTTGTGAGCTTAGGAGCTTTTTCGCTCGTAGTAAACGGAATCTGTTTTTGGTTGGCTTCGGTATTCGTACCAGGGTTTAGGGTTGCAGGGCCTCTAGCATTTATTTTAGGCCCAGTTATCTTGTCCTTGGTCAATACTTTCTTAAGTAACTACTTTGTTGAAAAATATCCCGACCTCAAGATTGGTGGTGCTTCTACCAACCCCAACAAAATAGAGCCGGCACGGGAATCTGAAGTTCAGATAGAAACAGCTCAGAAAGATAAGGTTGAAGCATAATTTAATGTGATAAACCCTAATTAATTTCTTAAATAGGAAACCTAGGAGCAAGTCTATGTACTTGCCCTTTTTTTGTTTATCTGGTCTAACTCTAAAACTTATGATGAGGGTTCAGGATTTATTTTCTCTTCGTTAAAGAAGAAAGCAAATAGTGACGTACACAGCCGCTACAATTAATTGCATCACCATAATGGGTAGCCCATATTTTAAAAATCTTTTAAACGAAATTTGACGGCCATGTAACTCTGCAATTCCAGCAGCAACAATATTAGATGAGGCTCCCACTAATGTGCCATTTCCACCTAGAGTTGCGCCAAACATCATAGCGTAAAACAAAGGAAGCACTTCTGGAGGAAACTGACCATTAAAAGTAGAGGCAAGAACATCGGGACTTGCTAACCCAATATTGACAACATACTGCTTGAGTAATGGCACCATTCCCACTACCAGGGGTATGTTAGGAATTACGCTAGACATAATACCCACAAAAAAGAGTAAAAATAATGCCCCTAAGGTAATATTTTGTCCCAAAATTACTGATAAGATTCCAGAAAAATTTTTGATTACACCAGTTTTTTCAAGCCCTCCGACTAAAACAAAAGTAGACATAAAGAAGATTAAAGTACTCCAGTCTATATCTCGCAAAATATTGTTAACCGTATCAATTTTGCTTTGGTGAGCTAGAAGCAAGGCTAAGGCAGCTCCTAATAAAGCTACGGCTGCAGGAGAAATAGGAACGGGTAATGATTCTCCTATGATAAAAAACACCAGTACAAAGGCAACAATTCCACCCCCAAGCATTAAAATTCGCGGATGATTAATTTTTGGATGGGGTAATTGTTCTAAATTCTTAAATTTTGTGTTCCAAGTTTTGGAAAAGAGAAAGGGCATTATCACGAGTATTGCACCAAGGGCTATGACTCCACCTAAACTTAATCGTACTAAGTAATCAGTGAAGCTGATATTAATCGCATCGCCCACAATAAATGTGGCTGGGTCTCCCACTAAGGTTAGGAGTCCAGCACTATTAGCAACAAACACCATTAAAATTAATAACGGCACAAAATCCACTCCAATTTCTGCGGCAATTGGAGGAATTAGGGGAGCTAAGAGCATCACAGTTGTGGCATTGGGTAAAACAGCACAAATCGGAGTTGTAATGCCTACAATGCCTAGCAAAAGTCGTTTTCCTTCTCCCTTGGCAAGGTGAACCATTTTAGTGGCTAAATATTCAAATATTCCTGTGGGTTCAAAGGCACGAACCAGCACCATAACTCCAAAAAATAAGGCCAAAGTCTGGTAACTTTCACTGATATAATCAATCGCCTCTGTTAAGGTCATAATATGGGCGAAGACTAAAAGCAGTGCGCCTAGAAACGCAGCTACGGTCAAGTGTAGCCACTCAGTCATAATCAAGAGAATGACACCTAAAAAGGTTGTAGTTGCAATAATGCTCGGTATGTTTTCCATTGATGTTTCAAAAAGTGAGTTTTGAATGCTAGCCAAAGAGTTTCGGAAAAACTAACGTTTACCGAAATGAGGCTGATACAGCACAGCTAAATTAAGCCAGCAAAACATTTGAAATGCTGGCACTATCAGCATTTTGAACTTAATTCAAAATTAAAGGCGGGTTAGATTCTCCAACAGCGTCCAAGTTTTCTCTATTCAGTTAGAGTTTAAATCTCCATCTGAATCTCAATTACGAATGACAAACTAGGAATTATTAACCCCAGTCGCCGAAACTTTGTCGATCATCAAAAAATTGAGAGAACATCTGCAATAGACTCAGCAAATGTAGGGCAACTGGATTGAACTGACTGAACATAGACAATGCCTCGACATAAAAAAGCAGGTACAAAAAAACTGAGCAGTACCAGCCAGAGTTCCTGATGAAATCAAGACATCGCGAAGAATGCTGATTTTTCAGTCTCCCCTCAAGGCCGACGGAGTTAGCTGACGGGCTAGGATTGAGAGATATCCCTTTTGCTGACTCTGGGCGATCGCGCACCTTAACGGTGAAGTTCGTGCTATCACAACCAGAATACAGGCAAAATACGCCCCTAAAATTGGTTCCTCCGCTCCAGGACTATCAGTAACAGCAATATCACTCAATAGAATTCTGGATTAGGCTGACTTACTCTAATTTGTCCAATAAAACTACCATAACTTTCCTCGACTGTCTAGTAGAGTTCAGTTATTGATGAGCAAAGGAGAAAAGACTAAATCAATCTAAGGTACAGTCGCTACGCATTTTGCTTGGATTCCCTACCAGGCGCAACAATGAGACTCAATAGGGTTTAAAATATATAAAACTATAAAGCAATAGAATAAAGCCTAGCAAGAGTATAAAAAAACTCACGTCAGGCTCAAACCCAGATATTCTTGATTTTAAAGTTAGCGTTTCTTATTTAGTCGCTGGCTTAGGTGAAGTTTGAGGACAAAAATGACATTCGCTCGAGATCAAAAACCAGCACCACAACATCAGTCCACTTCAAGTCATCAATTAGAAACAATGGTAGAACAAAAAAATCCTGGGACTGGAAAGTTACACAATAAGGTGGCGTTAATCGTCGGTGGAGATAGTGGTTTAGGTCGCGCCGTTGCGATCGCATTTGCCCACGAAGGTGCCAATATGGCAATTATTTATGGAAATGCCTCCGAAAGCGCCGAAGAAACCAAAAAGTTAGTTGAACAACAAGGGCATTCTTGCCTTTTGATTACAGGTGACGTTAGCAACGAAACATTTTGTCAACAAGCTGTTCAACAAACTATTGACCAGTTCGGCAAAATTGATATTTTAGTCAATAATGCAGCCGAACAACTCCTTCGACAGAGCGATGAAACCATCAGTACGCAAGAACTAGAAGACACGATAGAAGGTAGTCTTTGCTCAATGTTTTATATGACCAATGCTGCATTACCTTACCTTAAAGAAGGAAGCACTATTATTAATACTTCTTCTATTGCAGCTAATAAAACCAATGAACAACCGTTGAACTATACTTCAACAAAGGGAGCAATTGTTACCTTTACCCGTTCCTTATCCCAGTCTTTGCAAGACCAAGGAATTCGAGTCAATGGCGTAGCACCTGGCCCCTTGTGGACGATGCTCGTTCCGTCCAATTTACCGGCAGATCAAGTAAAAGCGATGGGTGAACAAATGCCTTTGAATAAAGAAGGTAACTCAGAAGAAATTGCACAAAGTATCCTCTATTTAGCTTCAGAAAAGACTCCCTACCTGGCAGGTCAAGTATTATTCACTCAAGGAATGCCTTGTTAAAAACGGCACAGGAATCCACAATTTAACATTTGGGTGCAAGCTCTAGTTGATTTAAATTTTGAATATTAAAGTTGTGTGTTGTTGATTCAAAAAGACAAATAACCAATAACTAACAACAAATAAAATGACCTGATGGGGTTAATCATCCCGTTGGGTTTTCTATTTTTGTATTTATAGCAGCCGCCAAGGCAATTAGGACTCTCGCTAAATACTGAAACCAAGACTCGTCAGTATGCATCCCTTCTACCTGTTGCCTTTTACTATCACAATTGCTCAACAGATGCCTATAAAATTACTAATTTTAATCAATATTCCTCTATCCATTGGTAGGTATTTTCTTAAAATTAATGGTTATCGTAATTACTTTTAAATGTAATGCAATCTTCATCTAAAGATATAGCTCATATTCTTTCTAACGAGGCAAGAATTAATTGCAACATATTTCTAATGTATTAGAGGTTTGAACCAATCTAGAAATTTCAAAAATTCGTAAACAAAAAACGGTAAAAGCGCTATGGCTCAGACAAAGCAAAACAAGAAGGAATTACAGCCACCCCAGCATCAAGACCAGCAACCTGGCATTGAAGCTAACATGACGCCAAAGCCTAAGTCTCAGGATTCTAAATATCGGGCTGCAGGCAAGCTTGAAGGCAAAGTTGCGCTAATTACTGGCGGTGATAGTGGTATTGGTCGGTCAGTAGCAATTTTCTATGCTAAAGAAGGGGCAGATGTGGCCATTATCTACCTCAGTGAACAACAAGATGCCGAAGAAACTAAGCGGCTCGTAGAAGCTGAAAATCAGCAGTGTTTACTGCTTAAGGGTGATATTGGGGACGAAAAATTCTGTCAGCAGGCAGTGCAGCAAACAGTTCAAGAATTAGGACACCTGGATATCTTAGTAAACAATGCTGCTGAACAGCATCCCCAAGACAGTATTGAGAATATTAGTGCGGAGCAATTGGAGCGCACCTTCCGCACGAATATCTTTAGTATGTTCTTTCTCAGTAAAGCCGCTCTCCCCCATTTAAAGGAAGGCAGCGCTATTATTAACACCACTTCGGTGACAGCCTACAAAGGTAATCCCTCGTTGTTAGATTACTCATCTACGAAAGGCGCAATCGTTGCTTTTACCCGTTCTCTCTCGCAATCCTTGGTGGAGAAAGGTATCCGTGTGAATGGTGTTGCTCCCGGACCGATTTGGACACCTTTAATTCCTGCAACCTTTCCCGAGGACAAAGTGAAAAGTTTCGGCGCACAAGTCCCAATGCAACGACCAGGACAACCCGAAGAAGTTGCACCCAGTTACGTGTTTCTGGCCTCCGATGATTCATCCTATATATCAGGTCAAATATTGCATCCCAACGGTGGTGTCGTTGTCAATTCTTAATACCAATCACTCAATGCTTGGTACAGATACCTTTCTTATTCCCCTGTAGTCTAATGCCCCCCTTAATAAACAGGAATTAGGGGGTGGGGGCGAGGAGAGTGAAGTGTAATACCTTTAACGTCAAATGGTATAACACTCAAGAACAAAAAGTTAACTAAAGAGTTCAGGGCATAGGTTCTCTATGCCCTTATTTATATAAAAAGAAATAATTTCGAGTACTCTATAGAAGAACCAAGGCTTCTCGGCTGATTTCGAGAGAAAATTGTGCGATTACGGAGATGCGGGAGTGACTCCTGTATCTACATAAAGAAAATACCTCAATCCTCTCGCTTAGGTCTAAACTTTAAACATTACAAGCAATGGCTGACAACTTTACAGGAAGAGTTCTTTTTGCCAACGGACTCCCCGCTCAAAACGTTCTCGTTCGCGTTTTCGATAAAGATGAACCAGGCAAAGGTGATGATGACTTGACGCTTGAGCCAGGGCGTTCCGATAGCAACGGTAATTTTACCGTTTATTTTGAACCCTCGCGCTACCTAGATACGAATATCATTCATACACCAGAACCCATCACTCTACCCTTGGATTTATCCATAACTACTCGGACACAAATTGTCCCTGACTTGACTGATATTTATCTACCTTATTTAGAATTTCGCTATACCTTTAATGGTCGGCGTTGTGTTCATACAGCCTTGATAACGCCTCCACAAACAGAATTTCGATTACCCGAAATTCCTCCATTTGAGTTCCAACCCTCAGTACATGGATTTAAGTTTGTAAATAAATTTCCTGGCTACCCGTTACCCTTTTCCATTCCCGATTTACCTGGTCTAACCTCTGTTGGTAAATCCTATGGTTTATGTGGGGGAATGTCTTCGGCCGTGTATGACTTTTTACTCGCAGGAAAAAATATCCCTGCGGTTACAACAATACCTGAACTCGCTTCGCCCCTACATCGATATCTCTATCGGCGGCAAGTCGATACCTTTGGAGCTTTAGGAGAGTATATTGCTAAATTCGCTAAATGGATGCTATTGCCCGATAGTACAATCTTTGGCGTTCAAAAACGAACCTATGATGCTTTTGAAGAAATTCGGGTTAAGTTAGATGATGGCAATGCGGTAGTCTTGGGTTTGATTTACGTTAGTAGTGGTAGTAGCTTTGAAATTTGGAAAAATCACCAAGTTTTGGCATACAAATACTCAGAAATCTCAGCAACAACTATCGATATTAATATCTATGACCCCAATTATCCCCTAAGAGATGATGTTATCATTCGCCTCGAACGAGTACCCGTTGGCACGACTTTGATTCCTGGCATTCCACCTCGGAAGCGCACGGTTTTAGGATTCAAGTGTACCCAAAAAATAGCGGATCGTCAGAAAAATGTCCGAGGTTTTTTTGCCATGCCTTACGTCCCCGTGGTGCCTCCATCGGAGTTTTAATGCTTCAGAAATGGCCTGGAAGGATAAAAATAATTTTCCTGGCCAGCATTCCGTTCCTCTAGCGACAGTAACCTAAATTTTCCGCACTGACGTAACCACTCACAGGTTTTTCAATAGGCACCCAACCATTAACACCTTCATTGGCGATATAAACCATTTGGTTTTTCTCTAGAGTTCCAATCACTTCCCCCTCGGGTTTAGTTCTCACCGCTAGATTGGAAGAAATGACCTCACGACAGTTGCTACCCGGCACGGTAGAAACTCTCTCGCCTCCCCATGTATTGGGCGTTGTCGGCGTTGTCGGCGTACCTTGCGACATTGGCGTACCTTGTGACATCGGTTGGGATGGGGTTGCCGCCGCCGTGCAGTAGTTCAAATAACCAGCAAAAACGTACCCATTCATGGGATTAGAAATTCTTACCCATCCATTATTGGGTTCGCCCATAATCATGACGTTTTGTTCGTTTTCCAATGTCCCAATCACTCGTCCACCCGGTTGTTGCCTCACGTTTAAAGCCGTGTTGACATCAACCTCTCGGCAGTTTGTAACTTGTGCAACTTGATATTGATTGGGGTTTTGGGAGGATGAGGGTTGATTAGCACCGGCTGTTTTGGGAAAGACAGCAAATGCTAGTGCCGATAATGTTGTAAATCCTAAAATTGACCAACGATTTTTTCTAAAATTCATTTATTTAAAATTCCTCCAGATGCTTCTATCTCACCTCCTATTTTCTCGAAGATAATTCCTCTTTCCTCTATCTCAAGTCGAATAGTTGTCCCGTCCTAAAGGATGAAATTACTATTATTCATCGCAACAAAATTAGAGCTGAAATTAGTCCTAAATTGCTCAGGAAAACTATAGTTTTTTGAATGCTTCTAACAATTCCAATTGTTGAGATTTTTCCTCAAGTTTGATTGCTAATTGCTCACAAACAACTTTACATAGCTCAAAGATAGTCGCATCGGTAATCTGATAAAAAACACTAACACCCTGTGGATTGCGTGACACAATTCCAGCATGTGTCAAAATCTTCAGATGCTTAGAAACATTAGCCTGTCCGAGTCCCGTAGCCTCGATAATATCGCTGACATTTTTGGGGCCATCTTTAAGACAGCAGAGAATTTGCAGCCGGCTGACTTCTGACAAAACCTTAAAGTAATCAGCAATTTGGGCAAGGACAGTGGGGGAAATTTGTGTCATTAACTTTTAATCCCAATTAACGGGCTGCTATTTACAAGATTACCATATAGTAGTATAGTGATAATAAGCAGAAGCGTTGTAGGATGAGCCGACAACAGCCTCTACCGTCCCAATCTAGAGGACTTTATATTATGCTATTGGGTCAACTATTCGATCCAGACAAGAATTGAGTCCCTACACATCTTTAATTAGCAACCATGCGATGAAAGCAGCATTGTTTTCGAGTCCAGTCATAGAACAGCCAGCTGCTTGGCTTTGCTGCAATCACCCTGCTACGCAAGCGCGTTTGATTCATAATGTCCAATTGAAAAATTGGTCAAGGAGGATAGATTAGATTTGATATTTTACCGCATTGGGTCTACTGTTTCTTGGATGCTGCTGGTGGGTGCGGCCGTGTTATTACTCCTTTTCGGTCAGGGGTTCTTAACAGCATCACCTGTTCTCGCGGATGTCCATCGTATTGAAGAAGCAACCGATCAAATTCTTTACCAGTCACGGCATACCTTACGCGATCGCACGAACAACACTTGGCAAGTGATACTATTCAAGCGGATACAACGTAACGAACTCCCTAAGATCAATTTACGATTAGTCGGTTTTCCCGATACTGCACAATTTGCTCATCCCCAGCCCTTGCAAATAACCACGGCTACGGGTCATCAATTGACGGCTGATGATGTGTTTGCAGAGCAATCTCCAGCCCCGAATGTGGGTCAGTATGACTTTAGGCAAGTGTTGCAGCAAATACAGAGAAACGAATTTTTAAAACTGACTTTGCCGTTAACAGATAGCCGTTCAGATTATCTCAATATTCCTTCTTTCATCGTTCAAGAATGGCAACAGGTTGCCAGTAGTTCTTAACTTATCCCCCGCCTAAAAGACAGGGGATGTAAAATCAAGCTACTCTTCAAAATCGCTCTATTCGACAGTATGACCTAAAGCCGTGATCATCTGTTTAATTGACTCTTCAGACGCTTCAGTGTCAACTTGAACAGTCTTTTCCTTAACATCAACATTTACTTTCGCCCCTGACTCATGGGTGAGGATTTCCTCCGTAATTGCCTTGGCACACCCATCACAGACGATGCTTGGAACTTTAAGAGTCATTGCTGCCATCGTTCAATCCTTTTTTTGTAATTCTGGTTACATGCAACTTTTAATTGTAACGCTTTATTGCATATCGAGCATCGATCAGAATGGCGATCGCATCACTAACCAGCCTACAAACTAAATGAGCCTAACCGAGTGCGGCTAGGCTCACCTATGTGCAAAAATTTCGATTCTCAACGAGTTAACTTTCCGATTTCGAGTTTTAATGACGTACTACTTACAAAGGTTTACAATCTCACAGCTTTACCTAACTTATCTTCCAACACAGTTGCGTCTTACTAGACCTTCGTTTGGCTTGCTTCGGTTAAATCCAAGCATTTAGCCCCTTAAATCTGTGTTTGGCTGGTTCTAACTGTGATCGGGTCACAGAGAGGAGACATCGGTTCTATGCCCATTGCTTTAGTTTTTCTCCGTTTGTGTTTAGGAGTTCGATGTCCATGCATTTAAACTAACACGACCACCAAGAGCTGCTACACCCTATTTACTAAACTTGACGAGTCTTTACGAACTGCAAGTCTTGAAATCAGAAGTAAACAAATAGGGAGTCAGAAGTCGGGAGTCAGAAGTCAGAAGTCGGGAGTCAGAAGTCGGGAGTCAGAAGTCAGAAGTCAGGGAAATGCTTTTCAACCCAACTCAGCCACAACTTGACTGGAGGTACAGCATCCCTGCATAAACAAATGTAAAAATAGATAAACAGTTGACCGACAAGTATCCAGACTTGGCGGAAGTATGGAGCCTAAGAGCGTGTCTAGGCTAACGCATTGGTAACGTTATAGAGCGCTCTGTTCTCAAAAGCTCACTTAGAAACCTCTATTGACTCCTAGCCCCTTGTAACGACCATGCCTCAATCCCCCAAATTCAAAAGTGGTAGCGAAATCCGGCAAACGTTCCTCGACTTCTTTTCCCAACGAGGACATCAAATGCTGCCGAGTGCCTCTCTGGTGCCGGAAGACCCCACTGTACTGCTAACCATTGCGGGGATGTTACCCTTTAAACCGATATTCTTAGGGCAGCGCCAATCTGAATTTAAGCGGGCTACCACATCCCAAAAGTGTATCCGCACCAACGATATTGAGAACGTGGGACGCACCGCACGGCATCATACCTTTTTTGAGATGCTGGGGAATTTTAGCTTTGGGGATTATTTTAAAGAGCAAGCGATCGCATGGGCGTGGGAACTCTCTACAAAAACCTTTGGATTGCCCCCAGAAAATATCGTCGTGAGTGTCTTTGAGGACGATGACGAAGCTTTTGCCATCTGGCGGGATAAAATTGGCATCCCCGAACACCGGATTCAACGAATGGGAGAAGAGGATAACTTCTGGGCATCAGGAATCACTGGCCCTTGTGGCCCCTGTTCGGAACTTTATTACGACTTCCACCCCGAACGAGGCGACGACAACATTGACTTGGAAGATGATAGTCGGTTCATCGAGTTCTATAACTTGGTGTTCATGCAATACAACCGGGATAGTGAAGGGAATCTCGTCCCGTTGAAGAATAAGAACATCGACACCGGCATGGGATTGGAACGGATGGCACAAATCCTGCAAAAGGTGCCGAATAACTATGAAACTGACTTAATTTTCCCAATTATCAAAACGGCGGCTGAGATTGCTGGGATTGACTACGCCAAGAGTGATGAGAAGACGAAAATCTCGCTGAAGGTCATTGGCGACCATGTTCGGGCCGTGGTTCACATGATTGCTGATGGGATTAGTGCGTCGAATGTAGGACGGGGTTATGTGCTGCGCCGTTTAATTCGTCGTGTCGTGCGTCATGGGCGGTTGATTGGGATTCAAGGTGAGTTTACGGCAAAAGTTGCAGAAAGTGCGATCGCGCTTTCCGAATCCGCTTATCCTAATGTGCGGGAACGAGAAACCGCCATCAAAGCCGAACTGCAACGGGAAGAATCTCGTTTCCTCAAAACCTTGGAACGGGGCGAGAAACTGCTCGAAGAAGTGATTGAGCAAGTCAAGCAGGAAGGCAAAAACCAAATTGATGGCAAGACTGCCTTTAAACTCTACGATACTTATGGCTTCCCCTTGGAATTAACTCAGGAAATTGCTGAAGAACATGGGCTAACAGTGGACATGGCAGGCTATGAAGCCGCAATGAAAGAACAGCAAGAAACATCCCAAGATGCCCATGAAACCATTGATTTGTTAGCACAGGGAACTTTGGATGAAATAACATCAGGCGTTGCTGCTACTGAATTTCTAGGCTATACCTTACCCGCTACAACGGCTCAAGTGATGACTATCATTGCTGAGGGTGAGTCGGTGGAATCGGCAGAAGCGGGGGCACAAGTGCAAGTGGTTCTCGACCAAACGCCATTTTATGCCGAATCTGGGGGACAAATTGGCGATCGCGGTTATCTTAGCGGCGAGAATCTCTTAGTACGGATTGAAGATGTTCAGAAACAAGCGAATCTTTTTGTTCATTTCGGGCGAGTCGAACGCGGTACATTGCAGTTAGGCGTGACGGTATCGGCTCAAATTGACTATGCTTGCCGTCGTCGTGCTCAAGCGAATCATACAGCAACGCACTTGCTGCAAGCGGCACTGAAAAAAATTGTTGACCCTGCTATCTCTCAGGCGGGTTCGTTGGTGGCGTTTGACCGTTTGCGCTTCGACTTCAATTGCCCTCGTGCGCTGACACCAGAAGAGGTACAACAAGTTGAGGAACAAGTCAATACCTGGATTAGTGAAGCGCATACGGCGGATGTGGCAGTGCTACCGCTTGAGGAAGCTAAGCGTCGAGGTGCTGTTGCCATGTTTGGCGAGAAGTACGGGGATGAGGTACGGGTGATTGATTTCCCTGGCGTCTCAATGGAACTGTGCGGCGGAACTCATGTAAGTAATACGGCGGAGATTGGGGTATTTAAGATTATCTCGGAGACGGGGATTTCTTCGGGAGTGCGGCGGATTGAAGCGGTGGCTGGGCCTGCGGTGCTGGAATATCTGAATGTGCGGGATAAGGTGGTGCGGGAATTGAGCGATCGCTTTAAGGCCAAACCGGAAGAATTGAGCGATCGCGTCAGCAATCTTCAGAATGAACTCAAGGCCACTCAAAAACAACTGGATGCACTCAAGCAGGAACTGGCTTTAGCCAAGTCTGACCAATTGTTAGCAAAAGTAGAGTCAGTGGGTGAGTTTAACATTCTGGTTGCTCAACTTGAGGATGTTGACCCCGATGGCTTGAAAACGGCGGCGGAACGGTTGCAGCAAAAACTAGGAGAGAGTGCTGTGGTGCTGGGTTCAGTTCCCGCACCGGATAAGGTGAGTTTGGTGGCGGCCTTTAGCAAGGGAGTGAATGCTAAGGGGTTGCAAGCTGGGAAATTTATCGGGGCAATTGCCAAACTCTGCGGGGGTGGAGGGGGTGGACGCCCGAACTTTGCTCAAGCTGGGGGACGGGATGCCAGTAAGTTGGCAGAAGCCTTGGAAAGTGCTCGTGAACAGTTGCACTCTGGGTTGAAGTCAACTTAACGTCAGCTAGGGGGTTGTAGACACGTAGCGGCTTCCCGCCGGGTAACCGCAGCTTACACAAACTCGCACCCGCCGGAGTTTACCCGTGCTACGCACCGCTAACGCTAACGAACGAAGTGAAGGGCGGGTTTCATAAAACTCAATTTTTCCTAAGTCCGCGCAGGCGGACTTAGTTTTTATAGCCGCGACTTCCAGTCGCTAGTTTGATTGCTGTTTCCGTCCCGTTAGAGGCTGTTTCTAAAGTTTTGCAAGAGGTCTATTGAGTACTAACACTGATAATTGTTTAACTCTCCTTTTCTCAAGTTCCTAATAGTTGCGATCGCGAAGGAGTGCAAAAATGTGAAGGCAGTGTAAAAGAACGTAATACTCAAAACTTGCAAACTATGCTACACTCCTAGCAATTTGTGACTAACCAGGCATCAACAAATCTAATTCTGTGTTGGTCAAACAGGGGCTTGCTTTCAGGCATAAAAACCTTCAAATTCATTAGGATTATGCCTGTTGTTTTAAGAATACAAAACTTTTCACGCAGAATCAGAGAATCTACAAGACATTCAACTCATCAAAATTAGGGAGGTTTTCATTTGCCAAAACCTTCTGGTTATTCATGAGTTTTTTTCCTGATGAGGAAACCAATCATGACTCCAAGCTGGCAGAATTGGTGCTGGAAGATAGGATTAGTCAGTGTGATACTCATGGCTATCACACCTGAAATTAGAACTTTGTCTCAGACTCTTGTTCCTGATAATCTTGTTCCTGACGATAGTTTAGGCTCTACAGTTACAAATTTGGGAGGGCAGATTCTAATTGATGATGGAACATCGATAGGAACTAACCTTTTCCACAGTTTTCAACAATTCAATGTAGATGAAGGAGGCTCAGTTTTTTTCAATTCTCCTGGCGGAATTGAGAACATCCTGACACGAGTCACAGGTACAAATCCCTCTAATATTTTGGGGACACTCGGCGTTTTAGGAAATGCCAATCTATTTTTAATAAACCCTAACGGCGTTATTTTTGGAGAAAATGCCAGCTTAGATATAGGGGGTTCATTTGTCGCTACAACAGCCAATGCAATTTTACTGGGAAATACAGGTAGATTTAGTGCTTCTTTATCCGAACCGAGCAACTTACTGGACATTCAACCTTCAGCTTTCTTTTTTAACCAACTCTCTAATCCAACTATTATTAACCGTTCTACTGCCATAAACTTTTCTACCAATACCCGCCGATTCACCCAAGGACTTCAGGTTCCGAATGGACGGAGTTTATTACTCGTTGGGGGCGATGTCAGGGTTGAGGGTGGCATTGTGCAAGCACCAGGCGGCCGAGTTGAATTAGCAGGGATTGCACAGGGAACTATCCCACTCAATCTCAATGGCGATACTTTAAGTTTGAACATCCCCAATGAGGCGACACGAACTGATGTCTCCCTAACCGATGGTGCATTTGTGAATGTCGTCAATCGAGGAGGTGGCGATATTCTGATTAATGCCCGCAACATCAATATTGCCGGAAGCAGTACTCTATTAGCGGGAGTGAGGTTTGGAGCAGCTACGGATGCTAGAGCAGGAGATATCCGCCTTAATGCCACCGAGGCTTTAACCATTACTGATGCCAGTGATATCACCAATATCGTTGCGGATGTTGGAAATGGAGGAAATATTAGGATTGATACTGGGCAGTTTTTCCTCGAAGATAGCATCGTCAGCAATAGTACACCGGCGGATTCCAGTAATGCTGGGACTCTGATTGTGAATGCATCCGAGTCTGTAGACGTAAGGGCTACTTCTGTGGATGGGAGAGTAGTACTGGATAATCCGTTTCTATCTTCTAACGTACGTCTGCCTGTAGGTTTATTTACTGCTCCCGTTGGCGGAGCAGGCCGCAGTTCGGGAGAGTTGAGGATTACCACCGGGCGATTAACCGTTCAAGGCGGAGCCCGGTTATCAGTGGGTACGGATAATGAGACACGGGGAGGAGAGTTAAATATTAATGCTTCCGAACTGATAGAACTGATTGGAACAGCACCCGATGGTTCTCCCACTGTGGTTGCCTCTGGGACTCAAGGCATAGGAGCATCGGGCGACGTAACGATTGAAACCAGGCGATTAGTGATTCGAGATGGAGCCATTGCCTCAGCAGGAACCTCTAGCCAAGGGCAAGGGGGAAGATTGACGGTACGAGCATCGGAGTCTGTGGAACTGCTGGGTACTGCCAATGTCACTATCGCTGATTCTTCTTTGATAAACATCATTGGGACTTCACTGAGCCAAGTTATCGGAGTGCGTCCCTTGCCGAGTGGGTTGATTACAGGAACCGCAGGGGAGGGAAGGTCGGGAGATTTGACCATTAATACAGGACGATTAGTAATTCGGGGGGGTGCACAGGCATCAACGTCTACAGGTGGTTTAGGGGCTGGGGGAGAGTTGCAGGTTAATGCCCCTGAAATCGAGCTGTCTGGAGTTTCGCCTGATGGTTATTTTTCCAGTGGTTTAGTCATCGAATCCCGCAGTGCCGGAAATGCAGGCAGTTTAAAAATTAACACCGAAAACATGATTCTGCGAGATGGGGGACAGGTGTTAGCCAGTACCTCGGGTTCGGGAGATGCGGGAATCTTGGAGGTAAATGCGGCAAATTCAGTGCAAGTGATTGGCACCTCTGCCAATGGAACGCCCAGTAGTTTATTTTTTGATACCTCGGGTTCAGGCAATGCTGGAATTTTGAGCATTACCACGAGACGATTACAGGTACAAAATGGAGGGCGTGTTTCAGCCGGTACGACGAGTACAGGGCAAGGAGGAAAATTAACCGTCAATGCTAGCGAATTTGTGGAGGTAAGTGGCACTTCCACCGATGGACAAACCCCCAGCCAATTATTTTTTGATACCTCGAATGCGGGTGATGCTGGAGAGTTGAGAATTACGACTCCTGCATTGAGAATCTGGGAGGGGGGACAAGTTTCGGCTAGAACCTCTGGTGCTGGTCAGGGCGGCGTTTTGGAAGTGAGGGCGTCGGATATTGTAGACGTGAGAGGCACCTCTAGTCAGTTTCGCAGTGGTTTGTATTTTGATACCAGTAGTACCGCCAATGCACAGGGGATATCGATTGAGACGGGGCGCTTAGAGGTGCAAGATGGGGGACAAATTAACATTAGTGGTACGGGTGCGGGGGCTGCTGGGGATTTGGAGATAGATGCAGATTCTATATTTTTAAATCGTCAAGGCCGATTGACGGCCAGCAGTACCTCCGGTGAAGGGGGTAATATTCGGTTGCGGGTGAGAGATTCTATCTTGATGCGCGACAATAGCGAAATTACCACCGAAGCGAGTGGTAGTGGGAATGGAGGCAATATCGATATTGAGGCTGGGGGTGTGATTCTAGCTATTCTTTCAGAAAATAGCGATATCGTGGCCAATGCGTTCCAGGGTCAAGGTGGCAATATTTTTGCGACAGCAAGCGGAGTTTATGGCTTTCGGCGTTTTGAGAAACGTCGGACTCCCGAAAGCGATTTTACCGCCAGTTCCCAACTGGGGATTGATGGTGTGGTTGATATTGATGTCCGCAATGAGCCAGAGGCCGTTCCTTTAGAGGAATCGATAGTCAATGCAGAAATTATTCAAAGTTGTCAAGAAATAACAGGGGATAATCAAAGCCAATTTATTATTACAGGGCGTGGGGGCTTGCCGGATAATCCGGAGAGGAGTCTCAATCATGATGCTGTATGGACAGACTGGCGCAACCCGAATGGGGCTAATCCCATTTCACAGGAAGAGTCGGTAGATACCCAATCTCACCATCCACAGCCCCCTTTAGTGGAGGCGAATGGATGGGTAATTAATCCTCAAGGTGAAGTGGTTCTCATCGCCACGAACCCTAACTCCCATCATCCAAGGTTAATACCTTCCCAGTGTCATGCTTCCCAAACGTCGAGAGAGTAACAATCGGTACACGAGTTTTTTGAGGATGTTTAGATACGTCAGTTGGTTTATCCTAGGACTCATCCTAGCTGTGCTATGTACGGTGAACAGTCCAATTTTGGCTCAAGTCCCTACCATCGCCCCGATTGTCCAAAATCAATCATCTCCCACTTCCGGGCTAGAGCAAGGCAAAACTCAGTATGAATCCGGGCAGTATGCACAAGCAGCCAGAATTTGGCAACAGGCGGCTCAAGAGTATCAAACGCAAGGAGATACCCTGAACCAAGCATTGGCCTTAAATTACCTGTGTTTGGCATACCAACAATTGGGACAATGGAATGAAGCTGAAAATGCGATCGCAACCAGCCTCAAACTCCTCAATAACCTATCATCACCCCAACGTTTACCCATTCTTGCCCAAGCCCTCAACACTCAAGGCCAACTGCAACTGGCTCAAGGACAAACCCAACAAGCCCTCGATACCTGGCAGCAAGCCACCGCTATCTATACTCAACTCGGTGATAATTTTGGCATCACAGGCAGTCGTATTAACCAAGCCCAAGCCTTACAAACCCTAGGGTTATATCGTCAAGCCAGTAAAACACTCAAGGAGGTTGAGCAAACCCTGCAAAATCAACCGGATACCCTCCTTAAAGTTACAGGTCTGCGTAGCCTAGGCAAAGCCTTAAGGGTGGTGGGAAATTTAGACCAATCTCGGCAAGTTTTGCAGCAAAGTCTCACCTTCGCCCAACAATTAAACTTACCGTCAGAACTGAGTGCCGTTCTTTTAAGTTTAGGAAACACAACTCGCGCTCAGAACGATACTCCCGCCGCTTTAAATTATTATCAACAATCCGAACAAGCCTCTATCTCCCCCATAACCCGTATTCAAGCCCAACTCAATCAACTGAGCTTATTGATAGAAACCGAACAATTCAGCAAGGCTCAAAAATTAGCGCCCCAAATTCTCGCTCAACTGTCTAAATTACCCCCTAGCCGTGCGGCTGTCTATGCTCAGATTAACTTTGCCCAAAGTCTCACACTGCTAAGGCAGGCACAAACGAGTCATACTGCTACAGGCAAAGACATCGCCCAGATTTTAGCCACAGCCATCCAACAATCGCAAAACCTCAAGGATACTCGTGCCCATGCCTATGCTTTGGGAGAACTTGGAGGATTGTATGAACACACCCAGCAATGGCAAAATGCTCAAGACCTGACTGAGCAAGCCTTAATATTGGCTCAAACCGCTAATGCTTCAGATATTACCTATCGTTGGCAATGGCAGCTTGGGCGGATTTTAAAGGAAACTGGAAATATCCCAGGTGCGATCGCAGCTTATACCGATGCCGTTAATACGTTACAATCTCTACGCAGCGATTTAGTTGCCATTAATCCTGATATTCAATTTTCTTTTCGAGAAGGGGTAGAGCCTATCTATCGAGAATTGGTTGATTTACTCTTGCAAACCGAGGGAAATGCCTCACCCAACCAAGAAAACTTAGTTCAAGCCCGTAGAGTGATTGAATCTCTGCAATTGGCTGAACTCGATAACTTTTTTAGAACCGCCTGTATTGCCGGAAAACCCGTTCAAATCGACCAAGTAATTGACCGCGATGACCCCAATGCCGCTGTCATCTATCCTATTATTTTGCCAGACCGTTTAGAAGTTATTCTCAAATTACCCAACCAGCCCCTACGCCACTACAAAACACAAGTCGCTCAAGAGGATGTAGAACAAACCATAGCCGAACTGCGGCGTGAAATTCCCGCACCTTTTACACAGCGTGAAGCGCAGGCATTATCTGAGAAAATATACGATTGGTTACTGCGGCCAGCCCAAGAGTCTTTAACTCAAAATCAAATCCAAACCTTAGTCTTTGTACTAGATGGGTCACTTCGCAATATCCCAATGGCAGCACTTTATGATGGCCAAAACTATCTAATTCAAAAATATGCCGTTGCCTTAACCCCAGGATTACAACTGCTTGCTCCTAAATCCTTAGAACGAGGGCAGTTAAAAACATTAACGGGTGGGTTGAGTGAAGCCCGAGAAGAGTTTTCTGCTTTGGAATATGTCGAGTTTGAGGTGGAACAAATTCAAGCTGAAGTTCCCAGCACCGTCTTACTCAATCAAGAGTTTACGAGTACTGCCTTTCAAAAACAACTCAACGCTGTACCCTTTCCAGTCGTGCATTTAGCTACTCACGGTCAGTTCAGTTCTAATGCTGAGGACACCTTTATTCTGACTTGGGATGGACGACTAGATGTAAATCAGTTAAATGAATTACTGCGGACTCGCGACCAAAGCCAATCCAATCCGGTTGAGTTACTCGTCCTCAGTGCCTGCCAAACCGCGCAGGGAGATAAACGAGCGGCCTTAGGACTGGCGGGTGTGGCAGTTCGGGCGGGTGCTCGTAGTACATTGGCCACTCTGTGGTCTGTTGATGACCGCAGTACGGCTGTTCTCATGACTCAGTTTTATCGAGAGTTAGCCCATACGACTGTCAGTAAAGCAGAAGCTCTGCGCCAGGCACAGCTTTCTTTATTACAAAATCCTGAATACCAGTACCCGCGTTTTTGGGCTCCTTTTGTGTTGGTGGGGAATTGGCTTTAGGAGGTTTTGTGATTAATTGAAGATATGAGCTTGACTTTTTGAAACTAAAAGATATACTTTTCTAAAGTTGATTGATTGGGTGAACGACACAATTTACTCAAAAAACTCTGGCACTGCAATCATGCAAAGCATGAGCAGAGGTTTAGAGTTATGTAAAATCTAATACAAATGTACGGCGCGGCTGAAAAGAAAGCGTCTATTATTTACTTCACAAAATATTCACAAAACTATCCTATCTTCAGAATTAAACCAACTATTGAGTTAGCTACCACTTAAAGCATCAGTAGTAGGTTGTTTTGTCAATATTTGATTTAAAAACATATATGCAGGAGCCGGAGGAGCAGCCATGATATGTAACACACAAGAATGTAAATCCTATGCCCAAGTGGCTTTTGAGGCTTTAAAAAATAAGAAACAGCCTTTAGTTAAGTCTTTAACAAATTTCTTAATTACCCTTCCCAAAACCGATTTAGTCAGCGATATACTGACCGCAGCCTTACATCAATTGGCAGAATCAGACCCAGCAACTTGCCGTTGGGCGGTGTGGATATTAAAAAATTCCGATGATTTAAGCCCTTACTTCGATTTGATGGAAGAGTCTCTAGAATTGACAACAAAAGAGTTAGAAACGATGGGAATAGCTGTTGGATAAAAACTTATTGGCTTGTCAAGAATCGGCTATTACAACATTCATTAATTTTTTTCTTCATTGGTGTACTGATTCTCCAAGTGCAGCTTGAGTAACGTTCAAAGCTGCACTTATTTTTTGGGAATAGCTGATGCCTGTTCTCTCTCTATCATGCACTTAATCGATTAGCCGTTGTAGTCTAGTACTCCTGAAGAACGAGAAGCAACCTACAGATATCAGTCTGGAAATCTCTACGGATGGGATGGAGAAGCTTGAGAAAGATGGTTTGAATGCACTCACTGCCAAACCATGAAACTCCCCCAATTTCTGCTGATTGTCATTGATGTTGTCCTAGCTTTAGCCGCAACCTATATTCTATTCCCCTCCTTACTTCATGCTGCTGCCTCAATCCCCATCGCCCTGGCAGCACTTGTCGCCGCCGGGATTATTTTCGCTGTGTATGGAGACTAATGTGATAACACACTCAATTTTGTAGTTGACATTTTGCCGATGTTGTGAAGCTAATAAGTATTTATCCCTATCTATTGTGAAGATTTAACGGTTCAACCGTTTTAATCTTCTCAAAACTTTACTTAACTTAATAAAATGAAGAGGTCGGCAACGATAAGTATTTATTCTCTGTAATGATTAATACTCAGTTTCCCTGGCTAACCACTATTATTCTGTTGCCCCTCGTCGCTTCCTTAGCGATTCCCGTCCTACCTGACAAAGAAGGTAAGACGGTTCGTATGTATACCCTTGGGGTCGGTTTAATAGATTTTGCTTTAACTATCTACACCTTTTGGAGCCACTACGATTTACAAAGCTCAACATTACAACTGGTTGAGACTTATTCGTGGATACCTCAGTTAGGTTTAAATTGGTCTGTTGCCGTTGACGGCTTGTCAATGCCGTTGATTGTTCTCACCGGTTTAGTCACCACCCTCGCCACTCTTGCGGCCTGGAGAGTCACCCAAAAGCCACGTCTGTTTTATGCGCTGATTCTCGTGATGTATAGCGCCCAGATTGGTGTCTTTGCCGCGCAGGACTTACTTCTATTCTTCTTAATCTGGGAACTGGAATTGGTTCCAGTTTACCTACTTATCTCAATCTGGGGCGGCAAAAAGCGCCTTTATGCAGCCACCAAGTTTATTCTCTACACCGCCGCCGGTTCTATATTCATTCTGGTAGCGGCCTTGGCCATGGCTTTCTATGGCGACACCGTTACCTTTGATATGCAACAACTGGCACACAAGCACTATCCCATTGCTTTGGAACTGCTGGCTTATGCCGGTTTCTTAATTGCCTTTGGTGTAAAACTGCCGATTTTCCCCCTACATACCTGGTTGCCGGATGCCCATAGTGAAGCTTCTGCACCCATCTCGATGATTTTGGCAGGCGTACTGCTGAAGATGGGTGGTTATGGGTTGATGCGGATGAACATGGAAATGTTACCGAATGCTCACATTCACTTTGCCCCGGTGCTGATGGTGTTGGGTGTTGTGAACATTGTCTATGGTGCGTTTGCTGCATTTGCTCAAGAAAACCTCAAGCGTCGGTTGGCTTACTCTTCCATTTCCCACATGGGTTTTGTGTTAGTCGGTATTGCAGCATTCAATGATTTAGGTATCAATGGTGCAATGTTGCAAATGCTGTCTCATGGGCTGATTGCGGCAGCACTCTTCTTCCTGTCTGGTGTTACTTACGAACGCACTCACACCTTGTGGATGGAAGAAATGGGTGGAATCGCACAAGCGATGCCTAAAGCATTCGCCTTATTTACTGCAGGTTCGATGGCATCTTTGGCTTTGCCAGGAATGAGTGGATTTGTCGGTGAGTTGTCGATATTCCTGGGTGTGACGAGTAGTGATGCTTACAACTCTACATTTAAGTTAGTGGTAGTTCTGTTGACAGCCGTGGGTTTAATCGTTACACCGATTTATTTGTTATCCATGCTGCGTCGGGTATTCTACGGAAACACTAACCCGGAACTCAAGCTTGATAAGTATGTCAGGGATGTCAATCCTCGCGAAATCTTTATTACTGGATGCTTGTTAGTACCCATTATCGGCATTGGCCTGTATCCTAAAATTGCGACGCAAACTTATGATGTAAAAACAGTTGCGATCGCATCTCAAGTTCGCCAAGCCTTACCCGTGATTGCTCAAGAACATTCTCGCTTGTACTCAGAAACATTTACAGCGCCACAACTTCCTAAGGCTGAGTCTCAGAAATTACTAGGGGTTGTGAAGGCTATTCCTCGGTCGTTGTGAAGAGATTTATTATTAAGGTGTTGTAGGGTGGGTCATACCTACCCTACTATTTTTTTTCACATCTTCCAGGAGTCAGGAGTGGGAGCATGTCACCTTTGTTAGCCCTCACCCTAAATCCCTCTCCCTCAGGGAGAGGGACTTTGAACTCTTGCTCCCCTTCTCCCCAAGGGAGAAGGGGCTGGGGGATGTTAGCGTAGCGGCACGCAGTGCGGGGCTGAGGGGCTGTCCGTGCAAACCTGACATGCTCCCGTCAGGAGTTAGTTATTGAATGCTACAGAATTAATTTCCCTTCGATGAAGTGCGACGAATCAACTCCAGCAACCAAAATAGTAGCGTTGCCCCTAGGGTAATTAATAGCCAAAACCAGATTTGTAAAAAGGCAATCGCCACTGCTGCGATCGCCAGTAATAGTAAAATTACTTGAATCCCCAGAAAAATAGGTTGATAATTGGAAGGCTGAACAGATACAGGTTGGATAAATTGCAGCCACCAATAAAATAGTTGCAGTGATTTATCGAGGATATTAAACGTTAAGCTTCTGCGTAAAACCGAGGAGCGATCGCCTAAGACTGTGAGGACGATATTCCTCACAATCAAAGCACAACGAGTCGAAATATTGGCCAAAATCAGGCGAGGGATACTATCTAATACAGTTTCTTGCCCTACATTATATTTCTCCCGAAAGAACTTCTCGATATTGCCCTGAGAGATACGAGTAATAGTTTCTTCTGCCAATTTTGCTGCCGCTAATGTAGTGACGCTGCGCTCAAAGTAACCCGGTACAGGATGATATTGAGGTATTTCCTCCGCTAGAGATAAAGACTGCGTAGCTTTTTTCACATTGGGATGATTTGGCTTAACTCGTTGTTGATTCCAAGTGAGTTGTTCAGCTATTTCATCTTCAAGGACAATAGGTAAATCCGTTTTAATAATTTCACGATGTCCGGCAAGTACTAAACTCTGTATTAAGCGATCCAGTGTTATTTTAAGTTCGTCTGCTGTAAGTTTTACAGGATTTTTTAATTGATGGAGATAGCTAATAATTTCTTCGCGATCGCGCCCTTGTACTTCTGGCAATGCTTCATCAATAAGAGCCTCAAAATAGGTTTCAGTAAAATCCTCAAACTCTGATGTACCTTGGCAATAATTACATTGCCGCTCCAAAAATTCTGGGAATTTTTTAATAGATTCAACGGTGAGTAAAGCTTCAAATATTCGATTAAGTCCGTCTAACCGTCCCCAAAGAATATCATTAGAACGCCAAGATTTTTTAAAGAAACCTCCAAAGGCATATAAGGTATCTCCGGCTAATTTATCTTCTATCGTTTTACCTTGCCCTAAGCCTAACTTGGCATCTCCTGGGCTAATACGAACAATTTGAATTTGCTGTTTTTCATTAATATCCATTAAATATTCAAATGGATAAATAATTTTATCTAAATGTCTAAATCCTTTAAATTGGTGTAAAATTTTTTCCCAATCCTGGAGCTGGCTGGTTACAATTAAGGATTCAGAGGCTCGTTCAATTTGTTGTAAAATCGTTACCAATTCTTCTGTCTCTTGTAATTTATAACTCAGGTTTATATTTCTCCAAACATTTTCATCCAGTTCACGCTGAGTCGTTAATGTATTAATTTTTTGATTCAACTGAGCCAACATACTAGAAATTCGCTGTTGAGAAAGCCAACGACTATAGTAAGAAGCTTTTTCTGCTGCTTTTGTGGGTAGAGTTTGAAAAATATCAGCAGGAATTTCTTCAAGATTAGAATTATAAACTGGAGAAAATTTTTCTAACCCATTGACATCCAGTAAAAAACGATGAAGTCTCAAAAGACGCTCATAAAATAAACCACGCACTTGATTTTTTTGCTTGGCTTGTGCAACTAATTCATAGAACGAATCACTCACCAATGGATAACTTAATAATTGATTAATAGCTTCTCGAATCACTTCTAAAAGCTTAATTTGGCGAGATAGGCATTCTGCGAGACAACTCAGTTTTTGATAGTCTTGTGAGTTGGAATTTCGATCCAAACGCCGATATAAATATTCAAGTAAATAAAAATGTTTTCTTAAAGCATATTCAACATCTATATCACGAATTTGTTTGCCGAATATCTGACGAATTTTATCTCTATTTTCTTGTTCTTTTGTTTCTGAAATTTCCTCAAATAATAAGTTTGCTGCTTTTTCTAAATAAGCTTGCTTTTCAGCATCAATCTTAAATTCAGGCTCCATTTTTAAAAGGAGAGGAAGAACCCGATCGCGTAAACTAATTAAACGGGTTTGGAGATAGATAGACTCCTTAACATCAATCGCATCGGAAGTAACAGAGCTTGAATAATCAGGTTCTGTGACATCCATCAAAATAGATTTATATCGCCTAACTTTCTCATTATGAGAGGTAATCCATTCTAAATCATTCCCAATACTTTCATACATCGGTATCCCCACTAAAGATTCCTGAATAACCTGTAATGTATTGGGTTTACGCATCACCTGAAACCTTGCCTGTTCTGCAAAGCGATCCGGACTAGGATCGATATAAAATAATTTACGCTCAACTGGACGATTGGCGGTACGGTAATATATCTCTTTAAGCGTGTAACTAAAGGGACGATTATCTAAAACTCCGCCATCAATAAAATACAATTTATATCCATTTGCAGGAGGAGTTTCTGCTAATTCTCGTCTTTCAAGTTGCCCCCACTCCACTAATGCTTGAGAGATTTTGTTACTACCCTTTAATTCCACATCGACCATCGGAAAAGCAATCGGAAAACAAGAGGTAATCCGACACAATTTAGCCAGTGCTTGATACGTTTCTTCAGAGGTTAGAGAAACAGTAGAACGATTACCGAGAGGATTAAAAGGCTCTTTACGTCCTCGACGATGTTTGAGTTGAAAAACTGCACGATGGTCTTTAATTTCAATCACACAACCGGTATCATCAAATGCCTTATAGATTTGCCCAAAAACATCGGTTCCCGTCACAAACAAATCGAGTTCATTGAAATCAGATACCCACTCTCCTTGGGGTGCTGGATGCTTATTAATAAAAGCTTGTCTAAATGCTGTTTCCAACTGAGCCTGATAGTAACCTTCTCCATTTAAAATCGATTCACAGGCTTGGGATTTGCTACGAGGCTCCTGCATAAGCTGGAAAATATCACCACTTTCTCGCCAAATATCAGTAAAATTAGAAAAATCAACAATGTCTTGGGAGTTACTATTAGCCAAAGCGTAACTCAAAAGCACACCATTAATCCCTCCGGCTGACGTACCCGAGATAATATCAATCACAATATCGGAGTCAGTAAGCGCTTTAATCAGTTTATAAATCCCACGTCCGCGTACAGCATTATAAAATTCACGGCAGACTCCATTCATATAAATAGCCAAAGCCACCCCACCATAGACGACGAGTCCCAAGCGGATTTCTCGGCGGAAGTTAGGTTTTGGAAAATTGGAGTTAGACATAGGATTCACTTAGCAGATGCTCTAAAGGAAAAAACAGAATCTTACAGTTAGATGCTCTAGAGATATATCGTCTCCAACAACTTACATTTGCCCAACAAGCTAAGTCAATAATAGATAAACTCAGATCTTGCACCAGTCGCAAGAATCCGCCAGGGGTTTAAACCCCTGGCTAATAGTTAAAGTCGTCTAAAGACGACTGGATGAGAATTTTAGTCCACTTTAGTGGACTTGAGTTATTAGCCAAGAACTTAAGTTCTTGGCGGGTTATCGGGCTTATGGAGAATGGTGCAAGATGTCAGTAAACAGAAAGGCTAGGCAAAAACGCCCAGCCCAAAAGAAAACTTTAATAGTTTAGGATTAGACACGATCTCTCGTGACTCGTGACTCCTGTAAGGGCGGGTTTATTGGATTGATTGATGGGAAAGCAGATATCTGGGTAAAACCCGCCCCTACACCTCCTGACTCCTGACTCCTGACCCCTATTTCAAGATTTAACAATCGCTGCCGGAGGCAAAACCAACTTGGGTGCTGGTGCTGCCTTTTTGCCGTTACGCGACCCATTCTCCGGTGCCTCTTGCAGTAACGTCTCCCGAATCAACCGAGCAATCGTACGCTGCGCCAAACCTCCGGCAATTTTCTGCCCCATCCGTTGCGTTTCTGGCTTCATCAACAACTGTGGCAGGATTGGTAATAATTGCATAGGGTCAAAACCCGGAGTATCTTGCAAAATCTCCCAAATTCGTTTGAGATGCTCCGCCGTTTGAGCATTTTCTACCGTCATCACCGGGGGTTTCTGACTATCTGCCAAACCCAATCGTTCCCGTAGCGAATACGTCACATTATTCAACGTCCGACGGCCATAAGCATCAATGGCCTTGACAATCTCATCCGCCAACTGTTCGCGAATAAACTCACCACGCTCTGAAAACAGAAAATCAAGCGTCTGATTCAACACCCGATTCATATCATAATCCGAGTTTTTAGCCGCATTCCGCAGTAAGTTTTCCAAACGATTCCAGCGGAAATTCCCATCCTTAAATAGCAAATCTTTTAACGAAGCCCGTAATTCCGGTGCAGGGTCAGTTAAAAGCCGCTTTGAGACGTAAGGATAAGCCTTCATCAGCACCTTAAATTCGGGATCGACGCTAATTGCAATCCCTTCTAACGTCACCAAAGAACGAATAATCAACGCGAAAAAGGCAGGAACCTGGAACGGATACTCGTACATCAATTCCGATAATTGATCGGTAATTTTCTTGATATTAATCTCCGCCACCGATGCGCCCAACGCTTCACTAAACACCGTTGCCAAGGCCGGAATAATGGGAGTTAAATCAGTCTCTGGCGTCAAAAATTCCAGCTTCACATAGTCCCCTGCCAATCCCACAAAGTCCCGATTGACTAAATGCACAATCGCCTCAATCAACCCATAACGCTGATACGGCTTGACCTCGCTCATCATGCCAAAATCCAGGTAGGCTAGCTTACCATCAGGTGTGGCTAACAAATTGCCCGGATGGGGGTCGGCGTGGAAAAATCCATGTTCGAGCAATTGCCGCAGGGAACACTGAACTCCTAAATCAATCAAATAACTGGGATCGACACCTTGGGATCGAATCGTTTCCATGTTGGTCAGTTTCGTCCCGGTAATCCACTCCATTGTGAGGACACGACGCCCGGTATATTGCCAATAAATCTTAGGAATATAAATATCAGGAAGACTACCGTACAGCTCGGCAAATCGCTCCGCATTGCGCCCCTCCTGCGTATAGTCCATTTCTTCAAAAATGCGGGTGCCAAACTCATCCATAATGGCTACCAAGTCGCTTTGCACCTGCTTGATATTATTTTGCGCCCATTGTGCCAAGCCTCTAAGGATGTAGATATCTAGGGCAATGGTTCGCGCTAGTCCAGGTCGCTGCACCTTAACCGCCACTGTCTCACCCGTTTTCAGCTTGCCTTTGTAAACTTGTCCCAGAGAAGCGGCAGCTACCGGTTGCTCTGTGAGTTCCGCGTAAATTTCCTGCGGCTGTGCACCTAATTCTTCCTCAATAAATTGATAGGCTAGTTCATTGGGAAATGGGGGCAATTGGTCTTGTAGCCGGGACAATTCATCCAAAAATATCGGTGGCACCAAGTCAGGCCGTGTGGAGAGTGCCTGTCCAACCTTAATATAAGCCGGTCCCAATTTCGTCAAGATTTCCCGCAGCTGAATGGCTCGCCGTCGGTCATTAATCACATCATGACCCCGAAGCCGATCCCACCATAAACCGAATGCAAAAAATAAACAGGGTAAAGCAATCTGGATAGCCCGCCCCAAAACTTTTAACGGTGTTCTTTTGTATTGAGCTGTAATGGCTACGGGATCATAACGTACCGCCTCAGTAGCCATCACCCGAACCTCTGCGGAGTCTTCGGATGAAGAGCTCAGTTCATACTCAACCGTTATGGGTTCGACTGGCACGGGTACAACCTGCTGTTCCAGCAAGGGTTTTTGGTCTATTTCCAAGGAAGCTGGGGAAACTGTTTTATGATTCATATTAAATCGGAACCGACAGGAGCGACTCTGTAAAGTATTGTAACAATAACGGAGGGGGGGCTATCCGTCCCATCCTACTAATGAGCGCAGCAGACTTGAGAAAATGCCGGCAATTCAGCTTGCTGCGCTGAAAATTACTGGCTTGTTGAACTTGACAATAAATTTACACTGAATTGGGATAGTCACTGTCTACTCATCAGTGAGTTTAAGGGTCATTGGCATCAGCAGATGCTGTCGTTTTACTGACCAGTATGGATGGGATTGACCAACCAATGCCTCTTTCCTCTAGGGGAACTTTCGGGCTGAGTCCGTATAGACGGCATGAATGTTGGATACAATCAGAAGCCATTGCACGTTTAAGTCGGTGGGTCAATTAATTCCCTGGTAGCACCCAATTAACGTTCTAAAATGGCTATGCTGCTTTCTTTGCGGATTCAAAATTTTGCTTTAATAGACAAACTTGAACTCGAATTCGGTTCGGGTTTAAATGTCTTGACCGGTGAGACGGGGGCTGGAAAATCAATTATTCTAGATGCGCTTGATATCGCCTTGGGTGGAAAAGTAAGCCAGCGTCTCGTCCGCACGGGTATGGAACGGGCAATGGTAGAAGCCACGTTTCGAGCCGATGCGGCTTTGGTGGCGTGGCTGAGTGAGCAAGAGATTGAGGTACTCGATGAGTCTGATTTAGTCTGTTCTCGGGAGATTTCCATCAATCAAAACAGCTTGCGATCGCGCACCCGAGTCAATGGTACTCTAGTCAACCGCCAATTGATGGAACGCTTACGCGATCGCTTAGTCGAAATTACCGCCCAAGGCCAAACTATTCAACTGATGGCACCGGCTCTACAACGGGGATTGCTGGACTTGTACGGGGGTTGTACCCTTACTCAACAACGCGATCACGTCGCCACAGCTTATATCGCTTGCCAGGACGCTGCCAAAGCCCTAGAAAAACGGCGACAATCCGAGCAGCAACGCTTGCAACGGCTAGACTGGTTAGACTATCAAACGCAGGAACTCAAAGCCGCTAATCTAACTAATGCGGATGAACTGGTACAACTTGAGCAAGAATGCCAGCGCCTGAGTCATGTCGTGGATTTACAACAACAGAGCTACCAAACCTATCAAGCTCTCTATCAAAATGAAAACGGTGTAGCCGCCGCAGACTTACTCGCAGATGCTGAAGCTACGCTCAATGACATGGTACGCTACGACACGCGCTTGCAGCCCGTCTTAGATTTAGTCAGTGCAGCAGTCGCGCAGGTGATGGAGGCTAGCCATGAAATTAATGCCTATGGGGATAGTTTGGAAACTGATCCCGATCGCCTACAAGCCGTAGAAGAACGAATTCAAGCGCTCAAGCAAATTTGCCGCAAATACGGGCCGACGCTGGCTGATGCAATTGCCCACTATGAGAAACTCGATGCAGAACTCGCTGAACTCAGTGACGAGGGTCAATCCTTAGACGAATTAGAAAAGAATTATCAGATTTGTCAGGAAAAATTGACACAGCTATGCACCCGACTCACCCACCTGCGCCAAGCTACTGCGCTGGAGTTAGAACAGCGCTTGGTGGAAGAACTGAAGCCTTTAGCGATGGAAAAAGTACAATTCAAAGTCGAGATTACACCCATCTCTCCCACTTCTACAGGGGCTGACCAAGTAATTTTTTATTTTTCTCCTAATCCGGGAGAACCCCTACAACCGTTATCTGCTACGGCATCGGGCGGAGAAATGAGCCGATTTTTACTGGCCTTAAAAGCTTGTTTTTCCTCCGCTAATGAAATGTGGAGAACTCTGATTTTTGACGAAATTGATGTCGGGGTATCCGGTCGGGTGGCTCAAGCGATCGCCGAAAAACTCCATCAACTCAGTGAGCGTCACCAAATCCTGTGTATCACACACCAACCCCTGATTGCGGCAATGGCAGACCGTCATTTTCGCGTGGATAAACAGGTGATCGACTTGCCTCTCTCTACTGTCTCCAAAAAACGAGCATCTCGCAAAGCCAAGGGTCAAACCTTACCGCTTTTAGAGGAGCAAATTTCTGAGGTTGAACTCAATGATCCACGTACGGTTGTTCGGGTGAGTCTTCTGGATACCGATGGAACACGCCGTGAAGAAATTGCCCAGTTAGCAGGAGGACATTCAGCCCGAGAAGCGATGACGTTTGCTGAATCTCTTTTAGCCAAAGCTCGCCATCGGCGTCAAAATTAGGAGAACTTACAGATAAGTTCAAGTCTGTTGATATAGGCAACGGGCTATAAAGTTGACAAATTAGAAAGTTAGCAGATTCTAAACTTGATAGATGAAAAAGTTAACAGGTTGTAAAGTTGATGAACCCCACAATTTCATCAACTGAAGGGGTGATAACGTTGACCGATCAGAGCGGCCAATGAACGCCCTTTCACTATCCAATTTGCCCTTACACTCTCAAGTTTTGGCTTTCTTGGTGTTCTGCTTAACAAAGCTTTAAGCCAATTTGGTAAAAATTTGGTAAAACTGACAACATCTATTTTTAATTTTGATGTCAAGATTATGAGCAAGGTCAGCAAATTTCCTGAGCTGAGCGACGCCCCCACTCCGTCGCTATTTAATCGTTCCTAAAAGCTAAACTGGGAGATAGAGTGAGATATACTGCTTATGTCTCGCGTGTACTAGACAACTGGGCAAAGTACAGCAATGAGTGGAATTAATCAAGTCTCACACCCATAATAAAGATCTCTTAATTCGATCTTCACTAGAGAAAAGAATATGACAGCTGCATCTCCACGTCACTCTGCTCTGGAACCGCGTGAAACAACCGTTGAAGTTTTTGCTCAGTCGGAAGACCCCAAGATACAAGAACAGCACCCTTCATCCTCTGTCAGTGCCATAGCTAGGACTGAAGGAACATTCTCGGCTTTTCTGGCTCCACTTACAACCGACACCTTCAAGCAAGTTGCTACTGAAGTAGAAGACAAACTGAAGGTCGTCAATCAGACCCTGTCCATGCTGGACAGTCTCTTAGACGCGCAAGGGTTTGATGCCATCTTAGACGAAATGTTGCGGTCTATTACCGCCAAAACGGGAGAACTCCTCGGTGCTGATCGCACGACGATTTTTGTTAAGGATGAAGAGAGAAATCAACTCTGGTCGATTATTGCCAAGGATAAAGGGGGCGGCTCCTTAGAAATTCGTATTCCCGCCGATCAAGGGAGTATCGCGGCGGATGTGGCCACCAGCAAGGAAGCCATTAATATTCCCTATGATTTCTTTGACGATCCGCGATCCGGTGCTTCCAAGGAGCAGTACAAACGGACGGGATACCGTACCTACACCATGCTGGCCTTACCCCTATTAAATGAGCAGGGTGATTTGGTCGCCGTCGTCCAACTCCTGAATAAGTTAAAATTCCCTCACGATGCAGATGCTCGGTTAGAGGAAAAAATTGACCTTAATGGCTTCACATCCGAAGACGAGAGAGTTTTTGAAGAATTTGCGCCTTCCATTCGCCTAATTATGGAGTCGTCTCGGTCATTGCGACGGGCAACCCAAAAGCAACGAGCGGCTCAAGCGTTAATTTCCGCCACTAATTCTCTGAGCAAGAGCAGCCTCGACTTAGAGGAAACGCTCAAGAAGGTGATGGATGAAGCTCAGCAATTGATGAATGCGGATCGCAGTACGCTGTGGTTGTTGGATCAAGAGCGTCATGATTTGTGGACGAAAATTCCAATTAATGGCGTTTTACAAGAAATGCGTATCCCCTTATCCAGGCAGTCTTATGTCACTGAAGTGGCCATCACCCATGAACCCCTGAATATTGGGTTTGACTTATATAAACACCCTGGCTCGGAAACAGCCCAAGAAACCGATCAAACGACTGGGTATCGCTCTTGTAGTTTGTTGTGTATGCCAGTGTTTAACGCCGATGGCGAACTGATCGGTGTAACGCAATTACTCAATAAAAAGAAACAGGGTGAATTTCCGCCCTATGACCCTGCCAACTGGCCTGAAGCACCGGAGTGTTGGAAAGCGAGTTTTGATCGCACCGACCAAGAATTCATGAAGGCGTTTAACATCCAAGCGGGTGTTGCTCTGCAAAACGCTAAGCTCTTTGACACTGTTAAGCAGCAAGAGCGGATGCAGCGTGATATCTTGCGGAGCCTTTCCGATGGCGTTATTTCCACCGATAAAGAAGGAAAAATAATCGCCGTGAATGAGAGTGCCAGAGAATTACTAGGCATCGATTCGCAAGAACGCCTAGATGGAGAATTGATGAACAACCTGCTGCGGGTTGAAGGCAAGGACAACACGGACGAAAACAGATTCGTGCAATGGCTAAACGAGGCTTTAACTGGTAAAACGCCCAAATCCCGTCAGCAATATTATCCCGATCAAACTTTAGTGTGTAAGGGGACTCAGCAAAAACGCAGCGTGAATTTATCGCTCAATACCATTGCTGATGCGAGTGACGATAGCAAAGTACGGGGGGCGCTGGTGGTGATGGAAGACATCAGCGACGAAAAGCGGCTCAAGAGTACGATGTATCGTTATATGACTCAAGAGTTGGCGGAGGAGTTATTAAAGCTTGATGATGCTAAGTTAGGGGGCGATCGCAAAGAAGTTTCCATCCTCTTCTCAGATATTCGCAGCTACACCAGCTTAACCGAAAGCCTAGAGGCTGAAGAAGTGGTGAGTATGCTCAATGAATACTTTGAGTCAATGGTGGAAGCGATTTTTAAATACAAAGGCACCCTGGATAAATACATTGGCGATGCCATCATGGCCGTATTTGGTTCGCCTTTGCCCTTGCAGGATCATGCGTGGAGAGCGGTGCAAACCTCCATCGAAATGCGTCAGCGACTCAAAACCTTCAACGAAAATCGAGAATCCAACCAAAAGATACCCATCCGCATTGGGATTGGGATTAATTCAGATAGCGTGATTAGCGGCAATATTGGCTCGAGTAAACGCATGGAGTTCACCGCGATTGGAGATGGCGTTAACTTAGGTTCGCGCTTGGAAGGGGCAAGCAAGCAGTACGGTTGCGACATCATCATCAGCGAATATACCTTTGCACCTTGTAAGGATTTAATCTGGTATCGAGAACTCGACTGCATTCGCGTCAAAGGTAAAAATGAGCCGGTGAGAATCTATGAAGTGGTTGATTTAAGCTCCCAACAAATTTCACAACAGAAGCAGGATGTCATCGACCTGTACCACCAAGGCCGTGGCTATTACCTCAAACGTCAATTCCGTAAAGCCTGGAATGAGTTTGCCACCATTGTTGAGGAACTTGCTCCGGATGATAAAGCGGCCAAGTTACAGATGGAGCGGAGTCAGCACTTCCTCAACAATCCTCCACCCGATGAGTGGGATGGGGTTTGGACTTTGACAGAAAAGTAGGGCAACACAGGCTAACCTACCCATGCATGGTCTTGAGGTTAGTACTCAGCCCGCTTCTGCGGGCTTTCTGTTCAAGAGTCTCAGTACAATTCAATTACTCACCACCGATTCATTCGAGAGTCGGGTATTTTGTTTCTTGCTGAATTTAGGTATTATGCAGTGATTCCGACTCATGGCAGTATAGTGGGAATGTTACTAGCACTAGGTGTGAGTATGAACTCGCTAGTATAAAGTTAGCTGCCCAAATAACATATTTTGGCAGTGATTGTCTAGCACAGGACACGTGAGTGAACTCACTAGCAAGCTTCAGAGGAAAGACAGCTTTTGAGCAAAATTGTCGAGTAGTGTCCTGGGAATACAACAACGGCAATGCAGATAAATTTAGGGGTGTAAAGTCAATAGGTCGTTGTCTCAAAGAACACTAAGTGTTAGGAATGAATCGGCCAGGCACTACTGAGGTTAATGATTTCTAATTTTCATGATTTATTTGTCGCGAGTGGTTAGATAAGTGAAATTATCCAGTGGGGAGTTAACTGAAAAATCCGAACAGACGGCATCCCGCTGGCTCCCTGGGAGCGGCATAGCCAATGATGACAATCACGAACTTCAGAGCGGGACTCCAAGTACTGTTCCTCAAAAACTCTTTAGGGCAGGAAAGCAGCTTTTGCACCTAGGACGTGCAGTGGTTCAACACCCTGCCTTTATTGCCAGTTTGACTGTCACTGGGTTGATTTGCACCAGCCGACAGCTACGGCTATTGGAGCCTCTAGAGCTGAATGCATTTGATCGCATGGTACAGATGCGCCCGGCTCTAAAACCTGACTCACGCCTGCTGGTGGTGCAAGTAACAGAGGCAGATATTCAATCCTATGGATTTCCTCTCAAGGATGCTATCATCCATCAACTCTTGACGAAGCTAGAGCAGTATCAACCCGCCGTTATTGGCTTAGATATCTATCGAGATATTCCTCACAACCCAGGCAACGCCGAGCTATCGGCTCAGTTGGAGAAAAACCAACAGATCGTTCCAGTTTGCAAAATCAGTGATGCGGACGATCCCGGCACCTCGCCTCCCTCAAATGTACCGGTTGAGCGCGTGGGCTTTAGTGATTTTGCGATTGATTCCCGGAGTGTTGTCCGACGAGCATTATTATTTTTAGATCCACCCCAAGGTTCCCGTTGCCAGAGTGCCTCCGCTTTTAGCTTTCAGCTCGCATGGCGCTACCTCAAGCAAAAAGGAATTAAAGCCGGATATACGCCCGAAGAATACCTGCAAATTGGAGATACAGTTTTCAAACCTCTCTCACCCAATGATGGTGGCTATCAACAAGCAGATAGCGCAGGCTACCAGATTCTTTTGAATTATCGCTCGGAAGACAAGTTGGCCCAGAGCGTCACTTTAACCGATGTTCTACAAAATCGACTGGACTCGAGTTGGGTTAAAGACCGAGTGGTATTAATTGGTGTTACAGCACCTAGCCTTAAAGATGCCTTCTACACCCCCTACAGTACAGGTCAATTACGCTTCGAGAGAACACCAGGTGTTGTGGTTCATGGCCAGATTGTCAGTCAAATCCTGAGTTCTGTTTTGGATGGGCAGCCCCTATTTTGGTACTGGCCAGAGTGGGCTGAAGTTTTGTGGATTGGGGGCTGGACGCTGGCAGGTGCGATGCTCGTGCGAGTGGTTCGCCATCCTGGTGCATTAGTACTCAGCGAAGCTGGGGCATTAGGTGCTTTGGTTGGGGTCAGTGTGATTCTGTTTTTTCAAGCCGGATGGATACCCGTTGTTGCTCCCACGTTAGGATTGGTGTTTGCCAGTACAGGAGTACTCGGATTCAACGCCTACGAAGCTGAGCAAGAGAAGCGCAAAGCCGAGAAAGAACGCCGCGAAATTGAGCAAAAGGCACGGGAACAAGAAAATAACTTGGCACTTTTGCAGCAACTCCTACGAGAGAGACTCCCCCAGCCTTCCTTACCACCATCCGAGTTAGACTCAGGGCTGTCGGCAACTGCCGCCTGGGACACCGGGATGGAATTAGAGGATGAGACTGAGACGGCAATTGCCACGCCCACAGATTTTAAACCCCCTAATAAAGTCGTTATCAGTCCTCCATCCCAATCCCCGGAATTGCTCGGCGGTCGCTATGAAACAAAACGTAGTTTGGGGGTAGGTGGGTTTGGGAAGACCTACCTAGCTGAAGATACCCAGCTTCCCAAGATACGACAGTGTGTCGTGAAGCATTTGAAACCAGCTCGCCGTGATGAGAAATTTTTACAAATTGCGCGACGGCTGTTTGAGACTGAAGCAGAAATTCTCCAAAAATTAGGAAAACATCCTCAAATTCCTGAATTATATGCTTATTTTGAGCAAAATGCAGAATTTTACTTAGTGCAAGAATATGTGGAAGGGCATCCCCTTACCGATGAATTACCCGTGGATAAAAAATTGCCTGAATCCACAGTGATTGAGTTTTTGCAGGAAGTCCTCAAAATTTTGGAGTTTATTCATCATCACAAAGTCATTCACCGCGATATTAAACCGAGTAATATTATGCGCCGTGAATCGGATCAGCAAATTGTTTTGATCGACTTTGGAGCAGTCAAACAAATCCAGCCTCAAGACCAGACTGATCAGGAAAATTATACGGTGGCGATCGGGACTCGTGGTTATGCGCCGGCCGAACAATATGCTGGACACCCCACGTTTTGCAGTGATATCTATGCCTTGGGTATGATTGGAATTCAAGCGCTTACAGGCATCCAGACTCACCAATTAAACCATTCAGAATCGGGTGATATTGTCTGGCGGCATCTGGCCAGTGTCAGTGAAGAATTTGCCCAGATTTTAGAAAAAATGGTGCGTTATCACTTCGCCGCTAGATACCAAACTGTGGCTGAAGTACTCCAAGATTTAGAAAAGATTCAGGCATAATCTAGCATCATCAAAAACCACCTCATACTTGGATGTGTGAGGTGGTTTTAAGTAAAGTGGAGCCTACGGGAATTGAACCCGTGTCCGCCTTGGGTATTGACTTCCCGTTCATTCACAGGTTTAGCCCTTCTCATCCTCAGGGCGGGAATCATCCATTATCCCGGATGATGGGATGCTTTGGTTGGGTCTTAGCTAGTAAACCGACCAAAGGCAGTTTACTAGAGCATCCGTTGGGGTTGGTCTATAGCTCTTAACGGAGTCAAACTACAGACGAGCGTACCTTTAGAGGGTTTTTACGCAGCGACGGCTGCACGCTCAAACTTAACGATGTTATTCGCAGTTACTTTTTTTTGAGCCTGGTATTTTCGAGAGAAGACTCGCTCTCGACCTGTATCACGGGGCAGCTTTCGCCAACACGTCGAAACCATTAAGGCCCCATGTCTGATATATTTCTCATTATAATCAAAGATTACAGGTAAGCTCACTCTCCCTGAGGTAGAAGCAGTGGTAATCTCTCTAATTTTCAGGGGGGTTATCCGTACTCGATGAACCCAATGTTCGTACAGTAGTCCTAGTTTCTGAAGAATTTGTTGAGGTATCTCCACGGGTACTCTGGTTATTCTCGCTGCTATCGCTCTTCTTCGGCTGTACGTTTTCTGGAGGAGGAAGTGGCTCTGCTTTAGGCTGAGGTCTTTCGATCGGCTTCATGATTGCCTCCGGTGGTTGCACCGCTTCAGAAGCCGAGGAAGGAGGTTGGGTTGGTGTAGATGATTTGGGGACTGAGGGTGATGGCTCTTTGCTGGAAGAGGCCGAAGTCGGTTTAGAGACTGGAGATGGTGAGGGAACCGATGAGGGTGATGGCTCTACCCGTCTGGAGCGAGAGCGGCGAGAGGATGAGGTGGGAGCTGCTTGAGTGGGTGACTCAACGGTTCTGTTGGATTTTTGCCGATTGGATGAGCGACGAGAAGACTTACGAGCGGGAGCCACTTGTACAGAAGAAGAAGTCTCCTGCTTTGGAGCTGATTCAGGAGTCTCCTGCGGCTGGGCATTCGTTGCTTCAGGAGTCGGTAGAATAATGGGTGAAACCGAGGATTCAGGACTCGGTGTAGAAGTTGTAACCGGTTGCTGGGATGACTTAGGCTTTTGCCAGATATTACCCCAAGCCACGAACCCTGTACCTAATACTGCTACTCCCCCAAGGACTAAGCCAGGGACACCGAGACGTTTCCATACAGGTTCTGGGGTCGAAGGTTTGGTCGTTTTCGCCATCTGTGACAGTTTCTGGCGATCAATGGGCGTTGTGACTCCTGTGTGGGTTGGGCTAGAACCTGGTACGTTACCCTTTAGGCCACTAGGCTGAAGGTTAGGTAATAGTGACAGCCACTCCTCAACACTAGCAGGGCGGTAACGCGCCTCTAAGGCCATCCCTCGCATAATTGCTTGGTTTACAGCTCTACTAATTTCAGGACGAAACTCACGGGGAGCTGGCATAGGTTGGCGATCGCGAATTACTGCCGGAGTGGGTATCTGTGCCGTCAATATTGCATACAGCGTGGCGGCTAAACCGTAGACATCCGAGGCAGGAGTACGCTTCTCCTTACTTAAATATTGCTCAATGGGCGCATAACCATCAGACACCATACTGGTGTGTGTTTGAGTGGAGTCGGCCGTAAACTCGCGAGCAATCCCAAAATCAATCAAAACAACATCCTGAGTCCCTTGCCGCAAAATAATGTTGGCTGGCTTGATATCCCGATGTAGTAAGCCTTTTTGATGCACAAACTTTAAAGCTTCTCCCACCTGGCGGATGTAATAAACGGCTGTTGCCTCATCTAAAGGTTGTCCGGGAAACACTTCTGCTTGTAATGTCGGGCCGGCCACATAGTCCATGACCATGTATGGCCATCCAGCTTCTAGGAAAAAATCACTCACGCGGACAATATGGGGGTGGATACACAAAGCCAGTCGCCGCGCCTCATCCTGAAACAGGCGTTGAAATCGTTCAATATCGGGGTGTAATTGTAGAGACTCGTTGAGGGTTTTTATCACCACCGATTGACCCAGATAGTGATGGATAGCCTTATAGGTGACACCAAAGCCGCCACGCCCCAGTTCGTGCTCTAATGTATATTTATCACCCTGTAACGTTTTACCAATTAACGAGTTCATACCTTTAACACCGTTCTTCGTTTTTGGTTGTTAGTTTTTAAGGGAGAATTGTCCTGCCGCAACCAATTCCTCACTCTAGATCAAAATCCATCGAGATGTTGAACCCAGTGTGCAGGAAGCTGATTTGTCCAGATATTGCCACTCGGCACCGACACACCCAAGTACACACGCTCTAGACTTTTAAGTTTTTCTGTTTGCAAGCACTTCAAGCCTTATAGGTGTGAGTATCTCAAGGATAAGATCACCCCGCATCCATAGCCATGATTATCTAATCACGGGAGTTTCGTCACGAGCGACAGCCGACTTTGAACTCATGCCTAATCAACGATTGCACATTGAGCTTGCTAGGTTGGGACAGGCTTTTGAGCTTACCCCACACGATTTTTGCCAGCAACGCTTGTGAAATCTGGATGTTAAACAGCTTAGCCGAGAGGTTGAAGGCCATACCCCATCTTCCCTTCAGAAGCACTTAGATCGGGACAAGAATCCTTAGGAAACAAAAATTGATAATGCGGTCGGTTCAGATTCTGTTCGTTGAAGCGGCTCTACATGGAACTGGCGGGTTAGGTTTGGTACTTTTTTTGAGTGGGATGAGCATCCCGTCCGCCCAAGCTATGCAATATTTTATGCCGATGTCCTGAGAAAGCAAAACTTGAAATTGGCTACTCAAACTCTCTAGACAAAGAATTATTAGGTTGATTGTGAAGATACAGAAAACTATTTAAAACCTATTTTAAAACTACAAAAAACTACCAAACACTAAAAATAAATCAGATTTATTATTCATGGAAATAAATACTTTAGCTCTTAAATTATACTAAGTCAACTGTAAATTTACTGAATATTATCTATACCTCTGAACTTTGAATCCGAAAAACTACCGATTTCATCTTTAACTCCTAAAAGTTAAAACTGAAATAAGAGTTTACCCCTTCAATTTAGAGCCTGTTTTTAGCAATGTTAACAGAGAAGATTGTTTTAAAAAGCAAGTTCTTATACCTCTAAAAATAGCCACTTTTTTGAAGGATAAATGAAGATTCAAATTCAATTAGGAAAGATAATATGAAGTTTGCAAAAATCTGGCAAAAGCTATCTGTGGTAACAACTGCAACATTAATTTCTCTGGGTATGGGAAATGGCGCTCATGCGTTTACATTTACCAACCCCACAACGGGTAATCAATACTTCTTAACTTCATCAGTATCAAACTGGACAGATGCTCAAGCTGAGGCGACTACGGCTGGTGGTAATCTTGTCACCATCAATGATGCTCAGGAGCAAGCATGGCTGTTGAGTACGTTCGGAAATGCTCAACTGTTTTGGATTGGTTTTAACCGAACTAGTGATAATGTTTGGCAGTGGGCTAGTGGAGAATCTGTTGATTATACCCACTGGGCTCTGTATGAACCCAACAACACTATATCCTATGGCGGTCAATATTACGGAGATGAGAACTATACCCTTATGAATTGGCAAAGAGATGGAGCGTGGAATGATGTCTCTAATACTTATATAAAAACTCGGGGCATTGTCGAAATCGTTCAAGACGTTATTACCAAACTTCCTGATATTCTCCCTGATGAACCGATAGAAGCCTGTGAACTATAATTGCTTCACTGTGTCAGTTCAATGGCTATTTTTATGGAAAATTGCACAAGCCAGCTTTTAATCAGAATCCTTCGATTCATCCAAAAGACGCTCAATATTTTCTCGTTGACGTTGCCGTTCTCTAGCTTGCATTCGATATTTCCAGTCTCGAATAGCGATCGCGGCTTTGGCAGCAGGAGAGCGATGGTTAGAGGTATGACTCTCCTCTCTATTAGCGCGTGTCTCTCGAGCCGGTTGATGGCGAATCAACAGATACCGCTCTAAATCGTCTTGAGAAGAGTCTTGGTTGAGTGCGCGTAGGATAGACTCTACCGATTGATAGCGATCATTGAGAGAAATTTTCAGCATTTTGCTCAAAATTTTGGCAAACGATTCATTCACCGCTACAGATTTTTGCCAAAGTAATTCACCGGTTTGGCGATCGCTATCAAAATCCAAGGGTGCTTTACCCGTCAATAGGTAAAGACAAGTAATCCCTAATGCGTAGATATCACTAGCAAACACAGGTCGTAAAGAAAATTGCTCGGGTGGCGCAAACCCCACGGTTCCAATAAAGTGGGTGGTCGGTGCTTTCATACTAGTGTCACCCGCTTGAGCAATTTGCTCTTTGACCGCTCCAAAGTCAATCAAGACTAGCCTGCCATCATCCTTACAGCGAATAATATTTTGGGGCTTAATATCACGATGAATCACTTGCTGTTTGTGTACATATTGCAGCAACTGCAACATTTCCTTTAAGAACTCTTTGGCGTCAGCTTCAGAGAAACACCCCGATCGCCTCACCAACCTAGCCAGGGTTGAACCCCGTATATATTCCTGAACCAGATAAAATTCTCCGTCCGCAACAAAGTAATTCAATAGCCTTGGAATTTGGGAGTGACTGCCCAATTTACTCAAAGTTTCGGCTTCTCGCTTAAAGCGTCGTCGAGCATTGTCTAAAGCCGCTACGTCAGCAACTTTAGGACACAATTGCTTGATCACGCATAAAGGCTCACTAGGCAACGATACATCTTTGGCCAGAAAAGTAACCCCGAAACCGCCTCGACCGAGCATTCGTAAAATTTCATAGCGATCGCGAAAAAGTTGATTTTGACCACATAGCTGGCCCAACTGAGTTTGCTGCAAAACATCAGAGTGAAAGGAAGATAGATTTCCAGGGGCAAAATTCATGGGTCTACAACGGCAGGATGATACACGATCTCCAGTATGCTTTTAGTCTAGGAAAAAGTCTTCCCTTTCGTCTAAGCTTTCAAGGTAGAACTATCCAAAAAAGGGAAAGCCACCTCGGGTATCCCTAGACTTAGCCCGAAAGTAGTGGATCACAGCGTTGAATTATCTCGATCCACTGTGAAGAAGTTGATCATAAGGCAGACAAAAAGCAACTATGACTATGCATCCGACCCTACAGCCCGCATTTGACAACCGCCAAGTTCTTAAAGTAATTAGCGGTTTGAATAATTTTGACGCCCAACGCGTTGCCGCCATTGTCAAAGCTGCTGATCGCGGTGGCGCTACCTTGGTGGATATTGCCGCCGATCCAAATTTAGTTCGCTTAGCTCGAACATTGACAGATTTGCCGATTTGTGCATCAGCCGTAGAGCCAGAGCGATTTGTGAGCGTTGTGCAAGCGGGTGCCGATCTAATCGAGATTGGTAACTTTGATAGTTTTTACGCGCAGGGACTGCGGTTTGAGGCCGAAGAAGTGTTAGCGCTGACACAGAAAACGCGATCGCTCCTCCCCAATATCACCTTATCAGTAACAGTTCCCCATATTTTGACCTTAGATCGACAAGTGCAGCTTGCCGAAGAACTAGTCCAAGCCGGTGCGGATATTATCCAAACCGAAGGTGGAACCAGCAGCCAACCTCGCTCCGCCGGAACCCTGGGCTTAATAGAAAAAGCCGCTCCCACTCTAGCGGCTGCCTATGAAATTTCTCGCGCCGTGTCCGTACCCGTGCTATGTGCCTCCGGTTTATCCAGTGTCACCGTTCCGATGGCCATTGCTGCCGGTGCTAGCGGTGTGGGTGTGGGTTCTGCCATCAATCAATTGAACGATGAAGTCGCTATGGTTGCCGTTGTGCGTAGTCTAGTTGAAGCGTTAGCAACCGTTACTCCCCGACGGATTCCTGCCTAAGTGACTCTAGATGAGGGAATAACCTCAGTCTCTAGAGAATTTTTAGCCATCGGAGAGGGCTGCCCAAGAGCAGCCCCTACCTCATACCCACTGCCCAGGAATACCCATTGCTAAACTCGCTCTAACACCAAGCAATCTTTGAGGCTATAGACGACTTGCTGCTGTTCTTCAAAGGAAAGTTCGGGGAAAATCGGCAAGGATAACACTTCATGGCAAGTTTGCTCTGCTACGGGAAACTGTCCAGGTTGGTATCCTAATTGCCGATAAACGGGCTGTAAGTGCAAAGGTAGGGGGTAATAGACCATTGAGCTGATTCCGAGGTTTTGCAGTCGATTTCGCACCTCATCCCGGAAGCTACCATCGCCGTTGTTATGAGTCAGACGAATCGTGTACTGATTCCACACAGGCCCTCCCCCAGGCTGTTGTTGGGGAATCACAATCTCTGATAGGGGCTGCAATAGCTGATGATAGGCGGCGGCGACTTCACATCGTGCTTGATTCCAGTGTTCTAGGTAAGGCAATTTAATTTGCAGGATAGCCGCTTGTAAGGCATCTAAGCGGCTGTTAATTCCTGTGGCTTCATGGTAATAACGGCTAGCCATACCGTGTTCTCGCAGCTTGCGGATAGAGGCCGCCAGGTCTGGATCATTGGTGACGGCTGCCCCACCATCTCCATAAGCCCCCAAATTCTTAGTGGGAAAAAAGCTAAAGCAGCCAATATGTCCGATGCTTCCTACTTTTTGTCCTGCCCAATCAGCCCCTGTGGCCTGGGCACAGTCTTCAATGACGGCAAGTCCATGAGATTGTGCTATCTCCATGAGGACAGTCATATTCACCGGATGCCCAAATAGGTGAACGGGGATAATGGCTTTAGTCTTGGGTGTGATGGCGGCAGCAAGTTGAGTGACATCGAGATTGAAGGTTTGAGCCTCGATATCGACAAAAACGGGTGTTGCACCGACGGCTGTAATCACTTCTGCTGTGGCAATAAAGGTAAAGGGTGTTGTGATTACCTCGTCCCCAGGCCCAATGTTCAAGGCTCGCAGGGCTAGATATAGAGCATCGGTGCCGGAGTTACAGGCGATGCCTTCTCGCACGCCCATATAGGCGGCAAACTGTTGCTCGAACTTTTCGACTAGTGGGCCGCCAATATAGCGTCCGGAAGTCAGAACGTCCTGAACGGCAGCACTAACTTGTTCGCTAATGATTTTGTACTGCCGTGTCAGGTCAATAGGGGGAATGTTTCTCACTCGCTTACACCTAGAATTTTTACTTAAATAAATCAAATTTTGCTGCAAAAGGGAATCCAGTCGTTTCCATTTCCTATTTCCAAAAGAATGCTAAAGTTCTCAAATTGTTTCAGTTTAAGGTGGTTGGGACGATTGGAGAGAAAGGGTGGGTGGGGACAGCGTACCTGTCATAACTCTCCTCTCTCTTCCATCCCCGCTATCTCCCTAGTGTTTCCAGATTTCCATTTTCCCTTCTTATCCCCAACGGGTTGTGACGAAGAATCTGACACAATAGTGAGAAGGGACTAGGGGCTGAAAGTGCCGTAGGGCAAATGCTTTTGGCCAGCTTCTAGCGGGGTAAACTAAGCAGGTGAGTTTGAATGTGGGTTCTTTGATTGAACTTAGCCCAATTGACCTAATTTGGGCATTGGGTATGATGGCGATCGCGATCAGTTTATCGAGCTGGCAACGATTGGGGCTAGAAATTTCTTTGGTGATTGCCACCGGAAGGACTATCTTACAGCTATTAGTCGTCGGCTATGCGCTGGCAGTTATTTTTGCCTTAAACAACCCCATTCCTGTTTTGGGGGTAATCTTGGTGATGCTGGGCATTGCTACCGTTACTGCCCGCCATCGGATTGGCAAAAAGATTCCCCGATTAGTGCCTATGGTGTTTGCTTCAATGTTTTTCAGCACGGCTTTGGTCTTGTGTTATACAAATTTGTTGATTATTCAACCTAAAATTTGGTACGACCCTCAGTACTTGATTCCGTTAGCCGGTATAGTGTTAGGCAGTGCCATGAATGGAGCTGCGATCGCGGGTGAGCGTCTCGTCAGCATCATCACTAGCAGCCGTCTGGAAATCGAAACCCATTTGAGCTTGGGCGCAACACCCCAACAGGCAGTAGCCGCCTACCGCAAAGATGCCATCCGGGCTGGACTTATTCCCATCCTGAATCAAATGATGGTTGTTGGTGTGGTGACATTACCGGGAATGATTACGGGTCAACTTTTAAGTGGTATTGACCCATTAAATGCTGCATCCTACCAAATATTAATTATGTTTATGCTTGCTTTGGCTAATCTCACAACTGCATTACTCGTGACTCAAGGGCTGATTCGACAATTTTTCAATGCCCAATCTCAACTACAGCTACCCTAACCCCGATAAGGGTCAAATTCAAACATGAACACTGATTGAGAGGTGAAGATTCTGTGAAGGTAGGTTTTTCAGGATTACTATTGGGAACAATAAGCTAAATTCTGCTAAATTTTGATCATTTCAAACGGTGAATCTACGTCGAAAACGATGAGGATAACGAACATGAATAAATTATCTGCTCAAGCAAGAGCTAGACGTGATCGCATTCTCCATTGGCAATCCCCCACTGTAGACGATTTAAAGAATATTCGCGCTTTAGAAGAGATGGGCTCACAAATGCTAGAAAGTATTTTGTGTCATTGCCCTGACAATCATGAAAGGGATGAAGCCATTGATTGCTTAGAAGTCCTATTGACTTGGACGAGGAAATCAATTATTAGGGGAAATGGTATCGATCATTAAGGAAATTTTTTTGATAAAGCAAGAACTCAAACAAGTCTCTCATCCTCTGTGTTGTGTGCGATTAACTTACGTCACTTTCGATTCACAACTGTTGTTTTCGGCGTGAACTAAGTCTGACTTGAAAATAAGGCAGAAGAAAGAAGGCTCCAAGGCAAAGGAATAAAATTTCCATTCTTTTGTTGTGAGCGCAGCTCATGGGGCCTAACTATCAATAAAGCTGGATTGGTAATTTGAGTATCATTCCAGTTTTGTTATTGCTCGCAAAAGCTAGAAAGCAGGAGGCAGAAGGTTTTTAGGTTTCATGAGTGTACTTCACCTAACATGAGAACTGATTCAAAGGTTAATCTGTTGTTTTTGAGTTAGACACATAGCAATCCCTTTTTCATAGTAAGCGGCCTCATTGAGGAAAACAGGATACACGGTTGCAGTGCCTTTATAAACAATGGTTTGACCCTCAAAAGTTAAAAATAAGGGTTCACCGGGTTGAATCGGTTCATAATCTTTAAATTGAAGCTGAGGGTGAATCATTGCCTGAATTTCTCCCATTTCATTTCTGGGATAGTCTAGAGTTTGGATGCATTGATAAATCGTCAAAGTATCCTCGGTAGGAAAAGGTGCTCCTTGGTTGTAAGCTTCTACATAATTAAGAATGCTGTAGATAAGTTCTTCTGTTTGTTGGAATAAAGTAGCATCTAATACCCCTTGAGCTACAGCACCCACTTCAATGGCGCAACCCAATTCAGTAATCGATCGCAAAAAAGGACTATCCTCTTCTTGTTGCATCCATTGATATACCTTCAAACTCGGGTTGACAGAGGTAAGATAGGCGGCTAATTTCAAGTTGAAGGGATGCTGGCGGCTAGGAATAATTGTTAACCCCATGTTGGCTGTGGTACTGTGCAAATCGATCGTTAATCGCGTTTTTGGGTTTCCTTGAGGTGCCAACATTTGGGAAATAGCCTTGGCTCGAATCGCTTCATAACTAGACAGGTTGAGATTTTCTAAATCCTGTTGTCGAAAGCAGCGATTCAGGTCAGTATCAACGTATCGTCTCCCCATTTTATACGCTTTAGGATTTGCCAATAGCGTAGCGGTTTCAAAACTAGATCGCCGAATTAGATGGGGAAATTGCTCAAATTTCTTAACTAAATAAACTCCTGTCAGTTCATTGCCGTGGGTTCCCCCCACGATGGCAACCCGTTCGATTAAATTCATATAAATTACATCCTGCCCCAACTTTAACCCCGTCTGCCGATACGATTGGAATTTAGAATAGTAACGCTTAAACGGTTGCAATTTACTCTTGGTAAGATGGCCACAATCTAAACTCTAAAGTTTTATATCTAAAAGAACCTAAAAGATAGGAGTCGGCGGTGTTGAGGTCGCTTACGTCTTATTCTTCAGATTAGCGGAGGACTTACTATATGTCTAATCTTTTCTAAATTGTTGACTAGCAATGTACTCAACTAATTAAACAGCGTTTGTCTGTGCCAAGCATACATCGCTCCCTTCCTTACTGTGGGGTTTACCATGTTGCTCGTGCCGTAAGGGAGATGCTACGTAAACGATTCCTTCGATGAGTTCGGCCTTTTTGATATGAGAAGCTGCAGCATAGCGCCACTCAAATTCTGGGCGAGTGAGGCGATCGCCACTTGCAAGCGGTGGGAGTTGCTCCTTTGCGGAACTAGATTGTTGGTAGAGCGACTCTTTAACCATCTTCGTAATTCTCACAGTTGCCGGATACCGCTTACTGTAGCAACTTTCAGCCTGCGGGAGCTTAGGCCATTCTCCTAGAGAATTATAGACAAAATTTATTGACACTCCTTGCTATAAATAGACGAGGATTCTTGGTTCAACCAGACGGAAGAGCTCGTTGGTGTCACCATCAACGAGTAGAGGTCGGTCTGTCCCCAAGCGTGAATTTCCCTATGCCCTAGGGTATTTAAGTCTATTCCTACTTGCCTTAAAGCTTTGGCTAAAATGTTCAGTGCTGCGTTATGGTCACGGTCTAAGACAGTACCACAACTACAAACATGAGTTCTTACGCTAAGCGACTTTTTAACCGTATTACCGCAGGTTGAGCAGTCCTGAGAAGTGTATTGAGGAGCAACAGCAACCACTGTTTTTCCATACACCTTCCCTAAATACTGCAACCATTGAGCAAACTGCGACCAGGCCGCATCACTGATGCTTTTGGCAAGCTTATGGTTCTTCACCATGTTTCGCACCTGCAAGTCTTCATAAGCTACGAAATCGCTAGATTTCACCACGCACAACGCTGTCTTAATAGCGAAGTCTTTACGCTGCCTACTGACCTTAAGGTGTTTCCTTCCAAGCTGATTTATTGCTTTTCTTCGATTAGCTGACCCTTTCTTCTTTCTGGATACCTGTCGTTGCGCCCTCTTTAATGCCTTCTCACTTTTACGAAGATGTCGAGGGTTGGGAATAGTACCTCCATTGCTATCGGTTAAGAAGTGATTCAACCCCACATCAAGACCCACTGCCTTGCCTGTAGGCACGACTTCTTCTACTCGCTCCACACTGACGCACAACTGAGCATAGTATCCATCGGCACGACGGATTACCCGTACTCGTTTAATCTCATCAGGGGCGTAAAAATGCAAGTCACGAGAACCAATTAACTTAAACCTTCCTGCGGCAAAACCATCGGTGAAGGTTAGACTTCTTTTATCTGGAGAAAGCTTCCAACCTGAAGTCTTGTACTCAACCGAACGAGCCCCTTTTTTAAACTGCGGGTAGCCTTTCTTTCCGGGCTTGTTGGCTTTGCAATTAGCGAAGAAACGTTGGATCGCAAAAATGGCACGTTCTGCCGAAGCTTGACGTGCCATTGAGTTAAGTTTTCCTGCCCATTCAAACTCTTTAGATAATACAGTACAATGCTTGTAGAGGTCGGATAACTTAACATTTTGATTATCCATCCAGTACCTGAGTGCTTTGTTACGGATAAATTGAGCGGTGCGGATCATGTCGTCGATAACCCGATACTGCTGCAACTTACCTTTTAGCTTGAACTCTAGTACTATCATGCGTTAATCCTATCACTTTATAGCCAAAGATAGCTATAAATATTGGTTACGACTGAATAAATTCAGCTATTCGCTTATATCCCCCTGTTGAAACAAGGGGGCTTTACGCATCACGACCGTAAA
>CAZPRJ010000045.1:0-61785 GCA_964588805.1 uncultured Microcoleus sp. | reverse complement strand
AAATCGCTTGATTGGTATCGCTGCCAAAACCACTATTCGGTTGATCAATGGGATTGGCTGCGATCGCATCTACCAACAGGTTTTGACCAGACCCTGATGAAATGCAGCGATCGCCTGCTGAACACCATTCTCGGCTCGAATCTGGTTGCCGATCACTCTTACCTGTTGCCGCATTGTCTCATCACTCACCGCTATCGCGATCGCCTCTGCTAACTTATCTACTGTCAGCGAGGACTTGGGAATTGGAGCAGGACTGACTCCTAATTGCAGGAGCCGATGTGCCCAAAACGGCTGATCTCCAAAAAAGGGAACGACGACGGATGGCACGCCAGCCCTCAACGCAGCCGCACTCGTCCCAGCCCCACCATGATGCACGATCGCTGCCATCTGAGGAAACAGCCAGTCGTGCGGTGCAGACTCTAACTTAAAGACAGTCTCCGGTAAGTCAGCCGCACAGATGCCACCCCAACCTGTAAGCAAAATGCCTCGCTGTTTCGTTTTTGCCAAGGCTGCCAAAGCAATCTCAGTCATGAACTCCGGCTCTCGTCCCGTCATGCTTCCATAGCCAATGTAAACTGGCGGCGAATCGGCTGCCAGAAACGCTAGCAAATCTTGAGGTGGTGTCCAGTCTTGGGGGTGTTCCAAAAACCAATAGCCTGTGACGTGCAACCGCTCCAACCAGTTGGTAGGCTTAGGTACGACCGTTGGGCTGAAGCCGTAGAGGTAGGGAACGCCTGCCTTGTCGAGTCGCCCATACAATCCTGTCCATCTGGGCAAGGGTGACAGTTGCAATGTGGTTTGACGAAACTGATTAATGGACTTGCGGAACATCAACCCCATGCCTTCTATCAGCACCGGATAAGTGAGGGAGTTCAGAAGTCCTCCCAACTGTAGCGTTTGCGGTAGTGACGGAAATGGAAAGTCCGGAGTAGCACTCTGCGGCATTAAAGCGGCTAGATAGAAGGGAATGCCCAACTTCTGAGCAATGTCGTATCCCCAACTCGTGAAGGCAGTCCCGATAATGGCATCGCTATTCTGACAAGCTTTCCAGGAATCTGCCATTGCTTGTGCCAGCAATGGTTCCACCATTTTGACGTATCGCTGGATTAGCTGGAGGGGATTGCCTGCGTCTAGCATCTGCTGCCCAACTTCCCCTGCCATAAGTGCCTGCACATCTCCTTCAATGGGTGCAAATTGCAGCCCATAGTTGTGAACCATTGTTTGAAAAGGCAAATGGGTTGCTAATTGAACCGTATGTCCTGCCTGCTGCAAGCCTAATCCTAGAGCAATAAACGGCTGCACGTCTCCGCGAGAACCAACGGTCAAAATGGTAATTCGCATAACTTTTTCCTCTTTGGGTAACAAAAAGAAGTTCGATTTAGACAAATTAGACAAACGCCATGCGCGGTACGCACATTGGAAGGATAAAAATCATACCCTCCTGACTCCTGACTTCCGGCTCCTATTTTCTATACAGATTTCAACTGCAGAATGTGATGAAGCATCGAAATCTCTTTTAGAATGGACGAAATGCGAACTGGACTGTACGGTTCGGTTAATACAAGACTAGACTGTACGGTTCGGTTTTGTCTACTCCAATCGGGTCATCCAATTGGGTGATTTTTTGGGCTAGACTGTACGGTTCGATAAGTAGGGCAAAACAATGTCTAGAGGAGCAAAGCAAACCGCTAAAGCCGAGCAAATCTTGCAAGGTGCCATGCAGGAGTTCTTGCAGCATGGCTACACGGCTACCAGCATGGCTCGGATTGCGGCAACGGCAGGCGTATCGAAGGAAACACTCTACAGCTATTTTGAGAGTAAGGAGAAGCTATTTGCGACAATTGTCGAGCGCACTGCACAACAGCATTTTCAAGAAGTATTTACGTCTGAACCCCTGCCTGCCGATCCGGCCGAACAGTTGCGCCTACTCGCTCCCAAAAGCCTATCTCCGGAAAATCTCGACCCGATGCGGATGAACTTCTACCGCTTAATTGTGGCGGAATCTGGACGCTTCCCTCATCTAGCCGAGTTGTATGTGGAGCAATTTGAGAAACCGAACCTGGAAACCTGTACTGGATATTTGCAAGAAGTAACACAGCTTCGTAGTTCAGATCCAGAGGCGGTGGCATGGATTATTGAAGGGATGTTGCTCTATTACTACCTGGTGATGGAGACTTTGCACGGTAAAAATGTGATGAGCATGACACTCGATCGCATTGTGGAAGCCATGATTGAATTGCTTTTTAGTGATCGCAAATAGATTTGTATGGCATGAGAGATTATAGCTCCATGTTTGAGCGCGATCACGTTTCATCAGCAATGCCATTCATAAGAATATTGAGCATCTGTGTCGCTTCAATCTTATCGTCTCAGTTCCGTTCTGGCGCAAAAAATAGCGGCTGAACAGATAACCCACATTGATACAAAAGAGGAATTTGCGTTATTTCAGCCCATGAAAAATCAAGGTTTCACCCCAGTTTGGCAGAATTCCTTCTGCCTTATTTTCAGAATAGCTTCGTTAAATACTGCCAACAAAATCAAACAAATAATGGGCTAACTGTAATTTACTACAGGGTTTAATTTCTACCTGTCGCCCCAATTTATCTAAAAAAATCGCTTGATTGGTATCGCTGCCAAAACCACTATTCGGTTGATCAATGGGATTAGCGGCGATCGCATCTAATTTCTTATTTCGCAATTTCTCTGATGCAGGCTTGACAATATCGCCAGTTTGTGCGGCAAATCCTACTAACATTTGATGGGGCTGTTTGTGCTGTCCCAACTCGGCCACAATATCGGGTACGAATTCTAAGGCTAAAGACGAAGGCAGCAATTTTTTCGGTAATTTCTGTTCGGCATATTCCGCCGGTTTAACATCGGCCACGGCCGCGGCCATGACAATCATATCTGCATCCGGAAAAGATTTCAGCATCGCTTGTCGCATTTGAGCAGCACTCACCACCGAAATCGTCCGAACACCGAGAGGAACCTCCTCTGTAATGGGGGCGTGTACTAAGGTAACGGTTGCGCCCCGATGCAAGGCCGCTTGTGCCAAAGCTAGCCCCATCTTTCCGGTAGAGGGATTACCAATAAAGCGCACGGGATCGAGATATTCCTGGGTTCCTCCGGTGCTGATTAAGACACGCTTGCCGACTAAATCTCGTTTTCCTTGAGTATGGAGTAGCGACGCGAGAGAGGCTATAATTTCCCCTGGTTCTGCCATGCGTCCCTTTCCTACGCGGTCACAGGCCAATAAGCCTGCATCAGGGCCGACATAATGATACCGAGGGTCACTCAACAATTGCTGCCAGTTTCGTTGCACAGCTAACTGTTCCCACATTTCGGTATTCATAGCAGGTGCCAGCAACACAGGACAGCGAGACGCTAGTACTGTATTAGTCAGCAAATTATCAGCCAAACCCTGCGCCAGCTTACCCAGCGTGTTAGCCGTCAGGGGCGCTATCACAAATACCTCAGCCCACTCGCCTAACTCAATATGTAGCGGACGAGTATGAGTAGGTTGCCAAAATTCCTGGTCTGTATAAGCCGGATGACGGGAAAGAGTAGTGAAAGTTAAGGGGGTAATAAATTTTTGAGCCGCTTGGGTGAGAATGACTCGAACTTCTACCCCCGATTTGAATAAAGAAGAAACTACCTCACACAATTTATAGGCGGCGATGCCGCCGCCCACACCCACAAGAACTCGCCTAGGTTCTAAGTTGAGATTTTGGGATTTTGGATTAGGGTGCTGCTCTTGAACTTGATTCATCAATACCTCTGACCCCCCGACCCCAATCAAACATCACCCCTCCAAAATCCCCGATTACCTAGGCTTCATCGTAACCTTCCAGATCGAGTAAGTAGATGTAAGGCTCAATTAATTCTGGACGCTGAAACGCTAGCGCCCGGAGCAAATGCCAATCATCCAGTCCTTCAAAAGCACTGGAGTAATCATCTCGCTCCAACCGTCCAGCTAACTTGGCCACATCATCTGCCGTGAGAGCCGATAAATCACGCTCTCGAAGGGTTAAAGTTACCATCGCTCACGCCTCCCTTGATTAGAATCTGCGTCAACCGTCGTACAGATCTCTAACTACCTCTTCTACTATTATCGCTATTCCTTGCCCGGACTCTGTTTAAAAATACAAAGTATTCAATGAAATCGATGTAAATTTTTCGCACATCGGTTGAACGGTCAGTCAGACAACCCGGAATTGGGATAAGCATGAACGGTTAAGATGGCGATCCCGTGGGATTGATGTTTTATGAAGGAGGTGTATTAGTGTTAACCAAAATGAACTCCCGAATTACATCTAAAACTTCGGGTCGAATCTCATGCCCCATGTCGAATTCTTTATATTGCATCGGCGCACCCAAGTTTAGCAAATAGTCTCGGACTCGTTGCGCCGCACTCAAGGGCACAACGGTATCTTGTCTGCCATGCACAATTAATAGGGATGGCAACGGAGGTTCAAGGTCTTGAGGGGTGCGGTGTAAGTAACCGCTCATACAAACTAGACCGGCTAACGGTAACGTTAACCCGACATCTAGGGTCATTGCCCCACCTTGAGAAAAACCGCTCAAAATAGTGGATTCTAGAGGGAGGCCAGTTAGTCCTTCTAGAGATTTGAGCCAATCAATCAGCAACTCTTGAGAGAGCGCTAATCCTTTGTAATCTTCCCTACCGAGGTCGTACCACATTTTGCCTCCGGGCACCTGGGGATGAGAAAACGGTGCATCAGGAAACAAAAAGTGATAGTTGGGTAGGTTAACCAAAGGAACTAGAGATGCCAAGTCTTGAGCATTGGCACCCCAGCCATGTAACACTACGATAAGCCCCGCTGCGGTCTGGCCTGGAGCTGGGGCAACTGAAATATAATCGAGAGACAGCGTCCTACTCCTATAGAATGCAACTCACTACTGATTTAGCGATAGCTGTGAAGCTGATATTCTAAAGGATATTTTCGTCAATAGAACTCACCAATCCGCAATATTTTTAAAACTGTCATCCTTGATGATGATATGGCGATCGCGATCGATGAGAATGGTTCCTTCACTTTTCAGCTTACTGAGAAGTCGCGTAACGGTTACTCGCGTAGTCCCAATGGCATTCGCTAAGTTCTGATGTGTCAAGCGTACTCCTAAACGAGTCCCTTCTGTTACAGGTTGACCAATTTCCCGCTTCATTAACAATAATAGGTGTTGCAAGCGGTCTTCAACCCGACGCTGACCCGATATGGCTAAAAGTGCCTCAGTTTGACGCAATCGACGTGCCATGTGGGGTAACACCGTTTGAGCCAAACGTGGAGAGGCGTGGATTTCTGCTAAGGAAAACCAGATGAGATGGACATCGGACAAGGCCGTTGCCTGGTAAGTTTGTAAGAGGGAAAACCACTGACCAAAAAACGTCGAAGGCTCTGCCCAACCTAACCACACTTCTTCACCATTTTGGCAAAGCGTACTCAGTTGTACGATTCCTTGGCAGACTTGCCAGACCCCTTGGGAGACGAGAGGAATTACTTCCCCTTTTGCATAAAAATGCAAACGGCGTCCTTCTTTTAATTCGTGATGATCCGTCTCTAAAATTGCTCTGGAAGCTTGGGGCATGAGCTGCATTTTCGGTGCTGTGTAAAACTGACCTAGATAGTCAGCCCTACTTTAAGCCTTTAAGGTAAAGGCTCGGTAATCAGATGATTAAGTCATGTGTTTTTTTGCTGAGATTGATTTAGAACTCATTCCTTGCTAGGAGGAATCGGTTTAAGTAAACTGTGATGAAAATCTTTGCGGGTTTGGGGATCGAGATATTGCTGCTGCAATGTCCGCCATTCCTGCCAGGCTTGGTAACGGGCTGCAGTGAATTGAGCGGCAAGGGTTGGGAGTTGAGCCACCCCATCCGATCCCAATGTTTGTGTTAAGAATTCCGCTAAAACGAAACTATCTTGAATCTCTCCTAATATGCTCTGAATTTGTTTGATGTCTTTAAGATAATTTTCGTAATCGGCCTCGTAGAAGCTGGTAAATAGTTCCATTTGATAGCGTACTTTCTTGGCTTGCTTACGCAGGCTGTGCAGGCTATCTCCATGCGCGTTCAACAGTTGCACCACAATTTCTGAATTCAGGTCGCTAGGAGCAGCGAGTTCACCAGATTCTAGCTTTACACCGACTAACCACGCTGGATGCAGGAAAAATTGACTAACTAGTGGTAAGAGTAAATCGGGTAAAATTTCCTGAATGGGAAATTCAGCAAATTCTCCATAAGACGGTTGCTTCAGCCAAGTTTGAAACGCATCCTTTAATTGTTGATAGCGCTGCTCTTTGAGAGTGGTCTGAACCATCTCGAGCGTCTTTTGGCGCTGCTTTTTCAGGGTTGCTAAAACTTTCTTGAGCGTTTCTTGTTCCGTCGTGGGTAGAGTCGGGAGATATTGATGGGTAAGTGCATCTTGCAAAACATCAATATCTCGAAGTTCCCCTAATTTACGCGCCACTTTGGCAACCTTTTTTTCTTGGGCTGCTGCAGGTAAGGAGAGGGCGGGAGCAAAGCCATGAATCGCTGTCCGCAACCGCCGCATCCCTACGCGCATTTGATGTAAAGCTTCTGGGTCTTTGTCTTTGAGTACGTCGGTTTCGTGCTTAATTGTTTTCTGGGAATGTTTCTCGATCGCTAGATAAGCCCAATGACCCAGTGTCTTTTGGTCTAGCGTTGTGGTTGTTGTCATTGTCAGCAGATGCTCACGTTCATTCGGCAGACGTACAGCCCTATTTTTAATATCTAGGTTTGAGCTTTTCAGCTTAACATAGTCTCCCTAACCATGGCGGTTGTTTTGTAACCTACACTACTTCATCCAAGGGGGTTGGGTAATGTCCAAAGGACGGGAAAGCCACAAATCATAGCACGTTGACATGATGCCAGTAGAGGCATCTTTAATAAAGGGTTTGGCTGTCCAAATTTGGCAGCTACAAACGGGTTTGGGGGCTCGAATTTCAAACCCCCCCTGAGTTGGGGTTAATTGTAAAAATTCAATGTGCCAGTGTGGGGGTTCAAAGGCAATGCGATCGCTTGGAGGCTCGGCTTCACTCATAGTAGAATTCCCTTGATCACGCCGGATGGCAAAGGGCATGAAGTCAATATCTAGCACATAAGAATCAAAGCCTTGTTGATGAGCAAACTTGACCACTGACTGCCAGTCTGGAGTGGGGCTGATCTCACCGTTGCGATCGCTATTTTCGTGAAAGCAGTACCCGCCAAACAGCCCTATCAGCTTTTCGAGAATGGTTTCCAGACGAGGAAGATCGCATTGTAACAGTTCTACATCCTCCGGAAGCAAAAGGCGGCCGGGTACACACCACCAATACTCCCACATCGTTTCAGCATCCACCAAAATGATACGCTTGACCATACCAGGAATGCGATCGCGTAATTGAATCTCCCGGATAGTTTCGATGGTTGCACTCCGAGGGTCGGGAATAGGTAATTCTAGATTTTGCCCGAGGGGATGTTCGGGGGCAAGGGTTAGGTTCTCCGGAACAAAGGCATCAAAGTTATTCACAGCTCATCTCCCAAGCCACCAGGGCGTTAGGGTTGAAGGATTAGACTTTGGCGTAGTTTACAGCCTTCGTTATTGTATAGTCTCATCCCAACTTCCTCGCTGAGGATGAGTAATACCAATTTCATAAAATACCACTAGATATCGACCCCCCAACCCCTCGTAATCAGGCGGGAGCCCGAAAAGTGTCTGTGAAAGGTTGAAAATGGTAACTGTAGCTTGCCTTGTCTGACTCGCAACCTTTATCTTTATAGAATAAGTTTTTTAGAAGTGGCTTTTCGCCGTTCGAGGGCAAATTTAATTAACATTGCCCCGATCTTAACCACTAGGTGCCTCTTGAGGCTGCGAACGGATGAGTAGCATAGAAAATGATGCTGGATCTAAAGCACATATCATTCTAAAAACTGACGATTGAAGTAAACCCTCACTAAAATATACGGAATATAATCCCGATCTAGCTGTATGAGTCCGAGCCGAGACTGGGGAGCAGGAATTCAGTCCACCAGGGCGTTTAATATAAGAGATTTTTCCAGTTTAATGCCAAGACCTGGCTGGAATCAGCACTGGCTATCTTGGAACAGCTTTTTGTAGCGATTGTAACAGCCGATAGGAAGATAGCCCCTCATCATTTTTAATTCTTCAGGTGTTGACGAATTCCAATGTTAATCCGTGCAGTGCTGGAGGAGGTGACATAAACTGAGTCGCCTAACCGCAATCTTATTGGTTTTACAGAGACTCAGAACTCTCTTATCCGTGGCTTTAGATCAGGTTCTCGTGGTTATGATCTGCTCGGAAGATGCGGTATTGAGAGAACTGATGGAGGTTTGACCGAGCTAAGCACGATGTCTTGTGGCAGTAGTACAGCCGCTAGAAAAAAACTTAGTAAAAGTTTTGGTCTAAGCTCAAATGACCAAAGACATCGTAACTAGCATCAGGTGCGATCGCATTTCTTATCCAGTCTTTATTTGCAGTCTCAAACCAAGGTTTGAGTTAGCCGTCCACAAGTTGACTAACGTTTGTTTTATTTTCATCTTTGATTATCCACTGTCGTCATTTTCGAGGAGTTATTAGCTAACTGCCACCTGAATCTTCCTTTTGGAGAAATCAGGTCGAGCCTGGAGCTGATAAACAGCAATTTAAATCAGGCAATTTTTTATGAAAGCAAGTGAATTTTCAATGGAAGCCGAACTACTGAGTCGGCACGAAACAGGAGAACTAAATTTTTCAGGCGTTCAATTAGTTGGAGCCGATTTAAGCGGAGCTCATCTCAATCGCATCAATTTAAGTGCAGCTCACCTCAAAGGGGCAAATTTAACGAAGGCAAAACTGATTAGAGCGAATCTGACTAATGCTGGTTTAAGGGGTGCGAATCTCACCAAAGCGCAATTGCTCGAAACCCTATTTACTCGAGCAGATTTAACTCAAGCTACTTTGTGTGAAGCGGATTTGAGCGGAGCGATTTTATCCGGAGCGATTTTATCAAGCGCTGATCTAAAGCTAGCTACCCTGATTGGAACAAGTCTGATTGGAGCATTGATTAAAGGTGCCAAACTATCCAAAGTTAACTTAACTGGAGCTACCTTAAGCCGTGCAATTTTGGTACAAGCTGACCTGAAAAAAGCTACCTTAAATCGAGCCATTCTCACTGAAGCTGATATGCGTAGCGTCAACCTCAGTGGAGCGAGTTTGATTCGTGCTTATTTGAATCGGGTAAACTTGCGCCATGCCGTTTTAGAAGACGCAGACTTGAGCGAAGCTGACCTCAAGGGAGCTGACCTCACTGGCGCTAATCTTTGTAATGTAGACCTACGGGGTGCCGATTTGCGGGAGGTGAATTTGAGTGATGCTGACCTGAGTGGGGCTAATTTGCAAGGTGCCAATCTCAGTCAGGCGAATCTCAAAGGATTAAATCTAAAAAAAGCAAATTTACAAGGAGCTGACCTGAGTAAGGCTAACTTAAACAAAGCAAATTTGTCTAAAGCTAATCTATCCGGTGCCAATCTTCTGGAGGCTAATTTGCAGGATGCTAACCTAAATCAAGCCAATCTGCAACGAGCCGGTTTGCTCCTAAGCTACCTAACAAAAGCCAATCTTCATGGTGCTAACCTCAGTGAAGCTAACTTAATTGGAGCTAATTTAAAGGGAGCCAAATTGAGCGAAGCTTCATTAGAAGGTGCGATTATGCCCAACGGTACGACCCATTGTCAAACTGACCGAGTATAGTTGCAATTTCTAATTCTAAATCTGAGACGTTTCTCACGGGATCGACGGTATCTGTGAGGTAATAGAACTTATATCATGTCCGGTTAAACGCCCATAATCGGTTTAGGGCGGGTTTAGCGACGATTTATTCAGACGAAGAGATATGTCTTCACCTCCAACCCGCCCAAAGAGCTGGTTTTATTCAGGTTAATCAGCCGGACATGATATTTGGCAAATTTTTATCAGAAGCGGGGAGTCTGAGGGGGATTTAAAACCCCCTGTCTCAACTGGGGGATACTCGCTCCCTTTCAGGTCTAATTATGGTATTCAACATACTATAATTAGACCGTTTATGCTGAACGTGATAGCATAAAGCCATGATTATTTATGAGTTCAAGGTAAAAGCTAAACCCAAGCAATATCGCGCTATTGATGAGGCGATACAAACTGCCCAGTTCATCCAAAACAAGTGCTTAAGGTACTGGATGGACATCAAGGGAATCAGTAAGTATGACCTCAACAAGTACTGTGCTGTATTAGCTTCTGAGTTTGATTTTGCTGGAAAACTCAACTCTATGGCTCGTCAAGCATCTGCCGAACGAGCCTGGAGCGCCATTGCTCGTTTTTACGACAACTGCAAAAAGAAAGTTAAGGGCAAAAAGGGGTTTCCACGATTTAAGAAAAACTGTCGTTCAGTTGAGTACAAGACGACCGGATGGAAACTCAATGAAACCCGAAAAGCCATTACCTTTACTGACAAGAAAGGTATCGGCAGGCTTAAACTCAAGGGAACTTACGACCTTAACTTCTATCAGCTTGACCAGATTAAACGAGTGAGATTAGTGCGACGGGCTGATGGGTACTACTGTCAGTTTGCCATTTCTGTTGATGTACAAATTAAGTCAGAGCCTACCCATAAAGCTGTTGGGTTAGACCTAGGTTTAAAGTACTTCATTGCAGGCAGTGATGGCACTTTGGAGCCATCACCTCAGTTTTATCGCTCATCGGAACGGCAACTAAATCGTGCTAATCGTAAAAAGTCTAAAAAGTTTAGACAAGACTTAAAGAAATCTAAACAGCCTCAATCTAAGAACTATCACAAAGCCAGAAATCGATATGCTCGGAAACATTTAAGAGTAAGTAGGCAGCGAAAAGAATATTGCAAGCGTGTTGCATATTCCGTCATCCAGTCGGCAGACTTGGTAGCCTATGTTAGCGAAGCGGGGCGCGTTAGCGCACAGACTTAAACGTAAAAGGGCTAGTTAAAAATCGGCACTTGGCTAAGTCGATAAGTGATGCGGGTTGGTCAACTTTTCGCCAATGGCTAGAGTATTTTGGGCATAAGTACGGCAAAATTACTGTAGCTGTGCCTCCTCACTATACAAGCCAAGACTGTTCCAAGTGTGGAGCAAGGGTGAAAAAATCTCTATCTACTAGAACCCATGTTTGTAAGTGCGGATATGTGGCAGATAGAGATACCAATGCCTCGAACAACATTTTAGAAAGAGGACTTTGTACTGTGGGACACACAGGAAATTACGCTTGGGGAGAGACTCCCTCTTGGTCGATTGGGGCAACCCTGTTGGCTAACGGAGACTCGCTGAACCAAGAATCCACCTGAGCCGTAGGCACTGGTGGAGTGTCAAAGTCTACTTTCAACATTGCTGCCATTGGTGAATGTTCCTTCATGCTCGATTAAAGGCTCCCAATAAAACGCCACAATTTTGGAAGCATCAATCGCATTTCCTGCTCCATCAAGGTATTGAATTTTCGACCAACCTTGCCCTTTGCCAAGTTCACGCTTGACGCTTTCAACCCGTTCTGAATCAACCTCGAAAACAAAAGGAGTGCTAAACCCTTCTAGCATCACAGTAAACTTTACGCCGTTCATAAAAAGTCAACGCAATAACTCTATTCAGCCTTACAAGCGCATGACATCAAATCCAGGGAAAAAACCTTAAAATTTATGTAAAGTTTTATATGAATCGCGAAATTTATGCTAAATCAATCATTGGATAGAGGGATTAATTTTTTTTAGTATGCTAATCTTTATTAACTCTAAAATCAGCATTACTTGTAGATGTCCTGTCTTCACCAAAGTGTAAGTATTCAACCGGACATAATATGAGTCCCAATCACAAAACTAGAAGATGGAAAAATTTTATTTTCAACACTCTTTTAGGTGTTTGTGCTACAGTCTTATTGGCTAATACTTCGTGCAGTAGAAAGCCTGAAATGCAGGCATGGCGCTACAATCAGTTTGTCGATCAGGTTAAAAGTGGGCAAGTCGAGAAGGTCAATATTAGAGCGGATCAATCCCAGGCGGTAGTCATCGCTAAAAACGGACAACAAGTAGCCGTTAATTTGCCTTCTGATCCAGAATTAATCAATATTTTGCAGCAAAACAACGTTGATATTTCAGTACTACCTCAAAGTAGTAACAATTTATTCCCTATAGTCCCCGCTTTATTGTTACCTGCTGGAATTATGCTGGGTGGTTTCTTATTCTGGGTCTGGGTATTGATTGACTGTGCTACAAACGAAGCAAGTGAAGGCAATACTAAGCTTGTTTGGGTACTAATTATTCTATTTGTAAACTTATTGGGTGCTTTTGTTTATTTCTTGGTAAGAAGGCCACAGCGCTATAGAGAGTTAGGGCAATGAATTAATCAGTTGGGTTCACGCAAGGCCAGTGCCGCCACAGATTGAACTAACTGTTGTAGCTCTAGGGGCTTTGCAAGATGTTGTTGATAGCCACTAGTTAGAGTTCGCTCGTAATCAGCTTCTCTGGCATAAGCAGTCAAGGCGATCGCCGGAACTTGTCCCCCTTGTTCGGGCGGTAAAGCACGAATCTGTTGAATTAAGCTATAGCCATCCACACCAGGCATACCAATATCACTGATTAACACATCCGGTTGGAAAGATTCCAGATTGGCCAACACTTGTGTCGCATTAGTAACGATGAGGACTTCTGCTCCATACTGGGTTAGCAATACTGATAATAGCTCACGGGCATCGGGGTCATCATCGACGGCGAGGACTCGAATCCCAGTCAGATCGAGTTCTGGTGGAGGCAATTCCTCTGTTTGCTTGACTTCCAGTTCAACATTCAGCAGTGGCAACCGCACTGTAAAAGTAGCTCCTAACCCTTCACCCGGACTATCAGCCGTAATGATACCGCCGTGAGCCTCAACCAATTGACGGGCAATCGCCAACCCTAGCCCTAATCCCCCATATTGGCGAGTCGTTGAGGCATCTTCCTGGCGAAACGATTCAAAGATGTAGGGGAGAAAGTTGGGACTGATACCTTTGCCAGTATCTTTTACTGTCATTTCTGCTTGATTGCCGACCCGCTCGAGTCTGATTTCCACTTGCCCATGATTGGGCGTGAATTTGATGGCGTTGGACAGTAAGTTCCAGACTACTTGCTGAAGGCGGGCAGCATCTCCAGACACTTGGCCAATATCCAGCAGTACAGGATGGAGTGAAATGGATTTAGCTCTGGCTGCTGTCCAGACTGTCTCAATTGCCGCTTCAATCACAAAGCATAAATTAAGAGGAGTCCGATTCAGGCTCAGCTTGCCGCGCAAAATTTTGGCAATATCGAGTAGGTCATCAATCAGTTGAGTTTGTAATTTAGCGTTGCGTTCAATGGTGGCAAGGGCTTGGGCTGTTTTGGTTTCATCCATTTTGCGGGTTTGTAACAACTTTGTCCAACCTAGGATAGGATTAAGCGGCGATCGCAACTCGTGGGAAAGAACAGCGAGAAATTCATCCTTGATGCGGTTGGCACGTTCGGCGACTTCCCGTGCAGCTTGCTCTCGCTGTAATAGGCGAGCACGTTCAATTTGCAATTGTTTTTGCGCTTCGATATCGGTTGCCGTGCCAAACCATTTGATAATTTGACCTTGCTCATTTTTTTGCGGAATTGCCTGGTGCAGGTGCCAGCGATACACCCCATCTGCTCGCCGCATACGACCTTCTGCTTGATAGGAGGTTCCTTGTTGTACTGCCTCAGTCCAGTTTTGAACCAGAACAGGTAGCTCTTCAGGATGGACAACCTCTTCCCATGCCGTTGTACGGGCTTGTTCCAGCGTTAACCCTGTAAACTCTGACCAGCGTCGATTGACATCCAATAACGCTCCTTCGGCATTGGCAGTCCAGACTAACTGGGGGATTAATTCTGCCAAACACCGATAGCGTTCCTCGCTTTGGCACAATGCTTCCTCGGCTTGTTTGCGATCGCTAATATCTTTAAACAAGATGGCAACTCTTCGGCTTTCTGGTTGTCCAGTACGGAAAGTGGAAACCTCAAACCATCGATTCATCACTGCGGAGTAATTTTCAAAGCGAACCGATTCACCTGTCAGTGCGACTTTACCATAAATCTCAAACCAATAAGGTTCCAAATCGGGCAGTAGCTGACGCGCTGTTTTCCCCTCTGCTTGTTGGAGTCCTGTTTGTTGCTCGAATACGGGGTTGATTTCTAAGAAGCGGTAATCGGCAGGTGTTTCCTGGTCGTCAAACAGCATTTCAATCACACAAAAGCCTTCATTCATCGACTCAAACAATGTTCGATAGCGTTCCTCGCTTTGACGTAATGCTTCTTCTGCTTGTTTGCGATCGTTAATGTCAATGACTGAGCCAATGTATCCTTTAAACTCACCCTCTTCTGTCAACCAAGGGCTGGCCGCATCAATTGCCCACCGATATTCACCGTCTTGGCTACGAAAACGATATTCTAGCTGAAAGGCTTCTTGACGCTCAATTGCCCTTAAAAAGATGTCACGAGAAAATTTCCGATCCTCTGGATGCACTGCCTCTAGCCACCCAAACCCCAGTCCCGTTGCTTCTGTTTGCCCTGTGAACTCGTACCAACTTTTGCTGAGATAAGTGCAGTAATCGGTGGCATCTGTTACCCAAACCATCATGGGTGCGTTATCTGCCATGTTACGGAATCGTTCTTCGCTTTTGCGTAGGGCTTCTTCTACTTGTTTGCGATCGGAAATATCCATATCAATGCCGGTCATCTTGACTGGGTTTCCCGTTGCGTCGTAGAAAACCCGCCCTAAACCCACAGCCCAACGCACAGTTCCATCGGGTTTAATAAAGCGGAACTCAATGTTATAGTCTTGGTTATTATAAACAGCGTCATGAATGGCTTGCTCAACCCAGGGAACATCATCGGGATGAATCATGGCCTTGACTGTTTCATACCGTCCATCAAAACTGCCGACAGCCATCCCAAATAGATGTTCTAGATTGGCCGACCAACTAACCTGACCTGTCTGAATATCCCAATCCCAACTGCCCATCTTGGCGGCTCGCATCGCCAAAGCAAGTTGCTCTTGTTCTCGCCGCAGTTCTTGCTCGATGTGCTGGCGCTGAGCAATCTCATTGAGCAGCCTTTCTTCTAGCTGCTTCTGGTTATTAATGTCAGTAATCGTACCAATCCAGCCGGTAATTTGGTTGTCACTATCTCGCGTTGGTATAGCTCGACTGATGAACCAATGGTACTCGCCATCCCAACGGCGAATTCGATATTCAATCTCAAACGGCTCCCCATTGGTGATAGACTCGCTCCATTTGGCTAGCGTGTCAGCACGCTCATCAGGATGAACCGTACTAACCCCCGCTAAACCCATCGATTCCACTTCACTTAGTCCCGTGTAATCATACCAGCGTTGATTCCAGTAATTGACTGCCCTTGTTGCGTCAGCCGTCCACACTATTGGGGGTATCGCTTCTGCCAACTTTTGATAGTATTGTTGGCTGGCTTTGAGAGCAGCTTCAGTTTGCTTTTGCTCTGTTAAATCTACGGCAAACCCCACATACTCATCAGTGCAATCTTTCCATTGTGTTGCGCTGAGCAAAATAGGAACTCGTGAGCCATCTGGATGCAGCAGTTCCATCTCCTGTGGTGCCAAAAAGCCCTCTTGCCGTAATTGCTCTACGTTTTGCTCAGCCTGTTGAGTCAACTCTGGCGGGATAAAGTCATGCCAGTTGATACCCTGCTGCTCAAATGCTTCCCGCGTTAGCCCATGCAGGTGCAGCATGGTATTGTTCATCGTCATCATTTCACCACTGACTGAGCCAATGCCAATGCCGATGGGAGCTGTATCAATCAGCCGTTGCAGGCAGTTTTGCTGCTGTCGTAGCTCTGTCGCCGTTTGGCTCAACTCCAACTCTAGAAGTTTGCGCTCAGTGATATCGCGCCAGGATGCAACAAAGCCATCATTTAACTTAGTGGCACGAATATCAAACGCCCGTACTAATCGCTGCTCACCGCCATAGGTGTCCTCGTAGATGAGCGAGTCTTTGATTAACGGTTCTCCTGTTTCAACTAATTGACAATATTCGTCAAACAACCCCGATTCCCGATGAGCAGGCAGTATCTCACACAACCCTCGTCCAATCTGCATCTCTTTGGACATCCGGTTGTTTTCGCACGCTGCCCCGTTGAGGTAATCAATCCGAAAATCTACAATCTGCCCCGACTCATCCCGCATCGATGAAAAGATGCCGAAGCAGTCGAGCATATTCTCAACCGATGTTTGAAACTGCTCCCGAGTGTGTTGAATTTCCCGTCGTAACTCCGCATTTTCGATCGCACTTTGCATCGCTAAACGCAGAGCATCTGGGGTCATCCGATCTTTTACCAGATAATCCACTGCCCCGTTTTTAAATGCCCCCACCGCCATCTGTACATCGTCACTGTCAATGACCACAATGGGGGGGCAGTATTCGCCCATCTGTTCTTTTAGTTGTCTGAGAACCTCAAAGCTGCCGGAATGGGGCGAATGGAGTTCTAAGAGGATGCCGTCAATCTGTTGCGATTGAGACAATGCCAGAATTCGGGTGTCATACGGCTCGGTGAGAATCCTGTATGCAACACTTCTATCTTGCTGTAATTGATGCTCATAATTGTTATCAGTCTCGTCAGAGTCAGCAATGACGAGAACAGTCCGATGAGTTGACATACTTGAGTTCCAAACCGCAGGGCGTTTTAACAACCAGTTGATATCAGGATTTTAATGGATCACGATTGGTTTCAAAAATAGATGTATGGTCTGTTCTGTTTAGCTGTAATACCAAATCCCTTGCTCCCCCGCTTCCCCGCTCCTCCGCAAACTTCATGATGCACACAGCTTAGTCAGCAATCAAGTGACTAAATTTTGGCAGAGTTGTTGTGGTAATTGGTTGATAACACGCTGAAATGGTGCAAAATCATTCAATCCTTGGGACAAAATGAGCGCTCCCTCGATCGCCAACACCGCATCTTCTCCACGTTGTACGGCCAGGGTTTGATCGAGTCCCTCTGCAATTAAAACGTCTGCGATCGCACCAATCCAACTTCGCAACAGCATTTCTACCTTGTCATGAAACACATCCCGCGATGAGCCCATCAACAACACTGCAAACACACAGGGTTGTTTTCCCCCTTCAAACAACTCCCAGGTTATATCCCAATGGCAGGATTGTAGAACAATAAGGAGCGAAAACATTATGGCAATTCCAGGCTGGACTCGCACCGAATCGCCTTTTCATGCAGGTGAGCTGGCAATTCAAGCCCGAATGGGGGCAAAGGAACAGATGGATAAGCAAGGGCGACGAGTCATCCGAGAGTTTCTCCCCCAGCAGCATCGGCAGTTCTACGCTCAACTTCCCTATCTGATTGTAGGTACAGTAGATTCATCCGATCACCCTTGGGCATCGATTCTAGTGGGGGAACCGGGCTTTGTCTCCTCACCCGATGAGCGCACCCTAAGAGTTACTGCCAAGCCACTGTTTGGCGATCCTTTAGCAACTACCCTCGCCGAGGGAATTGACATCGGCTTTCTCGGCATTGAACTACATACTCGCCGCCGGAATCGAATCAATGGGATTGTGACAGCAATCGATGCCAACGGCTTTGAAGTACAGGTAGGACAGAGTTTTGGTAATTGTCCCCAATACATTCAAGCCCGAATGTTTGAATTGCAGGAATTTGATTCGGCAGCGCCAAAGCCTGTTTATTCAGTTAAAAAATTGGGTGAACTAGAACATAACTTTATTACCAAGGCTGATACTTTTTTCATTGCAACTGCCTATCAGGACAAATCAGCAGGTGCAGCTAATGGGGTTGATGTTTCCCATCGTGGTGGCAAATCAGGTTTCGTGCGAATTGATGGAGATGATACACTGACAATTCCTGATTTTTCGGGTAATTGTCACTTTAATACATTCGGCAACTTAGAGCTGAATCCTCGTGCAGGACTGTTATTTGTAGATTTTGAGCAGGGCAACTTACTGTATCTCACAGGAACTGCACAAGTAATTTGGGATGGCGATGAAATCAGTACTTATGCTGGGGCAGAACGGTTGCTTCGCTTTCACTTGGATTACGGATATCGGGTTGAGGGTAGCCTGCCCTTGCGTTGGTCAAAGCCAGAGTTTTCACCTTACCTAGCTCAGACTGGTTTTTGGTAAAGCCTTACCCTAACCTAACCTATCTGAAACAACTTAAATATCTCAGGCGTTAATACTCCATGTGCCTCTGCTGTGTAAAACTAAGCCAAGATTAGTCAGCGTGATAGCTTCATGATTTCCTGAACTGAGAGAAGAATGATATAAAAATAAAGATGGCGATGGAGCTCGCCGAAACCGCCCTACGTTATCCAGTTTCTTCATAACGTTTAACAGGCTGATGGCTCCTACTGTTCCGACTTGTGGCGGAAGGGTAGGGTCATGATTGCCTGATTTAAGCTTTCTGCTACAAGTCACGTTTATCAATTCAGCTTTAACGTGACGTGATGTTAGAAAGTATTATTTGGATTTTGCTGATGGGCTTTTTTGTCGGGCAGATCGCTCGACGGCTCAAAGCTCCAGCGCTAGTTGGCATGGTACTGGTGGGCATTTTACTCGGCCCCCAGGTGGGAAATGTGATTAGCCCGGAGGTGTTAGGGGCTGCCAATTCTCTCCGCACCATTGCTGTTATGGTGATTTTAATGAAGGCCGGGTTGGGACTCGATCGCGAAAAACTAGCTCAACAGGGTACTGTAGCCCTACGGTTAGGGTTTTTGCCTGCAGCTTGTGAGATGATTGCCATTGCCATTGCGGCAGTATGGCTACTCAAATTTGATTTTCTCACGGGATTGCTACTCGGCTGCATCATTGGTGCCGAATCCCCGGCCGTGATTGTACCCGGAATGCTGCGGCTGAAAAGCCTGGGATGGGGCGTAAAAAAGGGAATTCCCGATGCTATTTTAACCGGAAGCGCCCTTTCTGATGTGCTATTGCTATTGGTATTTAGCCTGTTATTAGCGTTTCTCTCTCAAGGAACAGCCACAGGTATTACCTTACCAGCAGGAATCACCCTCAGCCCTTTGCAATTATTGCCGTTTCAAGTCATCATTCAAATTGCTTTGGGGGGGGTATTAGGATGGGTGACGGCTCGAATGCTGGTATCGCTTTTAGCCAAACAAAACTGGACTCAAAATGCAGTTCAAGACTCTCTGGTGGCGGCGGGTTTTGCCCTTTTGCTGGTTGTCCTGGCCGCAGATATCCCGGTGTTCTCTGGGTATTTAGCTGTCATGGCAACGGGATTTTTTTTGATTGAATTGGATGCACCCTTGGCTCGACGGTTACGGGGTGGTTTTGACAGTTTATGGGTGATTGCTGAAATTATCTTGTTTGTGTTGCTCGGAGCTAGTATTCAACTTAATGTCTTGGAAAATACGTTACTGGTGGGTCTGCTGGTGTTGACAATTGGTACACTGATTGGGCGATCGCTCGGATGGTATCTTTCTACTTTAGGCAGTAACTGGACGGAAAAAGAACGGCTGTTTTTGTTGCCGGGAAACTCTGCCAAAGCCACAGTACAGGCGGCAATTGGGGCAATTCCTCTAGCTCAGGGGGTGGCAGGAGGCGAAACAATTTTGGCGATCGCAGCGCTATCCATTTTGATTACAGCACCTTTAGGAGCTTGGGCAATTCCAACTTTTGCCCCCAAACTGTTAGAACGGGGTGAGGTTGACCCCACTAAAGTGGCGATCGCTCGTCGTATTATTCTGCTAGCTGCTGTTGATACTTCTCCCCTAGCGACGCAGGTTTTGACTAAAGCCGCCGAACTAGCCCGTCGCAGTGATGGTGAAGTAGTAGTTTTGCATATAATCCGGGTCAATAAACCCCAAGAAGTTGAACGGCTGCGTCAGCTTTCCAAACAGCTTTTAGCAGACATTCGCCATCGATTTATTACAGCATCTGGGTCAGTACCAGAAGAAATTGTGCGTACTGCCCAAGAGTATGGTGTTGCTGAGATTGTAATCGGTAAACGAGGACATCGCCCATTAGATGAAGTGTTAGTCGGGTCTGTTCCTCAAGCCGTTTTGGAAACGAGCGCGTTACCCGTCATTGTGATTGAAGATGGTTAGGTAGGAGTCAGGAGTCAGGAATCAGGAGTCAGGAGTCAGGAGTCAGGAGTCAGGGAGTCAGGAATTTATCTATTTGTCTTTTTTCTCCCTAGCACCCCCGCACCCCAGCACCCCCGCACCCCCGCACCTCTGCACCTCCGCACCCCCGCATAGCTCATCCCTTACCAGGGACTGCCAACCATTGTAAAACCCGCCCAATAGTAAGGCGAAGAAAAATCTTCATTTCCCATCAGTTCTAATTCTGGCGGTAAAGGAATTGTACCCCTAGGTGTGTGTAAATTACCCCCTTCTAGGCGTACTTCTCCTTTGAGCATAGCAATCTGAGCTTGCCGCAGCGCTTCTGCTTTAATCGGTGCTGTTTTTAAATGCTCATAAAGTTCTGTCATCAATCCTAATGTTCCTGCGTCGCTGACTTTCCACAAACTGGCGATCGCAGATTTAACTCTAGCCTGAACCGCTAATCCTGCAAAGCCTAACTCAACTTGTGCATCACCCACCGCCGTTTCACAAGCACTCAAAACTAACAATTCTACCGGGGGATTATTCCAATTTAACTGTCCCATTTGATCGAGGGTGAGTTTCTCATCCCAAAGCTGAATATAGGAATTACTGGGAACTCCGGGTTGGAAATCGGCATGGGTGGCTAAGTGAATAATTTTAAATGGTTCTTCAGTGCGCTGAGATTTGAGATTACTTAAAGTAAATTCTTGGTTGAGAAATGATTTACCTTGCCCTAAGTTTTTAGTGATAGTTGATAACTCTACAGGAACGGCAGGTAAAGGATTTTGGTTTTGAAATTTTGACGCCCCCATAGCCAGAACGGGGGAATTTTTTAAACTAGTATAAATGGCAGGGGTCAGCTTGAAAGCAGGAATGCGGGAAAAACTATATTTTTCTACTAAAAACTGTTTGCCATCGTGTAATGCAGCAAAGGGTAGAGTTCGCAAACCTCCTCCCACACAAAATAGGAGCGTGTCAATATTTTGAGCCTCCAGCTCAGCTTCAAGTGGGGCAATCATCCACTGATATAGTTGTTGAGCAGGAGATAAATATTGGTTCGTATCCATGTATACGGGATTAAGAAGAGTCCTGGTAAACTGTTCTACCTGATTAGTTAGGGCTTCCTTGTTTGCCTGGGTAACACGCTTGTGTATGGGTTTTCCTTTAGCTGTAATTAAGATAAGTTCGAGCTGCTCAGGTCGAGGCACCATATAGATTAAGGCCGTTTTTTTCCCCGTTTGAGCGGCTACCTTGTCCAAAGTACTGGCAATTTTTGTAACCGTCATCAACTCATCCGAGAAATTTTCTGCAAAGTATTCCTCAAATTGATTTTCCCAAGTTTTCTCAATAGCCGGGATAGCCACCTCGAGTCTATCCTGATCGAGGGCAAACAGATGTAAGGGGGTATCGGCTTGAGCCAAAAGATTTTGACCGGCTAGAGAAGCACTCCCTGCAAGTTCAAAATCAGAAATTGTTGTTTGTGCCTGTAGGGGTTTTGCCCCCAGAATACTGACAAAGTGTAAGGTGGATAGCAATACGCTCATGCAAGTCATGAATGTTTTCATCATCACCTCACTAATCAGGATTGAACGATATAGAGTTTACTTTGCTCGCATCCTCTGCCAAACGGTGAAACTTAGAAGCAGGACAATACCGCCCATCGTGACATGAATAGCCGTCGGACTCATGCCTCCTTGCAGCTTCATTGCCAACCAATTGGAAATTAAAGTCAGTCCCCAAAGGGTAACGGCGGCGCGGCGTTGGGATAACCCCAAGGCCAGCAAGCGATGATGCAGGTGGTCTTTCCCTGGCGTACTTAGAGGGTTTTTACCCGCCAACAGTCGCCGGATAAAGACCTGAGTGGTGTCTAGCACCGGCAAGAGCAAAAAGAGAGCAGGAGGAACTAGCGAAAAAACCGTTGTGACCTTCAGGCTTCCCAAAATACTCGTTGCCGCCAGCACATAACCGAAAAAGTACGCGCCAGCATCTCCCATAATGATATGAGAGGGATGGAAGTTATGGCGCAAAAAACCAAGAGCAGCTCCTGCCAATGCGGCCAAAAGTAAGGTGGCGGCAGCACGGGTGGGAAACTGAGCTGAAACAGCCAACAAACTCATGGCCGTAATAAAGCTAACTCCCCCCGCTAATCCATCCATGCCATCCATTAAATTGATGGCATTAGTAATCCCCACCACCCAAAGCACGGTCAGGACTGTGGAGAACAAGGGATCGAGGGGGGTGCCAAAGGTAGCTTCAATACCACTGTGATTGGCGACGAGTAAAAGTGCCGTGAGAATCTGAGTTAACAAGCGAAACAGGGGAGGCAAGCCATACTGGTCATCGATAAAACCGACCAAAACTAAGATTGAACCCCCTAGCAAGATAGTCAAGACTTCCGTTAATACATTCTCGATGACAATCGGTCTTAACAGACTGGCTAAAATGAGTGCGGCTACTACCCCTGCGTAAATAGCTAAGCCCCCAGCATTGGGTAATGGTTCTCGGTTGAGTCTTCGTGCATTCGGCTGGTCAGCCCAACCCACCCGTAAAGCAAACTTGCGTACGGCTGGAATAAAACGCCAAGTTACCCCCCAGGCTAACCCGAAGGTGAAAACCACCGCCAGCCAGCCGTCGCCGCTAGGGTTGGCAATGCCGAGAGACCGCAGAAAGTCATAAAAAATCATCTCTCAATTTCCGCCAGACCGCCAATAATCAACATTAGCCTCAACAGTACACGAATCAATCTGTTATGGTGCTACTGAGTTTTGTCGCTCATGCCTGTATAAAATAGAGATTAAGGGTATCAGTGTCAAAAAGCGCTTATCAAACGTTCGCGTCTAGGTTTATCGGTAGGTTTTTCCGCACAAGCATAATTTTGTCCCAGATGTTGGGGGTTAGCTTGAGAATGCCTACAGCTTATGACAGCGATTAGGTGGGAAAGGAGGATTCTGGGGGTGATTCACTCTCTGGAGAGGGGGTAGAGGCGGCATCAACCGACTCAATATACTGACTATCCATCAGAAATGCCCCTCGACTAAAGCGAACTCCCCAGTATCCTCCTGGACGCCGATCCAAAATTATCCCTTCTTCTCCCATGTGAATGACACTCGGAGGTCGGAGCATGGGCATGGGTTCGGCTGTCTTGACGTAGTCTGGTAATGCAATCACCCGGACGCGATCGCCAATGGCAAATTCCTTAGACATAAGCTACAGGCAAACAGTTCAACTAAAGTCTAAAGGGTGAAGGCTACACTATGAAGAGGATTGTTGGGTTAAATCATTAGCAATTTGCTTTTTGGGTGTAGTACACCGAGTGTAAGGGTAGGTTTTAGAGATTAATTTTTTGAGTTGAAAGTCCGGGATAATGGGTTCAACCCTCCCTTACATGAATCTTGCCCTTCAGATTTTGAATAATCACTCTTCGTGCCTCTTAGTTCTATCTTCTTAGCAAAATTCATAATTCAGGACGGGCATGAAGGCACCGTCCTCAATAAATATCAAAATAGCGGCTTGAGTTGGGAGTCAGGAGTCAGGAGTCAGGAGTCAGGAGTATGTCTGTCTTTTTCTCCCCCGCACCCCCGCACCCCCGCACCCCCGCACCCCCGCTATCTATGGAGCATTCCAAATTCGTTGATGATATTGCTCTAAATTGGCATAAGGGTCGGGGGCTGAGTGGGCGTGGGAGTGGTGATGCTCGTGATGGTGATGATGGGAGTGATGCTCATGAGAATGCCCATGCGCGGAGGCTTCCTGATTCCCGGCAGCTTTGCGAAACTTGCACATTTCACAATTCATCTGCACTTGTCCGAGTTGAGTTTCAATTTCTCGCTCCCGCACGATGGTTAACAGTTGAGACTGAATGCCCATTTCTGGCAAACAAGTCATGGAAATTTCTGGATATTGCTCCTGCTGCTGGGCAGTGATATCAAAAATTTTCTTGACCAGAACCCCGGTAAATAGGAAGTAAGGCAGAACAATAATCCGCTTAGGTTCATACAACCGAGCACGACGGAAACCTTCTTCTAAGCGAGGATGGGTAATGCCAATAAAACAGGTTTCAACGGTGTGGTAGCCACTGCCTTCCCAAAGTAGGCGAGCCATTTTGTACACATCGCTATTGGCATCCGGGTCGCTAGAACCTCGGCCAACAAAGAGTAAGACCGTATCTGATCGTTTCCCTTGGGGTGAGTCCAGTGTAGCTAGGCGATCGCGCCATAAATCCAAAATACCTGGAGTAATCCCAAAATGACGCCCGTAATGAAATTTGACTTGGGGATGTCTGGCTCTAGCGCGGTCTAATTCATTCGTAACATCAAATTTATTGTGCCGTGCTGCAAATAGCAAAATCGGTAAAGCTGAAAATTCTGTATAGCCCTGTTCTACACACTGGTCTATTCCCTCTTGAATGGTAGGGTCAGTCAGTTCCAAAAAGCAAGGCACAACAGGACGGGAGGAGTCTAGAGCTTGATAAGCTTGAGCAAAATCTAGAAAAGCCTGACGCCCTTGTTCGTCTTTCGTACCATGCCCAATCATTAATAAAGGACGTTGTAGCGGTAGCGGTGGCAAAGTCAGTGAATCCGAAGTGAAATCGATGCTATCAATTGTATGCATTAAGGTTAAAACTCTCTTCCCGTGCAAGGCAGGAAATAAGGTGGACAAAGCAACCCATCGGTGTTCTGGCTTGAGGATATTTCCTCTTACAGTTGCCGCACAGCCCCGGACTTACACCGATGTTTCCCAACGAGTTGCAGTTTATTTGTGCCTTGATATAGTAGCGGAATCTCACCCCAACGCAAAATGCAGGGTAGGGGCTTTTTTGCTGAATTAAGAAAGGCAGAAGGCAGAGGGCAGAAGGCAGAAGAGAAGGAAGGAAGGGGGATTTAGGGGGATCTGACTCTAAGTGCGTACTTTGAAAACACGCCCTAACAGTTACTCTGGTAATCTGAATATCAAGCCAATCTATAATTGCAATTGCCTCTGATGGCAGCGATGAATTTAGAGGATGCGATCGCCCTAATCAATACCGCAATGTTGAACCAACTAGGGCGGCAACTCAGCGATGTGGAAACCCTAATTCTGCAAGGAGCATGGCAAAGTCAGACTTATACCCAAATCGCAGACGAGGCAGGCTATTCGGTTAATTATTTCACAACCGATGTAGGGCCAAAATTTTGGAAAGCATTGAGCATAGCGCTAGGAGAATCGGTTAGCAAAACTAACTTTCGAGCAGCATTAGAGCGACAATGGCAAAGTCAGTCACACAGGCAAGAAAGGGAAAATGAAGGTTTGTCTTCATCATCCTGTCAATCTGACTGGGGAGAAGCCACTGATGTTAGTCAATTTTATGGCAGAAATCAGGAACAAGAACTCCTCAAGCGGTGGATAGTCGATGAACAGTGCCGCTTAGTTGCGATTCTAGGTATGGGCGGTATCGGCAAGACGACATTGGCAGCAAAGCTAGCCCAATCGATTCAGACTCAATTTGATTGTATTATTTGGCGCAGTCTCCGCCATGCCCCACCCTTAACTTCTCTGCTTGAAGAACTCATTTTATTTGTCTCAAAACAGCAGAGTACCGAAACGGAGTTGTTGCAATTGCTCCATTGGTTACGCACCCGTCGCTGTTTAATCATTCTAGACAACGCCGAAACGATTCTCAAAGCAGGCGATTGTGCTGGGTATTATCGAACTGGCTATGAATCCTATAGCGAATTCTTTAAGCTGATAGGCGAAACAGCACACCAAAGCTGTCTGATGCTCACGAGTCGAGAAAAACCTGTTGAGCTTGCTGCTTTAGAAGGATGTGATGGCGGTGTGCGTTCCTTACAATTGAGTGGTTCGGTAGAAACTGCCCGTTCACTCATTCAGGCCAAAGGTCTTCTCGGTACTTCCGAACAGCAGCAGGTATTGTGCGATCGCTACAGCTACAATCCCCTTGCGCTCAAAATTGTATCCACCACCATTCAAGATTTATTTGAGGGTGAGATTGAACCATTTTTAGCCCAAGAAACCGTTATTTTCAACAGCATTCGCCGTTTACTCGATGAGCAATTTCAGCGGCTTTCGGAGTTAGAGCAGTCTATCATGTATTGGCTTGCCATCAATCGAGAATGGACGGCGATCGCAGAACTAGCCAAAGACATTATCCCCACTGCTTCTCGTGCCCGATTACTGGAAGCCTTAGAGTCGTTGAAGTGGCGAGGACTGATTGAGAGTCGAACAGGCAGCTATACTCAGCAACCTGTGGTTATGGAATACGTGACCGACTGTTTGATTGAACAAGTCAGTGATGAACTAGCCACGACAGAACTCGTGCTATTCACCCAATATGCCTTAATTAAGACAACTATTCGAGACTACGTGCGTGAAAGTCAAGTGAGGCTCATCTTAGCACCTATTGCCGACCTATTCCGCCATCGGTTGGCGACGACGGCAGCAATAAAACAGCAGGTGTTGCGTCTGTTGTCGGCAATTCGGAATTCACAGACACGACTATCGGGATATGGTGCAGGTAATTTGATTAACTTGTGCAATCATTTGAAGCTTGATCTCACCGGCTACGACTTTTCTCACCTCACGATTCGACAAGCTGACTTGCGTAATGTTGCCTTGCATCACGTTAATTTTTCGGGTGCAAATTTTGTCGGGCCTGCCTTTACTCACCCCTTTGGCCACGTTTTTTCTGTTGCTTTCAATCCCGATGGAACGTATCTGGCAACTGGAGAAACCAATGGCTATGTGCGTCTATGGCGCGTTTTGGATGGTCAATTACTGGCAACTTTAGAGGGGCATTGCAATTGGGTTTGGTCAGTACAATGGAGTCCGGATGGGAAAAATCTGGCGAGTTGTGATACAGACTGCACGATTCGTATCTGGGATGCTCAGACTCGGCAGTGTTTGCAAGTGTTGAGTGGTGAGGGTCGATCGGTTTGGGCGATCGCCTGGAGTCCCGATAGTCAGACGTTGGCCAGTGCATCAGGCCAGCAAGCAGTGAAACTCTGGGACGTTCACACGGGTCAATGTCTGAGGACTCTACAAGGACATAGGGATATTGTACGAGCGATCGCTTGGAATCCAGACGGCCAAATCTTGGCTACTAGTAGTGATGACTGTACTGTTCGCCTCTGGGATGCTCACGTCGGCAATTGCCTCAATACCATAGAAAACCATGCTCATGTGGTGTGGTCTTTAGCTTGGAATCCTGATGGAAAAACGCTTGCCTGTGGCGGGGATAATCAAACTCCTCAGCTTTGGAACATCCAAACTCAACAATGGGTGCAAAGCTTTCCCGGACACACAAGCAACGTGTGGTCTTTGGTGTGGAATGGGGATGGCTCGATTTTGGCAACGGGAAGTAGTGATGGCACGATTCGGTTGTGGGAGAGGTCAACGGGAAAATGCTTGAAAATCCTGAAAGGACACACGGGAACCATCTGGTCTATTGACTGGAATCAACAGAGTTCACGTCTGGCAAGCGGGGGTGAGGACAAGACGATTCGGTTATGGAATCCAGCCACTGGACAGTGTTGGAAAACGTTGAAGGGCTTCCGCAATGGTATTCTCACCCTCAGTTGGAATCAGCACAGTCCTGTATTGGTCAGTAGTGGGAGTAATGAGCAGGTATACCTGTGGAATGTTGATACCGGCAAATGCATCCAAACGCTTAGAGGACAGATGAATTGTGGTTGGACAGTGGCCTGTAGTCCTGATGGTCAAACGCTGGCTACGGCCAGTGAAACTCCTGAGATTAAAATTTGGAATCTGAATAACGGTCAGTGTCTCAATACGTTACAAGGACATCAGCAATGGATTCGTTCCCTGACTTGGAGCCCTGATAGTCAACGTCTAGCCAGCAGCAGCGATGACCAAACGATCCGAATTTGGGATATGCAAACCGGGAATTGTCTTCGCTTGATGCAGTTGGAGGGTGATAGTAACCGGATTATGACCGTTGCCTGGAGTCCCACTAGTAACATCCTGGCCAGTGGTAGCAATGACCAACTCATCCGCCTTTGGGATGCTATGTCGGGTGAGTGTCTCAATATATTACAAGGACATCAGCAGTGGATTTGGTCTGTGGACTGGAGTCCGGATGGGCAAAGGCTGGCCAGTGGCAGTAATGATCATACCGTTCGCATCTGGGATGCTCAGAGGGGTCAGTGCTTGCAGGTGTTGGCACGGCATCAAAATGTTGTCTCACAGGTGGTTTGGCATCCGAATGGTAAACAGCTAGCCAGTAGTAGTTCGGACGCAACGATTCGGATTTGGGAGGTTCCTTCTGGGGAATGCCGAACTTTGGAAGGACATACCGATGGAGTTTGGGCGATCGCTTGGAGTTCCGATGGCAGACAATTGGCAAGCGGTAGCGAGGATGAAATGATTAAGATTTGGGAGGTTCAAACGGGGAAGTGTGTGAAGACGCTACAGAGCGATCGCCCTTATGAAGGGATGAATATTACTGCCATTACAGGATTAACAAATGCAGAAATTAATACCCTCAGAACCCTAGGCGCAGTGTGAAGGAGAACAAGGAAGACAAGGAGAGATTTTAGTCGGTTAGTTATTGCCGCTACTGTGGAAATTACGGAGACTCAATAAGCAACTCAATTTTTTTCAGTAAATTTCCTGTTTTTTCCCTACTAATTACGAAGTATCAATGAAGATACGATGAAGTTACTGTTAAAGCAAAATCACATGGGATACTACGATTTCGATCACTTCTGGTCTCCGCTTGAAGTCTGTGCTCAGTCCCCTAAAAAGAAAAATCCAGAGAAAAAGGTTTCTACTCTCAAACTCATAAACACTATTTTTAATCTTCTATCGCGCTCTGATAAAAGAGTAATTAAAAGAGTTGATACCATTATCAATTCAGTGGATTAATATCAAATCCACATTAATAGCCCCCCTAGTCAAATCGCACCCCCGCACCCCAGCTCCCCCGCATCCCTGCTCCCCTGCGAACTTATGAGGCAAAATAGTTGCTTAGAGGGTGCATTACTTAGTTGTCTCTAAACCCTTGAGTAAAGTATCTTCTAGCGCTTGGGTTAGCGCGATCGCTGTTTGTTTATCATTCTCTTGACGGTACTCATAGCAGTAGAGCGGAGAACTGATATTTATTAATATCCGACCACAGGGGTAAGCACCAGGTTCATAGTACAAAGTAATGGGAATAATAGGAATTTTGACATCTGGTGGTGTTTTCGCTTCTGCCTGTAAAACTAGACGCGCTAAACCTGTTTTGAGCGATCGCAAGGGTTGATCGCGCACAATTCCCCCTTCTGGAAATAACACCAATTTTTTTCCGGCTTGTAGCAGTTCAATCGCACAACGCATAGTAGAAACCGTGGGATGGTTTAAGTCTACAGGAAATGCTCCGAGCCGTTGAATTAACCAACCTTGAAACCCCTCAAACTGATTGGCATTCGTCATAAACCATAGAGGTTCAGTACTCAGTAAAGCTAATACTACTGGGTCCCATCGGCTAAAGTGTTTTGGTGCCAGAACCACAGGGCCAAATTCGGGTAAATTTTCACTACCTTGAATAATAATTTGCTCAAAATAAAGACTCAAGAAAATACGATGAATGGGAAAAAGCGGCCAGTATAACCAAGGTTTTACAGAAGCATTGAGGGGCAGAGTCTTCATTTTTTAAACACAAACCCAATAAATTTTGAATTTAATACAGCAGATTGCAAGTGAAGGAAGTACAAACAAAAAAGAAAAATTCAAACACCAAGCGGCTTGCACTGCTGACTCCTAACTCCTGACTTCTACTTCAATGTAACTGGATGTAAATATAACAATACTTTTTGTAAAATAGCGCCATCTTAGTTACAAAAATTTAGATTGTTGAGTGGACTTTTTTTAATTGTCTGAATGGCAATGAGCATTAACCGAGGTATAAGTCTTGAAAAGAGGATAAAAGCGTTCTCAGCCATTCTTGAAAATCCTTCAACTAATCTTGAGTGCCAAGGAAATCAAACTCTTCTTTATTTCCTAGCGAGGAGGAAATGAAGCCAAGCCAAACCATCACAACTCTTCAATTACAGTCCATATCGAACATTTTGACAGTCTTATTAGAATCTTCATATTAAAAAGATGCAGCTTTTTATATCCTTTATATTTTTTTTGTTATTACAGAAGTAGGCAAAGAAATAAATTGAAAAGTTAATTGAAAACTTGCCTTCAGTAGCCATCTTCATCAACGATTGAAGGACACGGGGTGATTGAAATGTCTCAACGCTATAACCATAATAATGCTCGTCTAGAACGCATCGTCTACACAAAAGTTAATGTCAACGGAAAAATCCAGCTAGTTCCCTTAGAGTTATATGCAGATGGTTCGGTTAAACGGGCTAGCTAGTTCCAATTAAACATGAAACGTTGTGTTGTTTAGAGTTCCAATATTTTCCAGTAGAGATAAAGATAGAGAGTCATAGAGACGCCTGAAGTAATTCAGTTGCGTCTCTAGTTCTTGTTTAAGTGCTTTATTATATTGACTTAAGTATGACTGTGGTTAAGCACACTGTTGCAGATAGATTTGGGCAACGCCATCGGTGGGATTTTTTTTTAAACACTGATTGAAAAGAGATTTAGCGTTCTCCACTGCTCCTTGATAATAATGAATAATAGCAGTTTCAAAAATCACCTTTGTTTCTAATTTCGCTTGTTTTTGGGCAGGAGGATCAGCCTCAAACACCTCAAACACCCCTACTTTCTGATCTCTCCCTCGAACTTGCACCTGAGCAATAAAGCGCAGAGCATACTTCATCGGTTTTTCGAGTTGAGCTAGGGTGCTATGGGAAATCAGAAGCGGAGTTTTGTAGACTTTTGTTAAATGTTGAAGGCGTGAACCGAGATTTACTGTATCACCAATGACAGTAGTATCGATACGAGAGTTACCACCTACTGTTCCTAACATCAAATTTCCTGTATTGATTCCAATACCAATGTCAATGGGTTGACGACCGCGTTGTTGTCGGCTGAGGTTGTATTCAGCGAGAATTTTCAACATCGTCACCCCTGCATTTACCGCACTATCAGCACTGCCTTCAAACAGTGCCATGATTTCATCACCTATATATTTATCAATAAAACCACCATTTTCAAGAATTGCAGGTTCCATACGTCGAAGATATGCATTGATAAATTTAAACGTATCTTCTGGTGTCATTTGCTCCGAACAAGTTGTGAAACCACGGATATCGGCAAATACAACCGACATTTTTTTTTCAACACATTCTCCCAGTTGAATTTCGGTGATACTTTTTCGAGCTAGAGAGTGCAAAAATTGACGGGGAACAAACCGGGAAAAGGCTTCATTGAGCGAGAACAATTCTTGGGTAAATTGTTCTCGCTCGGCTTCAGCTTTTTTACGATCACTGATATCCTGGAAAGTAGAGATCGCCTGAAAGATGTGTCCCTTTTTATCCCGGAGGGGAGTAGTTGAGACTTCTAAAGTAATGGTCTGATCTGGGTAACGAATTTCGATATCCTCAGCATGAACCGTTTCTCCAGCCAGGGAACGCACAAGCGGCAATTGCTCTGTAGGATATAATGCCTCAGTCCCCGCCTGATAAACGTTTAAATCTGTTGAGAGTTGCTCCATCTTCGTCTCAGGTAAAACGTCTAGCTTGAGTAATTCCTTGGCTTTCTGATTTGCATAGGTCATGTTTCCCGTAGTATTGTGAACCGTAACACCAATAGGCATTGCTTCTAAAATCTGATTCAGGCGGCGCTCATTTTCCCGCAGTTGAGCATTCTGTTGTTCGAGTTGTTTGAGCTGTAAATACTTGTTCAGGGCTTCTTTAACGGTCAAACTCAAATCAGTACTATCCCAGGGTTTGGCAATATAACGGTACAGGTTGGCTAAATTGACAACATTGCCCACCGCCTCAACTCCGGCTTGACCGGTGAGCATAATCTTCAATATATTGGGATACTGGGAATGAATCTGAATGAAAAGTTCATCGCCTTTCATTCCCGGCATCAAATAGTCAGAAACAACCACAGCAATTTCGATGCCTTCTGCATACATTTCTTCTAGAATTTCTAAGGCTTCTTCACCACTTTCAGCCGCTTCAATTTGGTGATTTTGACCAAAGTTCCGTTGTAATTCTTCCGCAAGACTCTCCAAAATCATCGGTTCGTCATCTACGACAAGAATCGCTAGTTCATTCATACTGATTCGAGAGCTGTTGTGATGATTTTGAGTAACTCTTCTTCCCGCCACGGTTTATGAATACAGCAGTACAGATTAGCGTCCCGCTTGGCTCGATCAATTGCCTTCTCATCCGCTTGCCCAGTTAACATAATCGTTGTAATATGACTAAATTGCCGATGGACTTGAACTAAAAATTCATCCCCGCGCATTCCGGGCATCAGCCAATCAGAGACAATCACGACAATCTTAACTCCCTCCTCATTGAGTTCTTCTAGAATTTCTAGGGCTTCCTCAGCACTTTCGGCAGCTTCATACAGAAATTGCTCACCAAAGTGACGGCTAATTTGTTCTTGGAGGCTTTCCAAGATAACGGTTTCATCATCAACACAAAGAATTACTTCTTCATTCATATTTTTAAGGTTTGGAGTAGTCAATTTTTTAGTCTGTTTACTGTATCGGCAGCATAACCGTGAAGGTTGTGTTGCCGGGGATAGATGTAAATGTAATGGTTCCCTGATGTTTTTCAATAATCTTTTGAATAATATCCAAACCTAAACCACTACCTTCTCCAGCCGGTTTGGTGGTGAAGAAAGGCTGAAAGATTTTATCCTGAATTTCTGGGGCAATGCCACCACCCGAATCTGTAACTTCGACAACAATGTTTTGATTTTGCTGACTCACTCCAATGTCAATCTTCCCTTTGCTATCCATCGCTTGAATTGCATTGTGAATTAAGTTTGTCCACACTTGCACCAATTCATCGGGATAGCAAGAAATCTCTGGAATAGGTTGATAGTGGCGAATGACCTCGACACCCTTCTTCAGATAATTGTGGTACAGTTCCAGCACCGTTTCAATGCCGTCAGTAATCTGGACTGATTGTTTTTCCCCACTGTGATCATAACGAGCGTAGCTTTTGAGAGCAAAAACAATTTTAGAAGCCCGTTCAACGGCATTATTAATATTTTGGCTGTTAGCGTGTAAGCGGGCAATATCGTAGGCAATTTGCACAATTTGGTTGGCTTGGGGCGTTTGCAGTAGAGACAGTTGAGAGTCAAAGCTATGATGTAGCCCTCCTTCTGTTAGCAGGTGAGCCAGTTGTTTAGCATTGGCAATTTCATGAGATTCAAGCTGTTGAGTCAGTGTGCGCTTAATTTGGCGTTTTTCGCGGGTACTGAGGCTGGGTTGACTACCGAGGGCTTGTTCTAGGACACTGAAAAAGTCAGCTTGCTGTTGCGAATTGAGTTGGGGCAATAGTTTAGGGATTTGAGATAATGACGCTTCTAAGGCTTTATCTGTGTTACCAATAGCGGCGCGAATGGCTCCTAAAGGCGTGTTAATTTCATGGGCAATCCCAGCAACCAGTTGTCCTAGGGCTGCCATTTTTTCCGACTGAATTAACTCATCTTGGGTAGCTTTTAGTTCTTGTAAAGTTTGAGCAAGTTCTGCATTTTTGTGCTGTAACTGTTCTGTCCGTTCAGCAACTTGTTGCTCTAGGGTGCGGTTGTAGTTTTCTACTCGCTGGTAGAGTCGGGCATTTTCAAGGGAGATGGCAGCTTGGGTGGTGAGGAGGTTAAGAATTTTGATGCGGTCTGGGGTGAAGGCTTCGATGGCGAGGTGGTTTTCGAGGTAAAGGATGCCGACTAATTTCCCTTGGTTGAAGATAGGAATGCAGCAGAGACTTTGGGGTGGCTGTTGGATGAGGTAGGGGTCTCTGGTGAAGGTTTTGTCTTGTTCGACGTTGTTGATGAGCAGAATTTGTTGCGTCCGTTTGACGGTATTAATAATGCTATTGGGTAGGTTTTTGGTTTGGTCTAGGGGAATGGTGGATAGGTGACATTTACCACTAACACCTTGGGCGGCGAGTTCCCAAATTCCAGAGTTGTCTAAAATTAAGGCTCCTTTGTCAGCTCCAGCGTTTTCCAGGACAATGTGCATCAATTTAGAGAGCAAGGCATCGAGTTCAATTTCCTCGGAGAGGGTTTGGGAAGCTTTGATGGCGGAGGCTAGGTCAAAGACAGAGGTCGTTGTGATCACAGTCCCAATTGTTGGGGTCGAGGTTTGTCCATGGCTAGGATTGAGAAGGGGTTCGGATTGTTGCAGAATCGGAGTCAGGAGTTGGGGGTATCGTTCTTCGAGTTGTTTGGTTTTGGCTTTGGCTCCCCAACGGGCATAGCAATAGTAGGCTTCTTGCATATAGCCTGCGGCAACTTTTTCTTTGCCCCAATCGAGGTAGAATTTAGCGGCAAGTTCGTTCGCCAGGGCTTCGTTTTGGATAAATTCATATTCCTTGGCTGAACTAATGGCGCGGTCGTAGAGTTCCATGGCTTGCAACTTATCATCCGATAACCGAGCCATTTGGGCAGCGATGAGAAGATACTTATGCCAAAAGTTTTCTAGACAATTGTCTGCCCAAATTTTCATCTGCTTCTGATTGGCGACCAACTGTTGCCAATAGCTCTGTTTTTCTTCTGTCGATGCTTTATGATACAATGCTGTTAAACTGAGGGAATAGTAAAATTTATGCTCTACTACTAAAATATTTCCTCGAATTAACGCAATGACTTCTTTGGCTTGAATCGCATAACGAAGGGCGCGATCAGGTTGCTCTTGTAAGTAAGCTAATTGGGATTTTAGGATTAGGTATTGAGGAACCGAAGTCTTACTTTCAAGGAAATTGGATTCACTAATTTCATCAATTTCTAATTCACTTTCATTTGAGTTTACCTCAATAAGCTTTGAGAGAATCTTCTGACAGGTTACTGCCATATCCACAACAACCTGATCGTGATGCTTCCTTCCAAAAATCAAGCATATTTCAACATCTTGTAGAGTGTCTTGGATATTGTCTCCTGTAAAAATTAGCACAAATAAACGATAACCCAGATTGTATCCAGCCCACTGTAAATTGCCTGATTCTAGACCCGCTTGGTATCCTTCCAGTGCCAGAGATTTGCCAAGTTTTGCCGATTCTATCCACGGGCTTAAAAAGAAGCTAAAGACGCAGTAAACTTGGCATTTCTGAGCTAAATTATGAAACTTTTCAATTAACTGGATTCCTACACGGCCAAACTCATAGCCAGTACGATATTGTTCTAAAGCAACATTGAGAAATAGACCATAGTTTGTGTAGCCAAAAGGAGATTCAGCAGCATTGCCATATTGCATCAACAGATTTGCACATTTAACAGTTGCTAATGCCCAAATATCCGGATTAGAGAAATAGCCAGGAGGTTGCAAACTGATGAGTAATTTAACGGCAACTTTTAGCTCATAACTTTTCATTTCCGGGAGATCAACGAAATTAGAGATTTCTCGTTTCTCTAATTCTTTCTCTGCCCAAGCTTGCTCTTGCTCGACAGCGACAGAAAAATTCTGTTCTGGAAATTCAATGTCTAATAGTTTTAATCCCTCACGACCTGCTTGAATTGCTTCTTTGAACTGCCCCTTAGCTGTATATTGAACAATTAATAAGTTATGAATTCTGGCTTTCTCGTAAATTTTATTAGCCTGTTTGATAACATATCTGGCATATTGTTCAGATTTCTGTGAATTCCCCCTTAAGTATTCAGCTTCTGCCAATTCTTCATAGAGTTGTAGAGTTAAATCATACTGCTGTTCCCAGCTATCATTAGCCAATAAACCTTTTGCTGTTTCAAGATAAGTACAAGCCGCTTCATAAGCCGTTGAAACTTTGGCTTTACGTCCAGCCATAAGATTGAGTTGAGATAGGTTATCTCGTTCGGTTTTCTCATCAATTAATTGCATTCCCTGATTCAAGTGATGAACGATAGCAAAAATCTTTTCTTGTTGGTGCTGTGGGGGTGTGTTTTGTAGCAATAAATTCCCAATTTTTAAGTGGGTCATTTTTTTGGCACCTTCTGGAATAAGGGAATAGGCAGCTTGCTGAACACGATCATGTAAAAAACGATAACTAACTGCAATATCATCAACAGTTTTCTTCTGTTGATTATCTCCCTGGAAAAACTTATAGGTCTCACTTTCGGGAACGATGAACCCCTCTTGCAGCGATCGCCATAAATCGGTTGCTACTTCCTCTTGACTTTTCTCACACACGACCGCCAATGTTGCTAAATCAAAGCGATTGCCAATACAAGCTGCTAGCTTTAACACCTCCTGTGTTGCCTCCGGTAGCTTCTGCAACCGCCCTACCATAAACGCCACCACATCGTCTGTTAGCGCCAACTGCCGTACCTGCGTCAAATCACACTGCCTGAACCCTGCATTGATATCAAATACAATCCAGCCATCCTCATGTAATCCTTTCAAAAATTGGGTGGCAAAGAATGGATTCCCCTGCGTCTTTTGATAGACCAAGTGAGACAAAGGAGCCGCGATTTCTAGTGAACACAGCAACGTATCAGCAACCAAGCGAGTAATATTGATCTTGTCTAAAGGAGTCAGCGTCAGGGTATTCATATTTGCACCCTGATGTTGAATTTCATCCAACATCAGCATCAAGGGATGGGCAGGAAACACTTCGTTATCGCGATAGGCAGCCAACACCAGCAAATATCCTGCCTCTGAGGAATCCATCAACAACTTCAGCAGGTTCAATGAAGCTGAATCTGCCCACTGCAAGTCATCAAGGAAAATGACCAGAGGATGCTCCTTCGTTGTAAAAACGCGCACAAATTTTCCAAACAGAAGATTAAAGCGGTTTTGAGCAGCATTCCCTGACAGTTCGGGGACAGTCGGTTGTTTGCCAATAATCTGTCCAAGTTCCGGAATCACCTCAATGAGTACCTGACCGTTTTCTCCCACTGCTTCTAGGATTTTTGCCTTCCAATTTGCTAAATCTGCATCAGATTCACCCAGCAACTGCCCCATCAAGTCTCGGAAGGCTTGCACGAAAGCCGAGAAGGGAATATTGCGATTGAATTGGTCAAATTTCCCTTTAATGAAGTAGCCCCGTTGCTTGACGATGGGTTTATGAACTTCATTAATAACCGCAGTCTTCCCAATCCCTGAAAACCCCGCTACCAGTATCATTTCAGCCCCTGTATGTCCCGATTCAGGGGGGTTGGCAACGCGCTCAAAGGCATCTAGTAGGGTTTGTACTTCTGCCTCCCGTCCATAGAGCTTTTCGGGGATGAGGAAGCGATCGCACCTATCCATCTTCCCAAGATCAAACGGTGTAATTTCTCCCCTATCTTCCCACTGTTGCCGACATCGCTCTAAATCATGCTTCAAACCCAAGGTACTCTGATATCGATCTTCGGCATTCTTCGCCATCAGCTTGAGTACAATCGCCTGCACCACTTCCGGCACTATTCTCTGCTTACTGCCCACCGGAAACTTTACTGCTTGGGCAATATGACAATGCACCAACTCCATCGGATCGCTGCTTTCAAAGGGTAACTTCCCCGTCAGGAGTTCAAAGAAAGTAACACCGAGAGAGTAGAAGTCAGTACGGTAGTCAATGCCCCGATTCATCCGTCCTGTTTGCTCTGGAGAGATGTAAGCGAGGGTTCCTTCCAAGCCATTGGGATTGGTTAGCTGTTGTTGTTCTTTGGGCAGCAAACTGGAGATACTGAAGTCGATGAGCTTAACTTGGTGAGTTTCGGGATGAATCAGGATGTTGCTGGGTTTAATGTCTTTGTGGATGATGCGCTGCTCGATAAGATAATGCAGGGCTTCGGTCAGTTGAATGGCAATGTCTAAAAACTCTGTCAACGAACGGGTTGACGCTTGCCAGTAGTCGGGAAGAGCGATCGCGCCGTCATCGGGCATCACCAGGGCATAACCATTACCGTAGCGTTCCAGGGTGAGGGGCTGAACAATCCTAGGGTGTTCCAGATGACGGGTGATGATGTATTGGTTGCGGAACTGGACTAGTTCATTCAATTTGGGGTGAGGATTCTGTAAAACTTTAATGATTACAGGCTGGCTATCAATGCTGCGGATAGCTCGATAAACGAGGGTGCGGCTTCCGGCATAGAGTTGGTCAGTTTCTTGATACTGGGATAGATTGAGCATCATTATTATCAGGGATAGGACTAAGCGCAGAGAAAATTTAGTTTATTTTTCCCTCAATTATTCGATGCATCCGTAGGAACAATCGTATCGAACATTTAACAACTAATATCTCATTAATCTCCTCTCACCATCTAGCTTTAAATGTCCGGATGGGATAGCCTTCATATTGTTACTGTGAGAGTGTGATGTGAGGATCATCAAAAACAGGGCTATGGTTGAGGCACCCAAACAATTTCCCGTGCTAGGTCTACCAGTACACCTATTTAATGACTACGCTCAGTGGTTGGGAACTCGTCTACAACAAGGGCTAGGTAGTCATGTGGTCACTTTAAACGCAGAAATGGCCATACAGGCAGAACATAATCAGGCTCTTGCTAGCATTATCCGAAAAGCAGAATTAGTGATTCCGGATGGTTCGGGAGTTGTCCTTTACTTGTGGTTACAAGGCGAACAAGGTAGGCGCTGTCCAGGAATAGAATTAGCTGAGTCTGTACTACGTCAGGCTGGAGAATTAGGTGAGTCTGCAAGCGTCTTTTTCTATGGCGGAGCCCCTGGTGTAGCGCGGGAGGCAGCCAAGGCATGGCAAGAAAAACTGCCGAAATTGGCGATCGCCGGCATTGAACACGGCTATCTCTCACCCGAAGAACAGCAAAAACTCAAGGAAACCTTGCAACAGCAGCAACCTAGACTAATTTTAGTGGGCTTGGGAGTTCCTCGTCAGGAGTTTTGGATTGCTCAACATCGGCATTTATGTCCTCAATCAACTTGGATTGGAGTGGGGGGAAGCTTTGATATTTGGGCTGGCATTAAAACCCGTGCACCAATTTGGTTGCGAGATAATCACCTGGAATGGCTGTATCGGCTGTATCAAGAACCCTGGCGTTGGCGACGGATGCTAGCTTTACCTCAGTTTGCCCTCAAAGCCATTGGTCAGCGTTTAGCTTAAGCTGTAGCTAATTTATGAGCAGGCGAGTATATTGAGAGTTCTTTAGATTACTGATTCATCTAGTTTGAATTGCTATGACGACGGCTTGGGGTTATGCCAGCGATCGCCCAACTCAATATCGAGACAATATCTATACCGATCGCTTTGCCCAAAAACCAGCAATGCTTGAATTGCGAGGTGTATCCAAAACCTATCCCAATGGTAGCTTGGGAGTATTTGACCTCAATCTGGAGGTGAAGCAAGGAGACTTTTTGTTTATCACCGGGCCTTCAGGTGCCGGAAAATCAACGTTGTTGAAGCTGCTGTATGGGGCAGAACGTCCGACGACAGGAGAGGTGATTGTTAATGAGATTAATGTAGGGCGGTTGCGGGGCGATCGCCTATCATTATTGCGGCGTCGGATTGGTGTGGTATTTCAAGATTACAAACTCATTCCCTCACGAACGGTATATGAAAATATTGCCTTTGTTTTGTGGGCACAGGGTTTCACTCGTAAGGAAATTCAGCGACGTTTACCCCCAACTCTAAAGTTAGTCGGTTTGCAACACAAGACGAATTCTTTCCCAGAAGAACTTTCAGGGGGAGAACAACAGCGAGTCAGTTTAGCGCGTGCGATCGTTGGTACACCTCCTATACTATTAGCCGATGAACCAACAGGTAACCTCGATCCAGATAATTCCCGGCAGGTGTTGAGAATTCTCAAAAAACTGAACGCAATGGGTGCAACCGTGGTTGTGACTACCCATGATGAGCAGTTGGTGCAGATGTCTAATCAACCCGTTGTCCAACTACGGGATGGGCGTTTGTATTAACTTTGAATTAGACCATTTCAGTTGGTTTATATGAGTCGTTCCCGCATCCTGCAACCAGGTCAAACCTACTCGTTTAGCAAATATTTTGAATTACCTTACACTCCGGCTGATATTTTAGCAGAATTGGATTGTACTTATGAACGTGTCTTACTTCAACTCCCTAAATATAAAGATCAGCTTGACAGTTTAGAGTTTTTGCAACGTTATTTAGAACGTAACTTGCTACGAGTTAACCCTATTAGTGAAACAGCCAGACGTGAAGTTTTAATTGCTCCAATCTTACTTGAGGTTTGTGACCAAACTCAAACACAACTCAATATTGAGTACCCAATTAACGTCAACGAATATCTTAAAGGTAATTTTGATTACTACATTTCTTCCCCTAATACCCTGGTAGTGATTGAAGCTAAACAAGCGGATTTAAACAGAGGTTTTACACAGCTTGCTGTGGAATTAATTGCTCTTGATCAATGGGCTAATTCTGAAGCATCGATTCTGTATGGTGCAGTGACAACCGGTGAAGATTGGCGATTTGGAACCTTTTACCGTCAAGAGAAACGAGTAGTACAAGATATTAAACTTTATCGGGTTCCTGAAGAGTTAGAAGAACTTTTACGAATCTTAGTAGGGATTATTATTACACCGGAGCTTCCTGCATAATTGGGACGGACTCTTCGGCCTATCCCACAATAAATAAAAATTAGCTAAATACTAATGAATTGGTTAAATTCAGGGTAACGTATCAACAGCACCTAGCATTTTTAGCGTGGATTTCTGAGCATCTGTTAAACCCGTAACGTGAGTAATATTCATTCCTTCATAAGGTCGCGGAATACGCAGAGTTTTGCTACATTCACTAGAACAAACGGAGGGAAATTGAGCATGATTCTTATCTTTATTACCTTGAAATTGTGGTATAATTGGGTAATATTTATAGCTTTTTGTCCTTATTCCAAGAGGAATTGGAAAGGTAGGGTTTCTAGAAAAGATAGGCGGATTAATACAAGCGACATCATAGGCTATGGATGCAGTGGATGTTGAGGAAAAAGACATCCAAGATGGAGAATGATTAACCTGCCAAAGCTTAATAGTTTCATCTTGGCTACAACTTGCTAGAATTTGCCCATCAGGACTATAAGCGAGAAAACGAACCCATTTTTCATGTCCTTGTAAAATGCGATCGCATTTCAACGACGAAGTATTCCAAAGTTTCACAAGGGCATCTGCACCACTACTAGCAAACACAGGTTGATTGGGGTCAAAGGCAAGGGATAACACAGGGCCGGTGTGTGCCTGCCAAGTTTGCAAACATTCCCCGGTGTTGACTCGCCACAGCTTAATCATGCCATCAGAACTACCACTGACTAGGATTTTGCGATCGCAACTTATAGCACAAGCACGTATCCAACTTTGATGCCCTTGCAAGGTTTTGATGCAGCAACCCGTATCCATATCCCATAGTTTAAGCGTCTGATCTTGGCTGCCACTGACAAGGAGTTTTCCATCAGAACTTAAGCTAATCGACCAAACACCACCACGATGTCCTTGTAAGGTTTTACGGCATTGACCTGTAGGAATATCCCAAAGTTTAATCGTGCCGTCGAGACTTCCACTGCACAAGGTTTGCCCATCAGGACTAAAAAGTACGGAAAAGACAGCATCTTTATGACCATCAAGCGTTCTTAAATGTTGTCTAGTGAGGATGTCCCATAATTTAATCGTGTGGTCTTCACTGCCACTTGCGAGAATCCCTCCTACTGAGTTAGGGGAACTCGGACTAAATGCAACCGACCAAATCCAACTATTATGTCCTTGGAAACTGGCAATACAGGTTCCTGTCTTGTTATCCCAAAACCGAATGACTCCATCTTGACTGCCACTGGCGAGGGTTGTCCCTTGAGGACTAAACGCGACTGACCACACTCCATTACTATGACCTTGTAAGGTTTTAAGACACAGGTTAGTTTCTGTATCCCACAAGCGTACTGATTGGTCTTCACTTCCACTGGCTAAAAGACAATCAGTTGGACTAAAAGCAATCGACGAAATCCAACTATTGTGTCCGTTGAGAATTCTTAAAGCTTCCCCAGTCTGATAATTCCAGAGGCGGATCGAGTGGTCATCACTACCACTCGCGAGGGTTTTGCCATCGAGGCTAAATGCAAGGGTGCGGATGGCTTGAGAGTGTCCTCGTAACGATTTGAGACACTTGCCACTACTCACCTCCCACAGTTTTACCATGCGATCGCTACTGCTACTGGCGAGAACTTTCCCATCAGGACTCCAATGCACTGACCAAACTCGGTCAGTATGTTCTTCCAAAATACTTAAACACTCACCCGTATCGATATCCCATAAACGCACCTTGCCATCAAAACTACCACTAGCAAGCAGGTAACTGGTGCGATGTGGGATTTTGTCCTCTCCTTGATTAAAAGGTGGATTTGGAATTGGTATTTTTCCTAAATAGCTTTGAGGTGCAAAGGCAACAGAACGAACTTCATCAGTATGGCCTGATAAAATCTTGAGGAGTTGACCCGTTTTAATATCCCAAACACGCACCAATCGGTCTTCGCTACCACTAGCAAGGAAACGGCCATCGGGACTGAAAGCTAAGGAAAAAACGCGATCGCTATATCCTTTAAGTGATTTTACACATTCCCCAGTTTGCACATCCCACAGTTTCACCGTTCGATTGGCACTGCTAGCTAAAAAGCGACCATTGGGACTAAATGCAACAGACCAAATCCAACCTTCTTCTACTTTACAAGTTAACAGTTGTTTGCCTGTCTCAACTTGCCATACATGAATTTCATGGTTCACATCCCCAGTTGCCAACAGCTTGCCGTCGGGACTAAAGGCAACTGATAAGATTTGACTAAATGTTTCAGTAAAAACCGATTTATCTAGATTCGCATGAGCAAAATTGACGTGATGGAGATTGACTCGGCCTAGATAGGCTTGCAAAACCGTAATCTGGGAAAAATCCCAGCCGCTTAAATTGGTTTGCAGGTGACAAAGTAAATTGAGGATATTCCCACCGATATAGGCTGTTTCCTGAGCAGATTTACTCCGTATCTGAGAGAGGATTTGCCTGAATTTTCCTTCTATTTTTTCCTGGCTACTGCTATAAAGTAACTTTTCTAATATCGGTTTGAGGATTAAACGAATTTGAGTTTCTCGAATATAGTCTTTAACTTGAGCTTTGATGAGCGCATGAGTTTTGAAGAGTTTGAAATGAGTTGGGGGTGAAGATTGCAGGTTAGTAGATAAATCTGTTTCTTGACTCCCTGCATAACTTTCAACCTTTAACCTTTCTAACTCTTCACAAATCTGTTTAATTAAACGGTCAGTCATGTATTCCATGACAACCGGTTGTAGAGTAAATAAAGTTCGGCTTTTTTCAATCAGTGTAGGTGTAGCTTTGTCGATTAGACATCGCCTCTCTAAGGAGGTTAATGCTTCTAGTAAATCACTCAGAGATACCTGTTGAACAAAGTTTGCTCGAAGTTCGGATAAGGAAATGGGTTCTCTATCAATGGCTAACCAGTACATCACCTGTTGCTCTAAATCTGACAGGCGATCAATTTGACAGGCTAACAAATCCCGAATATCCCCGAAAATTGAATTTCCTTGTTGTAGGACTTCTAGGAAATCGGCAATCCTGCCTGCAAAGAAATCTTTGATAGGACAGGCTACTATTTTTAAGGCTAAGGGATTGCCTCCATAGTGCTCAACTAAGATTTTCCATTGAGTCGCTGAGCCGAAAAAATCTCCTTTAATGTTGAAAATCTCTTGTATAGTGTTCTCAGATAACCCTGTTAGTCGTAGCGATCGCACAGGTAGAGCTTGCCCCTCAATCGCAGCAATTTCTCTAGGTTTTTCCCGACTTGTTAGGACAAGAGTACTTTGATGGTCAGTTTCTCCCAAACATTTTAAAAGCTGGCCGTAGCCTTCATATCCAGCTTGATAACCCCCACCGCGATCGCACGGTTGCATAATGGTTTCAAGATTATCAAGAACTAGTAAACAGCGATGTTTACGCAAATAGTCCAATAGCCACAAAATTCTACTATTTAGAGAATCGGGTAGATGGGTTTCTTGTTCCATCCCCAGAACTTGAATCAAATCATTTAGGAATTCTTGAAGGGGTGGAGCATTGCGAAGACTGCGCCAAATGACACACTCAAACTTACCTTGAATTTGTTTAGCTAACTTAACGGCTAAAGAGGTTTTGCCAATTCCTCCCATACCGAATAAACCAACAAGTCGGCAACGTTCTTGCAAAATCCATTGTTCTAGCGTTGTCAACTCTTGTGTACGTCCGTATAAAACGGCTACATCAGGTGCATCTCCCCAATCTTTTCGATTTTGGATTTTGTTCTCCCCTGGATAAGGGGGGGGTGGATTGAGTATTGAGTATTGTTGGTTGTTGGTTGTTAGTAAATTCTGGTTTGGTGTTTCTGGTTTGTCTAACCATTCCGGCAGTCCAGCAAAGCCTTTTTTATGTCCCGAAGAGTAAGGGAAATCTTTCCTGACTCCTGACTCCTGAGAAGCAACAAACTCCCTTGCTTTTCGCTGCAAAACTAACTGAAGATTAGTTTTAGTAACCTTTTCCCCGAATGCCTTAGAGAGTAATTGCCAGAGTTGAGACCCTGTTTGCTTGATATAACCCACTTCATAGCCGGAATTTTTAGCAATTTCTAGATAAGATTGCTCTTCCCAAGCGTGCTGAAATACCGTTACTTGCAGTTTGCTTAAACGTTCTTCGCTTAATATTTTTTTAACAATTGCTAATGCTTCTTCATTATTCATGGGTCAAAAAACCCTGACAAGACACCCAACTAACTCAGCAGACACAACATCAATGTATTGCGTCCTAAATTTCTCAGCCTGTATTACTTCATTACCCCTGTAAACCCACTACTGAGCAAGGCTGTAACCTAACTCATCAGCAGATTGCAGTGATGAATTAGATGTGTATCCTATAGGTTTTTGCCCAGTAGCTTTTGTTACTTGGATAACATTCTTCTCACTTTGATCGAACCTTTTCCGAACTTTTTCACACCCTCAAAACAAAATTACACTGCTAATCTCTCCTGTATTAAGAGCCAACAGCAGCCATCCTTCATCCTTTCGTCAGGAGAGTTACCAGCAGTGAGCAAGTTTCTACACCTATCCCGTCGCCAAGTCATCCGTGGTTTGCTAGCCACTACGGCGTTTGGAGTTACCTCCAAATTTGGAACTGGATGCAGTTCATCAAATCAAAGTCAAGCCGACTCCGGTACAGGAGGCAAACCCCTAGTGATCGGATTTATCTATGTGGGTGCCAAAGATGACTACGGCTACAATCAAGCCCATGCTGAAGGGGCAGCAGGGATTGCCAAGCTTCCTGGCATAAAAATTGTAGAGCAAGCCAGCGTTCCTGAAACGACAGAAGTTCAGGAAGCTATGCGGAGTATGATTGAGCAGGATGGAGCAACCGTTCTATTTCCTACCTCCTTCGGATATTTCGACCCTCATGTTATAAAAGTCGCCCAAGAGTACCCAGATGTTCAATTCTTGCACTGTGGCGGACTATATCAGGAAGGAAAACACCCTAAAAACATTAGTACTTACTTTGGTTACATTGATGAGGCTAACTATGTAGCCGGGATTGTCGCTGGACTAACTTCCAAGACAGGTAAATTAGGGTTCATTGCGGCTAAACCTATCCCCCAGGTATTGCGTAATATTAATAGCTTTACCTTAGGTGCACGTAGCGTTAAGCCGACAGTGACAACTCAGGTAATCTTCACAGGAGATTGGGCATTACCCGTTAAAGAGGCAGAAGCTGCTAATAGCATGGCCGACCAAGGAATTGATGTTCTTACTTGTCATGTAGATAGCCCCAAAGTCATTGTAGAAACGGCTGAGAAACGAGGCATTTTCGCAAGTGGATACCATGCCAATCAAGCAAAGCTTGCGCCTAAAGGATATCTAACGGGTGCAGAGTGGGACTGGACAAATGTCTATACCAAATATGTGGAAATGATTCAGGCTGACAAAACCTCAGCGAATGGCGGTATTCCTCATTTAGTACGGGGGGGTTTTAAGGAAGGCTTTTTGAAGTTATCTCCCTATGGTTCAGCCGTCAGTGAGCAAGCCAAAAAGGATGCTGATGCCGCAAAAACGAAGTTTCTTGATGGCAGCATGGTCGTTTACAAAGGAGAACTCAAAGATAACACTGGCAAAGTTATTATCCCAAACGGTAAGGATTTCAAACAGCAAGATGCTGAACTAGAAAAGATGAATTGGTTAGTTTCAGGTGTCGTTGGTAAGGTCAATAGTTAAGTAGGTCGGCATTAATATCTGTCGTTGAAGGTAAAAGGCAGAAGGCAGAAGGCACTCCCAATTAAAAAAATTCACCGTCATAAATAAAAATCTTGCTCCCCTAACTCCTGACTTCTAACTCCTAACTCCTGACTCCTGACTTCTGACCCTTAATCTTTCGCCAATCACTATTATGATTAATCGTTACAACTGGCGTCGCAGTTTGGAAGCTGTTTGTCTTCCCGTCGCTGCTTTGATTTTCTCACTCGTTTTATTTGGCATATTTTGTGCAGCATCAGGTGTTAATCCCTTTGCTGTTTATGGCTCGATTTACAAAGCGGCTTTTGGGAGTTGGTTTTCTTTCCAAAATACGCTGATTCGAGCTGCACCATTAATGCTGACTTCTCTATGTACGTTGTTACCCGCTCGCTTGGGTTTGGTGATTATTGGCAATGAGGGAGCACTGGTTGTCGGAGGATTGGGAGCGATCGCAACTGGCCTAACCCTCAAAGGCGCACCCCCGATCATGGTGCAGGTGGGAATGGCGCTAGCGGGTATCATCTGCGGGGGTTTGTGGATTGGGGCAGTAGGAGCATTGCGGCACTATCGAGGTGTTAATGAAACGATTAGTAGTTTGCTATTGAACTATATTGCGATCGCTCTTTTGAATCACTTAGTGGGCGGCCCTTGGAAAGATCCCAGTTCCCTCAATAAGCCCTCTACCTTTCCCATTCCCGATGCCGATATGCTGGGGAAAATTCCCGGTACTCGCGTTCACTATGGTTTAATTTATGGCTTGATTGCTTGTGCGATCGCATACTTCCTGATTCAGCGCACCACCTTCGGCTTTGCTGCTCGTACTGCTGGGGGCAATATTCGCGCCGCCCGAATTGCCGGACTCCCGGTAGGCAAGCTGACAATGGCAATTTGTTTTCTGGCAGGTTCCTGTGCTGGACTCGCAGGCATGGTAGAAATTGCCGCCGTACACGGCAGAGCCAACGAATCCTTGAATGCTAACTATGGCTATAGCGGCATATTAGTCGCGTTTATTGCCCGATACAATCCCCTGGCGGCAACAGTAGTAGCAATTTTACTGGGTGGCATCCTCACCAGTGGCGGGATTTTACAGCGAGTCCACGAATTACCGGATGCAACGGTTCTGGTTTTTCAAGGATTAGTTTTCCTGGTTATTTTGTACAGCGAATCCCTTTATGGACGCTTGGCAATCTTTAAGGATAAGCCAGCCGTTACTGGAAGTCAGCCCCCTGCCAGTCAACAATCGCCAGCTACGGTTTGAAAATAGCTCCGGGAGCAGGGGTGCGGGGGTGCGGGGGAGAGGAGCCTTGGTGAGCCATCGCTCATGGTATCTAACCACTTTTGAAGGTTCGATTCTGCAATCTAAAATCCAAAATCCAAAATCCAAAATCGATAACGGAGGAATTCGATGGCAGCAGAAGCAATAGGCTGGTGGGGAGTCCCCTTAGCGATCGCCGCCGGAACCCTGCGGGGTGGTGTTCCTTTTTTGTTTGTCAGCCTTGGGGAATGCCTTACTGAAAAAAGCGGCAAAATTAACCTGGGATTGGAGGGAACTCTGCTAACTGGGGCAATGAGTGCCTATGCTATTTCTTATTTAACCGGTTCGCCTTGGTTAGGAGTGATCGTTGCTGGCTTGGCGGGGATGGTTCTAGGCTTCATCCACGCTTGGCTGACTCAGCAACCCAGAGTGAATGATATTGCTGTAGGCATTGCCATGATTATCTTTGGCAGCGGCATCGCCTTTTTCTTCGGTAAGCCCTTTATCCAACCCAAAGCCCCACAACTGCCTACTATTGATTTGGGAAGTTGGAGCAGTATACCGGCATTAGAGTCAGCATTAAAAATCAGTCCTCTGTTCCTACTGGGATTAGCGATCGCACCTTTAATGACATGGTTTTTCAAATCCACTCGTTGGGGATTATTTATTCGTGCCGTTGGCGATAGTCCCGATGCGGCTAGAGCAATGGGAGTCTCGATCAAAAAAGTTCGGATGCTTTGTATCATCGCTGGCAGTTTTTTAGCCGGAATTGGTGGTGCTTCTCTATCGCTCTACTATCCCGGTATTTGGAGTGAACGCATTTCTAGTGGACAGGGATTGATGGCTGTAGCCTTAGTAATTTTCGCTCGATGGCAACCGATGCAATGCCTATACGCATCCTTACTATTTGGCGGAGCGCAAGCACTCGGCCCTGCACTGCAATCCGTCGGTATCACTCAAGGCTACTACCTATTTAATGCCGCACCTTACATTCTGACCCTTTTAATCATGATTCTTACCTGCTCTCCAAAACGAACCTTAACAGGCGCACCCGGAGCACTAGGTACGAGTAATTAAGGAAAAAGGAGGGCGGGTTTTGTATAAAGGTTGTCGATTCGTCCATGCATTTAGTCCCTAAATCCGCCCCTACAGGAACAATTTATCTGTAGTTTCAAATGACGAGCATTCATCAGGGGTATATCAAGACTTCAATGGCAGAAACATTAAATCTTGCCGTCAATGGGACGTTAATGCAAGGCTTAGAACTAAATGGCAATCTCCTAGCTGTTGGAGCAATCTTTGTAAAAGAAGCCAAAACAGAACCTGCTTATCGCCTTTGGTCGATTGATGACCGTTATCCTGCAATGTTGCGGGTTCGAGAAGGGGGTGTTGCAATCGCTGTTGAAATCTGGAAAGTTCCTACCGATAACCTGAGTACCATCTTGTTAAAAGAACCACCGGGATTATGTATTGGAAAGGTCTACCTTGATAACGGTGAAGTAGTTCTAGGCGTTTTAGGAGAACCAATCCTTTGTGAAAACCACAAAGAAATTACTCAATGGGGCGGTTGGCGAACCTACATTTCTAAATTATGAATTCTGCCTCCTGCCTTCTAAATTTTCCTTAATCTTTTGAGGTTTAATTATGACAATATTTGTTGAAGCTGAACCTTATCCCTATCCTTATAACGGAGATTTGCACCCAGAAAATACGGTGGTGCTAGTCATTGATATGCAAACAGACTTCTGTGGCTTCGGAGGTTATGTTGATAAGATGGGCTACGATTTATCGTTAACTCGCGCACCGATTGAACCGATTAAAAAGGTATTGGAAGTAGCACGAGAGAAGGGATTTCATATCATACATACTCGCGAGGGACACCGCCCCGATTTATCAGATTTACCAGAAAATAAACAATGGCGATCGCGTCAGATCGGAGCAGGTATTGGCGACCCCGGCCCCTGTGGCAAAATTTTAGTCCGAGGCGAACCAGGGTGGGACATTATCCCTGAACTCGCACCTCTTCCCGGAGAACCCATCATCGATAAACCAGGAAAAGGGTCATTTTATGCCACAGATTTAGATTTGCTGCTCAAACGCAAAGGGATTCAGAACATCATCCTTACTGGAGTAACCACCGATGTCTGCGTTCACACCACAATGCGGGAAGCAAACGATCGAGGTTATGAATGCCTAGTCTTATCCGACTGCACTGCCGCCACCGACTACGGCAACTATTTAGCAGCCTTAAAAATGATCAAAATGCAAGGAGGCGTTTTTGGAGCCGTTGCCGACTCAGCCGCATTGATTGAAGCCATCCAAGGAGAAAACGAAGAATCTAACCTTCCGACGCCCGAATATTCTGTCTCGCATAGTTAAACCCTCTCTTAAAAATACTCCCCCCTTTTTTAAGACGGGCTGATTCGTTTTCTCGAAACCCGCCCGGAACTTAAGTTCCGGGCTAATAGAAAAAGTCCATTTCAATGGACTAAAAGCGCCCTATATCTTGCAGTCGGTTTCAACCGACTTTGGCTACTCGCTGTGGGAATTGATTCCCTGGCGGGTTTGGAGAGAATGAATCAGCCGTGTCCCTTTTTAAGAGGGGTTTGGGGGGATCGAACTTTCCCCTAACTAACCCTAACTAACTCCTAAAACTATGAACACTGCAACAGCAAGCACCACTGTAGGCTTAGATAAACCACCAGAGCTAGAGGTGGTAAACATGACCAAACAATTTGGTACTTTCACGGCCTTAGATAACGTCTCAATGCATCTAAAACCAGGCACATTTCATGCCCTCCTCGGTGAAAACGGAGCAGGAAAAAGTACCTTAGTCAAGTGCATTATGGGATTCTATACACCCACCTCTGGCGAAGTACTAATTGATAAACAAACCCGCGCCATTGGCAGCCCCCGTGATGCTCATAAGTACGGTATCGGCATGGTTTACCAGCACTTTACCTCCGTCCCTGCGATGACTGTAGCCGAAAATCTCGTTCTGTCCCGATTTGATAGTCCTAATTTAATCAACTGGAATCAAGAACGCGATCGCTTAAATGCATTCATGCAAACCGCTCCTTTTCAAGTACCACTAGACACCCCTATTGCTCAGTTAGCTGCTGGACAGAAACAGAAGCTGGAAATTCTCAAACAAATTTATCTCCAAGTTCGCATCTTGATTTTGGATGAACCCACTTCTGTACTCACTCCCCAAGAAGCAGATGAAGTTTTAGGATTACTGCGAGAAGAAGTCACTGCCGGACGGTTGAGCGTATTAATTATCAGCCACAAATTCCGTGAAGTGATGGCTTTTTGTGATGAAATCACTGTACTGCGAAAGGGCAAGTTTGCAGGACACGGTTTAGTCAAGGAACTTACCGTCTCAGACATGGCTGAGATGATGATGGGAGAGAGGCGCGAACCAAAACAGGTGGAAAAAACCGCGCATCCCAACCCCAAACCTGTGCTTCAAGTGCAGAATGTTCACGCCAATAAAGATAATGGGTTAGAAGCCGTTAAAGGTGTGAATTTGACGGTGCATAGTGGTGAAATTATTGGGATTGCGGGCATTTCGGGCAATGGACAGCGCGAACTAGTAGAAGTCTTAGCCGGTCAGCGTCCTGCCACAGTTGGGCAAATCTTGGTGAATAGTGAAGTTTATACCGCAACACGAGCTGAGATGTATCGGCATAAAGTCTTTGCACTACCAGAAGAACCCCTGCGTAATGCCTGTGTCCCTCACATGAGTGTTGCTGAAAACCTTGCCCTACGCACTTTTGACCGTCCCCCTCAAGCGAAAGCAAGTATATTACTGGTTCTTAGGGCAATTCGAGATGCGGCGAAGAACTTAATTAGCACTTTCTCGGTTAAAACACCTTCCGCAGAAACGCCTATCGGCAATCTGTCTGGGGGAAACGTGCAGCGTGCCGTACTAGCACGAGAACTCTCTGCCGATCATATTAATCTCCTCATCGCTGCTAATCCCTGCTTTGGCTTGGATTTTGCTGCTGTAGATTACATTCATAGCCAGATTGTTGAGGCACGGAATCGAGGTGTAGCCGTGTTGTTAGTGAGTGAAGACTTGGATGAATTGCTAAAACTGGCCGACCGAATTTTGGTGATTAGTGAAGGGCAGTTTGTTTATGAAAGTGCGATCGCAGAAGCCGACTTTGCCACCATTGGTCAACGTATGGCAGGACATTAAGCAATTCAAAATTCAAAATGAGGAAATCCACTGATAGCAAGCTTTTTACCAACTGTCTCAATGCAATTTGTAAGCGCAACAGCTTAATCGTTGTTGAAGGGCGGAAATAACCCATCAGTTCAAAAAGGTTAAAAAGCTTACTCTAAAAATTTTCTTCCCTTCTAGCTTGCATCCTTCTTGCACTAGCCTACTTGCTAACGTTCAACTCAATTAAGCGACTCATGAAGCCAGTTTTAATCCTCAAAGATTTATTCAATATCGCTACACAACAAAACGAGCTGACTTGGGAGCCGTTTCGCCCCGGAGTTGATATCTACCGCTTCTATAAAGATGGTGAACAAGGTGCAATGGCAGCACTGTTGCGTTATAAACCAGGGGCTAGTATTCCTAAACATCTTCATACAGGTTTTGAACACATCTTTGTTCTTTCAGGTTCGCAAACTGACGAAAATGGAGAGCATCAAGCTGGAACCCTTGTTATCAACTCACCCAACACTCACCATAGTGTTGTTAGCCACGAGGGTTGCATTGTTCTTGCCATTTGGGAAAAACCTGTTTCCTTATGCTAACGATGAATGCGGAACGCTCAATTATAAATTAAGTGTGCTTTATTTCATCACTTTTGATTAGTCAATTCTCCGGTCTTCATCATTTACAATTCATCATTCATCATGGTTTCAATCTCTGCTCAACCTTACGATTACGAACTTCCTACCGATGGAGGACTAGCACTACTCATCATTGATATGCAGCGAGACTTTTTAGAAAAAGGAGGATTTGGCGAAGCTTTAGGGAATGATGTAACACGGCTGAGAGCAATTGTCCCAACCATAAAGCAGCTTCTAGAAACTTTTCGGACTCATAAACTTCCCATTTTTCACACGATTGAAGGGCATCAACCCGACTTATCTGATTGTCCACCATCCAAGTTGCATCGGGGACAAAGTGAGGTAAAAATTGGTGATATTAGCCCGATGGGACGGATTTTAATCCTCGGTGAATCCGGCAATGCAATTATTCCTGAATTGGCACCTCTTTCTGGTGAAATTGTAATTACCAAACCCGGCAAAGGAGCATTTTATAAAACCAATTTGGAATCTCTCCTACATGAACAGAAAATTACTCATCTATTAATAACAGGGGTAACGACTGAAGTTTGTGTTCAAACTACAATGCGAGAGGCAAATGATCGAGGGTTTGAGTGCTTGTTGGTGGAAGATGCGACGGAAAGTTACTTTCCAGAATTTAAACAATCCACATTAGATATGATGGTTGCTCAAGGCGGAATTGTGGGTTGGACTGCTCCTTCTGCAAAGGTTATGCAAGCGGTGGAAATGTGGAAGATACAAGCTCCTATTTATTCAGGGGTTTGAAGTTAAGTTTATCTGTGTTTATGTGACTTTCTTTGTTATCTGTTACTGGATTTGGTATCAGTTGAAGCTCATTCTAACTTATTGGGATTGGGCAAGATATTCAGTTCAAAAAATTTCCAATTTATCAAGTGATGATAAAGAATTTGAACCAAAAAAAATATTGTTGTTAATATTACATCTATCCTAAGATAGATTTGTTAGCATCCAGAGGCTTTATTTTTTCTAAAATTAGGTGTGAGGAATGATGGTTAAGGATGCAACTACCCAGAAGGCTTGGCTTATTGCTCCAGTCACTTTTTGGGTGTCTTTGTTAGTTTCAACAACTGTGAGCAACTGCTTACCCTTGCAAACAATCGCTGCTGAGACTCAAAATGCGATCGCGTCTGTACCTCAGCAAGCGTCTTCAGTCGAAGTACCCGCTGTTAACCCAGTCACTTCTGTTGCTGAATTAGCCTCAGACACAGAAGATATCAATTCTGTTCAAGACACCCATGCCATACCTCCTCCGATAGTATTGGGAGAAAATCTTGGCGAATCATCAACCGATGAACCAACACAGGAGAAGATGCCTTCTGTATCCGATTTATATTCAGGGGATGGGGAAACAGAGTCCGATAATCCCATGTCACAAGTCACCAACGTGACACAACTGAGGGATGTTTCTCCGGGAGACTGGGCGTTTGAGGCTTTGCGATCGCTCGTTGAACGCTATGGTTGTATTGCAGGATACCCCGATGGTACGTATCGTGGCAATCGCGCCACCACTCGTTATGAATTTGCCGCCGGTTTAAACGCTTGCCTGCAACAAATTGAGCGCATAATTCAAACGGGTGGAGAGGGGGCAGTCACCCGTCAAGATTTAGAAGCTTTGCAACGATTGACACAGGAGTTTCAAACTGAACTAACCAGTTTGGGGACAAGAGTTGATCTATTAGAAGGACGAGTTGCTTTTCTAGAAGAGCATCAATTTTCCCCAACAACAAAACTGAGTGGATTAGTATGGTTCAACCTAACTGGAGCAACGGCGGGAGATGATGTCAAAGTTGAGACATCGAATATCAATCCTCCTCTGGAACTCAGGCCAGCAGCACGAAATTCGATTACGAATCAACCAATTGTTCAAAATGCTAAAGACCCCCAAATTACCTTTAGCGATCTCGTGTGGCTGACACTAGAAAGCTCGTTTACAGGTAAAGATAGTTTAGTCACTCAGCTAGTGGCTGGTAATGGAATTTCTCCAGCGAATTCCTATGCTTCTGCTGGACTTTTCAATACCTTTGGGACTCCATTTTTCGATCAAACTGCTGGCTCAGAAATCACGGGTTCTCGAAATAATGTTGTCCTACGAGAATTATTCTACAGGTTTCCCCTTGGTAATAAATTTCAAGTTGTATTTGGCCCTCGGGTTAACTGGTATCGCTACTTTGACAACAATGCTTTCACGTTTATCTTAAATGGAGCCAATACCTTTAACTCGAACAGCAGCAGCTTACTAAACACCATCGATCGGGGTTCAGGATTAGTTCTCCTTTGGGATATTAATCAGAAGTTGAAGTTGCATCTTGGTTATCTCGGTGAAAATGATGAATTTCTTCCCGGCCAATTTGGGTTTAATTCATCATCAAATCCTAGTAAAGGCTTGTTTAATGCGACCTACACCGCTACTGCTGAATTAACCTTCTCGCCGACTGACAAAATTAACCTGAGGTTGCTTTACAACTATTCCAGTATCGACCCCACTATTCCCATCTTTGATGAAAATGGCAATCAGACTGGACTGGGAGTTGGGGGTGCTGTTGGTGAGCCAATTTATGGGGTAGCGGATGATGGATTTGGGGGTTCTATTGACAATGCCATAGCTCATACCTTTAGTGTTAACTTTGATTGGTTAGTGACCTCTAGTTTGGGTGTGTTTGGACGCTATACCTATGCAACTACGAATATAGATCCTATAACACCCGGTCGTCCGAATGGACATATCAATGCTCAAGCATTTCAAGCGGGTTTGGGTTTTCCCGACTTGGGGAAACCAGGAGCTCTGGCAACTCTATCATTCATGATACCGTTTGATGTTTTAAAGGGTGGTAAGTTCCTTGCTGCTGGGGCAGGTGATGGTGGCACTCAATACGAGATTGAAGCATCTTACTATTATCCAATCAACCGAAATATTGCCCTTGTTCCAGCCTTTTATTTGATTGGAAATCCCAATAACTTTGACGATAATTCTACAATTTATGTAGGAAATTTACGCTTTCAATTTGCTTTCTAAGGCAAAGAGCTTAACGATAATTCGTAATCAGGAATTATGAATTGTTAAGTTTGCCGCAAGCATTGTTCTTCCCCTGTGCATCGACACAGGGGATTCTCTGTGTCAAAAAAAGGATTGGAAAGAGGTGGCAATGCTATAAATTAAGCACAATACTCTTGCTCTAAGCTCATGGTTCAGGCTTCCGGTCAACAGCTCACACTAGAAGAATTTCTCGCACTACCTGAAGGCGATGTCATTTATGAACTCGTAAACGGGCAAGCTGTCCCAAAATTTAAACCCCCGGATATGGCTCCAAAATTCTTCCATAGCTCCCTTACAGGTGCTCTATTCATCTTGTTAAATCAATGGAGTCAGCAGCGAGGGAGGGTGAGGATTGAGTGGGCTGTTTCTTTGACTCGTGCTGATGAATCTTGGGTGCCTGTTCCTGATTTAACTTATATTTCTTACAAACGGCTGCCTGCTGAGTGGATGGTAGATGAAGCCTGTCCCACCCCACCCGAACTTGTTATTGAAATTATTTCATTGGGTCAGACTTTTGGGGAAATGACAGAGAAAGCGACTGACTACCTAACGGCTGGAATATCACTGGTTTGGATTGTTGACCCGAGAGCCAAAAGTATCACTGTGTTTACCTCTAATGCATTGCCAAAAACCTATCGAGGTGATAGTGCAATTTCCAATTCTCTCCTACCTGGACTCAGCTTGAGTACTCAACAAGTATTTCAACACGCTGGGCTATCAACTTAGCCGCTCACGTTTCCTATACCATTTACCTGCTACCGGCTGTCAACAAATGGGCGATCGCTTTTACCAATTCCTCCGGTTCGACAGGCTTGGCAATATGCATCTGAAATCCGGCCGCTAAGGCTTGCTGTTGATTAATCTCTCCGGCATAGGCAGTCAAAGCAATGGCAGGAATCGTGCCTCCCTGTTCAGGTGGCCACTTTCTAATTTGCTGAATTAGGGCATAACCATCCATCTCTGGCATCCCAATATCGCATAACAGCAGATCGGGAACAGAGGAATTCAGAAAAGTCAACGCCTGTGCAGCCGAAGCGGCGGTTGTAACTTGTGCACCAGATTGCATCAAGGTGAATGCTGCCAACTCCCGCATATCTGCATCATCGTCCACAACCAAGACTTGAACACCGGCTAAGTCTGTGGCGCTTTCTGGGTGTTTGTCATCACAAGACGATTCCGGCTCGACGAGGTTTAATGGTAGTCGGATGGTGAATGTAGCTCCTAAGTTCTGTCCTAAGCTGTCTGCTTGAATAGTTCCTCCATGCAGTTCGGTAAAATGACGGACGATCGCTAGTCCTAATCCTAATCCACCAAATTTTCGGGTCGTTGTGCCATCTTCTTGACGGAAGTAGTCAAACACGTAGGGTAAGAACTCTGGACTGATGCCTTTTCCACTATCTTTAACTTGAATCTGAGCATAGGTGTCAACTTGCTCTAGTTGCACCTCGATTCGTCCTCCGACTGGGGTAAACTTCACGGCATTGGAGAGGAGGTTCCACACGACCTGTTGGAGGCGATTGGCATCACCTGAAACCGTTCCGGCAATAGGATTGAATGTAGTCTGGATTTGAAGATGTTTGGCTTCGGCGGCCAGTCGTACCGTTTCTAGTGCCGCTTCAATCGTTGCTTCTAGATTCACGGTTGCAACGTTTAGCGTCATTTTTCCTTGCAGAATGCGAGAAACATCCAACAAGTCTTCAATTAATTGCGCTTGCAGCTTGGCATTGCGTTCAATCGTTTCCAAGGCTTGTTCGGTTTTGGTGCCATCAAGCCGCCCAGTTCGGAGCAATTTTGTCCAGCCCAGGATCGGATTGAGGGGCGATCGCAATTCGTGGGACAATACCGCTAAAAATTCGTCTTTAATCCGATTAGCGGCTTCTGCTTTGGCGCGATCGCGTTGAGCTACGCGGTACAACTGGGCATTGTCGATGGCCAAAGATGCACGACGTGCCACTTCCTCTGCCAGTTGCAAATCGGCTTGGGCGTACTGTCGTCCAGATTCGGCACAGATAAAGGAAATAACCCCCAAAATTCGTGACTGCGTGCGGAGTGGCACCGTCATGACAGAACTAAATCCAACCTGCCGGAGAATCTCTAAATGCTCTGAGTCACGCGCTGCTTGTACTAACAGTTCATCGGGAATCTCCGGTACAAAATCCGGTTGCCCAGTTCGCAAGGTGTATGCAGCCCCGCGAGGATCGTCTGGGTTTAGAGGATACTTGTCTCTAATCTGATAAGCCCATTCCAGTTTAGCCGGGTCGATATGAGCCACCGCAATCTGCTCGATCGCACCATCTTCTTCGATCATGTGAACTGTACACCAGTCGGCTAATTCCGGCACTGTAAGCTGCGCGACTCGCTCTAGAGTGGTTTGATAATCAAGGGAGGATGCAAGGACTGCACTGGCCTGCGAGAGAAAGCGTTGGGCAAGTTCTAACTGCACTCGTTCCGTCACATCGACCACATAGACGAGAACGCCTTCTACTTGGCTGTTGGAGTTAACCGTCGGAAGGTAGTAAACGTTGTAGTAACCGGGACGGCGATCATGCCGTCCGGGAACATTCACCGCAAAGTTGGGTGAAATGAAGGGATTCCCTGTGGTGTAGATCTGATTAAAAACTTCAACGAGTTTGGGGTCGGATTGACCAAAAAGTTCGGAAATGGAATGTCTTAAGTGTTGCTCACGAGTTAATCCATTAATTTCTGCTAGTGCTTCATTGATGGCAATAAATCGTTGCTTTTCATCTAGCAGGGCAAGTCCAACCGGAGATGTGTCAAAAATAGTTGCTAGTTGGTGCTGTGCGGCTTCTGCCTCTGAACGGGCAAGGCGTTCGCGCTCTAGCAGTTGTTCCCGTTCCTGTTCGGCTTGCTTACGTTCTGTGATATCAATCACAGCACCAATTGAGTGCTTGGGATTTCCTTGAGCATCATAAGTAAACTGTCCTCTCACTTCGACCCAGTGAATGGAGCCATCTAACCAACACAAGCGATATTCATGGTGATACTCTTTCTTGGCAGCGATCGCTTGCTGAAGTTTCGCCTCAACTTCTGCTAAGTCATCGGGATGAACATGGCTAGCCCAAACCTCATAGCTCGGTTCGCATTCAAGCGGTTGTAGACCCAGCACGGCGAAGTGTCCTTCTGACCAAAGCAATGCACCCGTCTGCATTTCCCAGTCCCAGGTTCCCATGCGTCCAATTTTTACGGCCAGTTGCAGGTGAGCTTCACTTTCGCGCAATTCCTGTTCTACCCGCGATCGCTCCACAGCTAACCAGGTTTTTTGAGCAATTCGCTCCATCATTGCCACCTCTTCCTCTGTCCACTGACGAGGAGAGATATGATGCAACACAAGCAATGCGACAAATCGCCCTTCTTTCACCAAGGGTACACATAAGAGAGATTTGGTTTGAATTGCGTCAAAGGCAGCCTCCCCCGATGTGGCAGTTCGAGGATCGGTATCAACATCATCGACAACGATAGTTTTGCCTTGCTTTAATTCAGCAATAAGTTCAGGGCCAAAAGCATCCATCTGATGGCTACCAACGATACTGATTACACCATTGCAATAATCCTGTTCAACGATGACGTATTCCTGAGTCGAATCAACCTCACCGTATGTACAACGAGTGACACCAAAGTGCTGTCCTGTAGAACAAACCACTTGCCACATAATTTCCTTCGAGTCTTGAATGGCACGAATCGCGTCATTCAATTCGATCAGAAATTGCTGCTGTTTTTCCTTTTGCTGAAGTTCTGTCAGTAATTCCTCAATTTTTTGCCTTGCCTGTACCTGGGCTGTCACTTCAATGTTATAAATCAATACACCCTGAATGGTTCCCTTGGCATCTCGCCAAGGCGGACAGATGCAGTTAAAAAATCCCTCTTCCAAAACACCATCGCCATTTCGATCCCAGTAAGCAAGCGACTCATTGCGAATAAAGGTTTCTCCCGTCTGGTAAACGTGCTTAATGGCGTCAAAGTAAATTTGCCCCTCTAACTCTGGGAAAACCTCTCGCATGGATTTTCCAATCATGTCTAGAGTGCGTCCAGTTACTTGCAGATAGCTTGGACTGGCAAATTCATAGACAAGATCGGAACCTTTAACAATGCCAATCATGGCAGGCAACTGCATCAGGATATCGTACAATCGCTTGCGTTCGGTTTCTGCTTCGAGTCGGGCAGTTTGTTCTCGTTCTAAAAGGCGATCGCGCTCGGCTTCTATTTGTTTGCGTTCTGTTATGTCAACGGAAACACCAATCATGCGATCGCCTCGGCCCGCCTCATCCAGATAGACTCGCCCCTGACTGTTGATCCAGCGAACAAGGCCGTCCGGACTAATGACGCGATACTCCTGAGCATAGGAGTGTTCTTCTCCAGTGATTGCTCGTTGAGCCGCTTGGATCATCTGTTGTCGATCATCGGGATGAATAAGCGCAAAAAAGTCTTCTGCTGTACCTTCTTGAACACTCCAAACTTCCAGCGCATTAGCAGAACAGACCACTCGATTGGTTTTTAAGTCCATATCCCAGACAACCGTTTGAGTCCCCGTCAATGCCAATCGCAGGCGTTCTTCGCTCTCTCGTAATGCCTGTTCAACTTGTTTGTAATCGGTTACGTCTTGAAAGATGACAACGGCTGCAACAATCTGCCCCTGGTTATCTAAAATGGGTGCTGAGTTGACGTTAATGAAGATGCGGCTACCATCCTCTCGATGAATTGTCATTTGTTCGTTGGTGACAACCTCACCGGTGTTTAGCGATCGCACCAGTGGATACTCATGAGGGGCATAAACGTGGCCACTGGAACGAAAGGCTTCAAAGGAAATAATAGGTGCATAGTCCTCAAGCTCAAGGGACTGTTCATAGCCATACCCTATAATTTGCTGGGCTTGTTCGTTTGCCAGCACTAATTTATCGGTTGTGGCATCGGCAATCATGACGCCAGCAGGCATCTGTCGTAAAACGGCCTCAAATCGGGCATGTTCAAGTTCCAGCTCGTGCAATAATTGTTTTCGTTCTGCCTCGGCTTGCTTGCGGTCGGTTACATCCCGAAAATAAACGGCTACCCCTGCGGTTGAGGGATAGGCATTCGCCTCTATCCAACGCTGAACCGATTCCCCAAATTCTTCCCAGGACACAGGAACCTGTTCTGTTACCGCTCGATGTAGTGCTTGATAAGGGATTTTACCAACCAGCTCAGGAAAAACTTCATTCCAAACGTGCTTTCCCAATAACTCTTCTGGGGTTTTGTGCAAGATTTGAGCGGCTGCCTGATTGACGTAAGTGTAGCGCCAGTCTTGATCGAAGGCAACAAACGCATCGGTAATGCTTTCCAGAATTATTGCCACTTTGCACTCAGTTAAAGCTTCTAATTCTTGTTTCTGGTGTTGCAAGGCTTTAAGCGCTTGCTGATGCTCAAGAATCTGCTGCTGTAGCGAATTAATTTGAGCATCCGCCCCATTTATCTGGGCATCAAGAAACTGTTCGCCTTCCAGAGTGCGGGCAAAGCGTTCAATGACTTCAGAGCGAGAAATTCCTCGCTTGTGAGCCTCTTGATCGAGCGATCGCCATGCTGTTTTGGTCAGAGATACACTCACTCGTTGTTTTCTCTCCGAGTTCCAATTGCTAATAAACTTGCCTGTGGCGTCGCGCTTCATGAAAAGCCATCCGTATGCATACACGGTCTTCTCTATTCAAGCTGAGTAACTCCATCAGAAGAATCTGCCTTAAGATTGATGCTTAAGTAAAGATGATTGCTGCCTTGCTCTAGCATTAAACCTTGTTTTGTATCATGGGCTGGCCGACGCTCGAGCAAAATGGCTGAAAGGCTGATTATTTCGTTGGGAAGGCCGGCCTCTCTCCCTGTCTAGGTTTCAGCGTTTTTTTCTGAACTTTTTGCTCTCAATCTGAGGTGAATTTCGGTGAGCGTCGGAAAGTGCTTCTGGACTCCTTACTGGGTATGGGTTTAAAATTGAGGGTCCCCACTCGCTGGGGAAACTAATTGAATGGAAACACAAAAAACAAATAAAACCAACAACCATGCACCCTTGTCCCCACTCGCTGGGGAAACTAATTGAATGGAAACACTTCCAAAAACTCTTAATCAACCTGCCAGGTTGATGGGACTGTCCCCACTCGCTGGGGAAACTAATTGAATGGAAACTGGGGACACCTTTAAATAAGGATTGAGGATTAAATAAGCTCCAAAAAAAGACAAAGCAATGATAGGGTGAA